>CAWGDK010000006.1:0-386250 GCA_963821385.1 uncultured Gemmatimonadales bacterium
GAATCGGGCCGCAGTCGAGCCCGGTCGACCGGCCGACCCGGCGGCCGCTGAGGCGAGCGGCGCCACGGTCGAGCCGCGCAGCACGAACGGTGTCGACTGGCCCGGAACGCTGGCCGCCGATTGCGGCACCAGCAGGTACTCGGCCGAGTCTGTGCTGGACGGATTCGCCTCGAACTCCACGCATCCCGAACCGGTGGCTGGGTCGACGCTCGTGTAGCCTCCGACAACGAGTGCGACCAGGGTACCCTGCCCCGGTGCACAGGAAGACCCACGCGGTCCAGTCCCGGTGTCACTACAAGCCGTTACGACCAGGGCAACACCAATGCCCAACCACCCTCTGGCGGTCATCAGATCTCCATGGTACAAAATCCAAAGGAAATGGGCGGTTCGGGCGAAGGCACCGCACGCCTCCGCCCGTAGAGACTCGATCCTCTCAGAACCCAGCCGTGATCCTCGCAACGAAACTGCGTCCCATGCCTGGGTTGGGCACAAGTGTCTTGAGGTGGCTCAGATAGTCCACCCAGTCCTGATTGAGTGCGTTCCGCAGCTGAAAGTCGAATTGGATCGACCGCCCGCCACCGGTCGGCAGCGAGAACCCCGCGGTCACATTGACCAGGCTGTATTGCGTGGAGTGATAGCCTTGCCCACCGAACGCATCGGCGTAGAACACCGCCTCCGCAGGATCCAGCCTGGTCTGCCTCGCATTCGTCTCCCCACCTACCGAGAAGTACGGACTGGCGAGCCCGCCCAGAGACGTTCCTTCGAGCCGAGCGGTGTAGGTCGCCCGGAATGGAGGCATTGATGGCAGTGCCTGGACGGTCGTCCTGTTCTGGCCGTACACGTAATCAGCCGTGCCCTGGAGATGGAGGTAGGAGGTGGCGTGGTATTCAAGCTGCGCTTCGAACCCGCGCAGCACCGCGTCGCCTTGCGTGACATCGTAGATCTGAAGCCCGGAAGCCGAATCGATCTGATTGGCCGGTACCGTATAGATGAAATTGTTGATCAGGTTGACGAAGCCGCCCACCTCGGCGACTGCCGAACCCGTCTGGATCCGGAGACCAACGTCGGTGTTCAGCGACGCCTCCGTCTTCAGGTTGGGGTTTCCGCGCTCGAAGGTGGACGTCGCCTCGTGCGGACCGTTGGCGTAGAGGTCGAAGGTTGACGGCGAGCGGAACCCTCGTCCCACGTTGAGTACCAGGGCCACGGGTTCCGTCACGTGGTATAACACACCCACATTGCCGGTGACCGAGCTCCAGTGGAGGCTGGCGGCCGGGTTCCCCAGATCGGCATTGGCGTCGACATCGAGGTGCCGGTAGTCGTAGCGCGTCCCAAACGAGAGGTTCCAGCGCCCGACGTCGGTCTGCTCGTAGACGTACAGCGCGGCGTCGGCAGCCTTCGAGTCGGGCTCGAGGAACTCCACACCGAAGTTGGCGTCGGTGGTGTACTCGCCTGAGAGACCGACGACACCGCTGAACGGCCCGATGGGGGAATGGTGCAGACGCGCCTCGGTCGTATACGACTTCTGTCGCATGCCGAAGGCCTCACTGGTGGTCGTGGCGTCCTCCCACTCGTGCCGCTGGTTCCGTTCGTATCCTGCGCCCCAGTCCAAGCGCGCTGAGCCGACGGGAATCGAGAGGTCGAGGTGGGCCCGGTGATCATCCGTGCCGGCACGTCCCGTCGCAGTCGAGTCTTCGTCGGTCAGGTTGAGCCGGTCGTTGCGATAGGTGTACCGGCCGGTGAGAGAACCCCAGGCGCCGCGGTACCCCAACGTTCCTGACCCCCCCAGGTTGTGGTACCCGCTGTTCCACAGGGTGTAGGTCGGTGTGCGCACGTTTTCCGCGGTCCGGCCAGTGGCCGACGCCCGGTATCCGAAGCCACCGCTCGCTCCTTCCAGCGTGAGGGACCCGTCGGGCTGGCGGTTGCCGCTCGCGAACCCCCCCGTGATGCTGCCGTGGACGGACGGGGCGTGACCGATGCCATCAGGCAAATCCGGTGAGATAATGTTGATCACACCCCCAATAGCATCCGATCCGTACAACACGCTCGCCGGACCGCGGATGACTTCGATGCGGGACGATGCCGCCGGCTCCACACTGGTGAAGTGATCGTCGCCCCACTGGTTGTGTTCCAGGCGCTGCCCATCGTCCAGGACCAGGACGCGGTTATTCGTGAGCCCGCGGATAACGGGTTTCCCGGCGGCCTCTCCGCTGCTGTTGTTGTGCACCCCAGCGGTCGCCTCGAGCGCCTCACCCAGGTTGGTGGGGCGCAGTTTCGCCAGGTCCTCCTCGGCCACTAACGCGATCGGCTGCGGCGAATTGAGCGCGCTCGTGGCCTCTGCCGAGGCCGAAACCTGGACGGCGGGGAGCTCGATCACCGAAGGCTTGAGCGTCACATCCACCGTCGTGTCCGCGGCGCCGATGGTAACTTTGCGGAGCAGCGGCCCGTATCCGATCACTCGGACAGAGAGGGTGTAGCGGCCCGCCGGGATCTGCGTGATGGAGTATTTCCCGCTGTCGTCACTGGTCGCCGTGCGCTGGAGCTCGACCACGCGGACTAGGGCTTGCGCGATGGGATGGCCGTCGGGGTCGGTCACCCGGCCGGACAGAGTCGGCGCGTCGGCGGAGAGTCCCCCGGCGACGAGCAGGTAGTGCGGCTGAGAATCCGCGACCGCGACATGGGGGGCGGCAGCCAAGGCAAGGAACAATGGGAGCGTTCCGAAAACGCCCCACACGGATGATGCACGCATCGATTGACTCCTGAGTGTGATGTACGCGCGCCGCCCAGCCCGAACGGGCGAGTGGTGCAGCGATAGCAAACGACGGATGCCGCGCCGAGGGCGCGGCGCACTCAGGAGAGCGGCGGAGGAGCGCGAGAGTCCGGGAGCCGCTGCTGCGGCGCTAACCCGGCGAGTCGGCTTTCTGCTGGTGGAACCAGATGACCGGCACGCGACCCGATGTCGACGATGACCGGTTGTCCTGCACATCCCGGCGTCGAGAGGAACCGGTGCAGCACGCAGTCGGGGGGATGCACCGGGGCGCACGCCTGCGTCGCGTGCGACTCGAGGTGGATCGGACCCTGCGGCGCCGCGGCGTCGAGTCGTGCATCGGCCCACGCTGCCGCCCCGGGCAGCGTGAGCTGCAACAGGGCGATCGCGAGCAGCGAGGCTCGAGCGAAGACGTGACGTCGCTTCATCGGGGCTTATCCTACACTACGAGACACGGGACATGCAACGTTTACCCCGCACGGGGTATGTGAGACAGACTCCGTGACGGTGGATACCGTAACTTCGGTTCGCACAGTCAAATACCTCACACCACCCACCTTCTCTACTAATCTTCGCCTTGACACCCCTAGTCGGCGCGCCTACCATAACCCCTTTCCCGTAAAGGACTTCTGTCCTCGATGCCCAGCCGCCGCCAGGAGGCCCTCGATTATCACTCACAGGGCCGCCCTGGGAAGATTCAGGTCACGCCGACCAAGCCGTTCAAGAACCAGCGCGACCTATCCCTCGCCTACACCCCGGGGGTGGCGGAGCCGTGCCTCGAGATCGAGAAGCACCCGGAGGACGCCTATCGCTATACCGCCCGCGGCAATCTCGTCGCGGTCGTGACCAACGGCACGGCGGTCTTGGGGCTCGGCAACATCGGCGCGCTCGCCAGCAAGCCGGTGATGGAAGGCAAAGGGATCCTGTTCAAGGCGTTCGCCGACCTCGATGTGTTCGACCTCGAAGTCGGCTCGGAAGACCCGGACGACTTGATCCGCTTTTGCCAGCTGCTCGAGCCCACCGTGGGGGGCATCAACCTCGAAGACGTACGCTCCCCAGATTGCTTCTACGTCGAGCAGCGGCTGCGGGAGACGTTGTCGATCCCCGTGTTCCACGACGACCAGCACGGCACGGCGATCATCACCGGCGCTGCGCTGCTGAACGCCGTGGAGGTGGTCGAGAAGGATCTCGACCAGGTCCGCATCGTGTTCGCGGGAGCCGGCGCCGCGGCCATCGCCTCGGCGGAGCACTACGTCAGATTGGGAGTCCCACGCACTAACATTTTCCTGTGTGACGACCACGGGCCGCTGCACGAGGGCCGCAGCGACCTGGATGACTACCGGCGACGCTTCGCCCGGGCGACTGCGGCCCGGACGCTGGGGGAGCTGATGCGAGGGGCCGATGTGTTCGTCGGTCTCTCTACCGGCGGCATCGTGACGGGCGACATGATCCAGGCCATGGCTCAGCGGCCGATTGTGTTCGCGCTCGCGAACCCGACGCCGGAGATCATGCCCGACGCGGTGCGCGGCGCGCGGCCCGATGCGATCGTGGCCACCGGGCGGTCGGACTTTCCCAACCAGGTGAACAACGTCCTGGGATTTCCCTTCATTTTTCGTGGCGCGCTGGACGTGCGGGCCAAGAAGATCAACGCCGAAATGGAGCTGGCCGCAACGCGGGCTCTGGCCGCGCTGGCCAAGGAAGAAGTGCCCGAATCGGTGATGCGCGCGTACGGCCTCGAGCGACTCCGGTTCGGCCCGGAGTACCTGATCCCCAAGCCGTTCGATCCGCGCGTGTTGCTGTGGGTCGCCCCCGCCGTCGCGTGGGCGGCCGTCGGGTCGGGCGTCGCCGGACGGGTGATCGACGTCGAGGAATATCGCGCCGAGCTGGACGCGCGCCTGGGCCGCGCGCGCGAGATCATGCGCGGCCTGGCCACGCGGGCGCAAAACGATCCGCAGCGCATTGTCTTCCCCGAAGGCGAGGATCCGCGCGTGCTGCGAGCCGCTCGTGAGCTCGCGGACGACGGCGTGGCCCACCCGATCCTGCTGGGAGATCTGGACGGCATGCGTCGCCAGGCCGACGACGCCGGGGTGACCCTCGAGGAGATCGAGCTCGTCGACCCGCGCCGCGCCGTGGACGGTGAGACGATGGCGCAGGAGCTGTGGCGGCGCCGGCAGCGGCGCGGGATCACGCTGCGCGAGGCGCGCACCCGCGTGCTGGATCCGCTGTACTACGGCCTCCTGATGCTGCGGCAGGGCCGCGCCGATGCCCTCGTCGCCGGCACCGACATGCACTACGCCGACACGATTCGGCCGGCGCTCGAGATCATCGGGATCGAGCCGGGTCGCCGCCACGTGAGCGGCATCTACATGATGGTTTTCCAACAGCAGACGTTCTTCTTCGCCGATTGTACGGTGAACATCGACCCGGACAGCGAGACCCTGGCCGAGATCGCCTCGGCCACCGCGCGATTCGTCTGGCGGCTCGGCCTCGAGCCACGCGTGGCCATGTTGTCGTTTTCGAACTTCGGCTCGGGCAAGCATCCGGCGGCGGAAAAAGTGCGCCGTGCCGTGGGGCTGTTGCATGAGCGGGAGCCGGAACTGCAGGTGGACGGAGAGATGCAGGCGGACACGGCCGTGGTCGAACAGATCCTGACCCGGACCTACCCATTTTCCAAGCTGCGTCATGCGGCCAACGTGTTGATCTTTCCGAATCTCGACTCCGCCAACGTGGCCTACAAACTGCTCGATCGATTGGGCGGCGCCCAGGCCATCGGGCCCGTCCTGGTGGGCATGGCCCAGCCGGTACATGTCTTGCAACGTGGGGCCGAAGTGAACGAAATCGTGAATGTGGCGGTCCTTGCCGCAGTCGATGCCCTGGAACATCGCCGCCAAGGGCGGCCCGCACACTAAAGGAACGATCATGACGACCGCTCCGACCACCACCGGCACTCGCGCTTCAGGAGCGCACCTGGGCGGCTTTGCGCCCCAGCGCGCGCTGTTCTGGAATCTCGAACCCGCGATGCTGTACGAGCACGCGGTGCGGCGCGGCGAGGGTGTGCTGGCCGAATCGGGACCCTTCTGTGCCGTGACGAGCCCCCACACCGGACGCAGCCCCAACGACAAGTTCGTGGTCCGCGACCCGTCCTATGCGGATGAGGTCTGGTGGGGCAAGGTCAACCAGCCGCTCGCCATGGAGCACTTCGATCGCCTCTACGCGGACGTGGTCCGACACCTGAACGGGCAGGAGCTGTTCGTCCGCGATCTGTTTGCCGGCGCCGATCCGGCCTACCGGATCCCGGTGCGATTCGTGAGCCCCAACGCGTGGCACACCTTGTTCGTCTACAACATGTTCTTGCGCCCCTCCGAGCAGGACCTCGCCGCATTCAAACCGGCGTGGCAGGTGCTCCATGCGCCGGAGCTCCAGGCCGATCCGGGAACGCACGGCACCAGGACCGGCACGTTCATCGTATTGAATTTCGCGCGCCGCCTGGTGTTGATCGGCGGCACACGGTACGCCGGCGAGATGAAGAAATCGATCTTTTCCGTCCTCAATTATCTGCTGCCCGCCCAAGGCGTGCTGCCGATGCACTGCTCGGCCAACGTGGGCGAAACGGGAGATGTGGCGCTCTTCTTCGGACTCTCCGGCACCGGGAAGACGACGTTGTCGGCGGACGCCGAGCGCGGGCTGATCGGCGACGACGAGCACGGCTGGAGCGACAGCGGCGTGTTCAACTTCGAGGGCGGCTGCTATGCCAAGGTGATCCGGCTCTCGGCCGAGGGGGAGCCCGAGATCTACGCGACCACCAAACGCTTCGGCACCGTGCTCGAGAACGTGGTCGTGGATCCCGCGTCACGCGCGCTGGACTTGGACTCGGCGGCGATCACCGAGAATACCCGCGCCTCGTATCCGATTCACTTTATCCCGAACCATGTCCCGAGCGGCATCGCCGGCCATCCAAAGCACATCATCTTTCTCACGTGCGACGCGTACGGCGTGATGCCGCCGATCGCCCGGCTCTCCCCCGCGCAGGCGATGTACCACTTCCTGTCCGGTTACACCGCCAAGGTGGCGGGCACGGAGCGGGGGGTGACCGAGCCGAAAGAGACGTTCAGCGCCTGCTTCGGGGCTCCATTCCTGCCGCGACATCCCAATACCTACGCCACGATGCTGGGCGAGAAGATCGCGCGCCATGGCGTGCAGTGCTGGCTCGTGAATACCGGTTGGACCGGCGGCCCGTTCGGCACCGGCCAGCGGATTCGCCTGGCGCATACCCGTGTCATGGTGCGCGCGGCGCTCGCCGGCAAACTCGACCGTGTCCCGACCGTCCAGGAGCCGGCGTTCGAGCTCGCCGTGCCGACCGAGGTGACCGGCGTGCCGGCCGAGCTGCTGTTCCCGCGACGCACCTGGACTGATCCCGCCGCTTACGACGCGCAAGCGCGGCGCCTCGCCGAGCTGTTCCGCCGCAACTTCGAGCAGTTTCAGGATCAGGTGCAGGACGCCGTGCGGGCGGCGGGTCCTCCCGGTCCGAAGGCGTGAAACGACTCGAGTTCGTCCGCGACCCGCTCTGGAACAACATCCGGCTCGAGCCCGACGCGCTCGAGCTGCTGGACTCCCCCGCCGTCCAACGGCTCCGCTACGTGCGCCAACTGGGGCACGCGTTTCTCGTCTACCCGGGGGCAACTCACACCCGGTTTGAGCACGCGCTCGGCGCCTATCATCTCTGTCGCCGCGCGCTGACGCTGCTCGAAGAGGGCGGGCACCAGATCGATGCCGACGACGCCGCCCGGTTACGCCTCGCGGCCCTGCTGCACGACATCGGACACTATCCGTTCTCGCATGCGCTCGAAGAGGCCGGCTTGGCCGGGCACGAGACGCTCGCCGAACGTCACCTCACCCGCACCGATTTGGCGGCCACGCTCGAGCGGCACGGCACTCCGCCGGCCAAGCTGCTCGCGCTGATACGCGGCCAGTCCCGGGAGCCCCTGGCGGGTCTCGTCTCGGGCTCGCTGGACGTGGACAAGCTCGACTATCTGTCACGCGACGCGTGGATGTGCGGGGTGCCCTACGGGGTGATCGACGTGGAGCGGCTGCTCTCCGCCCTGACTTTGGCGCGCGGCCCTGGGGGACGCATCACCCTCGCCTTGCACGAGAAGGGGTTGGCTGCCCTCGAATCGTTGCTGTTCGCGAAGTACCAGATGTACCGCACCGTGTACTGGCACCATGCCGTTCGCAGCGCCACCGCGATGTTCAAGCGATTGGTGCGGCGGGCGATCAGGGACGGGCGGATCCGAGTGGAAGACGTGGCGACGGCGACCGACGACGGGTTGATCCACGAGCTGGGACACGATGACCCCACCGGGCTGGCCCGAGCCCTGGCCGAGCGGCGGCTTGCCAAACGCGCCTTGGACGTCCCGGCAACCGACCTGCCCGCCGCCACAACGTCCTGGCCGGGCACGGATCCGGATCTGGTCGAGCAGGTGGAGGACCGGATGGCCCGCGAAGTGGGCCTCGCGCCCGGTGAGCTGTTCCTGGACTTCCCGGTGAAGGAGGGGATGCTGACGGTCGACCTACCGCTGGTGCGCCGCGACGGCGAGGTGCGGCAGCTCGCCGGGCCGGATGGGGAAGCGGACCTGGGCCTGCCCCGGGTCGCGCAGGAGCTGTATCGGTCGGCACGGCGCCTGCGGGTATTTACGCTACGACCGGTGCAGATCGCGGCGGCGGACGTGATCGCGCTGGTGGGGTGGCCGCGCGAGGAAGTCGTGGCGCGGCTCGCTCAGGATGGTCCGCTGCTCAGCGTTTCCGACCGGGCGACTGGGTCGCCTGGGTCGTCTCGTCGTCGTTCGGGTAATCGATCGAATCGATCCGGACCTCGATCGCCGTGATGTTGTCGAGACCGCCGTGGCGGTTGGCCTCGTTGATCAGCTGATCCACCTGTTCCTGCGGCATCTGGTCCCCGCGCTTCATGATTTCGTGCAGCTGGGGATCCTCCAGCATCCCGGTCAGCCCATCGGAAGCCAGTAGGAAGAGATCGTTCGTCTTCACCGATCCGACGTAGATGTCCGGCTGCACGTCGCTGTTTGCGCCCACGCAGCGGGTGATCACGTTGCTGTAGGGGTGGGTGCGGGCCTGATCCGGCGTCAGGTACCCGGCGTCCACCTGCTCCTGGACATAGGAGTGGTCTTTGGTGACCTGCGTCAGCCGGCCATCCCGCAACAGGTAGGCGCGGCTGTCCCCGACCTGCCCGATGAGGAATCGGCCTTCGTACAGCACCAGGGACGTGACCGTGGTGCCCATGCCGCGCTTGTCGTGTTCGGTGAGGGTGCGCTGGAAAATGGCGGCGTTGGCGCTCCGGATGGCCTGCTGCATCCGCTCGGTGACGTCCTTGTCGCCGAGGCCTTTGAGGGAACCGAGCTCGCGCGCGATGTGATGGACCGCCATTTCGCTCGCGACTTCACCCGCTGCGTGCCCCCCCATGCCGTCCGCCACGACGAAGATTCCCCGGTCGGGAACCATGAGGTAGCTGTCCTCATTCCCCGACCGGATGATGCCGACGTCGGTCCGACCCGCGCAGGTGATGTGCACGTCGAGTAGTCTACACCAAGATCCAGTAGATCAGGGCTGAGGCGGCGAGCACGATGACCGCCGCGCTCCCACCGCAGCCCTTCCCCTGTTTCTTCTGTTGTTGCGGCGGCGGCGCGCTCCCTCTCGGCGGCGGACGCTTGGCCGGCGTCGCGGCCCTGGGCGTGGGTGTCGCGGCCGGTCTTGGAGCCGGCGCCGGTGCCGGCGCTGGCTTGGGCGGTGTCGCCGGTGCCGGCGGAGCGGCAGCCGATGGCGGCGGAGGTGGAGGGGGCGCCGCGGGCGCTTGGGCCGCCCCGGGCTTGAAGGACTCGATAACCTTGGTCCCGCCTCCCTTCGCGACGCCCAAAGCGTCGTCGGTCGGTTCGAACACCAGCTGGACATCGCCGAACCGGACCATGGTACCGGGGGCGATCGGCGTGTCGCTGGTGATTTTCTCCCCGTCCACGAAGGTGCCGTTGGTGGATTCGAGATCAGACAGAACCCAGATGCCTTCGCGCCGCTGCAGCTTCGCGTGGGAGGTGGAGACAGACTCGTCGGGCACTACCAGGTCGTTGTAGTCGGCTCGCCCGATATTGACGACCGGCGTTTTCACGATCAGCCGCTGGCCCTTCAGGACGCCGGTGCGCACCAGTAGGTTGGCCAGCGGTCCCGTGCCCGCGGCGGCAGCCGCCGGGCTGGGCGTGGGTGCGGTCGGCCGAGGCGTCGCTGGCATTCCGAATGACGTGTTCTGCAGTCGCGCCGCCCCGGCCGGGGGAACGGCCGCCGGCGCGCTAGCGGCCGGCCCCGGCGGAGGGGCCACCTGGTCCGAATAGAAGCGGAAACTCTCTTCCCCAATGCGGATCACGTCAGCTCGCGCCAACACCCGCTGCCCCTGGATACGCTCGTCGTTCACGTAGACGCCGTTCGTGCTCGAATCGACCAGCAGGTAGCCCTTGGGCGAGGCGACGATCTCCGCGTGACGCCGCGAGACGTCCTTCCCGGGCACGACCACGTCGCAGCCCGCTTCGCGACCGAGGACGAGCGAGGCGGTGACGATCGTATACTCGCGTCCATCGGTCAGAGACACGAGGCGGCCCCCGGTGGTGCCGACCGACTTGCCGGCACCAGGCTTCGACGGACCACCCTCGGCCGGAACAACCATGGCCGGTACGTATTGGGTGCTGCCGCTGCGGCGTTCGTCGACGAAGGTCAGTTCCTGACCGGCCACCTGCAGCTTGTCTCCATGCAACAACGGCGTCGGCTCGGCCCCGAGCCGCACCCCGTTGATCATCACTTCGGCCTCGGGCGCCGCCTTGCGAATGATCACCTGCCCGTCCGGCTGGCCCTGCAGCAACGCATGCTTCGGCAGCAACCCCGGCCCGGTCAGCGCGATCACGCACCCGGGGTCGCTCCCCAGGGCGACGTCACCCATGGGGATCGTATACCGCTTGCCGCCGAGTTCGAGCATGGACATGAGGCTGATTCTCCGCAGGGCGCTGACCGAAGCCCAGAAGTTACGCCCCGGCCTGTAACCGGGCAAGCCGACACAGTTTACGGCCCCGACGCGGTCGCGGTCGGCTCTGCGCCGACCGTCTCCTCTTTGCCGACCAACCCACTGCGCAGCCAACGCCAGAACAGCAGCGAGCCGAAAATGACAGTGGCGTAGCTGTTGATGAACCGCCAGAGCAGCGTATAGCTCGGCAGCAGCGGACGCGGAACGTAGATCGACATCACCGCAACCGAAAGGACCTCGGCGAGCCCCGAGGCCCCCGGCGTCGGGGCGAAATACAGCAGGAAAGAGATGAACGTCTGGACCAGCAGAATGTCCACGAAGTGTGCGGGCAGCCCGAGCGCCCGCATGGCGACGTAGCCGGCCAGGAGCTTGTTGGCGTGGGACGGTGCCGACAGGATGATGGCCCACCCGATAGCGAGGACCCCTTTGGGGCTCCAGAAGGCGACCATGCACTCGTGCGCGCGATCGATCCCCTCCCGCAGGTGGTCGATCCGGTCGGCGGTGCGTTGGCTGCGCGTGTGGATCCGGGTCGCGACCCAGTGCACGAAATCCCGCAGCAGCCGGGGGAAGAACATCGCGAACGCCATCACGATGCCGATCAGCACGAAAATAAGGAGGCTGGTCCGGAACAGGTCGTAGAGGGTGATGCCGAGCACGACCCCGTGTTGCTCGAGCGAGTGCCCGGCGCCCAGCACGATGGCCAGCGGTCCCGCAACGGCGAAGAAGATGACGGTAGTGACGAACGTCATGAACGTCGAAATCATCGCTTCCGGCAGGCTCACCCCGGCGCGCCGCATGGTCCACATCATCATCGGACCGGCCCCCGACTGGAACGGGGTCAGGTAAGCCCCCCAGGCGCTCATCCCCCCCGAGATCACCATGTCGCCCCAGCGCACTCCCGGATGCACGTGGCGGGCGACGACCCACAGCCGGGTTCCGCCACCGAGCCAATCCATGGAGGCCAGCCCCAGCCCGATGACGAACCATCCCCAGCGCAGCCCGAGGATCGCACCGACAAACGCATTGAAGTTGTCGCCATACAGCAGCAGCCCGACGACGCCGAGGACCGATATGATCGCAAACAGCTCGAGGCCGCGGCGGAGCAGTCGGGGGGTGAGGAGGGCCATCGGGGCTCCAAACTAGGTCCTTCGGGGAACGCCGCCAGACCACACGTCCAGTATGCGGCCTGGCGTGGTTAAGTTTCCGGGTTATGTCGCCGGCCTCCGATCGCGTCGTCCTTCGCAACGCGCGTCAGCACAACCTGAAGGGCATCACCGTGGAGCTGCCCCGTCGGGCGCTCACGGTGATCACGGGACCATCGGGTTCGGGGAAAAGCTCGCTGGCCTTCGATACGCTCTATGCCGAAGGTCAGCGCCGTTACATCGAGTCGCTATCGACCTACGCCAAGCAGTTCCTGGAGCGGATGCCCAAGCCGCTGGTGGATTCCCTGGAAGGCCTCTCGCCGGCGGTGGCGATCGAGCAGAAGAATCCCACCACGTCCAGCCGCTCCACTGTCGGGACGGCGACCGAGATCTACGATTTCCTGCGGCTGCTGTGGGCACGAGTCGGAACGCCCTATTGCCGCACCTGTGGCGCGGTCGTGAAGGTGGACACGGTCCAGGAGGTGGTCGACGGCATCCTCGCAGCCGGGAACGGGGAGCCCACGGAGCCCGTGCTCATCAGTTTTCCCCTGCCCGAGAGCGCCCATCGTCCGGACGTGGATGCGCCGGCGCAACTGGTGGCCGCCGGCTTTGTGCGCGCCCAGGTCGACGGCGAAGTGTTGCGGCTCGATGGCCCCGAGGCCGAAGCCCGAGTACGAACCGGCACCGAAGTGCTGGTGATCGTCGATCGCCTGCCTCCCACCCTGGCCAACCGCGGACGCCTCGCCGACGCCGTGGCCACGGCGTTCAGTGAAGGCGAGGGCGTGGCCGTGGCGCTGACCAACGGCGATCGCCGGCGCTTTTCCTCCCATCCCACCTGCTCGGCATGCGGTGCGCCGGCGCCGGCCCAAACCCCGGCCCTGTTCTCGTTCAACAACCCGCGGGGCGCCTGCCCGGGGTGTAACGGCTTCGGCGCGGTGCTGGAGTACGACGAATCGCTCATCGTCCCCGACTCCGCCCGGACGATCGAGACCGGCGCCCTCGATCCCTGGACCAAGCCGCGCTACGAAGGGCGCCGCCGTCTGTTGCGGGAGACCGCGCGCGCCAAGAACATCCCCACCGACCGGCCGTGGCGGGATCTCGCGGAACGGCAGCGACAGCTCCTGCTGCACGGAGCGACCGGCCGGTACCTCGGCGTGTTTCCGTTCCTGGAGCGGCTGGAGAGCAAGCGGTACAAACAGTACATCCGCGTGTTCCTCCGGCAGTATCAGTTGGCCAAGACCTGCCCCGCCTGTCTCGGCGCACGCCTCAAGGCCGAGGCGCTCGCCGTCCGCGTCGAGGGACGGACCATCGCGGAAGCCGCGTCGATCACGGCGGCCGAGCTGCAACGCTGGATCGAAGCCCTGGTGCTGCCGCCGTTCCAGCAGGCGGTGGCTCGGCACCTGCTGGCCGAGCTGGGGGCCCGCGTGTCGTTCCTGGTAGATGTGGGACTCGGGTATCTGACGCTCGATCGCCAGACCCGGTCCCTATCGGGAGGCGAAGCGCAGCGGATCGCGTTATCGAACGCCTTGGGCTCGCACCTGACCGATACGCTCTACGTCCTGGACGAGCCATCGATCGGACTGCACCCCAGCGATATCGCCCGGCTCCTCGCCCTGCTCCGTCGCCTGACCGACGCCGGCAACACCGTCGTCGTCGTCGAGCACGATCCCGCCGCCATGGCTATTGCCGACTGGATGATCGAGCTCGGCCCCAAGAGCGGCGCGGCGGGCGGCGAGGTCGTCTATCAGGGTCCTGCCGCCGGCGTGCGCGCGGCCGGCACCCTGACGGGCCAGTATCTCTCAGGGGAAAAGCGCATCGGTGTGCCTTCCGCCCGCCGGCCCACCACGCACTGGCTCACCGTCCGCGGCGCGCGCCTGCACAACCTCGACGGAGTGGACGTGCGCGTGCCGCTGCATACGCTGACGGTCGTGACCGGCGTGTCCGGGTCGGGGAAGTCCACGCTGGTGCACGACGTGCTCTACCGCCAGCTCGAGCGCCGCGTGCGCGGGGCCCACACGGCCAAGGAGCATCTCGGCGAGCCGGTGGGAGACGTGATCGGCCTGGAGGGATGGGAGGCGATCGGCGACGTGGTGCTGATCGATCAATCGCCCATCGGTCGGACCCCGCGCTCCAATCCCGTGACCTACGTCAAGGCATTCGACGAGCTGCGAGCGCTGTTCGCCGCGCTGCCCCGGGCCCGGGAGCGCCGCTATACCCCCAGCACCTTTTCGTTCAACATGCCCGGCGGGCGGTGCGAGGCGTGCGAAGGGGCGGGGGCGGTGCAGGTCGAGATGGTGTTCCTGGCCAATGTATTCGTGCCGTGCGAGACGTGCGGCGGCCGCCGCTTCAAGCGCGAAGTGCTGGAGGTGAAACTGGACGGACGTTCCATCCATGACGTCCTCGAATGGACGGTGGATGAAGCGCTGCACCGCTTTCACAAGCAGCCGCGATTGGCCCGGGCGCTGTGGCAGCTGCAACAGGTCGGTCTCGGGTACCTGCGACTTGGGCAGCCCGCCACCACGCTGTCCGGCGGCGAAGCGCAACGGTTGAAGATCGCGCGCGAGTTGACCCTGGCCGGAGGCCGGCCGGCCCGTGGCGGCCGGCGCAATCTCTACATCCTCGACGAGCCGACTACGGGCCTGCATCTGGACGACGTCCGCACGTTGTGTCGCGTTCTGGACCGGCTGGTCGACGCCGGCCATACTGTGCTCGTCATCGAGCATCATCTGGACGTCATCAAACGGGCCGACTGGCTCATCGATCTCGGACCCGGCGCCGGGGCCGACGGCGGCCGGGTCGTGGCCGTCGGCCCCCCCGAGGAAGTCGCGGGCATCCCCGCCAGCGTTACCGGGCGGTACCTGCAGGAGCTCCGCTGACCCAGCGCCGGGCGGACGCCGCCTTGCTCTTCGCCTGCCTGCTCTGGGGCGTGAGCTTCGTGGTCGTCAAGCTGGCACTGGCCTCCGCCTCCCCGCTGGCCTTCGCGGCGATCCGGTTCGCCCTCGCGACCCTCGTGCTCGCGCCGTTTGTCCACCTCGAGCGGAGATTCACCCGCGCCGAGCTGGCGAGCGGCGCGTTGCTGTCACTCTTGCTCGGCATAGGCTTTCTGACGCAGACCACCGGACTCCAATGGACGACGCCCTCCCGCTCGGCGTTTCTCGTCGCCCTGTCATCGGTGCTGGCCCCGGCGATTGCGGCCGTCACGTTGCGCGAGCGCCCGAGGCGGGCCGTACTCGCGGCGCTGGTCCTCGCCGGGCTGGGCGTGTTCTTTCTGACCGCGCCCGATCGCGGTGGTTTGAACCGCGGTGACACCCTCACCCTCATCACGGCGGTGTTGTACGGTGGGCACATCGTGGCCACGGGCTTCGTGGCCCGACGTCACGACCCGCTCAGGCTCGTGTGGCTGGAGATCGCCGGCACGACGATTCTGGCCACCGTTGGGGCGTTACTCGTCGAAGACGCCCACGTCGCCTGGTCCCGGGGCTTCGTGGCCGCGCTCGTGTATACCGCTCTCGGGGCGACCGTGGTGACCTTGCTGCTCCAGATGAAAGCGCAGCGGTTCATGTCCGCCGCGCGGGCCTCGGTGCTGTTCTGCAGTGAAAGCCTCTTCGCCGCGATCACCTCATGGCTCGTGTTGGGCGAGCGGCTCTCCTCATCGCAGTGGCTGGGTGGCGGGCTGATTCTGGCAGGCATGATCCTGGCTGAAATGCGCAATATGCCATCAGCCATCAGCTTTCAGCCCTCAGCAACACCCGACGACTCCGGTTGAACTCCAGTGGTCGGCCAACGATATTCCCGGCCTCGGCTGACAGCGGATAGCTGATAGCTGATAGCTGATAGCTCTTTTCCCGAGTAGCTCAGTTGGTAGAGCAGCCGGCTGTTAACCGGCGGGTCGGGGGTTCGAGTCCCTCCTCGGGAGTCCACGTATCCCATGCGCATGGCGTTTTCGGCCTTGAATTGCAGATTTAGGCCGTGACACTCCCCGCCGAACCAGACGTCTCCGGCTCTCTCAACAATGAGCTGCTCCGGGCCATCCTAGAGCACAGCTCGGATGTGTTCGCCCTGCTGGATGGGTCCGGGAATATCCTGTTCACCTCCCAGGCCGTGATCCGCGTGCTCGGGTATGCCCCGGAGGAGCTGGCGGGCCGGAGCGCGTTCGAGCTGCTGCATCCCGACGACCTCGCACGCGTCCAGACCCTGTTCGCCGGCCTCGTCACCCATCCAGCGGACCCCATCACGGCCGCCGTGCGGTATCGGCACAAAGACGGCAGCTGGCGCGACATCGAGGGCGTGGGCGTGAACCGGCTGGACGACCCGGTGATCCGCGCCGTCGTCGTGAATTACCGCGACCTCACCGCTCGGCATGCCGTCGAAGCCGAAGCGCGCCGCACCGTCTCGCTGTTGCAATCCACCCTCGAATCCACCACCGACGGCATTCTGGTCGTGGATACCCACGGGCGTATCCTGTCGTACAACCGCCGCTTCATCGAATTGTGGCGGATTCCCCAGCCGATCCTCGACTCCCGCGACGACGATCGCGCCTTGGCGCACGTCGTCGATCAGCTGATCGACCCGGAGCCGTTCCTCGTCAAGGTGCGCGAGCTGTATGCGAACCCCGAGGCGGCCAGTTTCGACATGCTGGAATTCAAGGATGGGCGGATCTTCGAGCGGTTTTCCCTGCCGCAACGGCTCGACGGCCTCCCGGTGGGCCGGGTCTGGAGCTTCCGCGACGTGACGGCGCGGGCGCGGGCCGAGCGGGCGCTGCGGGAAAGCGAGGAGCGGTATCGCGCGTTCATCGCGCAGACCTCCGAAGGCGTGTTCCGCATCGAGCACCAGCCGCCCGTCCCCATCGATCGCCCGGTGGAAGAGCAAATCGACGCCCACTACCGCAGCGGCGTGCTGGCCGAGTGCAACGTGGTGTTCGCCCAGATGTACGGGTTCGAGCGGCCGGAGCAGCTGGTGGGACGCGCCATCTACGAATTCTTTGATCAGCACGATCTCAAGAACCGCGAGTCGATGCGCGCGTTCATCCGCTTGGGGAATCGCGACATTGACGCGGAGTACCACGAATTCGACAGTCACGGGACCAAGCGGGTCTTCATGAGCAACGCCGTCGGCTTCGTGGAGAATGGCGCGCTGGTGCGGGTGTGGGGGACGCAGCGGGACGTCACCGAACGACGCCGCGCCGAAGGGGTGCAGTCGGCGACGTACCGCATTTCCGACGCCGCCAACACCGCCCGGTCCCTCCCGGAGCTGTATCGGGCCGTCCACGCGATTGTGGGCGAGCTGATGCCGGCTCGCAATCTCTACATCGCCCTGTACGACGAAGCGACCCAGACCATCTCGTTCCCGTACAACGAGGATGAATTCGAGCCGGCCATCCCGGACCGACCCATCGGCCACGGCCTCACGGAATACGTGCTGCGCACGGGCACGCCGCTGCTCGCCACGCCCGAGGTGTACAACCGGCTGGTGGAAGAGGGGGAAGTCCAGCTCATCGGTACGCCCTCGCTCGACTGGGTCGGCGTGCCACTGCGGGCGGACGACCGCACGTTCGGCGTGATCGCGGTGCAGACGTATTCTCCCGGGGTCCGCTACGGCGAGCGCGAACGGCTGATTCTGGAGTTCGTCTCGACCCAGATCGCCCTGGTGATCGAGCGCAAACGGGCGGAGCAGCAGCTCGCCGACAGTGAGGCCAAGTACCGGCTGTTGTTCGAGGCCAACCCCGAGCCGATGTGGGTGCACGCGGACGACTCGTTCCGCATTCTCGCCGTCAACCAGGCGGCCATCGCGAGCTACGGCTTCTCGGAAGCGGAGTTCATGGCGCGCACCGTCACCGACCTGCACCCGCCGGACGAGCACGAGGCGGTGGATCTGCTGCTGCGGCGCCCTGGGGAAACGGCGGCCATCCGGAGCGGCCTGCATCACCTGAAGCAGGACGGCACCCAAATCGAAGTCGAGCTGCTGGCGCACGCCATTGAGTTCGCCGGCCAGGCGGCGCGCCTCGTGCTGGCGCGTGACGTCACCGAGCAGCGGCGCCTGGAAGCACAGCTGCGCCAGGCCCAAAAGATGGAGGCCGTGGGCCGGCTGGCCGGTGGCATCGCCCACGACTTCAACAACCTGCTGACCGCGATCCTCGGCTCGGCGCAGCTGGCGCTGCGCGAAGTCGAGCCTAACCACGTCGTGCGCGAGGACCTGGAAGAGATCCGGCGCGCCGGGTTGCGCGCCGCGGACCTCACGCGCCAGCTGCTCGCGTATAGTCGCCGCCAGGTGGTCGCGCCGAAAGTGATCGACCTGAATGAGGCCGTCCGCAACCTCGACTCGATGTTGCGCCGGTTGATCCGAGAAGACATCGAGCTGGTGCTCTTCCTCGCCCCCACTCCCCTCGCGGTCCGCAGCGACCCGGGGCAAATCGAGCAGGTCGTGCTCAACCTCGTCGTCAACGCGCGAGACGCCATGCCGAATGGGGGGCGCATCTCCGTGCGGGCCGAATCGGTCGTACTCGATGCGCTGCAGCCGGATAACTCCCCACCAGCGCCGCCGGGGCCCTATGTGCACCTCGCGGTTTCCGACACGGGCATCGGTCTGACCGCTGAGGCGCGGGCGCATCTGTTCGAGCCGTTTTTCACGACCAAGGAGCTGGGGAAAGGCACCGGCCTGGGGCTGGCAACGGTGTACGGGATCGTGAAGCAGAACGGCGGTTTCATCTACGTCGATTCGGAACCGGGGGCCGGTACGACGGTGCGCGTGTACCTGACGCCGGCCACAGGCCCCATCGCGCTAGAGGCGCTGGCCACCGCCCCCGCGCCAGGCGGGGGCTCCGAGACGATCCTCCTGGTGGAGGATGAGGCCGCAGTGCGCCAGTTTGCCCGTCGCGCGCTCGAGACCAGCGGCTACCACGTGCTCGTCGCTCCCGACGGAGTGGAGGCCCTGGCCATCGCCGAACGGCACGCAGGCGCCATTCACGTGCTGTTGACGGACGTCGTCATGCCGGGGATGGCTGGCCCGGAATTGGCGCGCCAACTGTCCGCCAAGCGCCCCATGATCCGCGTGCTCTTTTGCTCCGGTTACACCGATGACGCGACGATTCTGGATGGCGTGCGTGAAGCCGGCACACCGTTCCTGCAAAAGCCCTTTGCGCCGGAGGACCTGATTCGAAAGATTCGAGACGTCCTGTCAGGCCCCTGACGACAATCCAATGCGAGTGTGCTCTCACTTATTCACGTAACATATTGTCAATATGTAGTTTATGGATCGACAAGCCCCGGTTTCATTGCATAAGATTATGTAGAACATAGAGTTGCGATCTGAGTGTCTGGTTCTTGACGGTTCTCCGCCTAGATTTCTGCCATGTCTCTTCGCCCTTTGTACGGTCACGACGCCGTCCGCCGCCGCCTCCTGGAATCGGTTCGTTCGTCCCGGCTCCCCCAAGCCATTCTGATCGAAGGCCCCAAAGGCGTGGGGAAACAGCGCTTGGCCCTGTGGCTGGGTCAACTCCTGCTGTGTGAGGCGCCCCAGGAGGACGGCCCATGTAACGCCTGCAGTGCCTGCCGGCTGGCAACCACGTTGTCCCACCCAGACTTGCACTGGTTTGTCCCGCTCGAGCCTTCCAAGAAAAACGCTGACGCGGACAAGCAGATCGAGCTGGTGGAGGCGGCGTTGTCCGAAGAAATGGCCGCTCGCCGCGAGCAGCCGCTGTACGAGCCACCATCAGGAATGGCGTCACATTCCGTTGCGGCCGTGCGATTGTTGCTCCGGCGCATCACTTTGACCCCAGCCATGGGATCCCGGAAGGTATTCGTGATCGGAGACGCGGAACGGCTCACTCCTCAAAAGGCGAATCCGGAAGCAGCCAATGCCCTGCTCAAGGCCCTGGAAGAGCCTCCAGCCAATACGGTTATAGTGCTGACGGCCGCCGATCCGGATGCCTTGCTTCCAACCATCCTGTCTCGCGTTGTGCGCATTCGTGTCACCCGAGTCTTAGACAGTGTCGTGACAGAATTCGTGCAGAAAGAGCTCTCCCAAGGGAATAATGTCGATCGAACCGTGCCTGGTGCCGGGGGTGTAATCGGCAGACTTCTTGCCAAGAAGGGGGGACCTGAGCGGGCAGCCGACGACACGTGGCTGGGAGCCCCGCAGCGGGGAGGCGTCGAGCGGTATGCGGCGGCGCTGCGCCAGACCCCCTACCAGGCCCGTGGCGGCTTCACCGACATGCTGGACGGGCTCCTGGAGCGGTTGCGGCGCGAAGCACGGTCTGCGGCGGACCCCGGGCGGCTGGTAGAGGCGATCGCCTTGGTGCTGGAGGCAAGGGAGCAGGCGCAGGGAAACGTGAACCCGCAGTTGCTCGCCGCCGTACTGGCCGATGACCTGGCGGTGCGCTGATGGATCTGACGCATCTGGACGACGCAGGTCGTCCCCGGATGGTCGATGTGGGGCAGAAGCCGGAGACGCCGCGCACGGCGATGGCCGAGGGAGCCATCCGGATGTCGGCCGACGCGTTCCGGCTGGTGGCGGATCAGGCCGTGGCGAAGGGTGACGCACTGGGCGTCGCCGAGATCGCTGGCACGATGGCCGCCAAGCGGACGGCGGATCTGATCCCACTGTGCCATCCGCTCATGCTCGATCACATCGAGGTGCGGGCCAGCTTGGATGATGGGCTGCCGGGCGTGCGCATCCGCGCGACGGTGCGGTCGGTGGGACGGACCGGAGTCGAAATGGAAGCGTTGACGGCCGTCTCCGTGGCCTTGCTCGCTGTATACGACATGGTGAAAAGCGCCGACCGGGGCATGGAGATTCAGTCGGTGCGACTGCTGGAAAAGTCGGGAGGCAGCCGTGGCGATTGGCGCCGCGCGCCGTCTGATGGCTCGAACCAGTGAGGGGTATGAACGGATCTCGTAGTTTGTTCGCTCGAGCGGGGATGATTTTCGTTCTGGGGCTGATCGTGTCGGGCGTCGGCGGGTGGGTGCGCCGGGCCACGGCCAACGAGACCGCTCCGTCTCCCGCCCCAGCCGGCGCTCCCGGAGATCTCCAGACCCTGTCCCAGCAGTTGGAATCGATGCGCGGCGAGCTGGCCGTCGCGCGGCTCCAACTCGATCGGGCCGATGCCGTGATCGAGTTCTCGGACCGCTTCAATGTGACCGCCGGTCTCACGCAGGCGATCTACGATATCGCTCTGGCTGAGGGAGTGGAGCCCGGGCTGGCGTTCCGTCTGGTGAAGGTCGAGTCACGGTTTGACGTCCGGGCCAAGAGCAGCGCCGGGGCCGTCGGACTCACACAGATCCTCCCCAGCACCGCGCGACTGTACGAGCCCGGCCTCACGATCGAGCAGCTCTACGACCGCGACACCAACCTGCGGCTCGGGTTGCGCTACCTGCATGATTTGTTGGAGCGCTACGACGACGACCTGGAGCGGGCGCTGACGTCCTACAATCGTGGTCCTTCGAAAGTGCAGGAGCTGCTCGCCGCAGGGCTCGATCCGCGGAACGGGTATTCGCAGTCGGTGATGCGGGGGTACCGCCGGACGAAGGCCGAGTAGGGCGCCCGGCGCCCTACTCGCTCTGGTTCTTGCGGGCCCGCGCCAGCGGCGGGATCCGCAGCCGCTGACCCGGCCGGATCACCGAGTCCATGTCCAACCCGTTGTAATCCAGCAACGCCCGTAGCCCCACCCCATAGCGCCGGGAGATCTGGCTCGCGGTTTCTCCCGCCCGGACGCGATGGGACGTCGCGACCATGGAGCCGGTGGCCCCGACCGCCGGCGCAGCCGCGGTCTCGACCGGGGTGGACCGCGCCACCGATGGAACCATGCGGCCGCTCATCGGAATGACCAGACGCTGGCCGACACGCAGGGCGCGCGGTTTCAACCAGGGGTTCGCCCCCTGGATGGTCGTCACGGACACACGATACTGCTGCGCGATTTCCGAGAGCGTCTGCCCCCGCGCCACGTAATGGTCCACAAACGTGATCCGCGAGGTCACCTGCAGGGTATCGAAGCGCTCGGCGACCAGGGTGCCGCGACCGCGCGGCACCCGGACCGTGACTTCCCGCCCGGGGGGCGTGACGCCGCGGACGAATTGCGGATTCAGCTCGAGTAGCGCCGCCGTCGTGGTGTCGGCGAGCTCCGCCAGGACGTCGAGGCCGGTGGCATCGGGCACGCGGATTTCGTCAAACGCCAGCGGCGCCAGTCGCGGAATGTCGGTAAAGCCGTAGCGTTCCGGCTGCTTCGCCACCAACGCGGCAGCGATCAGCTTGGGGACATAGTCACGCGTCTCGCGCCGCAGGTACCGCCGATCGGCGAGTTGGAAGAACGTTTCATCGGTCAGTGAGTCGGACTCGCCCGGCAGCCGCCGCACGCTGCGGTTGATACGCCCTTCGCCGGCGTTGTAGGCGGCGGCGGCCAAATACACGCTCCCCAGCCGCTGCACCAGGTCCGACAGGTAGTTCACCGCGGCGTCGGTGGCCTTGAACGGGTCTCGGCGCTCGTCCACCCATGGATCCACGGCCAGGCCGTACATCCGCCCCGTCCCGGCGATGAATTGCCACATCCCCACCGCTTTCGCCCGGCTCACGGCTGAATTCGAGAGCCCGCTCTCGATCAACGTAAGGTAGACCAGATCCTCAGGCAGGCCTTTGGCGCGCAGCCGTTCACGGATCATGCCCTCGTAGCGCGACAGCCGCGACAGCCACACGGCGAACCGGTCCCGCGCGTCCACCTGGAAGAATTCGAGATACTGGAGCACGCGGCGGTTGGCCGCATAGCTCGTCACATCGATGTCGAAGGTCGGAGTGGCGCCCCCTGCCAGGATGTCGCGACCTTCCGGCCCGAACAGACGGACCGCCTCGCGCTCCACCTCCTCGCTCCGGACCGTCGTGGCGGCCGGCGCATCGCTGTCGGGGCGACCCACGAGCGCCGCGGTCGTATCGGCCGCAACCGGAGCCGCCGCAGTCGCAGGGGCCGGGGCGGGAGCCACCACCGTCGGGGGCCCCGCGTGGTTCCCGGCGCAGGCGCCGAGGCAAAAGATCAGGAGCAGAGGTCTCATCGTGTCGTCACGTAGTTCCCGAGGACGCGGTTCGTAGCATTCAAGACAGCCAGGGCAGCGGCGCGCGTCGGGTCGGTCTCGGTCAAATACGACCCGACCATGCGCCATGCGGTGCCTTCCGACTGAACGGACAAGCTCACGATCACAACGGTGGCGTCGAACGCGCGCACCGCCTTCACTCCCAGCAGCTCGAGCTGCACGCCATCATGCACAGCCCGCTCCAGCGCCTGCACAGCGGCCAGGGCCGAACAGCGCAGCTCGCCGGCTTGGGAGGTCATCCCTTCGTTTTCGCCGATGAACTCGCGGCCGTCAATCCATGACAACTGCACGCGGGCCTTGCAACGTCCGTCCGGGAGCCGATCGAAGGCGAAGACTTGAAACCGCAGCCGGTCGACCACCGACGCGGTGGTACGCCCGGTCATGCCCCGGCCTCAATCGAAATGAACCTCGATCTGCTGTTTCGAGCCCGCATCTTGATGTGCCTCCACCACGTCCACTTCCAGGTACGCGCGTCCCTGCTCGTCCCGCTCCGCGGCGATGACCAGGATAACGCCACCCGCCAGCTCCACCTTGAGATGCCGCAGGTCAGTGCGTACCGTCACATCCCGGACTTCCTGCCCGCGCAACTTCTCCACCGCCGCCACGACGCGCCGCAAGTCTTGCAGCGCCAACTGGTTCACAATTGCCGCTCCACCAGCAGGTGCGACAACGCGGCGTCTGGGATCCTTTCAGCTTGCAGGAACAGTGCCGATTTGGATGTAGCCTCGATCGGATACTGTGCCCAGAAGGCACGGTCCCGCAGACCGCCCGAAGTCCCGCGGAACGACAGCACCAAATGCCAGCATCGGTCGTAGGCGGGGCGTTCCGCCACGGGCTCCACGTGCCAAACCTCGTCCCCATAAGCAATTACGCGCCACGGCATGGCTCACCTCGGCGGTAGGGAGTGGATGTCACGAACCGACCAATATGGGCCGTAAGCTAATGTCTGGTCAAGCTTTGGGCTGATCGGAACCGGTCAGACCCTGCTCCAGGGTCAGTCGGCGCGGGTGGCGAGGGCCCGAAATCGGGCGGCCAGGTCCTTAGTGACGGGGCCTGCGGTGCCGGAACCGATGGTGCGACCATCGAGGCGCGAGACCCCGACCACCTCGGCGGCCGTCCCGGTCAGAAACACCTCGTCGGCCGTGTAGAGGTCATAGCGGTTCAAGGGCAGCTCCTCGACGGCATAGCCCGCGTCCCGGCCCAGCTCCAACACGGCGTCGCGCGTCACCCCACGCAGGATGCCGCTGTATGGGGGAGGAGTACGCAGCGTGTGATCCGACACGGCAAACAGGTTCATGCCGCTGGCTTCGGCGATGTAGCCTCCGCTGTCGAGCATGATCACCTCATCTACGTTGGCCGCTATGCCTTCGATCTTGGCCAGAATGTGGGCCAGGTAGTTCAGCGATTTGATCCGCGGCGACAGGCTTTCCTTGTGGCTGATCGGCGTGGCCGCCGTCAGACACACAAGGCCGCGCTCGTAACTCTCGGCGGGCCACAGCCTGATGGTATCGACGATACAGATCACGGTGGGCTTGAGACACTTGCGCGGATCGAGGCCGAGGTCGCCAACACCGCGCGTGACGACGAGTCGGAGGTAGGAGTCGCGCATGCGGCTCTTGGCATACGCCTCGGTCACCACCGCGTGCAACTCGGCCTTGGACAACGGGATGTCGAGCCAGATGGCTTTGGCCGAACCGTACAGACGGTCCAAATGGGCATCCAGACGGAAGATGCGCCCGTTGTAGGCGCGGATGCCTTCGAACACGCCGTCCCCATACAACAGGCCGTGGTCGAATACGCTGACCACGGCCGTCTCGCGATCGTAGTACTTGCCGTCAACCCAGATGGTGGTCATGCCGGGGGATAATGTCGCTCCCCCGGCTGACCGTGACAACCCTCGTCAGTGGCCTCCGCCGGCGACCCCGTGGCCATGATCGTGGTCATCCCCGCCGTCATGGTCGTCGTGGCCGTCCTCGTCGTCGTCTTCGAACGCGTGGATCGAGCGCCGGATGTTATTGGCCACCAGCGCCGCGTTGGCGCCCCCGTCGTTGGCGGTGGCCGGATCGACGAGACCCGTGCCGCCCGGGCCGGCGAACCAGCCGGAGATATCGAACCGCAGGGTGAGGTTGGCGACCGCACCGGCGTCGACCGTCAGCGGCGGGTTGAGGTCAACCTCCTGCTCGGCCTCCAACGCCGACTCGTAGACGAAGTCGGTGCGGGACCCCGCATGACTGAAGGTGCCGGTCACGCGAATCGATACGTTTTCGAAAGTGGGATTCGCCGCCAGGAAGGCCGAGTCGCGCGGCAGTTTCGGCGCGTGGATCTTGAATTCGAGCGCATCGTAGACGCCCGCCGGGGCGCTCACATCCACCAAGGCATCGATGGCCGTGGTCCCAAGTGGGAGCGAAACGAGTACGGGGCCCGCTTTGATTTCCTCACATCCTTCGTCATCCCGGTCGGCGATCGAATCGTCGTCCACATCGGTAGAGTCATCGCCGTCTGACCCGTCGTGCGATACGGCGTCATGCTCCTCCACGCTATCCGAGACGCAGCCGCCGACCTCGGACGGTTTCAGTTTGATGCGACGAACCACCAGGTCCACCGTGCGCACGATGACGGTGTCCGAATCGGCCGTGAGGAAGGTCGAGTCACCGGCCAGGAGAACCCCCGCCGTGCCGGTGCCGGTCGACGGCTGCGCGGTCGATACCGCGAGCGCGATGCGCCCCCGGCCCGCATTGGGGCCGGAGCCGTCGCCAGCGCACGCCGCGAAGGCAAACACCGCCACCGGGATCCACCGAATGGCTTTCATAGGCCTGCTCCTTGGATCAGGGATACGAACACGAGAAGCCTTCTTGTACCCGCGAAAATTGCAGGTGGCATGCCTCGAGGCGTGATTCGCGGGATGCCCAGAAGCCGTTGTCGGAGCGGTGGTTGTCGCCTGACCAGCAGGCCTGGTCACCACCCCACGTGAGCCAAAACGAATCACCTGCCGCATCCCAGGACAGCGAAACGCCTCGGGGCTCAGTGTGGGTCTTGGTGCAACAGCGTCCTAGTGCTGCGCGTCGTCGTCCTGTCCGTCACGATTCTGATCGCGGAAGGCACGGATCGACGTGCGGATATGATCGCGCAGCAGATGCTCGTTGGGGCCGCCGGGGCCGGCAGTCCGGGGATCGACGATGGACTTTCCATCCTCGCTCTTGAACCATGAGGCGACATCGACGCGCAGCGTGACGACCAGCGAGTCGCCCTTCGAGACCGCGATGGCCGGCTCGAGGCTGATCTCCTCCTGTTCGGTGAAATCCGAAGCGAAGGCGAAGGGCACACGCTTGCCACTCCGGCTCCAGATCCCTTCCGCCAGAATCGATTTGCCCTGGAGCTCCGGATTCGCCTGGAGCAGCGCCGTGTCCACTTCGGGCGTGGGCCGGTGGATGATAGCCTGGAACAGATTGTATGAGGTGACCGGAGCGGGTAGGGTGGATCGGGGTACGATCGGGCGGCCGAGCGGTAGATCGATCACGACCGGGTGCTCGTCGAACTCCACGCAGGGCGGGTTATCCTCTCCCTCCTCTTCCTCGCACTCGTTCGCCAGGGAGGGCGCGATCGCCAGCTCCGCGAGGACGATCCGCACCCGATGGAGGAACACGGTGTCGTTGCCGAGGGCGACGACGACCTTGGCGCTGTCCAGAGCGGGACGGCCGGGGGGTTGCGCCGAGACCTGAAAGGCGATGAAACCGCTCGGCTCCGTGCCGCGACAGGCCAGCGCCGGGAGTGCACACGCGGTGAGCAATGCGATGGTTCGATTCATTGGTCTCCTCACAATATATTGAGTCCGCCGTGAGCCTGAACCTTCTCTATGCCGTGCGACGCCCCTGGCTCCTGACCAGGGAGCTGCTCCAGACCCGCTCCGAACCGGACGTGGATGGCCTGCAGGCGATCACCGACCCCGAAACGTTCGTGTGGAGGATTCTCCCTCATGCCGCGCGCACCTTTGCGGCGTGCATCACCTTGCTCCCGGCGGAATCCGCCCGGACGGCGGCAGTCGCGTACTTGTACTGCCGCATCCTCGATACGTATGAAGACCTGATCCCCGAACCGGATGAGCGAGAGCAGGCGCTGGAGCAATTCCGCCGGCGCTTCCGTCCCGAGCAATCCGCGGCGCCGAGCGCCGCGCCCGGGATCGATGTGAGCCGAGCGCGCGACCCTCGGGATCGGACCCATGTGATGCTGGTGAACCGGTGTCAGCTCGTGGATGAGGTCTTCGCGACGCTCACCCTTTACGCGCGGCGCAATATTGTCGACCTGGTTGACGCCATGGCGTCCGGCATGATCTGGTCGTCTCAGACCTTTGCCGGCCAGGCGGGTGTGCTGGTGAATCAAGAGCAGCTGAGCCGGTACTGCCGCAACGTGATCGGGCTGCCGTTTCTCTTCGCCGCCCGCTTGCTGTATCAACAACGCACCGGACACGCCACGGTGTCCGACCAGCTGGGCGAGGACTGCTTGCAGGCGGGCGAGATGGTGCAGCTCGCCAACGTCACGCGGGACATCGAAAAGGATCTGAGCCGTGGCATCGCGTATCACCCCGCCCTCCTGGCCGACCTCGGACGATCCGATTTCGACGATCCCTCGCTGCGGGAGCGCATCCGGTGCGTCAGGCTGGAGCTGCTGGTCCATGCCCTGCGCATGGCTCCCGCCTATGAGCGGATGATGCGGGCGATGCCGTTTCGGGCCATCAGCCTGACCCGGGCTTCAGGCGTGCTGATGCTGTTGTTCACGGACCGGTACTACCGGTCGTGCGCCCGGCGCGTGCGGCAGACCGCATGGCCGGGGCTCGAGTCCACGTTCGCGCTCATGCTGCTGACGGCCGGCCACGTCATGTCGTCCCGCTGGTCGGCCAGGACCCTGCGAGGGATCACACGACATTTTCTGCAGTTCGCCGCTCGCCACGCGGTCCCGACAGAGGATCTGGCGGGGGCCCCGGTAACGGATTGACCGATCCGCGGAACAAATACGGGCCTGCGGATTACACTTCCTACTTCCCTCGCGCGAGCGTCCCCATGACTCTGGCATCCGTTTCCCGGTCCGCGCTGTGGCTCGCCCCGCTGGTGCTCGTCCTTGCCGCCTGCCCTCCCAAGCCGCCTCAGCCGCCACCCAATCCGCCACCGACCGGGCCCGATGCCCTGGTCGGGTTCGACAATCTCAGCAACGGACTCGTGAACGACTCGACCCACGCCGCGAACCTCGCGGTGTTCGATGAAGCCGAGGAGATCGACGAAGGCTTGGGCCCGCTCTACAACGCGCAATCGTGCCGCGAATGCCACCAGAACCCGGTCTCCGGAGCGGCTAGCCAGGTGTCGGAATTGCGTGTTGGTCACAACGGCCCCGATGGGCGGTTCCAGAATCCGGACCTCCCGATCGGCCGCGGCACCACGGTTATCGCCAGCCGGACGCTCGTCAACGACCGGGCGATTTGCCCCAATGCCCAGTTCCCCGATTCGGAGATCCAGGAACGGGTGCCCGACGCGGAGAACATCCGCACCTTCCGGATCTCGCTCAACATCCTGGGCGACGGATTCGTCGAAGCCGTGGACGATACGACGCTCGAAGCGATCGCTCGCGCGCAGTGCCAGAGCACCCATGGCAAAATCTGTGGCCAGGCGCTCCGCGTCCCGATCATCGAAGCCCCCGGCGAAACCCGCGTCGGGCGCTTCGGCTGGAAAAACCAGCAGGCCAGCTTGCTCTCGTTCTCGGCGGATGCGTACTTGAACGAGATGGGCATCACCAGCCGGCTGCAGCCCGACGAGGTGACGAGTATCTGCAATACGGTCTCCGAACCAAACGATGAGGATGACTCCACCGGCCGCTCGGATATCGACCGATTTGCCCAGTTCATGCGCGCCACCAAAGCCCCCGCGCGCGATACGATTCTCGCGAATACGCCGCCAGCGGTGCTCGGCTCGACGCTGTTCGATCAGGTCGGCTGCGCCACGTGCCACGTTCGCACGCTCACGACCGCCGCCGCCGGAACCGTCATCAATGGCGGGATGGATACCGTCCCCGTCGCCCTGGGGTCAAAGATCTTCCACCCGTTCGGGGACTTTTTGCTGCACAACGTGGGCACCGGGGATGGCATCGTGATGACGATGCAGGAGCACTATGGACGGCTGGTGATGCAAGCGACGCTGCGGAATTTCTCCCGACCCGACTTCAACAACACGGCGAACAAGATGCGCACCGCGCCGTTGTGGGGAGTCCGGCTGCGGCCGCGGCTGATGCATGACGCGGCCTCGCTCACCTTCCGTGACGCCATCCTCCGGCATCGCGGAGAAGCGAGCGCGGTCACCGACCGGTTCATGCGGTTGACCAAGAGCGAGCAGCAGGCGGTCGTCGAGTTTTTGAAGTCGCTCTGACGCCTCAATACCGGTACCCGGGTGACGCCGGTCACCCGGGCCGGCCCGGGGGCGCCCCATATTGCGGGCGACCCCACTCGGACACCCATGACCCTTTCGCGATCGATCCTCCGGCTGGTGGCCCCGCTGTGGCTCATCGCCGCCTGCAGCGAGAGCACCCCGGGCCCAGCCGTCCTCCCCGACCTCGCTCTCGACACGGTGGCCACGGGGTTGAGTCACCCGCTGTTCGTCACGGCCCCGCCCGGTGATCACGCCCGCCTGTTCATCGTCGAGCGGACCGGGCAGATCCGCATCATGCAGGACGACACGCTCCTGGCCACTCCCTTCCTCGATATCACGTCCGAGCTGTACGCCGGCGCTGAGCAGGGGATCCTCGGCCTGGCGTTTCCTCCGGACTATGCGACCAGCCGATACTTCGTCGTCTACTACGTCAGGCCGGATGCGGTGACGGTGCTGTCGCGCTTTCACGTCTCCACTGCTGCCGCGGACACGGCTCTCCCTGGCGAGGACACGTTACTGTCGATCCCGCAACCGGTTTTCCCCGATCACAACGGGGGCATGCTCGCCTTTGGACCCGACCAGTCTCTGTACCTGAGCGTGGGGGACGGGGGCTGCTGCGGCGATCCCGATGGCCATGGACAGGACCGCACCGACCTGCTGGGCAATCTGTTGCGGCTCGACGTCGGGTCGAGCGGCCCGTACGCGATCCCCCCCGACAACCCCTGGGCGACGGACACCGTCATTCGTCACGAGCTGTGGAACTCCGGGCTGCGCAATCCGTGGCGCTTCAGCTTCGACCGCGGGACGGGGGACCTCTACATCGCCGACGTGGGCAACGACAGCCGGGAGGAGGTGGATGTCGTTTCCCACACCAGCCAGGGCGGAGAGAACTTCGGCTGGCGCATCATGGAGGGCGGCGAGTGCTTTGGCGGGGGGTCCTGCAACATGAGCGGCCTCACGCTCCCCGTGTTGGATTACGGGCACAACCAGGGCTGCTCGGTGATCGGCGGGTACGTCTATCGGGGGCTGGCCATTCCGGCCCTGCGAGGGACCTACTTCTACGCGGACTTCTGCTCAGGATGGATTCGCACCTTTCGCTGGGTCGGCGGCGCCGCGACGGACGTGCACGAATACACCCTCATCGACCCCAACGAGCTGATCACCAGCTTCGGTGAAGATGCGGACGGTGAGCTGTATGTGACGACCGAAGCCGGGAGCGTTTACAAGATCGTGACGAAGTGAGCGGGACCGTGGAACCCGCGTGCAAAACGGGGGTTGGATAACGGGAGGATAGCCGGAACGGGCGAGGGGTTTCGCCTCGTCAGTGGACGGTGCTCGGTCGACTCGAATGAGTCGCCCTGGCATCGTCCATTTTCTTTTTGGGGAGCGCATCGGGAGATCGACCTATGCATGGCTTCCGCAACTTTCACGAATTCCTGCATGAGAGCGCCGACGTGGTGGACTTCCTCACGACACTGATCGTGATCGTCGTTGGCCTGCTCCTGGTCTGGGCAGGTTGGCTGATCGGCTTCGCTGGGGGAATCCCGTACTAACACCTGTTGGGGATGTGTTCGGGAGGACGCATCATGCGAGCATCAGGTGCCATTGGGTTCTTGCTGATCATGCTCGGCCTCGGCGTGCTGGCGGGCCTCAGAACGCAACGAAACAATTTGTCGTTCGGGGGGCTCCAGGCTGAGGAGACGCAACACCAGCGAGCCTCGTCCTTGTTCGGCGGGATCGCCGTCGTGGGTGGGGTCCTCTTGATGGGGATCGGCGCGGCGAAAGTCAGTCAGCGCTCTGGCCACTGAAATCGACGGCCCGCTTCGGCCTACTGGGTGTGAATGTGCAGCGGAACGATCGTCGTCCCCCAGTGCAGGTTCAGCACCGCGGAGTCGGGCCCGACGACCGGGAAATAGTACGCCAGCACTTCCATATGACTCCCCTGCACCGGTGTGACGGTTACCCGCAGGACGTCGAAGGACTCGCCGGGATAGGGCAGGTGGAATACGTGAACGGCGCGGCTGAAAATCACGGTCCAGCGCGTGGAGTCGGGAATCGTCCACAGCGTATACGACCCAGCCGCGAGCGGCTGTCCTTCGATGGACACACGCTTGCTGAAGATGATGGTGGTGGCTGAATCCGCCCCGGGGTGCCACACCTGTCCCCATTTCACCAGTTTGCCAAACAACACCCGGCCGCGCGCCACGGGGCGGTTGTAGGTGATGCTGATGTCGGTGAACCCGACGCGCTGTGTGACGGTGCCGTGCTGGCTGAACGGAATGCCCTGGCCGCAGGCCGGGGCCTGCAGGAGGGCAAAGAGCATCGACGTGGTGGAAACCAGAGAACGAAGCGTCATAGCCAAGCGTCAAATGACCGGGCCGGGGATCGAACCCGGGACCTGCGGATTAAAAGTCCGCTGCTCTACCAACTGAGCTACCCGGTCGGGGTTGCGAATACTAGCCTCTTGAGCCATCCCCACCAATGGCGGGGCGGAATCCCCTAGGACTTCGCTTTCTTTGGAGGTTTCGACTTGACTGAACTGTTGAGGGCGACCGCCTGGCGAATGAGCGCCTTGAAGGCGGACTCGTCGACTGCTTCTCCTTCGTGGATGTCGATCGCGCGGCGTACGTTTCCCTCGAGGCTCGAGTTGAAGAGACGGGCTGGATCCTTCAGCAACGCACCCCTGGCAAAGGTCAGCTTCACGGCCTTCTTGTAGGATTCGCCCGTGCAGATGATGCCGTCGCGCGACCAAACCGGGTTCATCCACTTCCATTCCTCGACGATGTCCGGGTCTGCGGCCTTGATGAGCTTGCGCATTCTGCTGAGGGTTTCCCCGCGCCAGTCTCCGAGTTCGGCGATTCGTTTCGAGATGAGCTCCGCTGCCGACTGGCCTTGGGTCGCGCCCGACTTTTTCATGTTCTCATCCTCGAAGAATGCCATCACCGATCACGGCAGACGGTCACCTTAGAATGGCTGCAGCACGAACCTTCCATAGGCAATGAACGCCGCCATGATCGTCATGACCACGCTGTAACTCAGGGGGGAGAAGTCGCGGTAGGTGACATACAACGCGCTGATGAAGGCCGATTCCACTGCCGCACCAGCCGCCGCGATCGGTGTCAGGACGGGTAGCACGTTCGTCGCGCCGGGCACAATCAGACCCAACCCGGCCAAACACCCGAACGCACCCAGGAACGCCCACAGCCCCCGGGGAAGCGCGCGCATCGAGGCAACACCCTTCTGGAGCTGCTCAAACTTGAAAATCTGAAAGATGCCCCCTGCGATGCACAACCACGCCAGCGCGACTTGCAGGACCCACAAGAGAATGTTCATCTGTCTCCTCCAGTTAGTTAGGCCGGCGCGGGGCTTCGATGCCGAACTGCTTGGCGTACTCGGCATTGAGGCGTTGCCATTCGAACTTCATCGCCTCGCCACCGACAATGCGGCCGATGGGGTGACCTGTCAGGAACCGATCGAGCACGTCGAAGCAGATGTGCCAGCCGGCCGCGCCCATCGAGACGAACTTGCGACCAATGTTGTGCCAGAGCGTGAGGCGCGTGCCGTTAACCAGCGGCTCCAGCTCCCACCGCATGTCATTCTCGCCCCAGCTGAACTCGAGCAAGCTCGGGGCCTCGGCCCGCTTGACGCTCCCCTCGGTGACGTGCGGGGCGGGCGCCCCCACGGTCGAGAGCTTCGCGGGCCCAGTGGTGCCGAGGTTCCGATCGGCGTCGAACGGCGCCCACTCACGCAGCTGTGCCGGATCGGTCAGGGCTTGCCAGACCTTCGGCGGCGGATGACGCAACTCTCGGACGAGAACGAGCGTCCACTGGTCCCCTTCCTTTCGAACCTCAGCGCCAGCCGCGGGGCCCGGTGCGTACTTCTCACGGTTGCTCATCGCTTCTTTCCCTTCCTGGCGAGGCCCCTGTTCCATGCGATCGAGGTGGCGTTCGAGCGCGTCGACGTGGGCGGACCAGAAGCGCCGGAAGGGAGCGAGCCAGGCGTCGACCTCCACGAGCGGCTCCGGTCTGATGCGGTAGACGCGCCGCTGCGCGTCCACGCGCGCCTCCACGAAGCCGGCCTCTCGGAGCACCCTGAGGTGCTTGGAGACCGAGGGCTGCGGCATCCGAAGTTGGTGCTCGATCTCGCTGACGGACCGCTCCGAGGAAGCCAGGAGGCTCAGGATGGCCCGACGGTTCGGTTCCGCGATGATGCCGAAGGCAGATTCCACCATACGTATATATACTTGATAAGTTATATGCCTGTCAAGCCATGAACAAAGGCGAGATCGTGCTCGCAGCGGCAGGATGCTTCGTCTACTGACGGATGTCCGAGGTAACCCAGCCGGGCAGGGCCGACGCCTGCTTCATCCAGGTCGCCATCTGCGCCTCGTCAAGGTCCTTTTCGTGGACGTCGATCCAGCGCGCGTCCTTGCCCGTGCCTCCGGGTGGAACGGGGCGCAGCAAGGTCCCTCCGAAGAAGGTCACCTTGACGGCGTGCGTGAAGGTATGGAAGCCGAGGAACCAGCCCTGCCCCTCGATGCCGTAGAAGGGCGAGTTCCACTTCACTGCCTTGCGCACGTTGGGCACAGTGCGCACGATGAGCGCGTCGAGGCGGCGCCCGACGTCGCGTTTCCAGCCCGGCATGGCCGCGATGTACGCCTGCACGGGGGTGTCGCCGTCGGCCTTGGCGATCTGTGGATTGCCGCCTGCGAGGAGGGCTGGCTTGACGACGCGCGACGGACGCTTGGCCTTCCTCATAGTTCTCTCCGTGTGTGTGGCCTAGCTCGTACGAGAGACAAGCTTCACGCCGGTTTCAGCATCTTGCGCACCGCCGTCAGCAGCTCGTTGACCGTCCAGGGTTTCGACAAGAACGGCAAGTCGACCGTGACGGGAGCACTGTTCCGGACTTCCTCGCCGGTGTACCCGCTGGTGAGCAGGAACCGGACATCCGCCCTATCCTTGCTCACCGCTTCGTACAGCGCCAGGCCGCCCATCCGCGGCATGATGGCGTCCGAGATGATCAGATCGACGCTGTCGGCATTGGCGCGCCACTGCTGCAGCCCTTCTTCACCGTCCGCGGCCGACAGCACCTGGTAGCCGTACCGCGTCAGCGCGCGGATCGCGGCGCTGCGGACCGACTCCTGATCCTCTACCACCAGGATCGTCTGATTCCCACTCTGCGTCGTGTGCCGAACCGTGGGCGCGGCTTCTGGGACCGCTTCCTTGGTGACCGGGAAGTACAGCCGAATGGCAGTGCCGCTGCCCGGCTTGCTGTTCACGAGGACATAGCCGAGGTGCTGCTTCATCAAGCCGTACACCATGGCCATGCCGAGCCCGGTTCCCTGATCCTGCGGTTTGGTCGAGAAGTACGGCTCGAAGATGCGCGCCAGCGTGCGGGCATCCATCCCGGCGCCGGTGTCCGACACGACTAGGACTACATAGTGCCCCGGAGCACCCCACTCCTGCGCCGCCATGAGCTCGTCAGCGGGCGTGGCCAGCTCCACGTCGAGCTTCAATCGCCCCCCCTGCGGCATGGCGTCGCGGGCGTTGGTGGCGAGGTTGAGCACCATCTGCTGCACGGCGCCGGCATCCGCCGCCACCGGCAACAAATCCTTCGCCTGCGTCACCACGATCTCGATCTGTTCGGGCAGCACGCGTCGCAACGTGGCGGCGAGCTCGTTCACCAGCTGCTCCAGCCGCAGCGGTTTGAGGACGAGCCGCTCGCGGCGACTGAACCCGAGGAGCTTGCGGATCATGCCGGCGCCGCGATGCGCCGCGGCTTGCGCCTGCGTCAGGTCACCCTGCAGAGCGGCGTCGGGCGGCAGCGCGGTGACGGCGAGGTCGACGTGGGCCATCACGGCCGTCAAGACATTGTTGAGGTCGTGGGCGATCCCTCCCGCCAGCTGGCCGACGGCCTCCATTTTCTGCGATTGGCGGAGCCGGTCCTCGAGGTTACGACGCGCCGTGACGTCCGCGGCGACAATCAGGGCGGCCGGCCGGCCCCCGAACGTGAAGGCATGCGCGGCCACCTCCACTTCGATCGTGGTCCCGTCCTTCTTCTGATGGTGCCACGTGCTGGTCCCCTGCCACCCGTCGCCCGCCGCGCGGATCCACTCCGGGAGCGCCTCCCCTTGCTCGGGCGGCTGCAGGTCGGAGAGGCGCATGGCGGCGAATTCCTCACGGGTATAGCCGTAGTGCCGGGCCGCGGAGTCGTTCACCGCCAGAAACGCAAGGGTCTCGCGGTCGCTGACCCATACGGGCTGCGGGTTGGCGTCGAACAAATGCCGGTAGCGCTCTTCGGCGTGGCGCCGCTCTACAACTTCCTGTTGCAGCTCTCCAGTCCGTGCATCGACCAACGCTTCCAAATCCCTGGCGTGCTGCTGGATCCGGCGCACGCGATAACGAAAGACGCCCACCACCAACGCCCCGACCGCCACCCCAAGGAGGGCGAAGAACCACCACGCCTCGTAGAAATGCAGCCCCAACCGGAGCGGGAAGACGGCGCCCGCCTGGTTCCATAGTCCGTCGTTGTTGGCCGCGATGACATGGAATCGATACCGCCCACCAGGCACGTGGGTGTAGTAAGCCACCCGTCGCGTACCGGCCTCGACCCAATCCCGATCGTACCCTTCCAGCCGGTAGCGGAACGTGACGCGCTCGGGAATGAGCAGGCTGGTGGCGGTATAGTGCAACTCGAGCCCGCCGCCGCTCGGCGGCAGGTCCACCGGCGCGCTGAGATCGACCGCGTGGCCGTCCACGAGAACATGTTCGATATGAACCGGGGGTGGGAGCGGATTACTCGACAGGTGGCCCGGGTCGACCACCACCAGTCCTTTGATGCTGGGAAACCACAGCCGTCCGTCGGGGCTCTTCCATCCTGCGTTCTGTGAGGCGCCGTTGAACTCGATGCGCCGCCGGCCGTCGAGCGATACCACCTCCTGCACTTTGACCGGACCGCGTCGACCCGCGGCGGCCGCGAGCAGCTCCTGCTCACTCGCGCTGACGAGTCCCTCGTTGGAGCTCATCCACAGGTTACCGACGTGGTCCGCGATAATCGCGAACATGTCGGTCATCGGGGCGGTGTCCTCGAGCGGGACCAGGGCAATGCGCCCACCCCGCACCAGGTTGAGGCCCTTCTGCGTCCCCACCCAGAGTCCATGGTCGTCAGCGTACAGCGACTCGACCACGTCATTCGAGAGGCCCTGCTTCACGGTGAAGCTCGTGAACAGGCCGTTCTGGAACCGGATCAGTCCCTGTCCGTGGGTGCCGATCCAGAGGCTCCCATCACGATCCTCCACAATGGTGCGGACCTTGGCCGAGGTTACACCGGCCGCCTGGGTGTAGTCGTGAAGCCGGCCATCTTTCCAGCGATGCAAACCGTCTGCGCCGCCAATCCACAGGGCGCCCGTGTGGTCCTGCAGGAGCGCCGCTGCGCGGACTCCGAAGGGTCCTGCGGCCCCCACGCGCTCCCAGCGATCGTGGAGTCGCCGGGCGATGCCCGCGCCGGTCGCCGCCCAAAGCACGCCATCCGACGTCTGCAGCGTGGCGAAGACTGAATTACTGGGCAAGCCGTCTTTGACGGTGTACGTGGTGAAGTGTCCGTCCTGTAAACGGTTGAGGCCCTCCGACGTCCCGATCCACATAGTGCCCTGCCGGTCTCCGTAGACCGACCAGACGACGTTGGCCGAGAGTCCCTCGCGTCGTGTATAGATGGGGAGAATGGGCTCGCGGAACCGATTGAGGCCCCCGTGCCGGGTCCCGACCCAGAGGCTCCCTTCCCGATCTTCGAGCAGCACCGTGACGGCGTCATCAGACAGGCCGTCCTTGGCGGCAAACGGCTGGAACCTGCCGTCGACCAGTCGGGCGACGCCGCCGCCATCCGCGCCGATCCAGATCTGACCGGTTCGGGTCTCGAGAATGGAGGTGACGCCGCCGTCGGGAAGGCCGTTGGCCTTTGCAAAACGGATCAGCCGTCCCCGAGTGCCGCGGTAGAGGGCATCCGGAGTGCCGAACCAGAGGCTTCCCTCTCGGTCCCGATACAGCGTCCACACGGGTCCTTGAATCCGACCGCCCGCCGGTTGCCACGGCACGAGACTCCCGTCCTGCCATGTCCGGAGACCCTCCTCGGTCCCGATCAGGACCTTTCCGCTATCATCCTCGGCCACGCTGTAGACCGACGCATGTGTTCCAGGAACCAGATGGAACTGTCCGTCCTGGAATCGCGCGAGACCATCGTTCTGCCCTGCCCAGAGCGTGCCGGCACGATCTTCGTAGAGGGAATTCACAAACGAGCCGGACGTCCCTTGGACTGGAACGGATTTCCCCTCGCCCAAACGCATCACCCTGCCGAGCCAGGTGCCCGCCCACACGCGGTCCTCACGGTCGACCACGATGGCGCTCACATAGTTGTCGGTGAGACCGGTGGTGTTCGCCGAGTTGTAGGTAGTGAACGTCACGCCATCGAACCGGATCAGACCGGCCTCGGTACCCAACCAGAGGTATCCATCCCGCCCCTGGGCGATCGCAAACACGCTGTTTTGCGGCAGTCCCTGGTCGATCTGCCAGACGTCATGGACGTACTGGCTGACCGGCGTTCGTGGATCGAGACCGGAGGCCGGCCGCTGCGCCAGGGATGCAGCGGCGAGGCCGAGGAGGAGCGCGCCGCTGATTGCGGCCGCGCGGTTGATGACAGCGGGGCGTTGGTCCATCGCGCTGTCTAAGCTGTGACCAGCGACGGCCACTTACAATAGTTCTTACTGCCAGGTCGCGTCCTCAGGGCATACGTACGGAGACATACGTATTCCCCTGCCTCGACGGATCTCCAAGCGGCTACTGTTTCACGACCTTCAGCAGCCCACCGCGCATTCCGCTCCACAAGAATGCCGGTAGCGTCTGATTGGACCGGAACGTGGCAAGGATCCTGCCGCTCTTCGGCGGCTTGGTCGGATTGTCGGGGTTGTTCCCGCGCACCCCCCACTGGTTCGCCACGAACGAGGCGAGGCCCCGCGCCACCCCACCGATGATTCCGCCACCGCCCAGAATTCCCCCTCGGCCGCGACGCATGACGGACACCTGCAGGTCGGTGAAGCGCGGCGTGATCCTACCGTGCGCGACACCCGCGCTCACCGTGGCGCTGAAATTGACTCCCGTCACCTGTCCATTGGCGATCCGCAGTGGGAGGACCTCTTCAATAAACGGATTCAGGGCCGCGGCCGACATCGCGCCCAGCGTCCCACGATAGGACATGTCGAACTGCGGCGCGTCGAGCGGAATCGCGAACTGCACCTCGAGCTGCGCCACGTTCTGAACGCGCGCCGTGGCCGCAACGGACATCGTGTCGGGGAACCTCGGCCGATAAGCGCGGTGGATCACGTTGGACGCGGTAGCCTGGATGTCCGCGAAGGTAATCACCCCGGGTCGGGCCCGACCAACGGCATGCTCCCGATAGACGAGCTCCCCGTCGCGCATGACCACCGAGTCCAGCCGGAGGGCGAGATCGAGATCGTCGATCCATTGTTGCGGCGTGCGGTGGGATCGGCGATTTGGGTTCCTGGGCAGGCGCTTGTCGCTGGTGACATCGATGCCGAACGAATCCACCGCCAGGCGCCGGGCGTGCACGCCCAAACCAGTAGCGAACGTCTCGAAGTCGATTCCCTGCAGCAGCGTCCGGCCGACGCGCAGTTTGATCACGTCGTGGCGATAGCCTCCCGGCGCCCCATACTCCACGCCGATGCCGCGCATCTCGAGCGTCGAATCGGTGAGACTCGTTCGCAGCTGCTCGACACGCACGGTTGTCGTGCTGTCGGGGTGGGCGACGAAATTGGCCGCCCCGAGCTCGATCGCCCGGCTGAACAGCGGGCGTAGCCCGGCGCTTGGGTCGCGGGGATCGATCACGAAATCCGTCAGGTTCCACTCGAGCCGCTCGAGGTCGAGCTGCGTCTCGCCCCGGTGGGCGCGCGGGATGCGGAAGTCGAACGTCAGCGCGGGGAAGGTGACCTGCCGGATTTCCACCCGACGGAGGTACGACGGCAGGCGCAGCCCCTGTTGCAGCACGAGAAACCCCGGCCGCACGAGTCCCGGGGAGGGCGTCGGGGCTGGGGCGGTCGTGGTGTCCACGGCTCGGCGCGGCATCGAGACGGCAATGCTTCCCGTCGCGCAGCCCAAGGACGAGGCGATGAGGCTGGCGCCGCGGACCAGCGCGATGAAATGCACACCGCTGATGGTGCACCGAGACAGCTCGATCCGCACCTCGGCCAGCGGTTGCCGTTGGTGCGCATTCACCCCGCGATTGGTCGTGAGCCGGGCGGAATCCAACCGCACACGTCGCAGCAACCAGTTGACGTGCACGCCCACGGGCTGGAGCCGGTACACCGAATCCGAGTGCTGAGCGACGACGCCCACGGCCCAGTCCCTGAGGAACCGGTTGACGATCGACGTGCCGCGCCACCAGGCACCGGCGAACGTCAGCACGACCAGGGTCGCGATGCTGACCACGGTGCGTCGAGTGAGGCGGAACGGCAGGTGGCGGCGGCGCATGGTCCAGCATCACCTCGGCGTGACCGGCGTCAGTGCCGCGCGGCCGCCGACTGGTCGCGGACGGAGCGGAACTCGGAGCTCGGGCGGTAATTCGGCCACACCCGAGACGTCACCAACTCCAGCCCGATGTCATGCAGCGCGGTCACATCCTGCGCCATCCCCTGCATGTTCCACGTGGCCGCATCGTACTCATCGGCCGGCTGATGATAGCGGTCGCGCCGATAGGCCGAATCCGCGGCTTCGCCCGCGGCGGTGCCGCCAGCCAACAGGTCGACCCCGCTGTCGATGTACAGCATCGGGACGCCGCGCTTCGCCAGGGGGAAATGATCGGAGCGGTAGAAGTAGCCCGCCTCGGGATGCGGATCGCGCGCGATCACGCGCCCACTGGAGGTGAGCATACGCTCCAGCCGGTCCTCGAGATCACTCTGCCCGTAGCCGACCACGAGCACGTCACGCGACGGTCCGGTCGGGGCCAGAGCATCGACATTGAACCCGGCGACGGTGGTCGCCAACGGATATACGGGGTTCGATGCGTAGTACTCCGAACCCAGCAATCCCCGTTCCTCGACCGTCCATGCGGCGAAGACGATCGAGCGCTGCGGACGCGGCCCGGCGGCGAAGACACGCGCCAGCTCGAGCACCGCCGCCACCCCCGTGGCGTTGTCCACGGCGCCGTTGTAGATGCTGTCGCCCCTCGCGTCCGGAGCGCCGACGCCGAGGTGGTCCCAGTGCGCGCCGAAGAGCACCGTCTCGTCCGGATGCGCGCTCCCCGGCAGGCGGCCCAGCACGTTGCGGGAGCGGATGCTGGCATGCCGCACCGCATAGTTCGCCGAGAAGGTCGCGTCGTCCAGCAGCACGGGGTGGAAGTCGCGCGTCTGCGCCTGGTGTTTCAACGCGTCGAAGTCCTGACCGGCCGCCCGCAACAATGCCACGGCCGCGTCACGCTGAATCCACCCTTCGAGCAGCGGGTGCACCTCGGCGGGGTTCGCCCGGACGATGTCGAACATCGTGTTGGTATTCGAGTTCTTCACCGTCGCCCAGCCGTACGAGGCGGGCGCGGTTTCGTGCACGACGAGCAGTCCCGCCAGACCCTGGCGCGCCGCTTCCTCGAACTTGTAGGTCCACCGGCCATAGTAGGTCATCGCCTTGCCGCCGAAATCCCCCTGCCCGGTCTCGAAATCGGGGTCGTTGACGAGGACGATGCCGACCTTGCCCCGCAGATCCATTCCCTTGAAGTCGTCCCAGTTGCGCTCCGGGGCCTTCACCCCATAGCCGAGGAACACGAGCGGGGCATGCTCGATCGTGACACGGTCCACGTTGCGCATGCTGGCACGCACGGCGATTTGGTCACCTTGCGTCAGGGCTTGGTGCCGGCCGGCCACCGTGTAGCTCAGGTCCGGCGCCCCGACGATGGCGTATTGATTGAGCGGGACGTCCTGGTACCAGCTGCCGTTCGGGCCACCCGGTTGCAACCCGGCGGCGCGGAACTGCGCCGCGATGTAGGCCACGGCCTTGTCCTCGCCTGGCGTTGCCGGTCCGCGCCCCAGGAACGAGTCGGCAGCGAGCACGCGAACGTGCTCCGCCAGACGCGCGGGGTCGATGGCCGGCCCGGCCGGGGCATTCTGCCCAGCCGCCGGAGCGCACAGGGCGACCGCGAGGACGGAGAGAGCGATTCCCAACACCTTCATGGCGAGCCTCCTTCTATTCGAGCATCACTTCGGCTTGATCTTCCATTCCGGGTTGCAACTCGGGATGCCGGGCAAGCAGCCGGGCACAGGCGTTCCATCGCAGCAGCGCGTCGTCGTTTCCGGCGGGGCGGACCAGCTCGGCCTTTTCATACCAGTCCATCGCCTCGCGCAGCCAGTGGTACACCGTGGCGCCGGCTCCCGGCGCGCCGCGCGCGTGGCGCGCCTTGGCCCAGCGCTCGCTGATGATCCCGGCGTAGTAGGCGCGCTGATAGTCGCTCGTGAGCCGGGGCAGCACCTCCCGCGCCACCGCGACGCTCGCCCCGCGGGTGGACTGGAACTGGTCGGTGCGCGCCAACAGCAGCGCGACCAGCGCCCGCTGGTTCTCGGGATCCACGTCCAGGATATCCTGGCAGATGCTTTCGGCGTCACTCGGCTCGTTTAGCAGCCGGTACCGCTCGGCTTTCTCGAGCGCCCGCTCAACGCCGTCGGTCGAAATTCGTTTTGGCGTGATCATGGCCCCTCCCCTGCTAGCGCGACAACCCGATCAACCGCAGCAGCTTCCGCACCGGGTCGTAGGCCCGGTCCGCGACCCGCTCCTTCAGCGGGATGATGGCGTTGTCGGTGATCGTGATCCCTTCGGGACACACCGTGGTGCAGCACTTGGTGATGTTGCAGTATCCGATCCCGTGCGCGCCGCGCAGCTCCTCGGTGCGATCCGCCGTATCGAGCGGATGCATCTCGAGCGCCGCCGCGTACACCAGGAACCGCGGCCCGATGAACGCCTCGTGCAGCTGATGTTCGCGCAGCACGTGGCACACGTCCTGGCATAGGAAGCATTCGATGCACTTGCGGAACTCCATCACCCGGTCCACGTCGCCCTGCTGCATGCGCCAGGTGCCGTCCGGGGCGTCGGGCGGGCGCGGCGTGAACGGGGCGATGCGCGTCTTCACCCGGTAGTTCCAGGAGACGTCGGTCACCAGATCCCTGAGCCGGGGAAAGGCGCGCATCGGCTCGATGGTCACCGGCCGCTCCAGCGGCAGGTCTTCGAGCCGCGTCATGCACATGAGCTTCGGCCGGCCGTTCACTTCGGCGGAGCAACTACCGCAGCGGCCCGCCTTGCAATTCCACCGCACGGCGAGATCGGGCGCCTGCTCCGCCTGGATCTGGTGCACCGCGTCCAAGACGACCATGCCTTCCCCCACCTCGGTGCGGTAGTCGCGATAGTCGCCGCCCGCGGCGTCGCCGCGCCAGATGCGAAACGTGGCCTGGCTCATTACTTCATCTCCTCGATCACCCGTTGCAGCTCGGGAGGGACGGGCGGCACCGGGACGCGCGTGAGCGCCATGCGCCCGTCCGCCCCCTTCTTCACCACCATTCGCACTTTGCCCAGCGCCTCGTCTTTCGCGGGGAAGTCGTCGCGAAAATGCGCGCCGCGGCTCTCGGTACGCTCCAACGCGGACCGGGCGATGGCTTCGCTGACAATCATGAGGTGATGCAAGTCGAGCGCGGTGTGCCAGCCGGGGTTGTACTCGCGGTTCCCGCTCGCGCCGACGCGCTCCGCGCGACCCCGCAACGCGTCCAGCCCCTCCAGGGCCCGCGCGATCTCCGGTCCGGTGCGCACGATGCCTACCAGGTCCTGCATCATGCCCTGCAGGTCGTGCTGCACCTGATACGGTCCGGCGCCGTCCGCGGAGTCGGCTCGCTCGAGCGGCGCCAGGGCGCGCCGGCCGGCGGCCTCCACCTGGCGTTCATCGATCCGAGGCGCGCCCTGCTCCCGGGCAAACCGAGCGGCGTACTCCCCCGCTCGCTTGCCGAACACCAGGAGATCCGACAGGGAATTCCCCCCCAGCCGATTCGCCCCATGCAGCCCCGCCGCGCATTCGCCCGCGGCGAACAACCCGGGGACCGTGGACATCTGCGACTCGGGATCTACGCGGACGCCGCCCATCATGTAGTGCGTCGTCGGACCCACTTCCATCGGCTGCTGCGTAATGTCGACCCCCGCCAGCTCCTTGAACTGGTGATACATCCCCGGCAGCTTGCGCTTGATGTGCTCCGGGGCGTTGGGCAGCTTGCGCTTGATCCAGGAGATGTCGAGGAACACTCCGCCGTGCGGGGACCCCCGCCCGGCTTTGATTTCGCGGTTGATGCAGCGGGCCACGTGGTCGCGCGTCAACAGCTCCGGTGGACGGCGCGCGCTTTTGTCACCTGCGCAATAGCGCCACCCTTCTTCCTCGTTGTCAGCCGTCTGGTTCTTGTAGGCGGGCGGAATGTCGTCGAACATGAAACGGCGACCTTCCTTGCTCGTGAGAATGCCGCCTTCGCCGCGCACGCCTTCCGTCACGAGAATGCCGCGCACGCTGGGCGGCCACACCATCCCCGTCGGGTGGAATTGCACGAACTCCATGTCGACGAGCTCGGCCCCCGCATCGTAGGCGAGCGCTTGTCCGTCCCCCGTGTACTCCCAGCTGTTGCTCGTGATCCGAAACGCGCGGCCGATGCCGCCGGTCGCCAGTACGACGGCCTTGGCGGCCACCACGCGGAAGCGTCCCCGTTCCCGGTCATAGCTGAAGGCTCCGGTCACCCGGCCACCATCGGTGAGCAGGCTGATCACGGTGCATTCCATATGGAAGGTGATCCCGGCGTGGATGCCGTGATCCTGCAGCGTGCGGATCATTTCGAGCCCGGTGCGATCGCCCACATGCGCCAGGCGCGGGTAGGCGTGGCCACCGAAATTCCGCTGCAGGATGCGGCCGTCCGCGGTACGGTCGAACAACGCGCCCCACGCTTCAAGCTCGCGCACGCGATCCGGAGCTTCCTTGGCGTGCAGCTCCGCCATGCGGCAATCGTTGAGGTACTGGCCTCCCCGCATGGTGTCGGCAAAGTGCACCCGCCAGCTGTCGCGGTCGTCCACGTTGGCCAGCGCGGCGGCCACGCCGCCCTCGGCCATGACGGTGTGTGCCTTGCCGAGCAGCGATTTGCAAATCACGCCGACCTTCGACCCGGCGGCCGACGCGGCGATCGCCGCACGCAGACCGGCGCCGCCGGCCCCGATCACCAGCACGTCGTACGCAACGGTCTCGCTGGCGGCGGTCACAGGAGTCGCAGGTCGGTCCAGACGCCGGTGGCGCAGAGACGTACGTACAGATCAGCGAACGCGACCCACACGAGGCTGAACCACGCCCAGTTCATGTGGCGCCGGTTGAGGCAGCTGACGCAGGCATAGGCGACCCGGCGCACCGGCCGGCCCGACAGCAGGTCGAGGCCGCCCCCCACCAGGTGGCGTAACGAGTGGCAGCTCAGCGTGTAGCCGCCCAACAGGGCGACGTTGAGCGCCAGCACCAGCGTTCCCACCCCGATCCCGAAGTGCGTCGTGCCAGTCGCCGCGTCGGTGAACCACAATGCGCGCCATACGTCCGAAGCCAGGATCACGAGGAACGGCAACGCCAGATAGAGGAAGTAGCGGTGGACGTTCTGCAGGATCAGCGGAAACGATCGCTCGCCACGATACCCGGCGCGCGGCTCCCCTACCGCGCAGGCGGGTGGATCGGCCCAGAACGCCTTGTAGTAGGCACCGCGGTAGTAGTAGCAGGTGAGCCGGAATCCGCCCGGCGCCCAGAGAATCAGCAACGCCGGAGAAAAGGGCGCCCACCCCGGCCACCACGCCGGTTTGCCACCGAACCACGCCTGCGGCGACCCGAACAGCTCGGGCGAATACAGCGGCGAGAGATAGGGCCCAAAGCGGTAGTGCTCACCCTGGAACGCCGCCCAGGTGGCGTACACGACGAACGAGGCGAGCACCAAAAAGACGACGACCGGTGTGAGCCACCACAGGTCGTCGCGCGCAGTTTCGCCGAAGCGTCGCGCCGGCGGGAGCGTACTCTCGGTCATGGGGCGAACGATAACGCGCTCCCGCCATCCCTCGCTATGTTTCTTTCCATGACCTCCCCCATCTCCCACGTCTCCGATACGGCGCACTGGGTCGCCATGTACCGCGCGATGGAGTCGGAGCGTCCGGACGCGATTTTCCACGACCCCTTTGCGCGGCGGCTCGCCGGGCCGCAGGGCGAGCGGATCCTGAGCACCATGCCCAAGGCGAAAGCATTTGCCTGGCCGATGGTGGTCCGCACGGCGGTGATGGACGAGATCATCCTGCGGGCCATCAACCGGGATGGGGTCCGGACGGTCGTCAATCTCGCCTCAGGGCTCGATGCCAGGGCGTACCGCCTCGAGCTGCCACGCGCGTTGCACTGGATCGACGTCGACCTGCCGGCCATGCAGACCTACAAGAAGGACGCGCTGGCCAAAGAGACGCCGCGCTGCGCGCTTGAATGGGTGCCCGCGGACCTGTCAGTGGCCGAGCAGCGACGGGCGGTGCTGGCGCGCGTGGCGGCGGCTCCAGCGCCCGCGCTGGTCATCACCGAGGGACTATTGATCTACCTCGAGCCGGACCAGGTCGTCGCGTTGGGCCGGGACTTGCAGGGCTGCGCACCGCTGCAGTGGTGGCTCACCGATCTCGCTTCGCCGCGCCTCGTCAAGATGATGGAACGCAGCTGGGGCCGTTCGCTGCGGGCCGGCGGCGCCCCGTTCAAATTCGCTCCGGCCGAGGGCACCGCGTTCTTTGAGCCGTCGGGCTGGGGCGAAGCAGAATTCCGGTCCACGTGGGATGAATCGCTGCGGCTGAACCGTTCCATCCGATTCGCGGGGTTCTGGAGCCTGATCGGCAAGCTGTACACCAAGAAGGCCCGGGAAGCGGGCCGGCGGATGGCGGGGATTGTGTTGCTCAGAAGGCGGTAGAGGGCGGAAGAGGGCGGAAGAAGGCGGAAACAAGAGAGGGCGGTCGAGGTCAGAGTATGACCCCTACCGCCCTCTTCCGCCTTCTACCGCCCTCTACCGTCTTCTAGAACGCCCACCGCAACCCGAGCTGCAGCTGCCGCGGGTCCCCCAACCCCGACCGAATGGTGCCGTCGAAGTTGAGGTAGTTCGTACCAGACGCCGGGTCCTTGAAGTTGTCGTTGTTGGTCACGTTGAAGACCTCGACGATCGCTTCGAGCTGCTGACCGGGGCGCCCGACCGGAATCGCCCGCGAAACCCTCAAGTCCCATGAGAAGTAGGCGTTGTCCTTGCGGATCGTATTGCGCTGCAAGACGTGCCCGTCGGCACAAATGCGCTGCGCCGGACTGGAGGCGCGCACCCCGCTGGGCTGGTTCGCCACACACGTCTCCGACCCCGGCTGGGCTGAGTAATAGCTCACACGGTTGTTGAAATAGAACCCGTGAATGTTGGTCAGCAGCCAGCCATTGAAGCGATGCCGCTGATCGCGGTCGCTCCAGTTGTACTCTTTCCCGAGCGAGTCGGCCCGGGCATAGCGGAACGTAAACGGGTCACGCTCGTTGTCGTCGTCCGATTTGTCGAACGACAGCGTGTAATTGACTTCGAACTGGAAATTCGGATCGAACACCCGCTTCAGGCCCACGGTGAATCCGTTGTAGCGGGACTTGGCGCCGCTCTCGATGGTGAACAGTCGCCCGATACCGGTGGGACCGGCACTGAAGGGGCTGCCGAACACCGGGTCCGTGCGGTTGACGAAGCGCGTCATGTGGTCGCCACGCGCATGGGTGAAGCTGATCGACGCCGCCAGGTCACCGCTGAGCTGGCGCTCGTAACCCACCGTCAGATTAATGGTCCGCGGGTTCTTGAAGTTGCGATCCACCACGTACACGTCCGGTTGGAACGGCGTGCCCGTGTTCAAGGGCAACAGGCTGTCGAACGCCGGCGGCGGCAGGAATCCCACCGTCCCGCTCGACCCGAACAGCGTCTGACCGAGCGACCCGTTGGTGCTGCGCACGCTCGCCAGATTCAGACCCGGAATGCGCGCATAGTAGACCCCGGCGCTGAGGCGGAACACCTGCCGCCCATCCGCCTGCGGATCCCACGCGAGACCTAGACGCGGCTGGAACATCTTCTTGTCCGACGGGATCGTGCCATCGGACGGGAAGGTATGCCCGTTGACCGTCGAATCGATCCACGGTGAGAAGAACACTGTGGAGGGCGGGGTAATCACGCTGGGCTGGATCTGCGCCTCCCAGCGCAAGCCGTAGTTCACCGTCAGCTTGGGCGTCGGCTTCCAGGTATCCTGGAGATAGAGTGCGAACTCGTTGGCGGTGAGCGTCTGCGTGCCCGCCTGCTCGACGGTCGTCGACCCCACCCCCGATTGCTGCAGATACAGGATGACCGGGCCGGTGATGGTCTGACCCGCCGGCGCAGCTGAAGCCCGGCGCCACGCCGCTCGTCCCGTCCGAGCACTCGATGTAATGGGAGCCCTGGTTGACGAAGTTGATGAACCCCGTCACGCTGCCGAACGCCATCCGCCCGGCGGCAAATCCAACGAACACCTGGGTGGTGGACGTCCGGTTCCACTCGCCGCCGAACTTGAACAGGTGGTTGCCGCGCGTGAGCGACACGTTGTCCAGCAGCTGAATGCGCGTGTCGTGGTCATCGCTGATCGGCAGGAAGAACGGCATCCCGAACCGGAACGCATTCCCAAAATCGACGTCGGTGTCGTGGAACGGCACGCCCGAGCCGAAGATGGACGATACGCCGGTTGTGTCGCCCAGGTGATTATTGGGGCCGTTGTAGGGCCGCGGCCGATCCTCCCGCGCGAACTGGAAGCGGAACTCATTCGACGCGCGCGACGAGAGGAAGGAGATCAGAGATCCATTAACCGCGTTGGATTTGCTCTGCTCTAATCCGTTGGCGCTCGCGCCCCAGGTGTCCACGTCGAACGTGCCGTTCTGCTGTTCGGCCCAGGTGTAGTTGTACTTGAGCGACAGGTTGTGCCGCGCCGAGAGCCGGAAGTCGAGCTTGGCCAGCGCCGCCCGCGCATTGTTGGTGCGGGCAATCGGGCCGAAGTCGGACGCGAGCTCGGGGTAGCGGGCCGACAGGAACGTCGTGAGCGAATCGAGCTGCGCGGACGGCGGCCGGGTCTTCTGCTTGATGTCGTCATAGATCTGCTGATCGTAAGCGACAAAGAAGAACGCCCGGTCCGCTTTGATCGGACCGCCCAGCGTGAAGCCGAACTGGTGCTGCTTGAAATCAGGCTCGAACGTCACCGGCGAGCCGCCGCCGGCCGGCGTGTGAGACGGACTGCCGGAAATCGCATCGAACTTCCCGAAATAGTGCAAGGAGCCGTGCAGCTCGTTCGTGCCCGACTTGGTAATCACGTTGACGAAGCCGCCGGAGGAGCGCCCGAACTCGGCATTGGCGCCGCCGGCCACCACCACCAGCTCCCGCACCGCGTCGAGATTGAACGTGAAGGCCGGTCGCTGCCCGCCCCGTTGCTCGCCGAAGAACGAGTTGTTGAAGTCCGCCCCATCCACCGACACGTTGTTGTGAATGCCGCGCTGGCCGGCCACAGTCAACTCGTCGCCGTCCGGACCCTGGACGATCGCCACGTTGGGCGTGAGCAGGGTGAGGTTGAGGTAGTTGCGTCCGTTGTTGGGCAACCCCGCCACCGCCTGAACCGGGAGCCGGTCGGCGGACTCGGTCTTGGTCGGATCCACCAATACTTGCGTCGCTTCGACGTTCACCGCTGCGAGGGTGATCGGCAGCACCGCGAGCCGCAGATCCACGCTCTGGCCCACCCTCAGGACGATGCCCTTCTGGGTGACCGGATTGAATCCGATCGCCCGGGCCGTCACTTCGTAGGTCCCGAGCGGCAGCAACGGCGCGGCGAACCGTCCGGCCGCATCCACCACCACCGAGCGTTGAAAGTTGGTCTGCATTTCGTGGAAGGAGACCCCGGCTCCACCGACCGGCGCGCCGTTCGGATCCACGACGACGCCGCGAATGATGCCGGTGGTCGCTTGCGCCTGGGCCATGAGTCGGGATACGCCGAACAACAGGAGCGGGAGGGACAGTAACAGAGAAACCGACAGCTTTCGCCATGCGCTTCGCAACATGTCGACCGCCTCCGGGAAGAAGGTGGAACTCTGGGCGGCGGCTAGCGTAGCACCGGGCGTCCGCGTCCGCAAGCGGAATTGCCGACCGGCGGTCCGCGCGTAGAATTGTCCCACCACTCTCCGGAGGAGCCCACTCATGTTGTCCCGTTCGTCCCTGTCACTGCTGTGCGGCGCGGTCGCGGTGCTCGGCGCATGCAAGAAAGCCGAGGCGCCCGCCCAGACCGCGGCGACCGAGTTCACGGTCACGGCGACGGACTTCGCCTTTGCCGCGCCTGATACGGTCACCTCCGGCCTCGTCACCCTGCGCCTGGTCGATGCCGGCATGGAGCCCCATCAGGTCGTCGTGATGCGGCTCGATTCGGGCAAGACGATGGCCGATGTCCAGACCATGATGGCCAAACCCGACGCGCCCGTGCCTGGATGGCTCGCGTTTCCGATCGGCGTCAGCGTCATCGCTCCGGGTGACACAGGCAACGCCACCGCGCTGCTCGTCCCCGGCCACTACGCCATGGTGTGCTTCATCTCCAGCCCCGATGGCACGCCGCACTTCATGAAGGGCATGGCACGCCCGTTCGAAGTGGTGGCCTCGGGCGCCGCACCAGCCGCGGAGCCGGCCTCCGATATCACGATCACCGAAAAGGACTACGACTTCGACGTCACCGGCGCACTGACCGCCGGGCCGCACACGATCCGCGTGGAAAATGCCGGGACCGCAGGTGCACGAGGTCGCCATGAACCAGTTGGCCCCCGGCAAGACGCTGGCCGATTTCCAGGCCTGGGTCCAGGGCGGCATGAAGGGTGAGCCGCCGGCCAAGCCGGTGGGCGGAGTCACCGGACCCGACGTCGGCGGTCACCAGACGTTTACCGCCAACCTCGTGGCGGGCAAGTACGTGCTGATCTGTTTCGTCCCGGACAAGACCGACGGGAAGCCACACGCCATGCATGGCATGATGAAAGAGATCACGGTCAGCTAGCCTCACCCCCTGGCCCCCTCTCCGTTCCGGAGAGGGGGAACCAATTTCACCTTCCGTTCCCCTCTCCCGAGAGGGAGAGGGGACAGAGGTGAGGACATGCAGAACCCCGACATCGCCCGCCTGTTCGACGAGGTCGCCGACCTCCTCGAGATCAGTGGCCAGAATCCGTTCCGGATTCGTGCTTACCGTAACGCGGCGCGCGTAGTGCGCGACTACCCGCGCCCGCTCACCGATGAGGTGCGGCGCGACGCCGATCTGACGGAGATTCCGGGCATCGGCCAGGACTTGGCCGAAAAAATCCAGGAAATCGTCACTACCGGGACACTCGCCCTGCACCGCCAGCTCGCGGCGAAGTTGCCGGCTGGCCTGCTCGACCTGCTTCGCATTCCCGGCCTCGGCCCCAAGCGCGTCAAACTCCTGTATGCGAAACTGAAAGTGAAATCCGCCGCCGACCTCGAGAAAGCGCTCGACAGCGGGAAAGTCCAGAAACTCGCGGGCTTTGGACCGAAGATGGAGCAGAATATCCGGGCGGGCCTCGGGCAGGCGCTGCACGTGGAGCACCGCCTCCTGCTGCCCGACGCCGAGCAGCACGCGACGGCGTTACTGTCGTATCTCCAGGAGGGCGGGTGGCCTCACAAACTGCGAAGTCGCGGGGAGCTACCGCCGGCGGCGCGAGACCATCGGCGACCTGGACGTCCTGGCCACCACCACCGACCCCACCGCGGTGATCGATCGGTTCGTCAAGTATCGAGAGGTCGCGAAGGTGGCGTCGCGTGGTGAGACTCGCGTCACCGTCCAGCTGCGCGGCGGCCTGCAAGTGGACTTGCGCGTGGTCGAACCCGCGGCCTACGGGGCCGCCCTGCTCTACTTCACGGGATCCAAAGCCCACAACGTCGCGTTGCGCCAGATCGCGCAGGACCGCCAGCTCAAGTTGAACGAATACGGGTTGTATCGCGGGACGCGACGCATCGCGGGCAAGACCGAAGCAGAGGTCTACGCGAAGTTCGACCTGGACTGGATTCCCCCGGAGCTGCGCGAGGCGCGGGGCGAGCTCGACCTGGCGCGGGAGCATCGACTCCCCACACTCGTCACGCGGGACCAGATCCGCGGCGACCTCCAGATGCACACGACCGCCTCGGACGGCGAGGGATCGCTCGACGACATGGCCCAGGGATGCCGGAAGCTCGGCTATGCCTACTGCGCCATTACCGACCATTCGAAGCGAGTGTCGATGGCCCTGGGGCTCGATGCCAAACGACTGCGCGCCCAGTGGAAGGAGATCGATGCCTGGAACGCGTCCGCCCGGGACTTCACCATCCTGAAGAGCATCGAGCTCGATATCCTGGAGGACGGCAAACTGGACCTCCCCGATGACGTGCTCCGGGAAGCGGACTACGTGGTCGCCTCGATTCACTACGGGATGAAACAAAAGGAAAAGGAGCTCACCCGCCGCGTGATCGGCGCGATCCGCCATCCGTTCGTCGACGCCATCGGCCATCCCACCGGTCGCCTGGTGGGAAAGCGGGAGTCTTACCCGTTGGCCTTTGATGACGTGGCCCAGGCCGCCGCCGACCACGGCTGCCTGCTGGAGCTGAACGGCCACCCGGAACGCATGGATCTCCCCGACACGCTGGCGGCCGCGGCCAAGACTCGCGGAGTGCGCTTCGTGCTGTCGACCGACAGCCACCACCCCAACAACCTCGGGTTCATGCGCTATGCGGTGGACCTGGCACGGCGGGCGGGACTCGAAGCGGCAGACATCGTGAACACGCGATCGCTGGCAGGATTTCGCAAACAGCTGAAACGCGCGTAACCCGCCTACTGCTGCCGCTCGCGACGCCAATTCTGGCGCGACGCTCGTCCGCAGCCGTGACTGCAGGCGGGTCTCGAGCACCTGCAGCCCGGCGCGCAGCGGGCGCAACAGATTCGGCACCCTCTCCCAGCCGCACCGAGAGCTCGCCCAGCTCAGCCAGGATGTCGTCTTCCTCCGCCCAGTGGTGTAACTGCGCGGTTTCCTCGAGTTGGAGAATCAGCTCGCGCAGCCGGTCGCGCCCCGGCGGGGCGTCGTCGGTCGAGCCCAGGGCTTCCGTGATGGACTGCGCCTCGAGCACGGCGCGGGCGGCGCGCAACAGCATCGGCGGCCCGAACTCTTCGTCCAGAAACCGCGCCATGGTCCAGGAGTCCTGAGGCTGCTCGGCCACGACGGCTAAAACAGGGCGAGCTGAGAGACCGGCTCGAAACTGGTGCGGTGATGGCGGCAAGGACCAAAGACGAGCAGCGCGTCGAGGTGTTCCGGGGTGCCATACCCTTTGTTGTCGGCCCAGGCGTATTCGGGATGCCGTTGGGCGAGCAGGCGCATCAGCCGGTCGCGGACCGTCTTGGCGATGACCGAGGCGGCGGCGATCGACTGGCAATACACGTCGCCATCGACGATCGCGTCGTGCGCGCAGCCGAGCTCGGGCAGCGCCAAGCCATCGACCAGGACGCTCGCGGGGACGAGACGGAGCCGGGCCAGGGCCCGTTGCATGGCCAGGATCGTGGCCCGTCGGATGTTGAGACGATCGATTTCGCGCACACTGGCCGCGCCGACGCCCACGGCGATCGCCCGCGCCCGAACGACCGCCGCCAGGCGCTCCCGCTTCAGGGCAGACAGCTGCTTCGAGTCGCGCAGACCCCGTATCGGCTTGGCACCGGCCGGAAATACGACGGCCGCGGCCACCACTGGTCCTGCCAGGGGGCCGCGGCCTGCTTCATCGATACCGGCGACGATGCTCCGCCCCGCGTTCCAGAGCGCGATCTCGCGCTCGAACGTGGGGCGGTGACGACTCACGTCTCGGGAGTCCCCGTCGGTTCGGCGGTTGGCCCCGCGCTGCGTTTTTCCCGGATGCGCGCCGCTTTGCCGGCGAGGCGTCGCAGGAAGTACAACTTGGCCCGCCGCACGCGCCCTTTGCGCACCAGCTCGATCTCCGCGATCGACGGCGCATGCAACGGGAAAATCCGCTCCACGCCGACGCCCGCCGAGATCTTGCGCACCGTAAACGTCTCGTTGATACCGCCGCCGCGCCGGGCGATACACACGCCCTCGAACGCCTGGAGACGTTCCTTTTCGCCCTCGCGCACCCGCACCAAGACCCGGACCGTGTCCCCCGGGTCGAACGACGGAAGGTTGTCCTTCAACCCTTCCCGCGATACCGCCCGCAGCTTCTCCATATCGATCCCCTGTACGCTTTGCACGTGCTCTTACGCGTCCTCGTGTGAGGCCCACAAATCCGGCCGTCGCTCGCGGGTCAGCCGTTCCGCCTCCGCCGCGCGCCACGCGGCGATCGCCGCGTGGTCTCCACTCAACAATACCTCCGGCACTCGCAGACCGCGAACTTCGGGCGGCCGGGTGTAGGAGGGCGGCGCCAACAATCCGTCGTAGTGCGAATCGCTCGACGCCGATTCATGATCTCCCAGGGCCCCCGGCAGCAGGCGCACGACTGCATCGATCACGCATAGCGCCGCCGGTTCTCCGCCCGTCAGCACGAAGTCGCCGATCGACAGCTCTTCCGCGCCCAGGCCGTCCACCACGCGCTGATCCACGTCCTTGTAGTGCCCGCACAGCAGGGTCAGCTCGGGCGCGACGGCAAACCGGACCGCATCCCGGTGCGTGAACGGCCGCCCGCGTGCCGAGAGCAGCACCACCGGAGAACCCGGGCGCGGGCCCAACGTTTCCACTGCTTCGAAAAACGGGTCGGGCTTCAGCACCATGCCCGCCCCACCGCCGTACGGCGCGTCATCCACGGTGTGGTGGCGGTCGTGCGTGTAGTCCCGCAGCTGCACCACTCGATAGCCCACCAGTTTCCGCTCCGCCGCCCGACCCAGGATGCTGCCGCCCAGTGGGGCCGCGAACCACTCCGGGAACAGGGTGACGACGTTAATCGCGAGCATCAGTCTCGAGTACCGCGATCAGCTGGTCCCGCCACGGCTCCACGGCGTCGCGCGACGTGATGCCGGCGAAACTGAGCAACCACTCACGGTGATACGACCGACGTCGCGCCACCACCAGCGGACCTGCGAGCACTTCGCGCGCCGTATTCAGGACGTACAGATGCGCCTTCGGCTGAAACAGGGCGCCCGCATTCTCAACCAACGCGAACACGGACACCTCCCCGCCCTGGCCGTGCGGCTTCCGCAGCCGCGCGACTACGCGGTGCGTGTGCCGAACACCCCGGCCTTCTTGAGGAGCGATCGGACCGTGTCGGTCGGCGTGGCACCCTTCGCCAGCCAAGCCACCGCCTGGTCCTTGTCCACCTCGAGAACCGCCGGTTTCGCGCGCGGGTTGTAGTGTCCGATCGTCGCCACCGACCGCCCGTCGCGGGCGGCGCGTTGATCGGCGATCACGATGCGGAAATGTGACTGCCCTTTCCGCCCCACCCGCCGAAGCCGAATCTTGGTTGCCATCGCTGACCTACATTCGTTGTAAGAGCTTTCGCATCTGCTGGAACTGTTCCAGCAGCCGATTCACTTCCTGTACCGGCCGTCCCGCGCCCTTGGCGATCCGCGACCGCCGCGATCCGTTCAGGAGCTTCGGATCGGCGCGCTCCCCCGGCGTCATCGAGAGGATGATCGCCTCGACGTGTTTGATCCGTCGATCGTCCGCCGGCAGCGCCTTCAGCGCCTTCGCCGACACCCCCGGCAGCAATCCCGCCAGCTGGCGGAGCGGCCCCATCTGCTGCGTCTGCTTCAGCGCGGCCAGGAAGTCCTGCAAATCCATGCCGCGCTTGGATCGCGCTTTCTTCTCGAGCCGCTCGGCGGTCTCGCGGTCGACGACAGCCGCGGCGCGTTCGACCAGCGTCACCACGTCGCCCTGGCCGAGGATGCGTCCGGCCATCCGAGCCGGATCGAACCGTTCGAAGGCGTCGCCGGCCGTCACGTGCTCGCCGGTCCCGACGAACTTGATCGGCACGCCGGTCACCGCGCGCATCGACAACGCCCCGCCGCCACGGGCGTCGCCATCGAGCTTGGTGAGGATCACCCCCGTCAGCCCGACGCCCTCATGGAATCCCCGGGCCAGCCGGACGGCGTCCTGCCCGGTCATCGCGTCGGCCACGAGCAGCACTTCGCGCGGCTCGAACGCCGCTTTGAGCGCGCGCAGCTCGTCCATGAGTTCTACATCGATCTGGAGCCGGCCCGCCGTATCGACGATGACGCTGCGACACCGCGCCTTCTCGGCCTGCCGCAGGGCGTCGCGGACCACTTCGACGACGCCTTTCCCTCGTCCCCCGTCCCCCGTCCCAAACACCGGAACCCCGACCTGCTGTCCCAGTTGCTCGAGTTGTTCGCCCGCCGCCGGTCGCCGGATGTCCGCGGCCACGAGACCGGGCGCCTTCTGCTCGAGCTTCAGCCGCCGAGCCAGTTTGGCCGCCGTCGTCGTCTTCCCCGACCCTTGCAGCCCAACCAGCAGAATCACCGTCGGGCCCACCGAAGCGAACGACAACTCGCCCGGTGCGCCGCCCAGCACGGCCACCAACTCCTCGTGCACCAGCTTCACGACCTGGTGTCCCGGACTGACGGCCTTCAACTGAATCGTCTCCGTGGCGCGCTCGCGCACCCGCTCGACGAAATCGTGCGTCACGTCGACGCTCACGTCCGCCTCGAGCAGCGCCCGGCGGATCTCGCGCAGGGCATCGGCGACGTCCTGCTCCGAGAGCACGCCTCGACCCACGAGCCGCTGTACGACGCCCGCCAGCCGCTCGGTGAGGGCCGTAAACATAAGCCACACAAATTACTTAGCGAACTGCTGGAATCCAAGTGGGGTAAAGCGTACCTACGGCAGGGCCTTCACCTCCGGAAGGGCCCGCCACCCAACCCAGTCGGGGGGGGCGTCCACGAGCCGGACCCCGGCATGCCCATCAATGGTGAGCGGGGTGATCGTGTAGCGACGATTGCTCGCGCCTGCGCGGCGGATCCCCCACGCTGTGGTGACCGCGCGGGCGAATCGATCCCGCGCCGGCGCGTCGTCCCACACACTGTACCAGACGAGCGCGTCGGAGTGGGAGCCATAGACGCGGTAGCGATCGCCCCCCCAGCCTTGCGCGGCGTCCGGTCCCATCGCTTCGGTCGAATCATGCAGCAGCTGGATGAGCAACAGTCCGATTTCGAATTCGCCCAGATTGTCATCGTAGCGCGTCGTGTCGGGGCCGGCGCCGATGAACCGCAGCTCGACCGGTTGGTCCCCGGCGGCGTAGCGATCGGGGTGAAGGATCTGCTCGGTGGACACCGGCATCGCGGCCCCGTACGGCTCACGCCCGTGATACGTGCGGACGAACCAGCCGATGAAATCCGCGCCCCCGAGATAGGGGAAGATCAGCGTCTCGCGCAGCCACATCGGGGCGCGGTTGAATTGCGGCATCTGCGCCTGCTGCTGCGCCATCGCTTCGCGCTGGCGCCAGAACCAGTGCGGCGGCAGCGTCTCGGGTTTCTGTTCGGGCATCAGCATCGGGATCTGATAGAACGTGGCCTGACCCTCGAGCACGGCCTGCGCCGCGCTCCGCCGATCGTTGCGATGCCGTTGATTGATGATGGAGTCGAGCGACACGTACTGATCCTGCAACGCGTGCAGCAACTCGTGCGACGCGACCAGCCGCACCCGGAACGGGTCATCCAGATCCGTCGGAATGAATAGCGCGCTGGAATCGGGATCGTAGTATCCGGCCACCTGCTCGGTCAGCAGATCCACCATCAGGGCGCGCAGGTTGAGCGAGTCGGGGATCAGGCCGAACAGTTTGTACGCCGCCTCGGCCCCGGCCAGGTCGCCGGGCGGGAGGTCTTCATCGAACTTGTGGATGATGTAGTCGCGCACCTGCGCCCGACTGCGCTGCAACACCGACACGTCGCGCTTGAACCGGAGCCCCGTCACCGACTCCGCCTGGGCCCGCAACTGCCGCACCAGGTCCCGCACCGATGCTTCGTGTTGCATCACCTTCGCCCGCTCGCGGCATGCGGAACCGCCGCCCGCCGCCAGCACGGCCACGACCAGGCCGAATCTCACCCAGCCCATTCAATACTCTTGCCCACCGCGGCCCCCACGACGCGCGCGATTTCCTGCCCGCCGACCGTGACGCCCTGCGATTCGAGCTCGGCACGTAACAATCGATCCAGCTCGTCCCGGCGCTCCTGCAGCGACGCGGGCGGCGGTGGCCCGGCCGGCGCTGGAGCCGGCTCCTGCCCCGGCTCGGCCGTGCCCGGAGTCGCCTCGCGGGGTCCTCCCAGCAGGGCTTCGATCTCGTGCCCGATGCGCTCGAACACCGCCGCTAAATCGGGTAACGGCTCGTCGGCTTCCGGGTTGCGCGTCAGGCCGCGACGCATCATCGCATCCACCTTGCGGCGCTCGCGGATCAGCCGATCCAGCTCGGGACTGACCCGCGCGGTCGCCTGGGCGTGGGCGCAGGCCTCGTCCAGCACGTCGATGGCCTTGTCCGGGCGAGCGCGGTCGGGCACGAACCGGTCGGTGAGCACGATTGCCGCCTTGAGCGCGTCGTCCGTGATCGCCACGGCGTGATGGCGCTCGAGCCGCGGACGGCGCGCGACGAGCACTTCCCAAGTCTGGATCGCGTCCAACTCGAGGATGGTCAGGGGCTGGAAGCGACGCTCCAGCGCCGGGTCGTTCCGGATCCAGCGATCGTATTCTTCGCCGGTGGTGGCCCCGATCACCCGGATGTCGCCGCGCACCAGAGCGGGCTTCAGCATGTTCGCGGCATCCATGGCGGCGCCCATCGCCGTGCCCTGACCGATCAGGTTGTGCAATTCGTCCACGAACAGGATGAGATCCGGATCGGCGGCCAGCGCTTCCACCAGGCGACGCACCCGCTCTTCGTATTGGCCGCGGAACGACGTCCCGGCGAGCAGCGCGACATGATCGAGGGCTACCAGGCGCGCGTCCTTCAAGGCCGGCGGCACGTCGCCCACGGCGATGCGCTGCGCCAGCCCCTCCACGATCGCCGTCTTCCCCACTCCGGACTTTCCCACGAGCGCCGGGTTGTTCTTGCCCGCGCGCAACAGGATGTCCACCACGCGGGCGATTTCGGCGTCGCGGCAGCGCACCGGCTCGAGGTCTCCGCGCCGGGCCTGAACCGTGAGGTCCACGCCGACGCGCTCCAGCACATCCCCGGTCTCGAACAAGCCGGCGAGCGGATCGCTCACAGGTTCACCCGCCGCTCAAAAAGTGACGATACCATTCGATGAGCACATCTCCCCAGGCGTAGGCCACTGCTGCCCCAACGGCCAGGAATACCCCGAAGGGCACGTGACGCTTCTTCCGCAGCGAGAGCGGGACGAAGATGAGCGTGCCGAGCAGAGCGCCGGCAAAAATGGTGAGCAACACACCCTTCCATCCGACGAAACTTCCGACCATCGCCATCATCTTGATGTCGCCGCCGCCCATCGCCTCCTCGCTGAACATCCAGCGGCCCGCCACCCCGACCACATACAGCAGCCCGAACCCCACCGCCGCGCCGAGCACCGCGTGCAGAAACCCCTGCCAGCCGCCGACCAGCGAGAGCGCGAGGCCTAGCCCCAAGCCGCCCCAGGTGAACTCGTCGGGGATGATGTAGTGACGGGCGTCGGTGATGCCGATGCCGAGCAAGATGGTGCCCAGCACCGCTCCGGCGAACGCATGGACACTGAGACCCCAGGCGACATAGGCCCCGACCCACATCGCCCCGACCAGGGCCTCAATCAATGGATACTGCACCGAGATGGCCGCCCCGCACTGACGACACTTCCCGCGCAACACGAGCCACGACACGACGGGAATGTTGTCGTACCAGGCGATCCGTTTCTTACAGTGCGGGCAGGTGGATGGCGGCGCGATGAGGGATTGCTCGTGCGGCAGTCGCAGGATACACACGTTGAGGAAGCTGCCGACGCACAGGCCCACGATGCCCACCGCGACGGCGACAAACGGGTCAACGGCCATGCGACACCTCGTACAAGAGGATTCCCGCCGCCACGGCGACGTTGAGCGACTCGGCTCCTTGCGCCAACGGTATGGCCACTCGCTTGGCGGAGATCGCATTCAAGTGCGGCCGGATCCCCGCCCCCTCATTCCCCACCACCACGGCGATCACTCCCGCGTCCCGATGCTGGAGGGCACGGTGCAGCGGCTCCCCGTCGGCCGCGGTGGCCCACAGCGTGACTTCGTGGCGCCGGGCCCAGGTGATGAATCCGGCATCGTCGAAGCTGATGACCGGATGCCGGAACGTCGCCCCCATCGCGGCGCGCAGCGTCTTGGGACCCCACACGTCCGCCGTCCCCCGCAACACGATCGTGGCCCGCGCGCCCAGGGCGTGCGCCGTTCGCAACAATGTGCCCACGTTCCCGGGATCCTGGACCGCGTCGATCACCAGCAACGTCGGGGTGCCGTCGAGCGACACGGTGTCTACGGTCCAGCGCCGGGGCTCGACCACGGCGATGATGCCTTGCGGTGAGTCCGTGTCGGCCAGGGGGCCGAAGACCTTAGCCGTGACTTCTTCGACCGGGACCGCGTGGCGCACCAGCACGGATCGCAACTCGGTGCCGCGGGTGGTCCGCGCCAGCTCCGGGGCCACCACGGCACCCAGAATCCGCACGCCGGCGGTGACGGCCTCTTCGACCAGGCGCACGCCCTCCACCAGGGCGAGGCCACGTCGCCCGCGCGCCTTGCGGCGTTTGAGGTCGCGGATGGTAGATGTCAGATTAGTGGCGATGGGGTCCTCCGCCAAGCATGGAAATCTCGCCCGATGGCGCCGCCCCGCCAAGCGCCGGACCGTCACCCCGTGAGAATCGCCCTCACGATCGCCGGATCGGACTCCGGGGGCGGGGCCGGCATTCAGGCCGACCTCAAGACCTTCCATCAATTCGGCGTTTTCGGCACCAGCGTCATTTGCGCCATAACGGCGCAAAACACGCGCGGCGTACGCGCCTGGGAGCCGGTGCCCGCGGCGCTGGTCGCGGCGCAGGTCGATGCCCTGGCGGACGATCTTCCGCCCCAGGCGGTGAAGACGGGAATGCTCGGTACAGCGGAGCTCGTGGAAACCGTCGCCGACGCGATCGCGCGCCACCGGTTGCCCAACTATGTGCTCGACCCGGTCATGGTCGCGTCCTCGGGCGACCGGCTGCTGGCGAGCGACGCCGAGCGCACCATCATGCGGCGGCTTGTCCCCCTCGCGACTCTTGTCACGCCGAACATCGACGAGGCGCGCATTCTCGTCGACCAGGAAGTGCGCACGCCCGAAGAGATGGAACGCGCCGGGCGCGCGCTGATTCAACAGGGGGCGCAGGTCGCGCTCGTCAAAGGCGGGCATCGCGATGGACCGGAGGTCATCGACGTGCTGGTGAGCGCCCGCGGCGTGCACCGTTTCACGCATCCCCGTGTCGACACCACGTCGACCCACGGCACCGGCTGCACCCTCTCGGCCGCGATCACGGCCGGACTCGCCCTGGGCCGGCCGCTCACCCAGGCGGTAGAGGATGCCCTCGACTTCGTGCATCGCGCCATCGCCGCCGCGCCGGGTCTGGGGCGCGGGCACGGTCCCCTGAATCATTTCGTTCCTGCACCCCCACGCCCCCCATCCGAAGGGTTGTGAACGGCATGGACCTGCTCATCATCCGCCACGCGATCGCCGCGGACCCCGCCGACTACGAGGACGATGCCGCACGACCGCTCACCCCGGAAGGAATAAAGAAGATGCGGCAAGCGGCCAAAGGGCTGCGTCGCCTGGTGCCGGCAATCGATCTCCTGGCCACGAGCCCGCTCACACGAGCGGTCGAGACCGCGGAAATCGTCTCGGCCGAGTATGATGATGCGACGCCGGTCGTCGTCGCCGCCCTAGCCCCAGGACATACCGCCGCAACGGTGGCGCAATGGCTGGATTCACAGCGCCGGCACCAGGTCGTCGCCGTGGTTGGGCACGAACCCGGATTGAGCCATATGGCCAGCTGGTTTCTCACCGGGACGGAACGCTCCTTCATCGAGCTCAAGAAGGGCGCCGCCTGTCTCCTGACGTTCTTGGGCCCGATCGAGGCCGGGAGCGCGGCGTTGTCGTGGGCGTTAACGCCGTCTCAGCTGCGAGGGCAGAAATGACCCAACGCCCTATCGATCTGCTAGGCCGACCGGCCGCCCAAGGTGTCCGGCTCATCGCGCTGGGGTACCTGGACGAGGCCGTGGCGGCCCTCGATCGACTCAAAGATCCGGAAGACGCCGAGGCCCTCCATGATTTTCGCGTGGCGTTGCGACGGCTGCGGACGACGCTGCGCGCCTATCGACCGCTGCTCGAGGGCAGCGTGCCGCGTCGATTGCGCCGCCGCTTGCGCGAGGTCGCAGACGGAACGAATGCGGCGCGCGACGCGGAGGTTGCCCTTGCCTGGTTGCGACCACTCGAGGCTGAATTCTCGGCGCGCGATCGCGTCGGCCTGCGCTGGCTGGTTGAGCGGATCGAGCGCGCCCGGGTCAAGGATCGACCGCGGGCACTGGCTGACACGCGTCGGGCGTTTGCGGGGGTGGAGCGCAAGCTCCGCAAGGAGTTACTGGTCTACCGCCGGACGGTCCCTGTCCGGGGAGCCGCACCGGAGCAGCGCTTCGGCGCGCTCGCCGCGGCGACTCTGCTGGAGCAAGCGAAGCAGCTCGACCAGGTGATCGCGACGATCAGCTCGCACGACGAAGAAGCCGTGCACCGCGCGCGCATTGCCGCCAAACGCCTGCGCTATCAGCTCGAACCGGTGGCCGGGACCCTCACGGAGGGCGCCACGCTGGTGCGACAGCTCAAGATCCTCCAGGATCTATTGGGCGAGCTGCACGATCTGTTGGAGATGGAGGATGAGGTTCGGACCGCGTTGGAGGCCGCCGCAGTGGCCCGCGCTGGCCGGCTATGGGAATTGACCCTGGACGATGAGCCGGAAAGCCACGCCCTCAGTTCCGCGAGACGACGCCGGCAGAATCCCGGCTTGTTTGCCGTAGCCAAGCGTTCACGGGCGCGCCGAGAAGCCCTGTTTGTGCAGCTCAGAGCGGAATGGCTGGGCCGCGTCGATCGGTGGGCTCAGGACGTAGGCCTGGCGATTGGCCCGCTGACAACCGGTCCCCGCGTCCCATCGGCGAAGAAAAAGAAGGGGAACAGGGCGCGCCAACCGCAGCGCCGGATCCGACTGGCCTAGTTGTCCGACCCTGGTTTCTTCCTGGCGGGTCGTCCGGCCGGGCGCCGGGTCCGGCGGTTGCGCTGGCCATCGCCGCCGTTGCCGCCGTTCCTGCCTGCCCCCGCCTGCCGCACGATGGGCACGAACAGCCGGTGTTTGCGATCGCCCATCTCTCGGGCCGATTCCCGCGCCTGGCCCTGCAGCACGACCTGCGAGCGCACCGCCGGCTCATCCGCGGCCCGTGGCGTCCGGACGTAACTCCCGTCCGGCTGCTGCAGACGGGATTTCACGTTGTCGGAAAGCATCACCGGGAGAATGGTGTCCACGAGGCGACTCTTGAGCCGGGCATCCTCGATCGGGAACATGACCTCGATGCGTCGAAAGAAGTTCCGCTGCATCCAGTCCGCGCTCGCCAGATAGACTTCCGGCTCACCACCGTTCTCGAAATAGAAGACGCGGCTGTGCTCCAGAAACCGGTCCACGATGCTGACGACGCGGATCGTTTCCGACACCCCGGGAAGTCCGGCCCGCAGGCAGCAGATGCCCCGTATCAGCAAGTCGATCTGCGTGCCGGCCTGCGAGGCGCGATACAGCGCATCGATCACCGACGGCTCCACCAGGGCGTTCATTTTGACGATGATGCGAGCCCGACCGCCGCTCGCGGCGTGCTGCCGCTCGCGTTCGATCAATGTGATGACGTGGTCCCGCAGATCCACCGGCGCCACCCGCAGCTTGCGCCAATCGCGCCGCTGCGAGTATCCCGTCAGCAGGTTGAACAACGCGCTCACGTCTTCGCCGAAATCCGGGTTGGCCGTAAACAGCCCCAGATCGGTGTAGATCCGCGCCGTGGTCGGATTGTAGTTGCCCGTCGACAGGTGCACGTAGCGGCGGATCCCGTCCGGCTCGCGGCGCACCACCAGCGCGGCCTTGCCATGCGTCTTGAGGCCCACGACGCCGTACACGACATGCACGCCGGCCTGCTCTAGCTCGCGCGCCCACACGATGTTGTTCTCTTCGTCGAAGCGGGCCTTCAACTCCACCAGCGCCGTCACTTGCTTGCCGTTTTGCGCGGCGCGGGCGAGCGCGGCAAGAATCGGACTGCCACCGCTGGTGCGGTACAAGGTCTGCTTGATCGCCAGCACCTGAGGATCGTCCGCGGCCCGCTCGATGAAATCCACCACGCAGCCGAACGACTCGTAGGGATGGTGCACCAGCACGTCCTGTTGCCGGATCACATCGAACATGTTGCCCGGGGCGGCGAAGGCCGGCGGCACCCGCGGGACCAGGGCTTCGTCGCGCAGCGCGCGGAACCGGTCCAGCCGGTGCAGCGCCATCAGAGCGGTCAGGTCGACCGGCCCGGCGACACGGAACACGTCGCGTTCGCCCAAGCCGAGGGCCCCCATCAGCATTTGCACGAAGCGCTCGTCCCCACTCGCGAGAATCTCGAGCCGCACCGCTTCGCCGCGCATCCGCTGGCGCAGCGTATCCTCGATCGTCTGCAGCAGGTCCTCGGCTTCATCTTCGTCGATCGTCAGATCGCTGTTGCGCGTCACGCGAAAGAAGGTGTGGTCCACCACGCGGAAGCCGCCGAACAGGGCTCCCAGATGCGCGGCGATGATCTCCTCGAGCAACAAGAACCGCACGCGTTCACCCGTTGGGGGAAGCAGCACCACCCGGTCCAGCACGGCGGGCACCTGCACCACCGCGAACAGCTGCTGCCCGGAGTCGATGCTCTCCACCAGCAGGGCGACGTTGAGGCTCTTGTTGTGAACGAAGGGGAACGGGTGACCGGGGTCGATCGCCAGGGGCGTGAGCACCGGCGCGATGCTGGTGCGGAATTGCCCATCGATGTATTGCCGTTCGTCATCGGTGAGCGCGTCGTAGTGCACCCATTCGATCCCCGCGGCGGCCAGTGCCGGGATCACCGCGTCATGCAGCAGGTGATCCTGTTGCGCCAGCAGCTCCCGCACCCGCTTGTCGATCGCGCCCAGCTGCCCCGTGGGGTCCATGCCGTCCACCGCATAGTCCTGCGGCTCGATCCCCGCGTACAGCTGCTGCTGCAGCCCCGCCACGCGCACCTCGAAAAACTCATCGAGATTGCCGCTGAAGATGGCGAGGAACTTGAGTCGTTCGAGCAGCGGGTTGGTGGGATCGGCCGCCTCTTCCAGCACGCGGGCGTTGAACTCGAGCCAGGACAGCTCGCGGTTCAGATAGTGGTCGGGCGGAAACGCCGGGACGTAGGATTGCGCCATCGGTTCAGCTGGCGGCGAGGCGGATGCGGGGCGCGCGGCGCCGCGGGATCCGGCGGGCGGCGTTGGCAGCGCCGTTCCACACCACGGCGGGGGCCGTGTCGAACACCCGACTGAACAGGCTCGCCTTGCGTTCGGCGTCCCACCGCTCTACCTGCGGATCCGTTTCGGCCGCCAGCACCAACCGCGTCGCGGTCCGACCCGCCTCCACGCCTACGGCCGTGATTCGCTGGGTATGCGTGCGATCGAGCCCGTCCGCCACCCGGAGGATCGCGGCCAGGTGCCGCACCAGGCCACGATCCGCGCGCTCCAGGCGGGCAAAGTTCGGATGGCGCTTCTTTGGGGCGGCCTTGCGGTGATAGCGCGCGACGTTGGCGATCAGCTCGACTTCGCGCGCCGTCCATCCCGCCAGCTCGGCGTGCTGGATGAGTTGGTAGGCGTGCCGATGATGTTTCGCGTGGTTGATCAGGTAGCCGACGTCGTGGAGCAGCGCGGCCGCCACCAGGATCTCGCGCCCCTCTGGCGCCAACTCGTAGTGCGCCCGCAGTCCGTCGAACAGCTCGCCGGCGAGCCGGGCGACATGCTCGCAGTGCCGCTCGCTCGAATGGCACTTGCGGGCGAACGCCCGCACCGACTCGAACCTGTCTTTGGGTCGCGCGAGTGTGCCGTTGCCCGGCATCGCCCGCTCGGCGATCATCGACAGGATCAACCCGCTGCGGAGACCGCCCGGGTTGACCACGATCTGCTGCGTGCCCAGCCAACGCGCCAGCCGCGCCACCACCGCCGCGCCGGCGACGATGATGTCCGCCCGCAGCGGATTGAGACCCGGCATGGCGCGGCGCAGCTCGAGCGGCGTGGCGCGTAACCGGTGCAGCAGGTTCACCACTTCCGCCCGCCGCATCGAATAGCCCTGCAGATTCTTCTCGGAGCCCTCGCGCTCGGTTTTCACGATGCCGGCGAGGTTCGTGAAGGTGCCGCCGCTCCCGATAATCACATCCGGCCGGAACGGCGGTGCCCCGATACGCTCCGCCAGTGTGCGATCGATGCTGCGCTTCAACCGCTTCCACTTCTTGCGGCGCCCCAGCGCCTCGGCGCCACCACACGTCTCGGTGAGCCGGACGGCGCCGAGCGGGAGGGTATACATCTGATCCACGACCGCGCCGGCCGCGAGCACCACCTCCATGCTGCCGCCCCCGATGTCGACGACCGCGACCGACCGGCCGGCGACGTCTACGTTGCGCAGCGCGCTCAGCAGCGCCAGTTGCGCCTCTTCCTCTCCGGTGATGATTTCGATGTTCAACCCGCAGCGGCGGCGGACTTCGCGGCAGAAGGCCCGGCCATTGGTGGCCTCGCGCACGGCACTGGTCGCGACCACCCGCAGCTCCGCCACCTGGTAGCCGTCGGCGATCGCTTTCATCTTCGTGAGCGCCGCGTGCGAGCGCTCCATCGGCTCGGCCGCGAGACGCCCGCGGCGGAACAGGTCATGCCCCAGACGCGTCATCTCGCGTTCTTCGTCGAGCACCCGATACGAGCCATCGCCTTCCACTTCAGCGACGACACAGCGAATCGAGTTGGTGCCGATATCAATGGCAGCGAGGCGGAGGGGCACGACGACGGGCCCGGAGGCAGGATCGGACATGGCCCAAAGATACGTTCCGGCGCCAGCCTGTTGAGGCGGCGAGCCGGGCCGCCGACGTTCTGTGACCCCCCTGTTACACGCCGGGGCGGATTCTCAGGGAAAAAGAGGAGCGGCCCCGAACCAAGGCCGCTCCAAGGCGTCCGGCACCGGTCGGGTGGGTGGCGGAGGGGCCGACCCACGCCGCCGGCGCGCGGAGCGCCTACGGATTCCACCAGTAGGTGAGCTTGACCATGAAGATGTTGTCCGGGCGGCTCCGGGTCAGGCGCCGCATCGAGTTGCCGAAATCGAATGTGCCCGTGTTCTCCACGTCCTCCCGGCTCTGGGTCCAGACGAGGTAAATCGTCGACCCGGCAGGTACTCCCAGCGCAGGACGGCGTTCCCCCGCAGCGACTTGTAATTGAAGTCCGGCGCGGGTGGTGTGAACGTGGAGCTGTCGAACGTCGATGTGCCGTCGTTCCAGGTGTTGAAATCGAAGGTCCTGGGACGTGCCAGCGCTTTGTAGGCGGAATAGGCACCCGCGGAGATGAGCGGCTGGCCGTAGAACTGGAGCGACAGCTTGGGATTGAACGTCCAGTTGAGCCGGATCGCCGCGGACAACTCGGTCGCCTTGAACGACGCGAACACGTAGCGCTGTCCGAAGGTCAGTGACGCCGTCGAATCGGCGTACTGCGTGACATACTGCACCGGCGTCGTTTCCCAGGAAATGTTCGGGCCGACACTCACCGAGATGTTCGAGGCCGGTCGCAGCGACAGGCTGACACCGGCGTAGGACGAGTGATCCTGCTCCGACTGGTAGGTGCCCGTCGAGAGACTCGCCACGATCGACTTGCGACCGTCGCTGTTCGCGTACACGTCGATCTGGTATCCCGGCCGGTTGAGCGACAGCGGCCCGCCGCGGGTGCGCCGGTCGTTCATGGTCTGCGGGTTGTACGCCAGGTCCCAGCCGAATTCGTAGTAGTTCAGGAACGTCAGGTTGCCGTACTGGAACAGGCCGGTCCAGCTGACATCGCGGTCCCACGTCCAGCTGCGGAACAGCGCCCCACCCGTGTTGGCCGAGCGGAACACTTTGCCCGGCTGCGTCCAGGAATAGCCGGCCTGGACGTGGGCGTTGATGACGCCGGCGCGCCACAGGAACCCGAGGTCGTTGACGTCGAACCCCGGCGAGATGACGCCGAACGCCGAGTTCGAGGACCAGTTGCCCTTTTGCTTGTTGAGGTACACACGGCCGCCCCAGCCGGCGAGCGACGTGGCCGTGGTGTCGAGGTGGAAGGTCCGGGCGTCGGGACGCTGGAAGTAGTGCTGCGAATTCTGCTGCAGCGCCGTGATGCGCGCGGCATCGCCGCGCACGTCTGTCGCACCGAGCCAGCCCGTCACTACCCACGTCTTGGAGTGATCGAGGAACGTCCACCCGTCCACCCCGAATGCGCCCGACGTGCTCGCCATGTCCGCCCGCAGGCGAGGATCATCGAACCGCCGCGCGGCCAGCGTCGACATGAACCCCAAACCCTGCCGGCCGTCCGGGAACTCTTTCTGGGCGCGCAGCACCGTATAGGACGCGAGCGGCTCCACTTCGGAGCGGAACTGCGCGCCCGCCGTGTCCAACCGGGCGAACTCGCGCCGCGTGAGGGCCGACAACGCGCCAATGTTCCAGCTCGAGCCCGCCTTCCCCGTGAGCTTCAGGGCACCCAGGATGTGCGTCCCGGAGGGCGCGTCGGCGAAATCGGCGCCGGGCAGACTGCCCTGCGGCGTCCGGCCGATGCGTCGCGTGTAGAAAAATTGCGGATCCCCCCAGTTGAAGCCCCAATAGTTGTTGGATCCGCCGCGGCCGAAATTGAAGATCGACGATCCCTCGATGAAGAACGGGCGCTTCTCCTGAAAGAACGTCTCGACGTCGCTCAGGTTGACCACCGCAGGATCCACTTCGACCTGGCCGAAATCGGGATTCACCGTCGCGTTGAGCGTGAGATTCGAGCCGATGCCGATCTTGGCGTCCACCCCGACATCGGGCGACATCGCCGATCCGTCATGGAACGGATCCCCGAAATCGTGCGGTGCGAACTCGGCCTTGGCACGCGTGTAGGGCAGCACCTCGAGCCGCGGGGGCGGCGTCACGTTCTCGATGCCGATCAGATCCGGGAAGCGCGACACGAACCCACTGCCGTTCTTGGGCGTGAACACGAGGAAGTCGCGCTCATGCCGCCGCGCTAGATCGCGGCTGAAGTTGATTCCCCACACGTACTCTGGCGCCTGGCGAAACCGCAGCTGCGAATACGGAATCCGCAGCTCCGCCGTCCACCCAAGCGAATCGGTCCGCGCCCGGCCGTCCCAGACCCCGTCCCACGAATCATCGTCCCAATCGTCGTTCAGGAGCACCCCGTCGTACAGCGTGCCCGCGGCGTCCACGCCGAAGTACACGCCGCTGCGGCGGTCGTGGTAGGGGTCGAGGAAAATGTTGAAGCGATCGGAGTTGGCGTAGGCGTCGCGGCGACCGAGCCGGGCGACGATCGAATCCGGGTGCGGATCGTACATGCGCGCCCCGATGTACAGCGCCGCGTCGTCATAGGCGACCAGGACGACCGTGCTTTCCGACGCCGCGGCGCCCTCGATCGGGTCGCGTTGGACAAATCCGGAAACGCGAATCGCGGTTTGCCAGATCGCGTCGTCCAGTCGCGCGTCGACGCTCACCGGTTGCCGCACGCGCACGGCGCGAACCTGCGGCGCCATGGTAAGGGGAGAATCCGCCACGACCCGGCCCGGGGCGGCGCACAGCGCGAGACACAGCGTGATCGTCGTCATACGCCCTACCGGCTGCAGAGTGGAACTTCAGGCCTCAGGGCGCGTGACGGCGCGCGCGAGTGACATTTTGACGCCGGCGTGGCGGGATTGGTTGCAGACCAGCGAAGCGGTAACGTCCGAGAACGGTCAGACCGGCAGGCGGCGAACCACTCCTTTGACGATGGTGCCCAGGCTCTTCCCGACCTGACGCCCGACTTCGAGCACCTCGTGGTGGGACAACGGGGTGGGCGAAATGCCGGCGGCCAGGTTGGTGATGGTCGAAAATCCCACACACCGCATCCCCCGGGCCCGCGCCGTGATGACCTCGGGCACTGTGGACATCCCGACGGCGTCGGCCCCCAGCCGTGCCAGGGCACGGATTTCGGCAGGCGTCTCGAATGAAGGGCCGAGCAGGGCCAGATATACGCCCTCCTCCAGGGGAATCCGCTCTTCGCGGGCGGCGTCCCGGGCCAGGGCGCGCAGCTCCGGATCGTAGGGAGCGCTCATGTCAGGAAACCGTTCTTCCCCGTCCCGCACCGGCCCGACCAGCGGATTGCGGAACATCATGTTGACGTGATCGGCGATCAGCATCAGCGTGCCGGGACGAAACGTGGGCCGCACACCGCCCGCGGCGTTGGTGACGATCAACGTCCGGATGCCCACCTCGTGAAACACCCGCACCGGGAGCGCGGCCACCTCGGCCGTATGGCCCTCGTACAAGTGGAAGCGTCCGGCCTGCACCACCACCGGGACCTCGTCCAGAGTCCCCACCACCAGCTCTCCCTTGTGGCCCACGACGCCCGGCTGCGGGAAGCCCGGCAACTCCGAGTACGGGATGCGGGTCGCCTCGCGCACTTCGTCCGCGAGGAATCCCAACCCCGACCCCAGCACAATAGCGGCGCGAGGACGCATGGCGCCCAGGCGTTTCTTCAAGACCGCGGACGCCGGCTCGGTCATGCCAGCTTCTCCAATTCGCTCTGGACTCTCGAGACGAGCGCGACCCGCTCGAAGTCCGGCAGGAACGCGCTCTCACACGTATTCAGCACCACTCGCATCAGGTCCTCCCGGGTCAACCCCAGAGCCGTGTGCGCCGTGTAGTACTCGTCTGTCAGCGTGATACCATCCACCAGCCGCCCGTCGGTGTTCAGGGTCACGACGACGCCCCGCTGCAGATACGTCTTGAACGGATGCTCGGCAACCGACCGCACGGTGTGCGTATGCACGTTGCTGGTCAGGCACATCTCGAGCGGGATCTTTCGTTCTACCACCTCGTCCAGCAGCGCGGGATCCTCCCCGAGTCGGGTGCCGTGACCGATGCGGGCCGCACCGCACACGTGCAGTGCCTCATGGATGGAAGTGGGGCCATCGCCCTCCCCGGCGTGACACGTACAGGCCAGGCCGTGGGCCGCCGCGAATTCGAACGCCGCGCGGTGCTCGCGCGCCGGGTGGCCGCGCTCCGCTCCCGCGAGATCGAATCCCGCGACGCCGGCGCCGCGATAGTCGACGGCCGCCCGGGCCAGCTCGAGCGAGCTGGCCGGTGTCATGGTCCGGATGCCGCACAGCAGCAGACCAACCTTGGTGCCCGTTTCCGCGGCTGCCCGGCGCACCCCGGCGAGGGGGGCTTCGATCGCCTGCGCCAGCGTCAGGGCGGGCCGGTGCAACAGCGGCGAATAGCGCACCTCCACGTACCGCAGGTTTTCCGCCGCCGCGTCCACGACAAACTCGTAGGCGATGCGCTCCAACGCCTCACGCGTCTGCATCACCGACAGCGTGATCGCGTATTTCTCGAGATACTCTTCGAGGTTCTGCGCCCCCTTCACGTACAACGCCTGGGCCAACCCTTCCGGCGTATCCGCCGGCAACTTGATTCCCTGCGCTCGCGCCAGGTCCAGCATGGTCTGCGGTCGCAGGCAGCCATCCAGGTGCACGTGCAGCTCCGCCTTGGGCCAGGCCCGCAACGCCTCCTTCGAAAGGCGCGGCGGACCTCGCCGGGCCGTGACGACGACGCGCAGCACCGTCCCCGCTTCTCCCACCGGATCGCCGGCATCGACGCGCCGGCCAACCCCGTCGGTCACGTAGGCCGCATCACCGTTCAGGAGATCGGCCAGACCACGATCGAACGCGGCCACGGCGTCGCGCACCGAAGCGCCGCGGGCCACCTGGACCGGCTTTTCATTGACGAACACGCGCAACGCGTCGGTCATCAGCGTTGCTTCCGATGAAACCGCTCGTCGGCCGGCGCATCCACCGGTTTGCGCAGCACCGAGAGGTAGGCGATCACCGCATCGAGGTCGACGAAGTCCGGTGTCGACGCGCGGTTGGGAGGGGAGCATCGCGAATCCGTCGCCCCCATCGGCCACGAAATCGGGCACCACCAGGGTGTAGAATCGGCCCTCATCGAGGTTGCGACCGTTGGCCATGCGGACGCGCTGCACGCGCTGCCCCGACGGTCGGGTGGGATCGTACCAGACCTGCACCCCCGCGACATGCGCATCGGGCGATCCGCTGGACAGTGCGGTTTCCAGGACTGCGCGCAGCACCGCACCGGTCACCGTCAGCCGCACCAGGCGATTCTGGAACGGCAGCACCTCATACAGCGCGCCGTAGGTCACGAGCCCGGCGGCGAGGTCGGTGCGGATTCCCCCGTTGTTGGTCAACCCGACGTCGGCTCGTCCCATGTTTCGGTAGGCGTCGGCCACCAGCCGGCCGAGCGGGTATTCGTCCCCGTCACGCCGCAGGTTCAGCCGCAGCGTCGTCACGGGTCGCGCGGTGATGCTGTCCACCGAGCGCTGCACCCGGGCCAGGTCGGTCGCCAGACCCTGATCCGGCGTCACCGAATCCGCCCACGGCGTTTCGATCCGCGCGCGCACCAGGCGGCCGAGCCCGCCGGCGCGGCGGATGAAATCGACCACGGCGATCGCTTGCCCTGATCGCGCCGCCTCCACGATCGGGATTCCGTTCACCACGGTATCCACCCGCACGTGCGTGTGCCCCGCGACGATGAGGTCAACGGACCCGGAGTCCAACCCGCGCGCGAGATCCAGGATCTCGCCCTGGCAGGCGAGCGAGTCGCACAGCTCGCCCGCGTGGGCGACGACGAGCACGAAGTCCGCAGCCGCCCGGGCGGCCGGCAGTACGCGCCGGACCGCGGCGGTGAGATCGCCGAACCGCAGTCCGGCGACGTTTTGCGGCCGGGTCGTGAGCGGCGTCGTGGTGGTAGTGAGCCCGATGATCGCCGCTTTGGCGCCGTCGCGGGTGATCAGGGTCCACGGCTCCACCCAATCCGGGACTCGACCCGCCGAGTCGGTCACATTGGCGGACACGAATTGATACCGGGCCTCGTGTACCCGGGCGCGCAGCGTATCGATGGTCCAGTCGAATTCATGGTTGCCGACCGCGGCCGCGTCGATGCCGAACGCGTTGAAGGCGGCGATCACGGGCCGCCCGAAGGCGAAATTCGACACCGGGGTTCCCTGCATCTCGTCCCCACCATCGACGCGCACCACGGTGCAGCCGCAGTCCCGAGCAAGACTGTCCAGCCACACTTTGACCACCGCCGAGCCCCCGACCGGCCGGCCCTCGGACCAGGGCCAGATGTGCGAGGCGAGCGCCCCGTGAAAGTCGGTGATGGCCAGGACGCGCAGCAGGGTGCTGTCGGTCTGCGGCAGCGGCGGCGGTGGCGGCGCATAGAGCGCGTGCACGGCGGAATCCGCTGGCGGCAGGATCGACCAGCTCGGCCTGAAATACGCCGCCGCTTCGACCGTCCCGACCGCACGGATCTCATTCACCAAGAGATCGGCCACGCTTTCCCCCCGGTCGTACACGACCGGCGAGCCTCGGAGCATGGTGTACCCGCCGCCGCCGGCGGCTCGGTAGCTGTTCGTGGCCAGGGTGAAACTGTCCGTGGGGAGGACCGCTCGTCCGTTGACTCCCAGTGCCACGATGCGGGAGCCCAGGGGCCGGGTGAGATCGATCCGATAGTTCGCCCCCGCCACCGCATCGAAATCGTAGCCGGGCACGCCGTCGTCCACGAGGCGGCCGCCCGGTGAAACATCCCGGTAGTACCGCGTGGCGTGCTCCAGGTAGTCCTTCAGCTGCCGGCCGGAGATGCGCACCGCCACGAGGGAGTTTTCGTGGGGATAGATCCCCGCCACGTCGCGCCGCCGGATCGTCCCGTCGGGCAAACCGGCGGAGACATCGAAATCGGCGGTCGCGGCGAGCTGCGCGCCGGCGCGGCGTCGCTGCACCTCGTTGATGAAATCGAGCAGCGGCGTGTCTTCGGACCGCCCATAGCGCCCATCAAACCCGGGACCCCCCGTCCCGATCGCTTCGTCGGCCCAGGCGCGGGCCCGTTGGTGGGCATCGGCGAGCCGGGTCGTGAGCGCCGGCGCTTCTCCGACCGTCACGAGCGGGATGAGATCGGCCCGGATCGACGCCACGTGCCAGCGGCCGGTGCCGCCGCGCGCCGGCGCCGCCGGCGCCGCGGCCGGAATCCGCGCGCACGAACCACACGTGCACCACCGAGAGGGAGAGCGCCCACGGCTTCGGCTGCACGAAATGCACGCCGTTGATGACCGAATCCCGCATCTCGCGATGCGAATGCCCCACCACCACGATGTCGGGCCGCCGGGAGAGCTGCGCCAGCGCTCCCGCGTCGTTTTCGGGACCGACTCCACTCGTGTCATAGGAAGACGTCCCGTCCAATCCGCTGTGGACCAGCACGACCTTGAGGTCGACCCCGGCGCGATCGAGTGTGGCGAGCGCCGCGGGCGCGGCCGGAGCGATGGGACGGACGCGGACCCGCCCCCCCAGCTGGCGCCGGTCCCAGACCATGACCCCGGGCGTCGTGAATCCGGTAATGCCGACACGGACCCCGCCGCGGGAGATCACCATGGTCGCCGGGAACAGCGACGAGTCCCGCGCGCCGGTCACGATGTTGGCGCTCACATAGCGGTACGTGGCATCCGTCGCCGCCTCGCGGAGCGGATCGAGCCCGAAGTCGAAATCGTGATTGCCCGGCGTTGCCACGTCGTAGCGCAGCGCGTTGAGCGCGTCCACCATGGGGTTGGGCCGGCGGTGCTCCACCCGCCCGAAATACGCCGCAAACGGATTCCCCTGCAGCAGATCGCCCGCATCCAACAGCACCACCTGGTCGGGGTACTGGGCCCGCAGCGTGGTGAGAATGGCGGCGACGCGCGAGAGCCCGCCGGGAGATTCTCGATCGCGCACGTAGTCCCAGCCAAGGGCGCGCCCGTGCACGTCGGTTGTGGCGACGAGCACGACGTGGGCGGAGTCGGCGGAACGCAGCGGGGTTTGGAGGGCAAGCAGGATTCCGAGGACGACGTGCATAGTGGTGAAAATTGCCAAGCGTCGGGGTGGAACGCTACCTTAGGCCGTGCAACGCCCGACCCATGCCGTCTGAACCGGTCCCACCCAGCCGCGTCCTCGTCGTCGACGACGAACCCGACATTGCCGGGCTCGTCGCCTATCACCTTGCCAAAGCCGGGTACCGCGTCAGCACCGCGGCGGACGGCGCGGAGGCGCTGGCGCGCGCCCGCGCCGAGCGGCCCGACCTCGTCGTGCTCGACCTCATGCTGCCGGGGCGCTCGGGGCTCGATGTGCTGGCCGAGCTGCGTCGTGCCGATGAGACAAAGCAAGTCGGCGTCATTCTGCTGACCGCACGCAAAGAGGAGCAGGACCGAATCGCCGGATTGTCGCAGGGCGCAGACGACTACCTGGCGAAACCGTTTTCCCCGCAAGAGCTCGTGTTGCGGGTGGGCGCGGTGTTGCGGCGCCTCGGCGGCGGCCCCCGTCGCCGCCGGCGGCATCCTCGCGGCGGCCGGCATCCGGCTCGATCCGGCGGCCCATCGCGTCACGGTGCACGACGTCGAAATCGAGCTGACGGCGACCGAATTCAAGCTGCTGCGGCTCCTCATGGAGCGGTCGGGCCGCGTGCAGGCCCGCGCCGACCTGCTGGAGACGGTGTGGCAGGCCCAGCCCGACATTCAGACCCGCACCGTCGACATGCACGTGCAGCGGCTGCGGACCAAGCTGGGCGACGCGGGAGACTGCGTCGAAACCGTGCGCGGCGTGGGCTATCGGTTTCGAGTTCCGCCGGCCAACGAGCGCTGAGTGCGGCTCGCCACCCGCTTCTTTTTCTCCGCCAGCCTGCTCGTCGCGGCGACGGTGCTCGGTGTCACGCTCGCCGCCGATCAGATTCTGCGCAGTCGACTGGAAGACGAGACCGCCGCGGGGTTGGAGCGCGAAGCCCGTCTGGTCGCCACACAGCTGCCTGCCGATTCGCTCGCCTGGCCCGTGGCCGCGATTCAGCTGGGCGCCCTGATCGGCCGCCGCGTCACCTTGATCGATCCGACCGGCCGCGTCCGCGGTGACACGGAGTTTCCCGCCGACGCGTTGCCCGGTCTCGAAAACCACGCCGGCCGTCCTGAAGTAGTGGCGGCGCACGGCCGGCGGAGTGGGGCGCGGCGAGCGGCTCAGCGCCTCCACCAACGAGCACCGGCTCTACGTGGCGGTCCGCGGCGGCCCGCCGGGGATCTCGATCGTCCGGGTGTCCGCGACGCTCGCGGCGGTCGATGCCCAGGTCGGCGCGGTGCAGCGGGCCACGGCGCTCGTCGGTGTGCTCGCGATTCTCGTCGCCGCCCTGCTGGCCTGGCTGGGGGGTCGCCACTTTGCGCGTCCCATGGTCGACCTCACCACCGCCGCCCAGGCCATCGCCGAGGAGCGTCAGCCCGAGTTCCCCGACTCGCGCATCCCGGAGGTCGCTCAGCACGCGCGCGCATTGCGCGCCATGCACGGCGAGCTCATGTCCCGGTTCACCGCCCTGCGTCGCGAGCGAGAGGACACGGCGGCGTTGGTCGAAGCGATGACCGATGGCGTCATTGCGACCGACGCTCGCGGCGTGATCCACACCTGCAACACCGCCGCCCGGCGTCTGCTGCGACTCGACGCCGAGGCCGCTCCTCCACCCTGGCGGAGCTGTTTCACGAGAAGGCGGCGCGGGAGATCGTGGCCGCGGTCCGCGCCGGCCACGAGGTGGAGCAGCGGGAATTGCGCTTCGCCGAGCGCGCGCTCGTCATCACGGGGCGGCGCTTGCCCGATGGGGGAAGCTTGCTCGTGTTGCGCGACATCTCTCAGCTGCGCCGGCTCGAGACCGTGCGCCGCGACTTCGTCGCCAACGTGTCGCACGAGCTGAAGACGCCGCTCACGTCGATCGCCGGATACGCCGAAACGCTGGTGACCGAGGGGACCCCGGAGTCGCAAGCGGGGCAGTTCGCCGCCACGATCCTCGCGCATGCCCGCCGCATGCAGCGGCTGGTGGAGGACCTGCTGGATCTCTCCCGCATCGAATCGGGCGGCTGGCAACCCGAGCCGACCTCGCTTGACGTCGCCGCAGCGGCGCGCGAGGCGTGGACGCCGTTCGAGGAGCGCGCGCGCGCCGCGAAGGTGACGTTCGCGGTGCAGGTCGCCGCCGGTGCGGAGCGGATGAGCGCCGATCCGGACGGGTTGCGCCAGGTGTTCACCAACCTGTTCGACAACGCCATCCGTCATATGCCCCGGGGGGGGCGGCTCATCGTCTCGGCCGCGCCCCAGGACGGCGGGCGATCGCGCTCGCCATCAGCGACACGGGGACCGGAATTCCCGAGGAACACCTGCCGCGCATTTTCGAGCGGTTCTACCGGGTCGATCCAAGCCGGTCGCGCGAGCAGGGAGGCACGGGGCTCGGGCTCTCGATCGTGAAACACCTCGTGGAAGCCCACGGGGGCCGGGCCACCGCCGAAAGCGTGCTTAGCCGCGGCACGACGATCCGCCTCGTCTTCCCGTCACAGGCGACCGTTACCGAGCCGTAACCCCACCGTCACACCCGCTTGACACCCCACGCCGATCCTACTGGCGTGAGAATCGCTCTGGTTTCCGACACCTACCTGCCCCAGGTCAACGGGGTCACAACCGTGGTGCATCGCATCGCGAACACGGTGCGTGCCGCAGGGCACGCCGTGGCATTGGTGGCCCCGCGCTACCCGCACGGTTCGGATGGCGATGGAGGCGGTGGGGACGAGTTGCGCGTCCCCTCCCTGCCGTTCCCGCCGTACCCGAGCATTCGACTGAGCTCCCCTTTCAATCGTCACGTCGCCCGCTTCCTCGATCGCTTCGCCCCGAATCTGATCCACGTGGCCACGGAAGGTCCCCTGGGCGTCAACGCGCGGCGCTACGCGCTCGCGCACGGCGTGCCGCTGGTGACCTCATTCCACACCGACTTCCCGCAGTATGCGCGCGACTACGGCTTGGGTCTCCTCGCCCCACTCGTGTGGCGGTGGCTCGTGCACTTTCATCGGCCCGCGCGGTTCATCCACACGCCAGGTGTCGCGGTGCGTGACCAGCTGGTGCGCCGGGGCCTGCGCAATACGGTGGTCTGGGGACGCGGCGTCGACACGCGGCATTTCCGGCCCGACCGGCGCACGTCGGGATGGCGCCGGTGGTTGGCCGGCGCCGAAGACGCCGTGATCGTGCTGCACGTCGGACGGCTGGCACCCGAAAAAAACCTCGGCGTACTCGTGGACGCATGGAATCGGGCGCGCCGCTGTCTCGGGCCGCGCGCCACGTTCGTGATCGCCGGAGAAGGCCCCGAGGCGGCCTTCGTCAGGTCGCACGCTCCGTTCGCCCGACAGGTCGGATTTGTCGATCGCGAAAGTCTGGCCGCGCTTTATGCCTCGGCGGACCTGTGCGTCCTGCCGTCGCGCACGGAGACCTGCGGTCTCGTAGCGCTCGAAGCCATGGCCTCGGGACTGCCGGTGATCGCCGCCAATGCCGGCGGACTGGCCGAAAGCGTCCGGCACAATGAGAACGGGCTCCTGGTGCATCCAGACGATGCCCGGGGGTTCAGTCACGCCATCGTCGCCCTCGCCCTCGATGGCGAGCGACGGCAACGCCTCGCTCACGGGGCGCGCCAAACGGCCCTAACCCGAGACATCGAAGCGGAGGACCGCGAGCTATTGCTGCAATACGCAGCCCTCGTGGAGCAGGTAAGCAGTTCCATTCTCACTCATCACAAGGAGCGTCAAACCGATGTGGATCTCGCTGTTGCTGGCTCTGTACCTCGTCCTGGGACTGCCGTTCGTCGGCTGGCTGGCGCGCCGGCTGGGCCGGGCCCACGACAAGCACTACATCTCCACCGCACCGGCAGCTGAGGTGAGCGGATGAGGACGGCGCGCCGGCTGATTCTCGCCCTCACCGACGGCCTGCGACCTGAGGCGATCACGCCCTCGGTCATGCCGACGCTGCGTGCGCTTGCCGCGGCCCACACCAGCGCGACCGACGCCCGCACCATCCGGCCCAGCGTCACGGTCGCGGCCCTGGCGTCGCTCGCGACCGGCGTCAACCCGGAAGCGCACCGGCTGGTGCAGCCGGGCCTCGACTTCCTGCCGCGACTCGCCCGTCTGCGGCCGGTAGCGCGGGAGCTCGCCCGGCACGACATCGCCGCCGACGTGGTGACGGCGGAGCTGCCGCTCAGCGCCCGTCCGCTGGCCTGGGCCCTGACGCAGGCGGCCGGGGCGCGTCGCCTCCTCCCCGCCGGCCGGCGCGCGCGGGACACCGCGACGGCCGCCAACTGGCTGTTCGAGGAAGCGGACGCCGGTCTCGTGTTCGTCTACCTCTCGGATTGTGATGAGGCGGGTCACGCGCACGGCTGGATGTCGCCCGAGTATTTCCGGGCGGCCAGTGAAATCGACGCCGCGCTCGGGATCCTGTCGACCCGCATCGAGGATGCGTTGCTCGTCGTGGTCGCCGATCACGGCGGCGGTGGCGTGATCCGGACCGAACACCATCACCCACATCCGATCAACGAGCGCATCCCCTTGGTCCTCGCCGGACCGGGCGTGGCCCGTGAACACCACCTCACCGGACCGGTGTCGCTGCTCGATGTGTCGGCGACGATCTTGTGGTGGCTCGGTGTCCCGGTTCCCGACTGCTACGAAGGACGCCCACTACTGGAGGCGTTCGCGCCCGCCCTGATGACGATGGAGTCGGCGATCCGGTGATGCGCCGCCTCACTCACCTGGGCGATGCGTGGGCTACCATTGGCGCCGCGCTCGTGGTCGTCGCGCTGGGTGAGCCGCGACTCGGGGCGGCGATGCTCGTCGCCAACGCCCTGTCCCACATTCCCGTTCAGCTGCTCAAGCGTGTCGTCGCCCGGCCGCGCCCCAGTGACGCCTTCGGCCGGCCGCTGGCCCTGGTTCCGCTCCCTGATCCGTTTTCGTTTCCATCCGGACACGCCGCCGCCACGACCGCGATTGCCGCGACGCTCGCGCTGGCGCATCCCGCGACGGCCCCCATCGCGCTGCCGCTCGCCGGCCTCGTGAGCTACTCGCGCGTCGCGTTGCGCGTGCATCACGCGAGCGATGTGCTCGCCGGCGTCGCCCTCGGGTTGGCCGGCGCCCTCGCCGCGCGCGCGCTGCTGTAGCAAACTCGTTACCGACTCTTATCACGAGTCGCGCGCGAATCGTGACATGCCGGGTGAAGGTTGTGGCCTCGTGATGGCCGCTTCCACCCGTGCAGGGAAACGGATTCAGATGCTGACGTCTCGCTCGTTGCTTGCTGGTTCACTCCTCGCCGTGCTCGCGCTGCGCGCGACGGCCCCGCTCCAAGCTCAGACACCGAATGTCGGTCGGATCGCCGGCCGCATCATGAACGCCACGACCGGCGAACCGATTCCCGGCGCGCAGGTCACGGTGCTCGGCACATCCATCGCCACCATCACCGTGTGGACGGGACAATTCGAGCTCACGGGTGTTCCCGTCGGCCGCTGGTCGATCAGTGTGCGGGCGATCGGATATACCCCCAAGACGATCGCCGACCTGGACGTCCGGCCCGATTCCACCATCCCGCTCGACGTGAGCCTGGGCGCCGCCATCGTGCAGCTCGAAGGCGTCACCGTCACCGCCGCGCAGGAGCGCGGCTCGGTGAACGCCGCACTGGACCAGCAGCGCACGTCGTCACAGATCGTCAACGCCGTGACGGCGGAGCAGATGTCCCACAGCCCGGATGGCGATGCGGGGGAAGCGGTGCGGCGGGTGTCGGGCGTGACGGTGCAGGACGGGAAATACGTATTCGTGCGCGGCCTGGGCGAGCGCTATACCACCACCTCGCTCAACAACGCCCGCATCCCGAGCCCCGAGCCGGACCGCAAGGTGGTCCCGTTCGACCTGTTCCCGTCCAGTCTGCTCGAGTCGATCACGACCGCCAAGACGTTCACGCCGGATCAACCCGGCGACTTCAGCGGCGCCGCCGTGAACCTCAAGACGCGCGACTTCCCGCTCGAGCGCCACGCCAGCATCTCCCTCGCCGGCGGCGGTAACACAGCCGCGACCGGCCGGGACCTGGCCCAGGCACCGACAGTTGGCAACGAATGGCTGGGCCAGCCCGGACGGGAACGGCGTCTGCCCGGTCCCGCCCAGGCCATCGACCGGCCGTCGGATCTCGCGACGATGAGCCCGGCCCAGGTGAACGCGGTGATCGGCTCGTTTCGCAACGCCTGGTCCTCGCACGTGCGCCAGGGCAGTGAAGCTGGAACCCTGAGCCTGAGTGTCGGTGGCCGGGCCGATGCCGCGCCGGTGCCGCTCGGTTACCTGGCGGCGTTCACCTACTCGAACAGCCAGGATGTGCGTCGTGACGAACGGCGCGCCCTCGCGGTCTCCGGTGGCGGACCCGGACTGACGCGGGCCCAGAACGCGTATTTCGGCGGCACCACCACCGCCGGCGTGCTGTGGGGCGGGCTGCTCAATCTGAGCGCGCAGCTCGGTGCGCGTGCCACGCTCGCGACACAGAACACGTTCAGCCTCAGCGCCGACAACCAGGCGATCCATCTCGCGGGCGCCAACGAAGAATTCGCGTCCGAGTTCGATATCACGCGCCTCACCTTCACCCAGCGGCTGGTGCGCTCCAACCAGCTGAGCGGGCAGGTGCAGCTGGGCGATCGGCATCACATCGATTGGGCCGTCACCTCATCGGGCGTGCGCCGCTACGAGCCGGATCGATCCGACCTCGTGTACCTGGCCCAAGTCGACTCGGCGCGGGCCACGTCCCAGCCGCTGTCCTGGTGGGGCGGCCCCCGCTCCGCGGTGCGCACGTTCAGTGACCTGCACGAATCCGGGACCGAGCTCGCTGCCAACTACCGTTTGAGCTTCGGATCGCCGGCGCGGCCCCACGCCGTCAAAGTCGGCGCGGACTACCGGTCGGTGCACCGCGCATCCGACTCCCGGTCGTTCGACGTCATCAATAACGACCTGTCCGACACTGAACGCAGCCAGCCGGCGGAAACGATTTTCGACGGCAGCTACGCGGCCGCCGGACGCCTGTTGCTGTTCCTCGATGCCAACGGCGGGCACTACACGGCCACGGACCGGCTGGCGGCCGGCTACGGGCAGCTCGAGCTGTCCCTGGGTGAGCGGCTGCGGCTCATCGGAGGCGCGCGGGTCGAGGACGCGCAATTGCACGTCCAGTCGCTGACGGCGCAGGGCGACAGCGCGTCTCCACGCCTGCACAACGTCGATGTGCTCCCCGCCCTCGCCCTCACGGTGCGGCTCAGCCCGAAGCAGAACCTGCGGCTGTCGGCGAGCCAGACTTTGTCCCGGCCGGAATACCGCGAGCTGTCGCCGGTTCCCTACGCGGACATCCTGGGCGGGCTCACGGTGTTCGGCAATCCCGGGCTGCGGCGCGCGCTGATTCGCAACCTCGACGCCCGCTGGGAATGGTATCCGGGCCCGTCGGAAGTGATCAGCGTAGGCGTGTTCGCCAAGCAGTTCGACCATCCGATTGAAAAAGTGATCGTCGCCCAGACCGGCGCCTCGGCGCTGAGCTTCGTCAACGCCGCGGGCGCCAGCAATGTCGGCGTCGAGCTGGAGCTGCGCCGCAACCTGTCGATGCTGTCCCCGAGTCTGTTGCCGCTCACGGTATTCACGAACGCCACGTTCATGCGCAGCCGGATCCGGCCGGGTAACGACAGCATCGCCAGCAACACCAGCGCCAACCGGCCGATGATGGGCCAGGCGGGCTACGTGGTGAATGCCGGGTTGAGCTACGCCAGCGCGAACGGACGGATCATCGCCACCGCGTTCTACAACGTGGTCGGCCGTCGCATTGTCGAAGTCGGTCAGCAGCCCCTGCCCGACGCCTACGAGCTGCCTCGGCACGTGGTCGACGCCACCGTGCAGACCCAGCTCGGCCCGCGCCTCGCCCTCAAACTCGATGCCAAGAATCTGCTCGATGCGCCGTATCGCGTCGTGCAGGGCTCCGTAACCCGTCTGCGCTATCACGCCGGCCGGGTCGTTACCCTCGGCGTGACGCTCACGCCATGACGTCCCTTCACTCTCATCAAGAGGTTCGGTTCATGTTCTCGCGTTCCAATGTGGTGGCGGGCCTGGGGCTCGCCCTGTGCGTCGGCGTGTTCGCCGCGTGCAGCAAAGACAGCGGCAGTGGTCCGGCGCCGTTGCCGGCCCCGGCCGGTGTATCCGTCTCGCAGCTTTCCCTCACCTCGATCCGGGTCTCCTGGGGCGCGGTGACCGGAGCCGCGAACTACCTGCTGCAGCGCGCTTCCGCGGCTTCTCCGGGCGTGTTCGCCCAGGTCGGCGGCGGCTTGCTCGCGGCGACGAGCTTCGACGACAACGGCGTGACGGCGGGCCTCGCCTACAGCTATCGCATCGCCGCGGTCGCGGGCTCCGACACGAGCGATTTCAGTTCGCCGCTCACGTTCACGACCGGGCTGCAGCAGGCCGTGATCAACGCGGACATCACGGCGAGCCGTACGTTCTTCTCGGACACGGTGTACGTGTTGAGCGGCTACATCAAGGTGAAGAACGGCGCTGTGCTGACCATTCAGCCCGGCACCAAAGTCGTCGGGGATACAAACGTGGTCGGCAGCTCCCTGTGGATCCTGCGCGGGTCCCAGATCAACGCCAACGGGACGCTGGCGCAGCCGATCGTGTTCACCTCGCAACGCTCCGCCGGTAACCGGAAACCCGGGGACTGGGGCGGCCTCATCATCATCGGCAACGGCATCATCAACCGCACCGGCGCCACCATTCTCACCGAGGGCGGGGCCGCGGGTGCCGCCGAGAACTACGCCGGCGGCAACGACAACAACGACAATTCGGGTGTCCTGCGGTACGTCCGCATCGAGTTCGCCGGTTACGACATTTCCAACGGCGCCGGCCAGGAGCTCAATTCGCTCTCCAGCTACGCGGTCGGCCGCGGCACCACCTATGAATACATCCAGACGATGGCCGGACTCGATGATTCGTTCGAGTGGTGGGGCGGCGCGGTGGATGGCCGCTACCTCGTGTCCTACGAGTCCGGCGACGATCATTTCGACTGGACTGAAGGCTACCAGGGCCGCAATCAGTTCCTGATCGCCTTCCAGTCGCAGCGCCTGGTGCCCCGCGCGGGTGCCGGCGTGTTCTCGAGCGATCCGCGCGCCTTCGAGGGCGACGGCTGCGACCCGGCCGTCTCGGGCTGCACCCTGACCGCGACTGGCGCGAGCACGCCGTTCTCGAATCCGGTATTCGCCAACTTCACGTTGATCGGCCCGGGCCAGCTCGCCGGGATCCCGAACGACGGCAACGGCGGCGTGTGGCGCCGTGGTACCGGCGGCTTCTTCGCCAACGGCATCATGGCCCGCTGGAAGGGCATCGCGATCAACATCCGCGATGCGTGGACGGATTCGCTGCTCGTGAACTACGACTCGCTCAACATCGTGAACGTGCTGTTGACCCAGAACGGGTTCAACTACGACACGACCGGCGCCGGGTTTGGGCAGGCCGCGACGTTCACGAGCGACAACCACCTCGCGTTCGCCGCATCGGTGGCCGCCGACACGTTGCTCGGCGTCAGCCTCAACCCGACCGGGCTCGACTGGACTCCCAAGGTCAGCTCACCGGCCGCGGCTGGGGCCATGACGGTGCCGGCCGCCAAGGTCGGCGGGTTCTTCGCCGGGACGTGGGTCAACACGACCTTCCTTGGCGCCGCGGATCCGAGCGGGGCGAAGTGGTGGCAGGGCTGGACCAACTACGCCATCAACTAGTTGAAGCGCAGCAAGAACGAGGGGTCGGCGCCTCCGGGCGCCGACCCCGTTTCCAGGGGAACGACAGTCCGTGAGCACACGTTTCGTAGCCTGCCTCGGTTTGATGGTGAGTGCGACGGGTGCCGCCTGTAGTCGCGGCGGGGCCGCGCCGCGCGCCGCGGCCGCTGTGGCGCATGTCGACAGTGCGTTATCGCGCGGCGAGGAGCTACGGCGGTTCCGCGAAGGGCTCGTCGAGCCGGGCGGACTGCGTGGTGGCGCTCCGAGTCGGGACGCGCTGGTGCAGCAGTACGTGCGCGCCCTGGAGCAGGCCGACACGGCGGCGCTTGCGGCGCTGGTGATCGACCGCGCCGAGTTCGCATACCTGTACTACCCGACCACGTCGCAGGGACTTCCGCCCTACAACCTGAGCCCCGGTCTGATGTGGTTCATGATGCAGGAGAACGGCCGGCGCGGGATGGTGCACGCGCTCGAAGAGCGGGGCGGTCGACCACTGGGGTTTCTCGACTACTCGTGCGATGCCCCAAGTCACGAAGATGAGAATTGGGTCGTCGGGCCTTGTCTCATTCGCCGTCGACAGCCGGGCGGCGACGTCGTGCAGGAGCGCCTGTTCGGCTTGATCATAGGGCGCGGTGATCGGTTCAAGTTCGTGAGCTTGGCCAACAAGCTCTAGCCGCGTCAGTCATTGTGCCCGCCAACGTAGTGCACGGTCGTTGGTTGGGTGCCGGATAGCGGAGGCTTCCACGGCTCCGCTATCTGTTTTTGGGCTGTCCAAGCTCAACTACTTCGACGTCACTCGGGTGTACGTGGGCTCGTCATTGAAGTGGCACCGGCACACTGTGCAGGTTTCTCATTGCCGCTTCACGCTTCCTTTAGCATGGCCGCGCGAACTTGCCCCTCGCAGTTAGGCTTTCGCCGAATACCGAAGGAGCACCTGTGACTCGTGAATTGCCACAGCGGTCAGGCCGTCCAGGCAGTGCGGATCCGCGCGCCGATACGGAGCTCGCCCGCTTCGCCAAGGCGCTGGGCCATCCCGTGCGGGCGCGCATCGTGCGCCTCCTCGCCCGACGCACCCGATGCACGTACGGGTCCATCGCCGCAATGCTGCCGCTCGCCCCCTCCACCGTCTCCCAACATCTCCAGGTGCTCCAAGCAGCAGGCCTAGTACGTGGAGAAGTGAGCCGGCCGAGAGTGTGTTACTGCATTGACCGCGGTGTTCTCGCCTATGGGAGTGCGCTGCTGGCAGACCTCTGCGGTCGTAGGGGAGAGAGATCATGAGCACCCTGGAAGTATTCGAGCCAGCGATGTGCTGCTCGACAGGCGTGTGTGGAGCGGAAGTCGATCCCCGCCTGCCACAATTCGCGGCAGATCTCGACTGGCTGAAGAACCAGGGCGTACAGATTGCCCGTTACAATCTCGCACAGGAGCCCGCCGCGTTTGTGGCGAACGCCAGGGTCAGGGAATTGATCGGGCGATGGGGTTCGAGCTGCCTGCCCCTGGTCTTGTACGATGAGAAGATCCTGGCGCGGGGGCGCTACCCGTCGCGCATCCAGCTCGCCGCCGTGCTCGGCGTGAAAGAGAAGGCGCAATGAACCTCCTCGATATCACCACGCGGTACGTCTTCTTTACCGGCAAAGGCGGCGTCGGCAAGACGTCGAACGCGTGCGCAATGGCAGTGGGGCTGGCTGACCAGGGGCGGCGCGTGCTGCTGGTGAGCACCGACCCAGCCTCCAACCTCGACCAAGTACTCGGAGTGCGACTTGGTCCGCGGCCCATCGCGATTCCGGCCGTCCCCGGCCTGTTCGCCTTGAACATCGATCCCGAGGCGGCGGCGCGCGCCTATCGCGAACGAGTGATCGGCCCGTATCGAGGGGCTTTGCCCGACGACACCGTGCGAGGCATGGAGGAGCAGCTGTCCGGCGCCTGCACGGTCGAGGTCGCGGCGTTCGACGAGTTCACCGAGCTGCTGACAGGCGACGGTACGGCCGCCCAGTTCGACCGCGTCATCTTCGACACGGCGCCGACCGGTCATACGCTGCGCCTGCTGCAGCTCCCCGCCGCCTGGACCGGCTTTCTCGAGACGAACGAGCGCGGCTCCTCCTGCCTCGGCCCCGCGTCCGGGCTGAAGACGCAGCAAGAGCGTTACGGGCGGGCGGTGAAGACGCTCGCCGACCCCGGTTCCACGACCATGGTGGTCGTCGCCCGGCTGGAGCGCACCGCGCTCCAGGAAGCCGAGCGAACGGTGACCGAGCTCGCGGCGCTGGAACTGCGCAATCACGTGCTGCTCGTGAACGGCGTGTTTCTGGCGACCGACCCCCAGGATCCCGTGGCCCGCGCTTTTGAAGCGCGTGGCCAGCTTGCTTTGGCCGACCTGCCGCCCGGTCTCCACCGCCTCCCCTCCATCGCGGTGACCCTTCGCGGACACAACGTGCTCGGGGCAGAGGCACTGCGCCGCTTACTCGAGCCTGCGCGACCGGAAAAGGGCGCCGCAACTCCGAGGATGATCGACGCCGATTTGCCTTCCCTCGGTGGCATCGTCGACGAGATCGCAGAGGCCGGTAGTGGTCTCGTGATGGTCATGGGGAAGGGCGGCGTCGGCAAGACGACGATCGCTGCGGCGATCGCCGTTGAGCTCGCCTCCCGCGGCCTACCCGTACATCTGACGACGACGGACCCTGCGGCCCATCTGACCGAAGCCCTGAGCGGCGAAGTCCCATCCCTCAAGGTCAGCAGGATCGATCCAACAGCCGAGACCGAAGCATACCGCCGCAAAGTGTTGACGCAGGCTGGCCGCAACCTGGACGCCGCGGGACTGGCCCTGCTCGAGGAAGATTTGCGCTCGCCGTGCACCGAGGAAGTTGCGGTGTTCCACGCGTTCTCACGGCTCGTGTTCGGCGCGCGGCGAGAGATCGTGGTGATGGATACGGCTCCGACCGGGCACACGTTGCGGCTGCTCGATGCGACAGGGGCCTACCACCGCGAGGTGCTGCGCACCGCCACAGGAGTGCCCGGTGCGATCCATACCCCGCTCATGCGACTCCGTGATCGGACCTATACGCGGGTCCTGGTGGTGACGACCCCGGAGACCACCCCCGTGACTGAGGCGGAGCAGCTCCAGGCAGACCTGCGCCGAGCCGGGATCGAGCCGTTCGCGTGGATTGTGAATGCCAGCCTTGCTGCTGCCGGGCCGAGCGACCCGGTCTTGGCGCAGCGCGCTGCGGCTGAACTGGAACAGATCGAGCACGTCCGGGCCACTCTCGCCACGCGTATCGCCGTCGTGCCTTGGGCGCATGAGGAGCCGCGCGGCCCGCAGGCACTGCGCAGCCTTATTGGGCTCGGACGAAACAATGACTCGCAGACTCTGGCCTCGACAGTGAAGTCAGTGTAGTACGGGGACCAGTTGACAGGCTCCCTTCAATCCGGGTAGGCGCAAAGTGTAGCGCGTATTTGATAAGCGCCGCCTAAGGGCGAGGCTTCGATGATCAAGGAGTGGGAATCTCCCTGCTGGTGTCGGGAGAACGCCAACTTCCCACTGTCGCTCACCTCGGTAAAGTCTTGAGCGAGTCTTGTCCTCAGCCAATTCGCATACGTCGCCAAGTCCCACGACGTGGCGAACGTCCATTGCGTGCCGATCACACAGGAGCGCGTCTCGAGGATTACGACTGAGACGTCGGCCGTGCCGGCCGGCACCACTCGTGACTCGATCTCACGAAGCAGCGCGGTCCGGAACTCGTTTGACCGGCTCGATCGACCACACCCGGAGCACGCGAGGATCCCCAGCCAAGGCAACAGCAGCCACGATCGGGGTCTCACGTTTTGGCGATTCGAACTGGCGAATCAATCGGCCCCTGCACCCCGAGCGGTTGGCTTGGGGCGGTTCCCTCCCGAGAAGTGGCCCCCCGTAGAAAGTCATACACTTGGGCGGCAGCCACCGTACCAAGTGTTGGGGCGACCCAATAGATCCAATGCCCAGTCCACACGCCGCCGATAAGCGCCGGACCGAACGAACGAGCGGGGTTCATCGAAGCGCCCGTCAACGGACCACCGCTCAACGCACAGAACCCGACCGTAAATCCCACCGCAATGCCCGCAAATCCGTCCGCCGCGCGGTCATCGGTTGCGACCGCCATGATCACGAACATGAGGGCGAAGGACAGCAGGGTTTCGATGACAAACGCGGCTGCGATAGAAACGGATGGCTGCGTTGCCCCTAAGTGCCCAAGCGGTCCGAGAGTCGCTCGAAGGGTGCCGGAGGCGGCCACGGCACCCAGGGTTTGGGCGATGACGTATGGAACGACTTCACGAGAAGGGAAGCGCCCAGAAGACCAAAAGGCGACGGTGACAGCCGGATTGATGTGCGCGCCTGAGAGATGACCAAGCGCATACACCATGGCGGTGACGACGAACGCGAAGGCAAGGGCGATGCCGGCATGACCAACTGCCCCGCCACTATACGCATCAACCATTACAGCGCCGCACCCGATGAGAACGAGAAAGAACGTTCCAATGGCTTCGGCGATGAGTCGTCGGGAGTCAAGGTGGCCCTTCACGGCGGGGATCTCGACGCTGCCGCTCCGCCGGTGCGCAGGTATTCCGCAAACTCGTCCGGCAGGTCACTGGTCCGAATCGCCGCGATGGCGGCCTGTAGGTCGTACTCGACGCGCACGAATTCAACGCGCGGATCTGCGCCGTCTACATCGAGGAGGACGTAGCCGGCGCGCCAGTCTCCATCCTTAGGCCGCCCCACCGATCCGGTGTTAACGAAATGAATCCCTTCAACTGCACGGTGCCACGCCTTGTGGGTGTGACCGAACGCCAGCACGTCGCCTGTCTTCGCCCCCGCGATATTGGCCATCTGTGTGCAGAACGAATCGGGCCGGTCCTCGGTCCAGTAGAGGGTGTTGAGCGTCGGCGTGCCGTGCACGAGAATCAGTCTGGGTCCTGCGACATGGCCGCCCAAGGGCCGTAAGTCGAGGCGAAACGGCAGGCCCACCAGATATTGCTTCGTGGCGGCCGAGACGTGACGTCGCGTCCATTCGTAACTCACATGCGACAGTTCTTCCTGGTGTGGGTCTTCGTACTTGCAGCCACAGTGTTTGTAGTCGGTGCCGACGGTGGAGTCGTAGTTCCCCGCGACGCCGTGGATTCGCAGGCTTCGCAGCAGTTCAACGGTCTCATTTGGCCATGGGGCGTAGCCCACCAGGTCGCCCAGGTGATAGATGGCGGGTATGTCGCGTCGGCCGATGTCTTCGATCACAGCTTGAAGCGCCGGAAGATTGGCGTGGATGTCGGAGATGAGGGCGTACCGCATCAGCGCGCCTTCCGTTCAGCGACTCTCGCTTCGGCCCCGCGGCGCTCGCGATCGAGAGAATCAATCCCTGCAAAACAGGATCGCACGCACCCGATCAGGTTGCGATGAATGGCATCGCGGGGCTCAGCCAATCGGTAGTAGGCGAATCGCAACTCGGGCCTCGCTTCGACGAGGCCCGTCCGGCGCAGGTAGGCGAGGTGCCGTGACACGGTCGGCTGCGACAGCCTCAGCAGGGCGACGATATCACACACGCACAGCTCGCCGGCGGCCAACAGATTCAAGATCCGGAGGCGGGTGGGGTCGGCGAATCCCCTGAACAGGGCGTCGAGGTCGGTAACCCTGGGGGTGACAACGCGGAGTGGCAGTGACATGGCGATAACATATATGGCTTACCATATATATGACAACACCACACCGGTTCCGACGAGTTCCGGTCGCCGCCCCGCCTCGTGTTACGCGATTGTGACCTCCTCGACAGGGCCCTGTGATGGCGCCTTCCGACCTTGTGCATGCCAGCAATCGGGGCCGTCGGGGCGGCGTGGACGCCCGCAGGTCACAAACCTCTGGAGGGAGTCAAAACCGTGCACCGCACACTGTCGTGTTGCCTGCGAGGCCTTGCCCTCGCAAGCGCTCTCCTGCTGCCGAGCGCCGCGTATGCGCAGGGTCAGACCCAGGTGATCGTCAGCGGGGTCGGCTATCTGCAGTACGTGTACCAGCTGAAAGACACCGCCAACCACAACAACAACTTCGACGTCACGCGCGCCTACGTGAACCTCATCGGTCGTTTCGCCGGCGGGGTGGGCGCCCGGGTGACCCTCGACGTCAACCGGCCGGCGGGCGACAACTCGCTGCGCTACAGGCTCAAGTACGCGTTCGCGACCTACACGCCGACCGGCAGCCCCCTCACCTTCAAGCTCGGCATGATCCACACCCCCTGGGTCGATTTCGAAGAGACTCTGTGGGAGTACCGCATGCAGGGCACCACCGTCCTGGACCGGAACGGGTATCTGACGTCCTCGGACATAGGCTTCGGTGTCGATGGCAAATGGGGCCCGGACAACGTCAACATGCAGCTGGCGTTCGTGAACGGCGAAGGCTACAGCGGCGGCCCTGGGGATCAGCGCAAGGACGTTGAAGCCCGGGTGTCGGTTCGCGCTTTGATGACCGACGACAGCAGCCGGGTGGGTGGCCTCCGCATCTCGGGGTATGGTGGCTACGGCAAGCCGAGCACCGGCGGCCAGCGCAACCGGTTCCTCGGCATGGTCTCCTTCAAGACGAAACACGTGACCTTGGCCGCCTTGTTCGCGGCCGTCAAGGATTCCGTCACCGGGACCCCCACGCCGTCCGTCAGTGGTCGCGTGATGTCGGCGTTCGGCGTCTACAAGGTACCGAACTCGAAGGTCGGTTTTATCGCCCGGGTGGATATCGTCGATCCCAACACCGGCTCCGCCGCGAACAGCGACAAACAGACGCGTATCATCGGCGGCATCTCCTACCAGTTGAGCCCGAATCTCCGGCTGCTCCTGGATATCGATAATCTGAGCTATCAAGGCACTCCCACGCCGGCGCAGGAAGCGGTGCGGTCCCAGGCGCTGTTCCAGACACAGATCACCTTCTGACCGAACGAGGCAATGAGATGAAGCGCAGTACACTTTTGGGCGTGGCGGCGGTGCTCGGCCTGAGCACCGCCCCCGCGGCCGCGCAGGTGGTGAAACTCACCGGCGCCGGCGCGACGTTCCCCAACGTCATCTATCAGAACTGGATGCTGACCTATAATCAGGCGAATCCGACCGTCCAGCTGAATTATCAGTCGATCGGCTCGGGCGGCGGTATCCGGCAGTTCTCGGACAACACGGTCGATTTCGGCGCCTCCGACGCCCCGATGACCGATTCCGCGATCGCGGCGATCCAGGGCAACGTGCTGCACATCCCGACGGTCCTGGGCGCCGTCGTCGTCACCTACAACCTTCCCGGCGTCACCCAGCAGCTGAAGTTCACGCCGGCCTTGATCGCCGACATTTTCCTGGGCAAGCTCACCAAGTGGAACGACGCCCGCATCCTGGCGGTCAATCCCGGCCTGCGCGTGCCCGATATGGACATCCTGGTCGTGCACCGCTCCGACGGCTCGGGCACGAGCTACATCTGGACCGACTACCTGTCCAAAATCAGCGCGGAGTGGAAAGACAAAGTCGGCAAGGGAACCTCGGTCAACTGGCCCGTCGGGCTGGGAGGTCGGGGGAACGAGGGCGTCGCCGCGACCGTGAACCAGACCCCGGGCGCCGTCGGCTACGTCGAGCTGGCGTATGCCCGCGGCAACCGCCTGCCCTACGGTCAGGTGCAGAACCACGCTGGGGTATTCATGAACCCGACCCTCGAGGCGACGACGGCCGCATTCGCGGCGGCGTTGCCGACCATGGCCCCAACTACTGACTTCCGGGTGTCCATCACCGACCCGGAAGGTGCCGATGCCTATCCGATCGCCAGCATGACTTACCTGTTGCTCCGCAAGCAGTACGACGACGCCACCAAGGCTGCGGCGCTCATCAAGTTCGTCTGGTGGGCAGAAACCGACGGTCAGGCAAAGGCGTCGCAGCTGGGGTACGCGCCACTGCCCACGGCCCTGCGCGCGTGGATTTCGGACCGGCTCAGCTCAATCACGGCCGGTGGTCAGAAGGTCTGGACTTCGGCAGCTCGTTAACCCCTCCGTAACGACTGCCGTCTTCACCCCCGCAGGGTCCTCCCCTGCGGGGGGTTGTTTTTGCGCTGCTCCGGTGACGCGATCGTTACACCGCCGTGACGGGTCGCTTGCGGGCGCGGCCTAGTTTTTTGGGGTGAGTCCCCAAACCGCTGACGCCCCGAACAAGGTGAAGGCTGCCGTGCGCTCGACGGCGCCCGCGTCGCCTGCCCTTGTGCGCCGCCACGCGCGCAACATCGGGGATCCCGCTTACCGGGTGGTCCTCACCGCGTTGGCTACGCTGTTGCCGCTCCTGTTGCTCGCCATCGCCGGTCAGCTCGCGATCAGCGCCGCCCCCGCGCTCAAGAGATTCGGCTTCCATTTTATCTTCTCGACGACGTGGGACCCGGTGGCCGAGGTGTATGGAGCGGCGCCGATGATTTTCGGCACCATTGTGTCTTCCTTGCTGGCCTTGTTGATCGCCGTTCCACTCTCCTTGGGCACCGCGATTTTCCTCACCGAGTTCGCGCCCAAGTGGGTGCGGCAGCCGGTCGGGTTTCTGGTAGAGCTGCTCGCCGCCGTCCCGAGCGTGGTGTACGGCCTGTGGGGCGTGTTCGTGTTGATCCCGTTGTTGCGCACGGTGGCGGTGCCCGGGTTGCGCGCCGCCCTCGGGTGGACGCCCTTCTTCAAAGGGGTGTTCTACGGCAATTCGATGCTCGCGGGCGGCGTGATCCTCGCCATCATGATCGTGCCCTACATCGCCGCCGTGTCCCGCGAAGTGCTGCTCGCTGTGCCGTCCAGCCAGCGCGAGGCGGCGATGGGATTGGGCGCGACTCGCTGGGAGGCCGTGTGGAGCGCGGTCCTGCCCTACGGCCGCACCGGGATCATGGGCGCCGTCATGCTGGGGTTCGGTCGCGCGCTCGGGGAGACGATGGCCGTGACGATGTTGATCGGGAACCGCCACGATCTCGGCGCGTCGCTGCTGGCACCGGCCTACACGATGGCCGCCGCCATCGCCAACGAGTTCAGCGAAGCGACTACGTCGATGTATCTGTCGTCGCTGTTCGCCGTGGGTCTCGTGCTGTTCGTCATCACGGTCACGATCAACGCCCTGGCCCGGCTGCTCGTGTGGCGCGTCGCCAAGGGCGCCGCGGTGGGGAGCAAGGCGCTGTGACCGCCCGGGCAATGCGCCGCCGGGTCAAGAGCGTCGTGATGACCACCGTCGTGGTTGCACTCGCCTTTCTGGCCGTCGCGCCGCTACTGGCGATCTTCGGCGATCTGATTCACAAAGGCGCCACATCGATCGACTGGAATTTCTTCGTCAAGAGCCCCGTGCCGGCTGGTGAAAGCGGCGGTGGGGTGGCCAACGCCATCGTCGGGACAGGGATCGTGGTCGCCCTCGCCTGCCTCGCCGGGATCCCCATCGGCGTCGGCACCGGGTTGTTCCTCGCCGAATACGGCGGTGGACGCCTGGGATGGCTGGTCCGCTTCGTCGCGGACGTGATGAACGGTACGCCCTCCATCGTCGTCGGCATCTCGGCGTGGACCTGGCTGGTCAAGCCGGCGGGTCACTTTTCGGCGATCGCGGGTGGTGCGGCCCTCGCCATGCTCATGATTCCCATGCTCGCCCGGACGACGGAAGAGATGGTCCGTCTGGTCCCCAATTCGCTGCGCGAGGCCGCGCTGGCGCTGGGCTACCCGCGCTGGCGCACGTCACTCACGGTCGTCGCCCGGACCGCGCTCGGGGGGATCGTCACCGGAGCGCTCGTGGCCGTGGCGCGCGTCGCTGGTGAAACGGCCCCGCTCCTGTTCACGGCCCTGGGCAACCTGAATTTCTCGACCGCGGTCACGGAACCGATGCAGACGCTGTCGTTGCAGATCTACGTCTACGCCACCGGTCCCTTTGAGGAGTGGCACCGCCTCGCCTGGGCCGCCGCCCTCGTGCTGATGGGGATGGTGCTGTCGCTCTCCATTGTGGCCCGCTGGGTAACGAGGAGTCGCCATGCTCAGTAACTCCGTGGCCGCCCCACTGGGGCCGACCACCGACCGACCCAAGGCGGCCGACGCGGCGCCGTTGGCGCTGGCGCCCACCGCCGACACGAGCTCCGGCCCGGACAATTCCCTGGTGCGCATCGAGACGCGCCGTCTCACGGCCCTGTTCGGCCGCAGCGTCGCCGTGCGTGAGGTCTCGCTGTTCTTCCCCACCAATACCGTCACGGCCATCATCGGGCCGTCCGGCTGCGGGAAGAGCACGTTCCTGCGCTGCTTGAACCGGATGCACGAGTTGTCCAATGGCGGCTGGGCCACCGGCTCGGTGCTGCTCGACGGTGAGGACATCTATGGCGGCGCCCTCGATCCCGTGAGCGTGCGGCGCCGGATTGGGATGGTGTTTCAGCGCCCCACTCCGTTCCCCACCATGTCGATTTATGACAATGTGGCCGCCGGGCTGCGGGTCGGTGGAGGCCGTCCGGCGAACATGGACGAAGTGGTCGAACGGGCGCTGCGGCAGGCGGCCCTGTGGGACGAGGTCAAGGATCGCCTGCAGGCGAGTGCCGTGGCCTTGTCGGGTGGACAGCAGCAACGCCTCTGCATCGCCCGCGCCGTGGCCCCGGCCCCGGAGGTGCTGCTGCTGGATGAGCCGACCGCCTCACTCGACCCGGCCGGCACCCAGCGGATCGAAGAGCTGTGCCACGAGCTGAAGCAGCAGTACACCATCGTGATCGTGACCCACAACATGCAGCAGGCGGCACGGGTGTCGGACTACACCGCCTTCTTCTATTTGGGTGAGCTGATCGAGATCGGGCGGACCACGGAACTGTTCACCAAGCCCGCCAAGGAACAGACCGAAGCCTACCTGACCGGGAGATTCGGTTGAGCAGCCCATCGGTCGCTCCTCCGCCGGTCGCCCTGCGCCGGGGCACGGTGCTCACGATTCCGCCCCAACCGGTGAGCCCGTTTCCCGTCATCGATGTGCGCGACTTCGCGTTTTGGTACGGGTCGCGCCAGGCCCTCGCCGAGTTGACCCTCGCCATTCCGCGCCGGGCGGTCACCGCGCTGATCGGGCCCTCCGGTTGCGGCAAGAGCACGTTCCTGCGGTCGCTCAACCGGATGAACGACCTCATCCCGAATACGCGGCATACCGGGGACATCCTGCTGGAAGGCGTTTCGCTCTACTCCCCCGGCACTGACGTGGTAGAGCTGCGCCGGCGGGTCGGCATGGTGTTTCAGCGCCCCAACCCGTTTCCCAAATCGGTGTTCGACAACGTCGCCTACGGCCCCCGCATCAACGGGCTCACGTCGGAGCGGGAGATGACCGAGCGGGTGGAGTTGGCGTTGCGGCACGCGGCGTTGTGGGATGAAGTCAAAGACCGGCTCGACGATCCAGGCACCGGGCTGTCGGGCGGCCAGCAACAGCGGCTGTGTATCGCGCGGGCGCTCGCCAACGAGCCAGAAGTGTTACTCATGGACGAGCCCTGCTCGGCGCTCGACCCGATCGCCACGGAAAAAATCGAAGAGCTGATCGTCGAGCTGAAACAGCACTACACGATCGTGATCGTGACGCACAACATGCAGCAGGCGTCCCGCGTGTCAGAGTTTACCGGCTTCTTTTATCTGGGCCGCCTGGTCGAGTTCGGCGACACGACCCAGATCTTTACCCGGCCCCGGGACGAGCGCACCGAGGCCTACATCACAGGACGGTTCGGATGACCCCCCAGCTCGCACATCGCCATTTTCACGACGAGCTCTCGGAGCTCAAGTCCACGTTGCTCGCCATGTCGGCCGAGGCCCAGACGGCCCTCGCGACGGCGGTTGAGGCGCTGTTGCAGCGCAACGGAACCAAGGCCAGTCAGGTCATCGCCGGCGACCACAAGATCGACGCGCTCGAGGTCGAGATCGAAGACCTCGTGATCAAGCTGTTGGCCACGCAACAGCCGATGGCCAAAGATCTCCGGCTCCTCATGGCCGCGTTGAAGATCGCCAACGACCTGGAACGGGTCGGCGACCACGCCGTGAACATCGCGCAGTCGGCCGAGCGCCTGCAGTCGAGCCCGCCGATCGTGCCCGAGCCGGAAATCATCGAAATGGCGCGCATGGCCCGGCGCATGCTGGCGGACGCCCTCGATGCGTTCGTCCGCGGCGACGCCCAGGCCGGCCGCGCCATCTGCAAGCGGGACGACCAGGTGGATGGGCTCCACGACTCGGTGTTCCGGATCCTGCTCACCCACATGATGGAGACGCCGCACATCATCAGCGCGGCGATCGAGCTGTTCCTCGTCAGCCGCAACCTGGAGCGCGTGGCGGATCTGGCGACCAACGTCGCCGAGGACGTGGTATTCCTGGTCGAGGGGAAGAGCATCAAACACCATCTCGAGGACGGCGAGACGCGGGGGAAGGTGAGCTAGCGGACGGTCAGTGGTACCCGTAGCCGCCCGGTAGCACGACCCGGCGCTCCAGGTATTCTCGTTTCGCAAACAGCCGGATCAACACCAGTCCGGCCACGAATCCCCCGATATGCGCCATGAACGCCGTCCCCCCGCCTTGCTGATTCCCCAGTTGCGGCAGGCTGCTGAGGATTTGGAGCAGGATCCAGTAGCCCAGCATGACGTAGGCGGGAAGCGCGATGGTGGTCATGTAGAATCCGAGCGGCAGCAGGGCGTGCACCCGCACTTTGGGATAGAGCAGCAGGTACGCACCCAATACCCCGCTGATCGCGCCGGAAGCGCCGACCATGGGGATGGTCGAGGTGGGGGAGATGAACACTTGGGCCGCGGCGGCGGCCACGCCGCAGGTCAGATAGAACACCACGAAGCGGACGTGCCCCATGGCATCTTCGATGTTGTTCCCAAACACCCAGAAAAACACCATGTTGCCGATCAGATGCATCCAGCCACCGTGCATGAACATCGAGGTCAACACGGTCCAGAGCTGCGGTCCGGGATCGATGGCGCAGAACAGGTCGGGCCCCATCTGGACGGTGGTCCCGGGCGGCACCTGCTGCAGAACTTCCGCGGGAATCAGGCCGTAGTTACACACGGCCGCGACAACGGAGCGTTCGACCCCCAAACCCTCGATGAGCGCCCAGGCGAGCACGTTCAGGGCGACGATCGCCACGGTCACGACTGGAGTCAGAACAGTCGGATTCTCATCGCGATACGGGATCACGCGGCTAATCCTATGGCAGGCATGGGGGTTGCGCAAACTGCCGTTTTGACACCTTTTCCAGGCACGCGGGTTGCTTGTGCGACGGCCGGCGCGGAGTACGCATCACCCTCACTATGGTAAGGAGCACCGCATCATGGGCGAGAAGATCATCGGGATCGACCTGGGAACCACCAATTCCGTTGTCGCGGTCATGGAGGGTGGCGATCCGGTTGTGATTCCCAACGCCGAGGGTGGCAGGACCACTCCCTCGGTGGTGGCGTTTACCAAGGACGGCGAGCGGCTGGTGGGACAGGTCGCCAAGCGCCAGGCGGTGACCAATCCCCAGAACACGATTTTCTCCATCAAGCGGTTCATGGGCCGGCGCATCAACGAGGTCCCGGAAGAGACCAAACGCGTCCCCTACAAGGTGGTCGCGGGGACCAACGAGCTCGCCTCGGTCGAAATCCAGGGCAAGCGGTACACCCCGCCCGAAATCTCGGCGATGATCCTCCAGAAGATGCGGCAGACGGCTGAGGACTATCTGGGACACAAGGTGGAAAAAGCGGTCATCACGGTCCCGGCCTACTTCAACGACTCGCAGCGGCAGGCAACCAAGGACGCCGGCAAGATCGCCGGGCTCGACGTGGTACGCATCATCAACGAGCCCACCGCCTCGGCCCTGGCCTACGGCCTCGACAAGAAGAAGGAAGAGAAGGTCGCCGTGTACGACCTCGGCGGCGGCACCTACGACATCTCGGTGTTGGAGTTGGCCGAGGGCGTGTTCGAAGTAAAAAGCACCAACGGCGACACCCACCTGGGCGGCGATGACTTCGACGCCCGCGTCATCCAGTGGCTGGTGGACGAGTTCAAGCGCGATCAGGGCATCGACCTGTCCAAGGATCCGATGGCATTGCAGCGTCTGAAGGAGGCCGCGGAGAAAGCGAAGATGGAGCTGTCGACGGTGATGCAGACCGAATTGAATCTGCCGTTCATCACGGCGGATCAGTCCGGCCCCAAGCATCTCAATCTGACGCTCACGCGGGCCAAGCTCGAGCAGCTGGTGGACGACCTGGTGCAGCGCACCCTGCCGCCCATGAAACAGGCGCTCAAGGACGCGGGGCTCGAGCCCGGACAGATCGACGAGGTAATTCTGGTCGGTGGCCAGACGCGCATGCCCAAGGTGCAGGAAATCGTCAAAGGCTTCTTCGGGAAGGAGCCGCACAAGGGCGTGAACCCGGATGAGGTCGTGGCGATCGGCGCCGCGATCCAGGGCGGCGTGTTGGGTGGCGAGGTGAAGGACGTGCTCCTGCTGGACGTCACGCCGCTGTCGCTCGGCATCGAAACGCTGGGTGGCGTCACCACGGTGCTCATCCCGCGCAACACGACCATCCCGACCAAGAAGTCGGAGATCTTTTCGACCGCCGAGGATTCGCAGACGACGGTCGAGATTCACGTGCTGCAGGGCGAGCGTCAGATGGCGATGGACAATCGCACCATCGGCAAGTTCCAGCTCACGGGTATTCCCCCCGCGCCGCGGGGCGTGCCACAGGTCGAAGTGACGTTCGACATCGACGCCAACGGCATTCTGCACGTCTCCGCCCGCGACAAGGCGACCGGCAAGGAACAGAAGATCCGGATCGAGGCCTCGTCGGGGCTCGGTGACAAAGACATCGATAAGATGGTCAAGGATGCAGAAGCCCACGCCTCGGACGATCAGAAGCGGCGGGACGAAATCGAGCGGCGCAACCGCCTCGACACCATGGTGTACGATGTAGAGAAGAACTCCAAAGAATGGGCAGACCGGCTCGACGCGGGCCTCAAGACCCGTCTGGATGGGGCCGTGGAAGGCGCCCGGCAGGCACTCCGCAGCGGGAACCCCGACGATATCGCGCGGGCGTTGGAGGAGCTGCAGCAGGCCTACTCGGCCGCCGGCGCGTCGCTGTACGCGGCCGCGCGTGGCGCCGAGGGCGGGACCGAGACTCCCGGAACGGGAGACGCCGGGGCGGCCGGCGCCGATGCCGCTGCACCGAAGCAGGACAACGTGGTCGATGCGGATTACGAGATCGTGGACGACGACAAGAAGAAGTCATAGGACCGTCGCACCAAGCGAACAATTCACGCGGGACTGACGCATGTCGGTACGAACGAGAGATTGGTTGAAGTTCATCGGGTTGGTCGGCCTGGCATTCGTGCTGGGGCTGGCCTTCGCCTCCGCGCTCGACCTTCCCAAGAAGACGTCGGCCGAGCCCGCCGCCCTGTTTCAGGGTGCGGCGCAGCGCCCGGTCGTCCCCGCCGCCCGGCCCGTCGCGGATTTGGGAGACGCGTTCGTCGCCGTGGCCGAGCAGGCGAAGCCGGCGGTCGTGTTCATCACGTCGGAGATCCGGCGCGCCGCGGACACGCGGCGGTTGCCACCCGGGTTCGAGGACTTCTTCCCGCAGTTCAAGAACCGCCCGCAGATCCAGGAAGGATCCGGTTCCGGGTTCATTGTGTCCCCGGACGGCTACATCCTTACCAACAATCACGTCGTGGCGGGGGCGGCCAAGGTCACGGTCAAGCTGCTCGACAATCGCGAGTTTCAGGCGCACGTCGTGGGGACCGACCCGCAGACCGATATCGCGGTGATCAAGATCGACGCCACCGGGCTCCCGGTGGTGGCGTTCGGCAACTCCGATTCGACCCGGATCGGTGAGTGGGTACTCGCCATCGGCAATCCGCTGGGGGATGAATTCACGTTCACCGTCACGGCCGGGATCGTGAGCGCCAAGGGCCGCGTCCTGCGGGGCCTCAACGACTCCCGCTATGCGATTCAGGACTTCATCCAGACCGACGCGGCGATCAACCCGGGCAATTCGGGCGGACCGCTCGTCAACGTCCGGGGCGAGGTCATCGGTATCAACTCGGCGATCGCGAGCGAGACCGGGTATTACTCCGGGTACGGGTTCGCGATTCCGATCAACCTGGCCCGCACCGTGATGCCGCAGCTCGTGTCCAGTGGCCACGTGCAGCGGGCGGTGATGGGCGTCGGCATCAACCGGGTGAGCCCCGAAGACGCAGCCGCCGTTGGACTCCACGATATCCAGGGGGTGCTGGTGGAGAGCTTCACCGGCGAAGAATCCCCGGCCAAGCGTGCCGGCATCCAGCTCGGGGACGTCATTATCGAGCTAGACGGTCAGTCGGTGAACTACGTGGCCCAGTTGCAGCAGCGCGTGGGCTTCAAGAAGCCCGGGGAAACCGTGCAGGTCACGGTCCTGCGGCAAGGTGGCGTGCGGAAGGTGTTCACCGTCCGTCTGGCCGCCCAACCCGTCGCCGATACGGACCAGATCTCGGCCAACGACGACGCCAAGAGCAACACCGACGAAGCGACGGCCAGCACGAACAAGCTGGGCGTGGCGGTCGAGCCCCTGTCGTCGGACGAAGCCGCGCGGGACCCAAGGCTGCAACGCGCAGTTGCGAGCAGCGGCGGCGCCCTCATCGTCACCGATGTTTCGCCCGACGGCCCGGCGTACCGGAAGCTGTCTGGCGCCAACCCTCCCGATCTCATCGTTCAGGTGAACGGCAAACCGACCCGGTCGCGCGCGGAGTTCCGCTCGGCGCTCGAGGGCATTCACACCGGGGACATCGTGACGGTGGAAGTGCTGCGGCGGACACCCGACGGCTGGGACACAGGGATCGTGCGCATCCGGGCACGCTAACCCTCGACGCACCCCAGAAAACGAACGGCGCCAGGTCTTCCCCGGCGCCGTTCGTTTATCGGCGCACCAGCATCACGGTACCGGTGACCGCGAACCAGGCGATCATGACCCCCTGCACGTAGAACAGCCACACCGACGTTTCCAGTACGAACAGCGGGAGCACCATGCCGATCGCTCCGGCCGCGAAGGACCACCACGCGAGCAGGCGCGGCAACAGGCGGCCGTTCCACACCGCCCAACCGAACAGGTAGAACGCGAGGCCCAGGGTGAAGGTGGCGAGCCGCTCCGCCGCGAGGCCCATCGGGTGCACCATGTCGTACAGGAACACCGCGTGCGTCGCCGCGAGCCCGCCGGCCGCACTGACATAGGTGCGGGCGAGATGCCAACCCGCGCCCACCATGAACAGGATGTTGAGCATCAACGCGGCGAACCCGAGAGCGGCGACGATCACCCCGGCGCGCGCCGAACCGGCGCCCGGGGTCTCCTGATGACGCAGCGAGAAACCGGCGAGCCCGGCGAGCATCAGGGGAATGGCGAACAGCAACGACCAATGGATCACGCGCCAGGACCCCATGCCGGCGATGAGGGCGAGCTGCGTGGCCCCATCGCCTTTCAGTACGGGGTGGAACAGTCCGGCGACGCCGAACAGCAACGCCCCGATAAGAAGACACAACGCGTAGAACGGCGTGCGACGCACCGTGGTCATGGAGCCGGCTCCCAGGTGGGAGAAGGGCGAATAATCTAGCCCCGCGCGAGACGGACGGTATATTGCCGCCAGACACTCGATCGGGGTATACCAGTCATGCGGTTGACGCGAGTGCTGCGCGAAGGATTCTGGGCCGGGTGCATCGGCGCTGCGGCCGTCGCTGCCTGGTTCCTGATCGTGGATACGGTCAACGGCCGGCCGCTCTTCACGCCCGCCATGCTGGGCTCCGCGGTGTTCTGGGGAGCCAGCAGCCCAGGTCAAGTGGTGATCGAGTTCTCCCGCGTCGTCGGATACACAATGATCCACACCAGCGCGTTCGTGGTGCTCGGCGTCGTCGCCGCGGCGCTCATGGCGCAGGCCGAAGACACGCCCCCTGCCCTGTATCTGGTGATCGTATTGGCGTGCTTCTTCGAGGTGGGGTTCTACGTCTTGGTCGCGCTCCTCGCCCAGCCACTGCTCGGCGCCCTGGCCTGGTCCAATGTCGCGATCGGCAATGCCATCGCGGCCAGCGGAATGGGCCTCTATCTCTGGCGCCAGCACCCCGCCATCGCCGCCGAGCTTAAGAAACACCCCCTCGGGGCGACCCAGGACTAACGGCCGGGGGGCAGCCCGTAGACTTCGCGCGGGACTTCCCGCTCGGCGTCGCCCCGCTCCTCCCGCACCGACCAGCGGAACCATACCACCGTCATCGCCAGCCAGAAGACCAGTCCGCCCGGTACCCACATCATCAGCCCGCCGATCTGCTGATCGGCCATCGGGCTCAGCCCCCACACGCGCGGCGCTTCGACGTAAAAGGGATACAACGGCGCGTCCGCGAGCGTAATCATTGCGCCCACCACCGACATCGGGATCCCGAGCAGGAAGAGATAGAGGAGCTGCGCCGGATAGGACGCGCGCGGCAGCTCGGGCACGGGAGACAACACCGGCCACCACATGATGACGGACGTCGTCAGAAACACCAGGTGTTGCACGATGTGCAAACCGTGGTGACGCATCGCCGCCTCGTAGAGCGGGGGTAGATGCCACAGGGCAATCGGCACCGTGAAGATCGCCGCGGCCATGATGGGACGAACCAGCCGGGCGCCGATCGCCCGCAGCCAGGGCGGTCTCAGCACACGGCGCACCACCTCCGCCGGCAGCCCGTACAGAAAGAGTGGTGGAAACAGCAGCGTGAGGATGAGGTGCTGCACCATGTGGGCACTGAACAGATACGAATCGGACAGGTCGTGCAGCGGGCCGTTCAACGAGACCAGCAGCACCACGAGCGACGCCCCGAACGCCGCGACGCGCCGCCGCGGCGCCTCGAGCCCCCCCAAAAACACGTAGAGCCCGCCCAGGAGGACGAGCCCGATCACGACGCTCGGATGCACACTCAACCGCCGCCAGTCTTCCGGCGGGACGATCACCTCAATGACCCAGCGTGAACACCCCGAAGAGGAACAAGAGCCCGAGCATCACGCCCGAGGCGAGCAGGAGCGGCCCCCCGAACACCAGGGTGAAGAACCGGTTGTCCATCTTGAGGTGCATGTAGAACATCACAACGATAGCGAACTTGATCGCCGACAGCGTGAGCAGGACGGGTGCCAGGTACGGGTGGAACGCCGGCACGTAGAAGACGCCCACCTCGATCACCGTCAGCACCGTCAGGATCGCCGCGACCCGGATGTAGGTCCCGGCCGTGGGATGCGCGTGCTCGCCCGCGTGTGTCTCCTGCATCGGGTGACCTCCGCTCATTTGTGGAGCAGGTACACGAGCGTGAAGATGGCGATCCACACCACGTCGACGAAGTGCCAGTACAGTCCGGCGATCTCCACCGTGATGGCGTGCTGCGGGCCGAGCTTGCCCCGCATCGCGCGGTACCACAGCGTCAGCATCCACAGGACGCCCACCGTCACGTGCGCGCCGTGGGTGCCGGTGAGCACGAAGAACGTGGCGCCGAACAGGTTCGTCTGCAGGGTGAGCCCTTCACGCACGAATGAGCTGAATTCGTAGATCTGGAAGCCGATGAAAATGGCGCCCCCGATCGCGACGCCCATCAGCCAGACCTTGGCCCATTTCATGTCGCCGCGCTGGACGGCGGCCAGCGCCAGCACCATCCACAAGCTCGACATCAGGAGGTCGAAGGTGCTGATCGAGGTCACCGGAATGTTGAGGATCTCCCCCGGCGTGGGTCCGGAGACACTGCGACCCTGGTAGATCAGGTAGGTCGAGATCAGCGTCCCGAACAGCAGGCATTCCGAGCCGATGAACGCCCAGAACGCCATCTTTCGGCTGTCCAGACCCATGCTGGTGTAGTGCGCGCCGGCAGCTTGACTCATCTCAGACCTCGAAGGGCTCGTAGGCCCAGCGGTAAATACCGTAGATCAGGACCGCTGCGCCGACGAAGACGATCCAGAGTGTGTGCGTGAGTGGCGCGAGCGCCATGAGGGGCAGCCCGGCGGCGGCGACGAGCGGATACCACGAGCCCGGCGGCACATGAATGTGACCGGCCGGCGCCTGGGCCGGCGGCTGTCCGTCCCACAGCGGCATCCGGCTCGTCACCGTGGGAATGACGTCGAAATTGTGCGGTGGCGGCGGTGAGGAGGTCGCCCATTCGAGCGTCGCGCCGCCCCACGGATTGGGTCCGGCCACGGCCCCATGCTTCCGCGTGCGCCACATGTTGTACATGAACACCAGCATCCCGACGCCGATCGTGAACGCCCCGATGGACGACCAGAAGTTCATGCGGTCGACGCCCAGGTCGGTCGAATACGTGTAGATCCGCCGCGGCATCCCCAGCAGCCCGATCAGATGCATCGGGAAGAACGTCAGGTTCATGCCGATGAACGTGAGCCAGAAGTGCGTCAGCCCGAGGGGCTCGGACAGGAGCCGCCCGGTCATTTTGGGCCACCAGTAGTACATGCCGGCGAATAATCCCATGATGGTGCCGCCGAACAGCACGTAGTGGAAATGCGCCACGACGTAGTACGTGTCGGTCTGCTGCAGATCCGCCGGCGGCGAGGCATGGGTGATCCCGGACAACCCGCCGATCGTGAACAGGGCGATGAAGCCCAGCGCGAAGCACATCGCGGTCGTCAACCGGATCTGACCGCCCCACAGGGTCCCGAGCCAGTTGAAGATCTTCACGCCGGTCGGAATGGCGATCAGCATCGTCGTCAGGGCGAATACCGAGTCGGCGATCGGTCCCAGGCCGACCGAAAACATGTGATGGCTCCACACGCCCCACCCCATGAAGCCGATGAGCACGCCGGAGTACACGATTACCGTGTAACCGAACAGCGGCTTGCGCGAGAACGTCGGCAGCACCTCCGACACCACGCCCATCGCGGGGAGGATCAGGATGTAGACCTCCGGGTGCCCGAACACCCAGAACAGGTGCTGCCACAGCACGGGATCGCCGCCCGCTGACGGGATGTAGAAGTGGGTGTGGAACACGCGATCGAACATCAGGAACACGAGCGCAATCGTGATGACCGGGAACGCGGTGATGATCAAGAACGACGTCACCAGGGTCATCCACGTGAACACCGGGAGCCGCATCATCTTCATCCCGGGGGCGCGCAAGTTCAGAATCGTGACGATGAAGTTGAAGCCCGCGGCGAGCGACGCGACGCCCAGGATCTGCAGGCCGAGCAGCCAGAAATCGATGTTCGGCCCGGGCGAAAACTGGCGTTCCGTAAGCGTGGCGTAGCCGAACCAACCGCCATCGGGGGCCGGATGGTGGGGCAACAGCCAACTCGCGTTCATGAACAGGCCGCCCAACAGGAATACCCAGTAACTGAACGCGTTGAGCCGCGGGAACACGACGTCGCGGGCGCCGATTTGCAGCGGCACGATGAAGTTGAAGAACGCGGCCCCCAGGGGCATCAGCGCCAGAAAGACCATCGTCGTGCCGTGCATGGTGAACAGCTGGTTGTACGTCTCCGCCGTCACCAGAGTGCCGTCCGGCCGGGCGAGCTGGGCGCGAATGAGCAATGCCTCGAAGCCGCCGAGCACGAAGAACACGAATGCGGTCCAGAAGTAGAGCAGCCCGATCCGCTTGTGATCGGTGGTCGTGAGCCAGCTCTTCAAGCCCTTGGCGTCGCTCATTTGAGACTCATCAGGTAGGCAACCAGCGTCGAAATGTCGGCGGGCGGCACGTTCATCTTGGGCATCATGGAGCCGGGTTTCATCGCCGGCGGGTCACCGATCCAGCTCCGCAGGTGCTCTGCCGTGTTCATCATCGTGCTGCCGGCGATGCTGGTGCGACTGCCGACGTGCGTGAGATTCGGTCCAATCGTCCCCTTGGAAAACCCCTCGACGGTATGACAGCCGATGCAGCCATAGCGCTGGAACACCGCGCGCCCCGCCTCCTCGGCGCTGCCCGCGGCCGGCGCCGCGGGGATGGCGCGCTGCGCGGCGACCCACGCCTGAAAGGTCGAATCCGAATCGACGAACGTGCGCAGCCGCATGTTCGCATGGGAGGCGCCGCAGTACTCCACGCACTGCCCCAGGTACATCCCGATGGAATCCGGCCGGAACGCGAGCCGCGTGTGGCGATTGGGGATGGCGTCGCGCTTGCCCCCGAGCCGCGGGGTCCACCAGCTGTGGATCACATCGACCGACGTAATGTCCACCCCCACGGGTTGCCCCACCGGCAGGTGCAACTCGTTGGCGGTGACGATCCCGAGGTCGGGATAGCGATACTCCCACCACCACTGATGGCCGATGACCTCGACCCGAATCGCCCCCGCCGGCGCGTCGCCGGAATTCTTGAAGATCGACCGGACCGTGGGGACCGCGATGAAGACCAGAATCAGCGCCGGGGCGAGGGTCCAGGTGATCTCGAGCGCGGTATGCCCTTCGCTCTGCGTGGGCGCCGGTGCGCCCTCGCGGTGACGGTAGCGCGCGATCGCGTAGAGGAGCATCCCCTCCACCACGACGAAGACGCCCACCGCCCACCAGAAGATGTCCGTGAACAGCTTGTCGACGTCGCGTCCAAAGTCGGACACCGGCGCCAGCGTCGATTGGGGATACGGCCCGCCGCAGGCGACGAGCAGTCCCAGAAGGGCAACGAGCGAGTACAGGTGTCGTCGAAGTGGCGGCACGGCGTCGAGCGTCTCCCGGGAAGTCGGTCAGAAAGGCACCAGAAAGTATCATCCCGCCCCACGGTGGGCAATTCGCCAGACCCCATTTCCGGCGGCAGATTGGCACACTCCTCCACTGATGGAGTCCATATGCGCCGTCTTCGACTCGCTGTGCTGCTGGCTGTCGCGGTATTCTCGCTGGGAGCGGGCCTCCGCGCCCAGGCCCCATCCCTCTACAAACGGCTGGGTGGGTACGATGCCCTGGCCGCTGTGACGGACGATTTCATCGGGCGACTGGCCACCGATTCCTCCCTGGGACGCTTCTTTGTCGGCCACAGTACGGAGTCGTTGCAGCGCATCCGTCAGCTGGTGGTCGATCAACTGTGCGCGGCCACGGGCGGCCCCTGCGTCTACATCGGTCGCAGCATGAAAGTGTCGCACGCGGGGCTCGGCATTGCGGGCGCGGACTGGGATCGCGCCGTACGCCACCTCGTCGCCACGCTCACCAAGTTCACCGTCCCCCAGCAGGAGCAGTCTGAAGTGCTGGCGGCGATCTCAAGCCTGAAGCCGGATATCGTCGAAAAGCCGTAACCTCCGCTTCAGGGTCCGCCCGACCGGTCCGCGCGCTCGCGTCACCCGACCGGTCGAAGCGGGCTAACTCCCTCTAGAACCACTACTTGATTTGGTGCGCCGAATGATTGTCCGGCACCTGATGGTCGTCTCCTACCTTCTCGCGTGGGTGAAGGAAACGAACCGCCGCGCAAGGTGGGCGGCACCACGGAGGAGAACAATATGAGCAAGCGTGCCTGGTACCTGGTGGGGTTGGTGCTGCTCGCCGCGGCCTGTAATCCGGTGCTCGAGTCGCCGATCGAACCGTTTGTGCCGGACAATGGCGCCGTTGAAGGCGCCGCGCAGCAAGCCACGCCGGTCTCTGAGCAACCGCACGGCAAGAAGCATCTGGATGAAGAACTGAAATAGAACCGCGCGCTCCCTCTCGCGCGCGCTGGGGCGGTGGGACGCCGTTGGTCCCCCGCCCTGTTTTTTCAGGCCAGCGCTTCGAGACGGTGACGTAGCGCCGCGACGCGGTCGCGCAGCCCGGTCCCGACTCCGCGGGCGAGGATTCGATCGGCGGCCGCGAGGGCGCGGCGCGCCCCCCGCGGCGCCCCGGCTTCCAGCGCCTGATCCGCCGCGCTCAGCGCCGCGTTCAATACGTCATCGTCAGGCTGCAACTCGGCCAACAGTTCGACCCGCAGGACCCGGGCCTCCATGTCGGTCCGGGTGGACAAGACTTGCGCCGCGCGTTGGCGGTGCGCCGTTCGTTGACCCGCGGTGAGACACTCGCGCCGGACGACGTCCGCCATCAGCGGCGCAGTGAACGCGTAGCGCAGGCCGTCGAATCCCAGGAATCCCGCCCGCTCCAGCCGCGCCAATCCGCTTTCGATCAGGTCCGGCGCCAGCCCGCTTGTCTCGCGCAGGACGTCGAGATCCAGGGCGTCGCCTCCGACGCTCGCGGCCCGCAGCAGCTGCAGATCGGAGGGCTCCAGGGCCGAGGCCCGCGCCACGACCGCCATCCGCAACAGGTCGGGCATACTGATCGGCATCGGACCGTCGATGGTGGCGCCCGGGCGCGGCCAGGTGACCACGTCGTCGCGCATTGTTGAGGCGCGCTGGAGCGCCTGGAGCAACGTCACCACGAAGAACGGGCTCCCCGCTGTTTCGAACACCAGGCGCCGACCCAGTCGCGACCGACCTTCCGCCGTATCACACCAGGGAGCCAGCCGCAGCACCAGCTGATCGATGTCGCCGGCGCTCAACGGCTCGAGGCGGACGCTGTCGCCCTTGAGCCGGAGCCCCACCTCACTGCGCAGCTGCGTCAGCGCCGCGGGCCCGCGGTCCCCTTCGGGCAGGCACGTGAATACGAGCGCGAGTGGACCTGTCTGGATTTCGGCCCATGCGGCGCCGAGGGCGGCCAGCGTCGCCCCGTCGGCGAAGTGGGCGTTGTCCACCGCCACCACCAGGGGCCGCTCTTCGGCGATCGCGGCGAGCAGCCGAGCCAGCGCACTCGCGATTTCGCCGTGGTCTACGGGCTGGCGCTCGCCGCGCTCTGACCACACCCGCGCCAGGACGGCCAACGCGGCCGGGTCGGTGGCCGCGCTCCCCGGCGCGTTGGTCAGGCCCGCCCTGGCCAGCGCGCGCAGTGTGCTCCATTCCGCGTCAAAATCGCTCGCCAGCGGGGCCGCCCACACGGTGACGGCGCCTTCCAATGCGGCGCGCGCCGTGCACTCGGTGAGCAACCGGGTCTTGCCCAACCCCGGTGCGGCGATGATGGCAAGCGCGCGGGGCGCTCCCGCGATCGCGTCCGCAATGACGCGAAATGCCTTGCGCTGTCCCGCCTCCTGGCCGACAAACGGCGGGGGCGCCTCCGCGACTGGTATCGCCACCTGGGGCCGCCGCCACGACCCGGTCCGAATCCGCTCCGCCAGGGCCTCGAGCTCCCGACTGGGACGCTCGCCCAGATCCCGGGTGAGTCGATCGGCGAACTCGTGATAGCCGGCGAGCGCACCCGTCGGGTCCCCGCGCAGCGCCATCGCGCGCAACCGCGTCCGCACCCCTGCCTCCCCGTGCGGCTCGAGCGCGAGGGCCTTGAGCGCGGCCTCCTCGGCGTCGGCGAGGCGTCCCGCGCCGAGAGCTGATTCGGCCATCCGCACGAGCACCGCGGCGCCGCGCCCCCGCCAGCGGGACCGCTCGCGCGTCGCCCAGTCCTCGAACCCGGGCGCGTCGTCCACCGTGAACCCTTCAAGGAAATCGCCGCGCAGCAGCATCGCGGCTTCCGCCGGCTTGTCTGTCGCCAGGGCGGCGAAGCGAATCACATCCACCATCAACTGGTCATCGTGCAGGGTGATCGTATCGCCCCGTGTGAGGAGCCGCTCGGCGCCCAGGCCCACGCGCAACCGCCGGACCGCCTCGTTGAGAGAGTGTCGGGCTTGCGACTCCTGTTTCTCGGGCCACAACAGTCCCAACACGTGATCGCGGGCACGGGTGCGGTCGGGGGAGAGCGCAAGGTAGATGAGCAAACCGAGATGCTTCCGCCACACGACGTCGGCGGGCGGGTCCTTCCCGGCGAGACGCGCCTTCGGGGGCCCGAAGCACACGAGCTCGAGAAGAGCCAGGTGCGGCGCTTCGCTCACGGGTGCAACGTTACGGTCCGCAACCCGGTGCGGCTAGCGGCGATGCCCCCTATCTTCCCTGCACCTTGAGCGCCGACCTGTTGCCCCAGCTGCAATCCGCCCTCGGTGACGGCTACCGCTTCGAGCAGGAGCTCGGCGGCGGTGGCATGAGCCGCGTGTTCCTCGCCACCGAGCTGGGCCTGGCCCGGAAAGTGGTGGTCAAGGTGCTCGCCCCCGAGCTGGCCGCGGGCGTGAGCGTGGACCGATTCCGGCGCGAAACACAGCTGGCGGCTTCGCTGCAGCACCCCCACATCGTCCCGCTGCTGACGGCCGGTGGCGCAGGCGAGCTGCTGTACTACACGATGCCGTTCATCGAAGGCGAGTCGCTGCGGTCCCGCCTGGCCCGTGAGCGCGAGCTGCCGGTGCGCGACGCGTTACGCATCCTCCGAGACGTCGCAGACGCGCTCGCCTACGCCCATGGCCGCGGCCTCGTGCACCGCGATATCAAGCCGGACAATGTGTTGCTGTCGGGCGGCCACGCGCTGGTGGCGGACTTCGGCATCGCCAAGGCGTTGAGTCAATCGGGCGCCTCCTCGGGCCTCACCTCGATTGGCGTGGCGATCGGCACCCCGTCCTACATGGCCCCGGAGCAAGCCGCCGGCGATCCCAACGTGGATCATCGGGCGGACTTGTACTCGCTGGGTGCGATGGCGTACGAGATGTTGGCCGGACGGCCGCCCTTCGCGGGGATGAGCCCGCACCAGATGCTGGCGGCCCATGTGACGGCGCCGATCGACCCCATCCTGAAGCATCGGCCGCAGCTGCCGCGCAGTCTCGCCGAGCTGGTCATGTGGTGTCTGGAGAAAAACCCCGCCGACCGGCCACAGACCGCGGCCGAACTGGTCCCGGCCCTGGAAGGGATGGGCACGCCCACCGGGGGCACGACGTCGGTGCGATACGGGCGCCGTGCGGCGTTCCCCTGGAAGCGCGTGGCCATGGTCGCGGGCGTCGTCCTGCTGCTGGGCGGCGGCGGGTGGTTCGCCCTGCGCGGCGGCGGAACGGGGACGCTCGACGGGAACCGTGTCGCGGTCGCGCCGTTCGACGTGCTCGATCCCGCGCTCGCGCTGTGGCGCGAAGGCTTGGTGGACGTGCTGTCGCGCAGCCTGGACGGGGCGGGCCCGTTGCGTACGGTGTCGCCCACGCTGGTCGTGAAGCGCTGGAGCGGCCGCGGCGACGTGACGGCCGCGCAGGCGCTGGGGCACAGCACCGGCGCCCGCACCGTCGTGTATGGGCAATTGCTCAGCGCCGGACCGGACTCCGTTCGGCTGCTCGCCACGGTGCTCGACGCCTCGAACGGATCCCACGACGAAATCGAGCTGCGCGACCTGTCGGGGCGGATCGATCGCCTGGCGGACTCGCTCACGATTGCCGTGCTGCGCACCCTCGGACGGACCCGGGCCATCGGGGCCGTGCGCGGTTCCCCCCTCGGCTCGCGCTCGCTCCCGGCGCTCAAGGCATTCCTGCAAGGCGAACAATTCCTGCGCCGCTCCCAATACGATTCGGCGCTGTACTACCACCAGCAGGCCATCGCCCAGGACAGCACCTTCGTGCTGGCGCTCAGCCACGCGTCCATGGCGTCGGGCTGGCAGCACTCCGGCGGCGACACCCTGACCGTGGCGTACGCGCTGCGCGCAGGTCGGTTGAACCACGGCCTCGCTCCGCGCGAAAGCCTCATCGTGCAAGCCGACTCGCTGTCCGCGGTCGCCTTCGCCGGCCCAACGACGACCGGCGGGGCGTGGTGGACGATCGGCCGGCGGCTGATCGCCACGCTCGACGAGGCGGTGCGACGCTACCCCACCGATCCCGAGCTGTGGTACACGCTGGGCGATGCGCGCTTCCACCTCGGCGTAACCGCCGGGATTCCGAAGGAACGTGCGCTCGAGGCGTTCGATCGCGCGATCGAGCTCGACTCGTCGTTCTCCCCCGCGTACATCCATGCGGTGGGGCTGGCGTTGCAGATCCGGGGACCTGAAGCCGGCCGTCGCTACGCCGAGGCGTTCCTGAAGGTCTCGAGCGTGGGTCGCTACGCCGACCTGTACCGGCTGTTCGACCACCTGGTGGACCCGCGTACGACGCACAGCGACGCAACGGCCCGCGAGCTCGATTCCCTGGCTCCGAGTTTGTCGTACATGATGGGCGGCGTGTTCGATCGCTGGCCGGACTCCGGGGAAACGCAGCTGCGCGTGGCGGGCGCGTATGCCACGAACAAACTACGCCACGCCACGACAGCCGCCGAGTCCACCCAGGCGCGTCAGCCATTGGCGATGGCCCACGCCTACCGCGGACACCTGCAACAGGCCTATCGCGATGTCGGGACGGCCAATCCATTTCTGTACGCGGAGCTCGCAGTGTTGGGTGGGGTCCCCCGCGACTCCTCCGACCTGGTGCTGACCCAACTGCTGCCGACCCCCCAAGCCGGCCCCTGGACCATCCCCTGGGCCGGGGCTCGTCGCGACACGCTGGGTCTGTTGCAGATGCAGCAGCGGCTGAGCGCCGCGGTAGGCCACCTGCCGCCCGGCATTCCACCGATCGCGAAGGACCTGGTCAACTACATGCTCGCTTCGTCCCGGGCGTTCCTCACGCTGGCTCGTGGCGACACGACGAAGGCCCTGACCCAGTTCCTCACCCTGCCCGATTCGGCGTGCTTCACCTATTGCGTGCTCGATGCGTTGCAACGCGTCCAGCTGCTGGAAGCCCGCGGCCGCGACCAGGAGGCCCTGGCCGCCCTCGACAAAAATGTTGGCACCTTACTGCCAGCGCTTCCATCGGATGTGCTGCGCACCCTGGTGCGGGGCCGACTGCGCGAACGGCTGGGGCGGCGGGAAGATGCCGCGACGGACTACGCGTACGTCGTGGACACGTGGGCGCGCGCCGATTCGGTGCTGCAGCCCTACGTGGCGGAAGCCCGCGCTGGACTCGGCCGTCTGCGCGCCGAGCGCAAACCCTGATCCCCGGCTAAAACTCGAGGTCGTGCAGGAACGTGTAGGACGCCTGGATACTCGCCCAGGGGTCAGGCGGCTGGTCGTGCTCGACGAAGTAGTGTTGTATCCCGCCCGCTTTGGAGCGGGCGAAGATGCGCTTCCAGTCGATGCTGCCCTTGCCAACATCCACCATCACGCGCTCGGCTTCGACATCGGGACTGGGTTTGGGAACCATGTCCTTCACGTGAACGAGCGGGAAGCGGCCGGGATAGCGCGCGAAATAGGCCAGCGGGTCGCCACCGCCAAACGTGATCCAGAAGAAATCGAGCTCCAGCTGCAGCAAGCTCCTGTCGGTGCTCTCGAGCAGCACGTCATAGGGCAGCCGGCCACCGAGCGGGACGAACTCGTAGCTATGGTTGTGATAGGCGAGCTGGAGTCCGGCCGCGCGACACGCCGCTCCCGCCTGATTGAGCCGGTCCCCCACCCGCTTCCAGTCATCCAGCGTGCGGCGCCGCTCCTCGGGGATCCAGGCGCACACGACGTAGCGATGCCCGACGAGACTCGCGGTGTGCACCGCCGCGTCGCCACCATCCACCAGCGCCTCGAACGGCATGTGCGCCGCCGGCGCGTCGAGACCGGCCCGGGCGAGGGCCGCCCGCACTTGCTGCGGCGTATGGTCGAAATACCCGGCGAATTCCACCTCGCGATATCCGATCGCCGCGATGCGGGCGAGGGTCCCGTCGAAATCCTGCTTGAGCAGGTCGCGGACGGTGTAGAGCTGGAGACCGATGCGATCCAGACGGGTCGAGGGGCGGGGGATGAGGGACGGGTGAACCGCGATGGCACCAACGCCGACTGCCAACGCGCCGACAAAATCTCGCCTGGGAATCTCTCGTCCCCCGTCCCTCGTCCCTCGTCCCCGGCTCACAATTCTCTCCGCCGCATGAGATTCACCGCGTATGCGCAGGCCCGGGCGGTCAGCGCCATGTAGGTGATCGAGGGATTCTGGTTCGCGGACGACGCCATGCAGGCGCCGTCCGTCACGAACAGGTTGGCGATATCGTGCGCCTGGTTGTGGGCGTTCAAGACCGATGTTTTCGGATCGCGCCCCATCCGCGCGGTGCCCATTTCGTGAATCGCCTTGCCCGGCGGGTTGTGCTCAACGTAAGGCGAGATATCCCAGGCGCCGGCGGCGGCGAGCATCTCCGCCGCGGCGATCGAAGCGTCGCGCATCAAGGCCCATTCATTGTCGCCGTAAGCGCAATTGATCTTGAGCGCCGGGATGCCCCAGGCGTCCTTTTTCTCCGGATCGATCTCGACGTAGTTGCCGTGATTGGGGAGGCACTCGCCAAAGCCATAGAAGCCGAAGTGCCAGGGGCCCGGGTCGCGCAGCGCGCGCTTCCACTCGGCGCCAAAGCCGGGTAAGTCGGTGCCGCGGCCCCACCCTTCACGCGACGCACCACCCTGGTAGGCATATCCGCGCAGAAACGGCGACTTGGGCCCGCCCGGCAGGTTCCGGAAGCGCGGCAGGTAGATGCCGTTGGGACGCCGTCCCACCGGCTTCTTGTCGGCGGGCGCGTCGATTTGGCCGCTCGCCCCGCCGCCCATGATGTGGTCCATCAGGTTGTGCCCCAGCTCGCCGCTCGAATTGGCGAGCCCGGACGGGAATTCCGGCGTCGCCGAATTCAACAGAATCCGCGCGGACTCGAGCGCCGAAGCGCAGAGAAACACCACGCGGGCCCGGAATTCGAGCGCGTGTTTCGTTTCGCCGTCGATTACGCGGACGCCGCTGATGCGGTGGCGGCCGCGATCATAGATCAGGCTGTGCACCACGCTGTGCGGACGCAGGGTCATCCGGCGCGTGGCCTGGGCCACGGGCAAGGTGGCGTTGATCGAGTTGAAATACGAGCGCGTCACGCAGCCGCGCTCGCAGTAGCCGCAATAGTGGCACGCGGCGCGGCCGTTATGATCTGCAGTGAGAATGGCGCAGCGGCCGATGGTCAACACCCGTTCGCCGGGCCAGTGCTTGGCGATCGCATCGCGCACCATCGTCTCGCCGCAGTTCAGCGCCATCGGCGGCAGGAACTGGCCGTCCGGGAGCTGCGGCAGCCCGAGCTTCTCGCCGCTGATCCCGATGAAGCGTTCGACGTGGTCATACCACGGGGCGATGTCCGCGTAGCGAATCGGCCAATCGACCGCGATGCCATCGCGCACATTCGCCTCGAAGTCCAGGTCACTCCAGCGGTAGACCTGTCTCCCCCACATGATTGAGCGTCCCCCCACCTGGCGGCCGCGCAGGAACAGGAACGGTTTGTCGGCCGGCGTGGTGTAGGGATTGTCGTGATCATTCACGAAGAACTTGGACGACCATTCGTCGCAGGCGTAGCATTCGCGCTGGACCGGCTGCGTGGCGTCGCGCGTCTTGCGGTCGTCCAGTCCGCGGAAGCGAACTTCCCACGACGGGACGTGCTCGACGTAGTCGGCGGTCGTGACCATACGGCCGGCCTCGAGCACGAGCGTCTCGAGGCCCGCCTCGGTGAGCTCTTTCGCGGCCCAGCCGCCGGTCATGCCGGAGCCGATCACGATCGCATCGTAGGTCTTGGGCACGGTCGCTACTCCGGTGCCGCGGCGCTGTCGGCCGGGGCGCAGGGCACGTAGTGCTGCGGGATGATCTGAAAATGCTGTTCTTGCTGGGCGCCGATTTCGGACGTGTAGTAGCCGAACAGGGTGAGCCACTTGAGCCGGCGGTAGAACGGCTGAGGACCGCGGGTCGCTGCCGGGCTCGCGTTCCAGCGGGCCGTCTCGTCGTCCATCGCGACGAGCAGCCCGGCCTGCTCTACGGGCGTCCCGTTCACGAAATCCTTGCCGAACGCCGCCCGCGCCCGAGTGTCCACGGCGGCGATTCCCGCCACGAACTCGTCGCGGTCCGCCACATCGTACCACTCGGCCAACAGCAGGTCGATGAATTCGTTGACCCGGGCGGCCTTCGCGCCGGGGGTATCCGTCGCCGGCAAGATGACGTCGGTGAGTGCGACCACGGTCGCGTCCTGATGCGGGTCGAGCACGCGCCGTTCCCGACCGAGGCGCCCGTGCACCGCGCGGCCGAGGGCGGTCAGATCCCTGGGGATCGCGCCGGCGGCGGCCGAGGCCGCCAGCAGGCGCAGCGCCGCGCGGCGGTCCATCAATGCATCATCGGCTGCGGGGTCTCCGTGATCGCGGACTTGGCGCCCGTGCCGCGATCGGTCAACTCCATGACCGTTCCGTCCTTGGAGATCACCTTCACGACCGCGAACATGCCCAGATCCTTCGACGCCCAGGCTTCCCCGCCTTCGCCGTCTTTGAAGTGGAGTGCTTGAAACGTGCCGGCCGGAACGGTGACCGATTCGACGCCCACGACTTGAATGCCACCGCTCTTGCAGTGTTGCTCCAGGTACTGGCTCAGGCCGCCCGTGAACGAGCGCGACATCATCGCCACCATCATGTCGGGCGCCCGCATGGCAGGACGGTCGTTGTCCTTCATCACCAACCCGCGGACCGCGACGTGCGGTGAGGCGATGCCCGCGACCAGCAGCTGCATGATGGTGCGATTGGGCTTGTTGCCGCGCATGCCATTCATCTGCAGCTCATACCAGTAGTACGTGGAATCGCCGAACCGCTCCGATCCGATGATCCCCATGCGCATGGTCGAGCCGTTGGCCCGGCCGCCAGTAAACTTGTAGGCGGCCCATCGGCCGATCGTGATGGGTACGGTGCCGGAGCAGAAATCCTGGAACGTCTGCGCGGCGAGCGGCGAGGCAGCGAGAAGGAGTGCCGTCGTGAGAGTGCGGCAACGCATGCGTAACTCCGTCGTGAATTAGGCTGGGAGAGTGGGCCGTGATCCAGAAGAAATGACCCGGCCCCGGACTGCTGGTCAATACCCCTACCACGATGACCTGCCCCGAGACTTGACAACCAAATAGTAGCTGTGATACTATAGGGTCAATGCATGATACTACAGTATCACCAACTCAATGGCTATTGCTGGTTACTCAATTGCCCCCCAAGCCTGACTACCTCCGCGTTAAGCTGCGCCGACGGTTACAACGCATCGGCGCCGTACCCCTGAAACGCACGGTCTACGTCCTCCCCGTGACCGACCAGAGTCGCGAAGACTTCGAATGGCTGGCACGGGAGATCGTCGCAGACGGAGGAGAAGCCACCTTGGCGCACGGCTCCTTCCTGGATAGGGAAACGGACGCCAGGCTGGTCTCGGCGTTCCAGGATGCCCGGAGCGCCGACTACGCCGAGATTGTCGCCTCGTCCCGTCATGAACGGACGGACCTGGACCGCCTCAAGCGTCGCCTGTCAGACACCGTGGGGATGGACCACTTCGGTGCTCCAGGACGCCCCGACGCGGAGGCCGCGATCGATGCCCTGTCGCAACGAGTCACCGTCTCGGAGAGCCCAGACATGACCACCGCCAGCGAAGCCCCTCGGGGCCGGACCTGGGTTACCCGCGCTGGCGTCTATGTCGACCGCATCGCTTCTGCCTGGTTGATCCGCCGCTTCATCGATCGCGAAGCACGCTTTCGCTTCGTGCCGGCCAAGGGATACCAGCCGGAGCCGGGCGAACTGCGCTTCGACATGTTCGAGGGTGAATTCACCCATGACGGGGATCTGTGCACCTTCGAGACACTATGCCGACACTACGCGCTCAAGGACAGCGCTCTCACGGCCATTGGTGAGATCGTCCACGATATCGACTGCAAGGACGACAAGTTCGAGCGTCCCGAAACTCCGGGGCTGCGCATGGTGCTCGATGGCATCACCAGCGACCAGTCGGATGATGACAGCCGTATTGCCCGTGGCGGTGAGATGCTGGACGACCTGTATGTCCAGCTCGGGAGGTCGCGGAAATGAGCGCCCTGTGGCCGTTTCCGGACCGGGCCACCGCCGCAGTGGGGGCATCGCGCAAGCCCGCTGAGACGCGCCTGCCCGGCCCGCTAGGCCTGCCGGCCTACGCTCGCCTCGCGCATACCTGGGCCCCAATCGCGCCGCTCGATTCGAGACTGCGTCTCCTGGTGGCACAACTCGCGGCCGTGCGCAGCGGCTGTGACTACTGTGCCCAGCACAACCGCCATATAGCGCTCAAGGCCGGCATCGCCGGTGAGGCGATCGATGGCGTCGCGGGATACGCGAGCGCGAGCCACTTTTCCGACGCGGAGCGCGCGGCGTTGGCGTTAGCCGATGCGGTGACCGGTTTCCGGGAAACGGAGGGCGGGTTCCCAATGGAGATCCTGGTGCGCGCCCGCTGCCATTTCGATGAGGGGCAAATCGTGGCCCTGGTCGCGGCGGTAGCCGCCGAACACTTCTTCGATCCCGCCACCGGCGGGCTGGGCCGGGACTCCCTCCCCACCACGTGACCGACCTCGGCGTCTTTCTCGCCGCCACCCTGGCCCTGAACCTGACCCCGGGGCCGGACATGCTGTACGTGATCACGCGCAGCGCGACCGAGGGTCGGGCGGCTGGAATCGTTTCGGCGCTGGGCATCGCCACCGGGTGTCTGGTGCATACGATCTTGGTGGCGGCGGGCGTGGCGGGGCTTCTGGCCGCGGTCCCAGCCGCGTTCACCGCCGTTCGCCTCGGCGGCGCCGCCTACCTGGTCTATCTCGGCGTGACCCGGCTGATCGGACGCGGCGGGGTGACTCAGGGCGCCGCCCTTTCCACCGCCCCACTGCGGCAGGTCTACCGGCAGGGCGTCATCACCAACGTGCTCAACCCGAAAGTCGCGCTCTTCTTCATAGCGTTTCTGCCGCAGTTCGTGGACCGCTCGTCCGGCCAGGTGAGCCTCCAGCTCGCCGCCCTCGGCACGTTGTTCAACATTTCGGGAACGATCGTCAACGTGCTGGTCGCCCTGGCGGCGAGCGGGGTCACGCGCTGGACCCAACGACCAGTGTTGTCCTGGATTGCCCGCGCCAGCGGGCTGGTGTTCGTGGGACTGGGTCTGCGGCTCGCCTGGAAGCGCTAAGGAAGCTCGTACAACCACAGGTTGGCCCGGTCGCCGAACAAGTCCCAGCCGCGCTCGATTTCCGCCACAAACCGCCGCGTGCCTGGGACTCCGACGATGCGGTGCACCGGACCCCCGGCTCCACCCACCACGATCTGGTGTGGGAGGGAGTCGCCCGGAACCAGCCACTCCACGATCGTATCCCCGACAATCGCCGCCGGAGACCCACCCACGTTCGCCAGCCAGCGTACCGCACCGGAAAAATCGCCCACCACGCTCAAGCTGTCCGCCCCAGGCGAGAGATGCAGCAATCGACCGGGGGCACCGGTCCGGGTCAGCCACAACCCGCCATCGGGAGCGGGCACGTACTGTGACGCGCTGTCCCCGGGGGCGCTGATCCGCAGCGTGCCGCTGACCACGTCCAGGTCGGCGAGGCCGTAGGCCTCAAAGGTGGTATCGGTGTACCGCTCGAGACCGCCGCCTTTGACCTTGAACACATACTCGTGTCCGATGACAAAGCGCACGGTCCGGTCATCCACCCAGCTCAGCTCGGTGACGGCATCGGCCGGGCGCCCATCCGGGCGGATATAGAAGATGGGCCATACGAAACGGGTGGCGTCCCCCGGCCGGTCGACCGGTGCCACGACCACGTGGGTCGCGCCGAACCCCAGCACGCTGACCAGCGACCCCTGCTGCCACATGTACGCGACGCGGCGGCCGTCCGGGGACAGGGCGGGCTCGATCCAGGTATCGACAAACGTGTCGGCCAGGGTGCGCGGCGGCGCGGGACAGGCTTCGCGTAGAATGGTGCCGCCTTCGACCGGGAGCACGGCGACACAGCGCTCGTTGCCCTGCTCGTCCGGATCGAGGCGGCTATAGACGATCAGGTCCCCGGCGACGGACGGATGCCGATCGTCGCCGCTGCTGTAGGTCAAGCGGCGCGGCAACGCCTGTCCCCGCGGACCGATCGGACCCGGTCCCGACGAGTCGTAGGGCCAGGCATGGTCGCACGCGGCGAGCAGGCAGCAAGTGAGCAGCAGGCTTCGGTTCATGGTGACTGGCGCAGGGCCTAGATACCCCGGAGATTATGGCGCGGATCGGCAACTCGCCCCTGCTCGCGGAGGTGACACTGTCCCGGATCTCCGGTCGGCTCGCCCGGCAGACGCTGGCAGATATCGGCACCGAGGCGGTCCGCATCCTGCTCATCGAAGACAATCCCCGCCACGCCCAGCTGCTCCAAGACGTCATGGGCGAGGTGATCCCCGCGACGTCGGGCGCCCAGCCGTATGAGCTGACGCACGTCACAGGGCTGGCCGAAGGCCTGGAGCGTCTCAACGGCGGCGAGTTCGACGTGGTCCTGCTCGACCTCTCCTTGCCGGAGGCGAAGGGGCTCGACGCCTTGATGCGCATCCGCGAGCGGCACGAGGACGTCCCCGTCATCGCCCTCATGGCCCGCGGCGAAGATGACCTCGCCGGTCAGGCGCTGCAGGCCGGGGCCCAGGACTTCCTGCAAAAGGGGAAGGTCGACGGCGAGCTTTTGGCCCGGTCGATCCGCTCGGCGGTCCAGATCTCGAACCTGCAATCCGCGCTGCGCAGCTTGTCGTTCATCGACGGGCTCACGGGGTTGTACAACCGGCGTGGGTTCGTCACCCTGGGCGAGCCGTACATCAAGCGGGCACAACGGCAGAAGGGCCAGTTCTTGATCGTATCGGCGGATTTGGCGGGTCTGAAGCAGATCAATACGGTCGCGAGCTACGACGAGGGCGACGCGGTGCTGCGCGCTGTGGCCGAAATCCTGAAAAAAAGCTTCCGCGACTCGGATCTCCTGGCCCGGCTCGAAGGTGGAAATTTCGCCGTCATGGCGGTGGACGCGAACACCGACAAGGCACCGATTATCGCGACCCGCGTGCAGTACAACGTCCAAGAGTGGAATAACCGGACCATCCGGAAGTACGAGCTGAAGATCAACCTCGGTTTCACCGAGTTCGATCCCGGTGGCGCGATCGAGGACCTGATGGCCCGGGCGGTGGAGGCGCGTCGCAGCCGGCGCCGCCGCTCCAACCCCGGTCGCAAGCGCGGGGCCGAATGACGGGCCCGGCAATCGCGTTGCTGCCGCTGGCCAACGCGAGCGGCGATCCGGACAAGGAGTACTTCGCCGATGGCCTGACCGACCATCTGCACGGCGCCCTCACCGGTGTGCGGGCGTTGCGTGTCGCGTCCCGCGGCACGGCGGCAGCGCGGCAGGGTCTCGGGCTGGCCGAGCTTGGGACGGAGCTCGGCGTCACCTGGGTCTTGGACGGGAGCGTGACACGTCTCGGCGGCCGCCTGCGGCTGAGCGTCCGGCTGCGATCCACCGCGGACGGCAGCGTCGCCTGGTCGGATCAGATCGATCGCAAGTACGACGAGATCCTCACCGTGCTGCGCGATGTCACGGAGCGCGTGCTGACGACCGTGCAGGCGACCCCCACCAAGGAAGAGCGCACCGCCCTGGATACCGTCCTGACGCGTGAGGTGCGGTCCCTCGATCCGTTCCTGCGCGCCCACTACCTGGCGGCCCAGATCCGCCGGTCCAGTCAGGATCTCGCGGTCCAGTTGTTTGGCGATGCCGTGGGCAGCGACGCCGGGTTCGCCCTGGCGCATGCGGGACTCGCGCTGTCCCACTCGCTCCTGTTCACCTACTGGGTGTCGAGCGAAGACAATCTTCGCACCGCCGAGGCGGCGGGCGCCCGCGCGGTGGAGCTGGCCCCGGCGGTGGCGGAGGCGCATGTGGCGCGCGGCGTCGCGCTGTCGCTCAACCGGCAGCAGGAGTCCGCCGAGCGGGAATTCCGCACCGCCCTCGACCTCAAACCGAATCTGTTCGAGGCGCACTACCACTACGCGCGTCACTGCCGGACGGCAGGGCGGTTCCCGGAGTCGGCCTCGTGGTTTGAATCGGCGTGCACGCTGCGCCCGGAGGATTATTCCGCGCCGGCGCTGCTGGCGAGCGTTTATGTCAGTCTCGACCAACCGGAACAGTCCACCGCCGCCCAGCGGCGCGCCCTCGAGGCCGCCGAGCGTCGGCTCAAGCAGCATCCGGATGACGAGCGTGCGTTGTATCTCGGGGCCGGGTGCCTCGCGACCCTGGGTCAACCCGACAAGGCGCGGGAGTGGGCCAAGCGGGCCGTCGCGATGGAGCCCGAGGATTCCGCGGTGCTCTACAACGTCGCGTGCGTGTACGCGCAACTGGGACTCAAGGACTCGGCGATCGACTGCCTGGAGCAGTCGCTCAAGGCCGGATTCGGGCATTGGGAGTGGATCGAGCACGATTCGGATCTGGAGCCCTTGCGCGCCCACCCCCGGTTCAAGGCCTTGATGCTGCAGAAGCACTGAAGGCAACGACGCCCCGGGGTTGCCCGGGGCGTCGTCGTGAGGAGGCCCGACGGCTCAGCGAGACGCGAACCGTTCGGGGAACTGCTTCGCGATCGCCGCCGCCAACGGATCGGCGATCATCTGCATGTGCGCCGCGGCCGTGCGGAGGTTGTTGTACAGCGCGGGGTCGTTCGCGGCCTGCGCGTCGATGACCGTCTTCAGGCTCGTGATATGCCCCTTCACCAGATCCGCCACGACGCTGGTCGGCAGGCCTGGGCAGGCCGAATGCAGGAACGCCCCGAAGTCCGTCGCGTAGCCGAGCAGGTCCTGCACCGCTTTGTCCTGCTTCGCCTTGTCCTTCGCCGCCACGCCGGTCGTGTAGTTCACCACGAACCCGATGTGCTTGCGCCACAGCGCGAGGAAGGCGGTCCCGGCCTCGTCGCCGTAGATCATGCCGATCGCCTTGGAGATCGCGACCGAGTTGGAATCGAGCGCGCCCGCGGCGGCCTGAAACTCCGCCGTGCGGCCACCCAGGGCGGCGCCGGTGGCGGCGCCCGCGAGGTAGATGTGCTCGGCGAGCAGCGTGTTCAAGGCGACACGCAGGTCGGAGGCCGACATCGACGCCGGCGCCATCGGCTGGCTCATGCTCATGTTGTTCATCGACTGGGCGGCACCGTGCGCGGCGACGCTGAGCGCCAGGGCGGCCAGAAGGCCAATGGCGCGGCTGCGGATCGGATGCATGGTTAACGCTCTCCTTTGGGTGTGACGCGGATCTCCCCGCGCATGAACGTGTGCCGGGCGCACTGATACATGAACGTCCCGGGACGGTCGAACGTGAAACTGAACGTCTTGCCCTTGCCCTGCAGTACGCCGTTGAACGGCGGCGGCGTGCCGCTGTCCGCCACCGCCGTCACGGTATGCTCGACCTCATCGTCGTTGGTCCACAGCACGCGGGTCCCCACCGGGACCGCGAGCTCTTTGGGGCGAAAACCGAAGGTTTGAATCAGGACGGTCGAGTCCGCGCCAGATCGGGACGACCCGGGCCGGGACGACCGAGCCCCCAAGGCGAGTACGGCCAGCAACGCAACGGCGATCGTTTTCATAGCAGGTATACGCCGGCCCACCGGCGGCTGGATTGGCGTCCCCGGAGGGTGGGCATATTGTTCAGTATGAGGCGACCGGCGTTGTGGTTGGGGTTGGCCGTGCTGACGGCCTGTGGCGAGAAGGGCTCGCGTTCAGGAGCTTCGGGGGGGACGACCTCGGTGGCCCCGGAATCCGCGGCGGTCATCGCCGCGGCCCCTTCGACGACCGCGGCCGCCGTTCCGATTCCTTCCCCCTTCCCCGCCGACAAGGACACCGCCCGGTTCAAGACCCAACTTGACGCGGGTGCCGCTCAGGTCCCTTCCTGTGGATCGAAGCTGCCGCGGATTACGGCCGAGTCGATCGGGCCCTTCCAGCCGGGCAAGACCATCCTCGAGCTGCAAGTGCGCTGTCCGCACCTGCTGTTTGGCTGGGTTTTGATCTCCGATGGCTATCCCGTGCCCACCGTGGCGGCGCGCCTGGGCGGGGCGACGATCACGGCGTTCACCAGTGATTCGCTCCCGACCGCGCGGCTCGGCCAGGTGGTGGTCCGCAGTCCGGGACCACGCACGGCAGAGGGATTTGGCGTCGGTTCCACGTTGCGCGCCATGTCCCGGGAGTACGGACCGGCGCAGGCATCAGAGTCCGATTGCGTGTTGCGGGTCTGGTTTGATTCGCGTCCGTTGCTCGCCTTCTATATGGAGTACCCGGCGCACGAGCAGCGCGAGTGTGGAGCCCTGAGTGCCGTACCGCTGTCGATGAACTTGACGGTGATCGGCGTGGTGCTGACCCCGCCATAGCCATTTGTCCGGACATTGTGGGAGGAGCCCGGCGCGGGATATCAGCGGGCGGCGGCATTGTTCAGGTGATGGACGCAGACATTGTCGCTACACATCCCTCACCTGGCTCGGAGGCTTTGAAAATGCGACACCCCACATGGATCGCGGCGGCTGCCCTCTTTTCTCTGGCAGCGTGCGGCGACATGACCTCGCCCAACGGTGGTGGGGGAGGCCCTGCTGCAGGGGGTGGGGGCCACTGGGGCGGCGGCGGCGGAGGAGGCGGCAGCCAGGCCGGTCAGGTCACCGTAGGGAATGATTTCTTCGTGAGCGCCCACAACGGAAGCCAGAACCCCGCCGTCGACACGATCGCGGTGGGCAGCGCGGTCACGTGGACCTGGAGCGCCGCGGGGTCACACAGCATCCAATCGACCGGTTTCCCGATCTTCCGGAACAGCGTGGTGTTATCCGGGGCCAGTTACACCTACTCAGTGACGTTCAAGCATCCCGGAACCTATGAATACGACTGCGCGATCCACGGGTCGGCCATGACCGGACGGATCGTAGTGCAATAGTCGATCGCTCGGCCTAGGCACGCGGCAGGACGTTCTCGATCCGCCGGTCTGGAATCAGCCACATCAGCGCCACGGCCACGAAGATCGTTTCGGCGATCCAGGACGACCACAGCGTGGCGACAATCGCCACGACATACAGCACCGGCGACAGCTTGCCCTTCCAGTCGCGTCCGACCGCTTTTTTCAGGATCGAGTCCGGCCCTTGCGCGCGGATGATCGCCTGCTCGAGCAGGTAGTACGCGATGGCGGCCATCAGCAGCACGAGGCCGTAGAGCGCGGTGGGGACCGCGGTGAAATGGTTTTCCCCCATCCAGCCGGTGGCAAACGGAAACAACGAGAGCCAGAACAACAGGTGCAGGTTGGCCCAGAGCATCGCCCCCGTGACCGTGGTGGTGGCGTGCAGCATATGATGGTGGTTGTTCCAGTAGATGCCGACATACACAAAACTCAGGACGTAGCTGAGGAAGACCGGCAATAGCGGCAACAGCTCCCCCAGGCTGTCGCCATGCGGCACCTTCATCTCCAGCACCATGATCGTAATGATGATCGCGATCACGCCGTCGCTGAATGCCTCCAACCGTCCCCGGCCCATCTCCCCTCCCATGCAGTAGGCGGCCCTCTGTGTGGACCGAGCCGAGTGGCAGGATATCCCAATGAAGGGATGACGGCGACCGGGGCCAGGAGTCACCGTCTGTTGAGCCCTCAGCAGCCGAGCTAAGTTGTGCTAATCCTGAGGTAGACCTACGGGGGGTTCATGACGAGCGCATACGCAGCGGGGAAGCTCAGAGCCGAGTGGAGGCGCCAGGTCCGCAGGTTCGAGACTCTGTGGAGAAAAGAGCGCGCAAAACGGTTCCGCGATATCAAGCACGTCGATGCGTTCCTGAAAAAAATGAAGCGGCTCAAGCCGAATGACCTACGCGCCTTCCGACGCATGGTCTCTACGCTGCGAAAGAGAATGCAGGAGGCCTAGCTCGGGTGGCGGAACGGCAGACGCGCTGGCCTTAGGAGCCAGTGCCCGCAAGGGCGTGGAGGTTCGACTCCTCTCCCGAGCACCTAAACGGCCAGGGGAATCCCCCTGGCCGTTTTGTCCTACCCTTCGCCCGCCGCTCAGAACGGTAGCCGGTAGCTCGCGCCCATCGAGTACGTGACGTCGAACATGGTCCGGCGGAAGCCGGCCGTATTCCAGCGATAGGTCAGTCCTTTCAGCTCGCCGAACGCCTCGACCCGCGTGCGGGGAATCGCATAGAAGATCCCGCCGCCATACATCGCCGCCGGGCGGGTGAACGGCTCGAACTGATCGATGCCCAGCTGATCGACCGAAACGGCGCCCAGTCCCGCGAACGCGAAAGGCGCGAATCCGTTCGCGAACGGATAGCGACCCTCCACGTGCGCTCCGTAGTAGTACCGGTTGACATCAGCGCCGGCGAACGACGCCACCCCATGCGTGGGGTTCCGGGTGAAGGTGAAATCGCCGTGGATCGCGAAGTACTGGTTGAGCTGCAGCCCGATGCTGGCCCCGACGTTGTAGCCGGGCATGAACCACACCGACGGTTGTTTCTGTAGGTCAGCGAGGTGGTCCGCTCCCCCACCGTACAGGCTCAGCACCACCGCCCGGTCTTGGGCGGCCAACCGCGTGGCGGCAAACGCCATACAGGCTGTGACCAGCAGAATCGAGAAACGCTTCATGATGGGCTCCCAGGAAAGAGACGCTTCACACACCCTAGCCTGCCCTTTCTGAAGCCTCCGTGAGGGATGTCTGAGGACCGCTACACGAGGTCCCCCTGGGCGAACAACTTGACGGCTACCGCGGTGCCGGGCATCTCCCAGCATGCACCCAACCCGGAGGGCCGTCGATGAAACCTCTCTTGTCCGCGTTGCTGCTCCTGGAACTCGGCGTCACCGTTGTCTCGGCGCAAACGCCAACGAAGCGCCCCGCCGCGCGGCTCCAGCGATCGTCTATTGCCACCGCGCTCGACGGCAATCGAGTGTTCTGCTTGATCGACGACGCCGGGAGTCTCTGTTCTGACGTCGTAGAGTTCGGGGGCGCGGGCCTCTGGCCCATTGGGACCCCCGATCAGTACGTCTTCTTTTCCGGGCTCCAGCTTGCGGGTCTGATTCCCGCCACCGCCGGTGGCGGGAAGGCGGTGTTTCCATGGGCGGGAGACACTATCGGAGCGTTCTTCGCCGACTTCCGGGGAACTCAAAACAGCGGTCAAGCCCTCACGCAGATCTTTAGCTCTCGCGACACTGCCGACCTGCGCCTGTGGCCCACCGGAGCGGTGGCTCGCGACCCGGGGATATTCGATGTGCATTTGCTCGGCCGGCAGTCCGTCTCGAACGAAGACCTGTGGGTGCGCTACTGGGACGGCAACGTCAACTTCCTGAGCGGGCGCACTCATCCCATGGGCATCGTCGTGGATCAGCGCGCCATGGCGTTCAACGCGCCGCGCGGCAACGACGACATCGTCTATTTCATCTTCACCCTGTACAACGTCAGCGCGCGCGATCCCGCGGCGTACGCGAATTCGACCATCGATCCGGCGCTCCAGTCCGAAATCGCCGCCTTGGGGGCGGGATTCCAGGACTCGGCCGAGGCGCGACTGGGCGTCAGCATCCCCGACGGCGGATACCGGCTCGACAGTCTGTACATGGGTTTGGCGATGGACGCCGATATCGGAGACGTAGGCCAGAACTACTCGAACCTCATCTTGCCGTTCGACCTCGGTCTCGCCTACAAGAGGGACTTTCGAGAGCCGTTCTGGGACTTCCCACTCGAGATCTTTGGCCCGCCGTTCGCCAAAGCCCCCGGGCTGCTCGGCACCCGATTTGTGAGATCGCCCGCTCCGTCGCTCGCCATGTTCAGCAATTTCACCGGGTCGGCCACCGGCTATCCAGACCCGGTCGGGGTTGTGCAGCTCTGGCGGTACCTCTCGGGCAACTCCGATCCAGCGTACGGGGACGGGTCGTGCACGTTCGGCGCCGGGCAGCAGCAGCGTCACTATTGTTTTCTGTCTCAGAACTACGCCGACACCCGGTACTTCCAGTCGACCGGACCGTTCTCGCTCGATCCCGGCGAATCGAAGACTATCGTGCTCACCTATCTGTTCGCGGCTCCCACGCCCGCGGTGGTGCCGTTCATTGGTGGAGACTTCAAACCCGGATTTCCGGCTCCAGGGGACTCCATCGCGGCCGACTCCACGAGGATCCGTGATCTCGAGCGGGCGGCCGGCTGGGTGAGCCAGTCGGACGTCAATGGCAACGGGATCATCGAGGCCAACGAGGTGACCACGGTGCCACGTTCGCTGCTGGACAAGGCCCGGGTGGCACAGGCCGTCGTCGACCACAAGTTCCTCCTGCCGCAGGCACCGGCCGCCCCGGCGTTCTTTCTCATCCCGGGTGACAACCAGGTCACCGTGGTGTGGCAGAAGAGTGCGACCGAATTGAGCGGCGACCCGTATTTCGCCATCGCCGCCGATCCCACGAGCGCACTGTACGATCCCAACTTTCGCGAGCAGGACGTCGAAGGCTACCGCATCTACCGCGGCCGGGATCCACGCTCGCTGCAGCTCGTAGCCCAGTTCGACCACGGCGGGGTCATGCTCGACTACACCGGCTCGTTCTTGTATCCCGGCGACTGCGCCCCAGAAGTGGGCGTGCTTACCGATTGCCCGGATTTCACGAACGGCGTCGCCCACGGAGCCGTCGGGGCGGTCCAGGTACCACCGGGCGGTCGCACGATCGTGAATGGCAGCGTGTTCACCATCCGAACCGACACGGCGGTGACCGGCGGCAACAGCGGCTTCCCCGGGTACGGGGGTGACGTGAACTATGTGTTCGTCGACCTCGGTGTGCGCAATTCCTTCAGCTACGTCTATGCCGTCACGGCGTTCGACGTGAATTCCATCACCTCCGGTCCCTCGTCGCTCGAGTCCCCGCGCATCGTGAAGGGGGTGACGCCGCGGTCCCCGTCCGGGCAGGAAACCGTCGGGACACTTGGATCGCTCACGCTGCTCGCGGCCGATGGCCGAGTGCTCGACACCGCGGCGATCCCGACGCTCGATTCCGTGTCCGGCACGTTCTCCGGCCCCATGCCGCCCACGAACGGCCTGGACGTGACGCTCACGGCATTCGCCCCCGAGATACTCAGCGACTCGAGTCTCACCGTCCGGGTGGACTCGATCGTTCCCGGAGACGCGCTGCACCAACGATCCGCCGTTTACTACCTCACCGTACAAGGCAACGGCCCCGCGACCACGCTGGCCGTTCCCCTCCCCGTCGATTTCTTCAGCGGTCAGGTCTCGGCGTTTGGTGATAGTCCGGCGGTTGCGGCCGACTCGAAGCAAGCAAGCCGATTCGGGGCGGATTCGACCTTCTATCTCTACGCGCGCGCCACCATCTCCCACCCGGGGACGTGGCGCCTCGCTTCCTGGGGGCGCGGCGATGCCAACGCCGCTCCGCCAAACTCGGCCCAGGCCGGCCCCCGCTGGTGGGCGGGCAGCGCCAACGAAAACACCGCAGCCCCCAACGAGCTGCAGTGCGCGCCGGCGACGGGCACGTGCATCCAGGCGAACCTGACTCGCAACGCCGGCCGGTTGACCGGCGTGACGACGCTGTTCCACCTTCAGGCCTACAGCACCGTCCCCAACACTCCCATGCGCGAGCTCGAGGGCATCGGCGCGACCGTGGCGCGCGCCGCTGACTTCCGCCTCTACTGGAGCGCCGGGGGACGCGTCGACTCCGTGGTCGACGTGACGCACGGCGTGCCCGTACCATTCCAACGGGGCATCGGCCCCTCGTGGGGATTCCTCACCGATTCGTCGTTTGCGATCGGCGGCACCGATCCCGCGACCACCGCCGACCTGAGCAATGCCCTGCTCACGTGGTCCGATGCTCTCTGTGTCGCACCGGTGCCGGCCTATCTGAACCAGTGTGGCGGCGTCACCCAGAGTCCGGCGCAGTTCCAGGATCACGCCCGCCTTTCACCGGTGGCCGCGCAGTCCTCGAGCTACGTGGGCACCGATTCGCTCACGGCAACCGGCACCGGCTTCATCCTGTACCTCAACGGACACTTTTTTTTGATGCAAGTGGCCTCGCTGCCGGCCACCGGCACGGTGTGGAACGCCCGCTTCTTTTCCGGATCGATCACCGGGACGGCGGCGACGCGCGACTATGCGTTCGAGCCGGCCGTCCGCCCGCCCGCCGTGCCCGGACTTCGCGCCCGCCTCGCCTTCACGGGATCGCGGCTCGACCCCACCCGCACCGTCGACTCGCTGCTCGCGCGCGTGCACCCGGTGCCGGACCCCTACTACATCACCAACCCGTTGGAGACTGGGCCGCTCGACAAGGCGCTCCGTTTCGTCCACCTCCCCGCCCAAGCCATCGTGCGCATCTACTCGACCAGCGGAATTCTGGTGCGGGCCTTGATCCACAACGACCCCACGGGCGGCGGCGAAGAGACCTGGGACCTGCGCAGCCGCAACGGCCGGTTCGTCGCCTCGGGGGTCTACTTCTACCACGTCGAAACGCCCGACGGTCGTCACCATGTGGGGCGCATGACCATCATCACGTTCCGGCCAGAAGGTGCTCGATGACGAGTTTCACGCGGTGTTTCACGGCCCAAGTCGATGCCCTTCCCACTTTCCCCCCGGGTTAGATTCCACCCGTGCCCGAGATTGAGATCACCAAGACCGCCTCCGAGCCCGGGGCCGCTTCGCTCGCGGTCATCGTTCCCGTCGATCGTGTCCGCGAGGCCGAGGAGCTGGCGACCCGCAGCTATCAGGCGCGCGCCCGGCTGCCGGGATTCCGCAAGGGCAAAGCGCCAGCCGCGATCATCAAGAAGCAGTTCGCCGCCGATATCCGCGAGCAGACGCTGCGCGACCTCATCCAGGCGAGCTGGTCGCGCGCGCTCGAGCAGGAGCCGCTGAAGCCGATCGCCGATCCGCACATCCACGACCTGAAATGGGAAGACGGCGCGGCCGTCACCTTCACGATTCACGTCGAGGTCAAACCCGACATCACGCTGGCCCGGTTGGGCGGGTTCACACTCACACGAACGATGGCACCGGTCACCGACCTTCAGGTGCAAGCCCAGCTCGACACGCTGCGCGAACAGCGTGCGCCGTGGACACCGGTGGCCGAGGGCACGCCTACCCTCAAGGACCTCGTACACGTGACAATCGCGCAGCGCGAGGGTGACGAAGCCAAGGACCCCCAGCCCTACCATTTTGTGTTGGGCGAAGGGCGCGCCATTCCCGACGTTGAAGAGCGCATCCTCGGCATGACCACCGGGCAAACGGTCGACGCCACGGTTCGCTTCCCCGACGACTTTTCGGAAGCCGCCAAGCGCGGCCAGACGCGCGACATTCGCCTGACGCTGCACGAGGTGAAGCGGCAGACGCTGCCGGTGCTGGAGGACGCGTTTGCCCGCGAGATCGGTGATTTCGATTCGCTCGACGCGCTGCGCGCCGCGGTCCGGGAGGACCTCGAGCGCGAGGCCGGGCGCGAGGCCGACGCCAAGGTGAAGGCCGATCTCGTGACCCAGCTCGTGGCGGCGAACAACGTGACCGCGCCGCGGCCCCTGGTAGAACGGGTGATCCTCACTTATGGCCAGGCGTACGGCATCACGGAGGAGCGGTTGCCGCAATTTGCCACGGAGTTTCGACCGCTGGCGGAGCAACAGGTGCAACGGGACCTGGTGCTGGACTGGGTGGTGGAGCATCATGCACTGCGGGCCACTGCCGACGAAGTGACCGCCCGGCTCACCGAGCTGGCGGAGCGGCGCAACGTCCCTGTGGCCGAGCTCAAAGCGTCGCTCGAAAAACATCAGCGGCTGCGCGAGGTCGAGCGCGGCCTCACCGAAGAAAAGGTGTTCGCGTTCCTGTTGTCCCAGTCCACCGTGGAGTCTGCCTGACGATGAGCACGATCTATCCGCCCTATATCATCGAGCGCTCGAGCCGTGGCGAGCGGACCTACGACATTTTCAGCCGGCTCCTGATGGACCGCATCGTGTTCCTCGGGACCGCCATCAACGACGACGTCTCGAACATCATCATCGCGCAGCTGCTGTTCCTCGACGCCGACAACCCAGAGCGCGACATCTTCCTCTACATCAACTCGCCCGGCGGGCTCGTCTCCTCCGGCATGGCGATCTACGACACGCTGCAGTTCCTGCGCGCGCCGGTGAACACGATCTGCATGGGGATGGCGGCCTCGATGGGCTCGTTCCTGCTCACCGCCGGCACGCCCGGCAAGCGCTCGGCGCTGCCCCACGCGCGCATCATGATGCACCAGCCCTCGGGCGGCGCGCAGGGCACCGCGTCCGACATCGAAATTCAGGCGCGCGAGATCCTCTATCTGCGCGGCAAGCTGAACGAGCTGTACGCCAAGCACACCGGCAAGCCGCTGGAGCAGATCGAAAAGGACATGGACCGGGACCGCTTCATGTCCGCCGAGGAGGCCAAGACCTACGGGCTCATCGACAATGTGATCTCGAATTTCAAGCAGATGGACGGGAAAAAGCCGTGAGGCCTTGCGGCCACCGGACCGGTTTCCCATACTAAGGACCCCATGTCGCACGACAAGCATCTCCGCTGCTCCTTCTGCGGTAAGTCGAAGGACTCGGTCCGGAAGTTCATCTCCGGCCCGTCGGTCTACATCTGCAATGAGTGCATTGCGCTCTGCAATGAGATCCTGGCGGAAGATGAAGAGCGCGAAGTCTCCGAAGCGATCACGCAGGTCCCGACGCCCGCCGAGATCAAGGACGTGCTCGACCAGTACGTGATCGGTCAGGAGCGCGCCAAGAAGACGCTCGCCGTCGCGGTCTACAATCACTACAAGCGCATCAACTCGCACGGCGCGAAAGACAACGACGTCGAGCTCGACAAAAGCAACATTCTGCTGATCGGGCCGACCGGCGTGGGGAAGACGCTCTTGGCGCAGACGCTGGCGCGCATCCTGGATGTGCCCTTCACCATCGCGGACGCCACCACGCTGACCGAAGCGGGCTACGTCGGCGAAGACGTCGAGAATATTCTGGTGCGGCTGCTGCAGGCGGGCGACTTCAATGTGGGTGACTGCGAGCGCGGCATCGTCTACATCGACGAAATCGACAAGATCGCCCGCAAATCGGAGAATCCGAGCATCACGCGCGACGTCTCAGGCGAAGGTGTGCAGCAGGCGCTGCTCAAGATCCTCGAGGGCACGATCGCGAGCGTCCCGCCGCAGGGCGGCCGCAAGCACCCGCAGCAGGAATACATCCAGGTCAACACCAAGGACATCCTCTTCATCTGCGGTGGTGCGTTTGACGGCCTCGAGAAGATCATCGAGAGCCGCACCGGCCGGCGCCGCATCGGCTTTACCAAGGAAGAGGTCGAGGCCGGCACGATCGAAAAAATCAAGAGCAATCCGTTCGCCGAGGTGGAGCCGGACGATCTGCTGCGCTACGGGCTGATCCCGGAGCTGGTGGGCCGGCTGCCCGTGACAGTGCCGTTGGACTCGCTGGACGAGGATGCCCTGGTGCGGATTCTGGTCGAGCCGAAGAACGCGCTCAGCAAGCAATACCACAAGCTGTTCGAGCTCGAGTCCGTCCGCCTCACGATCGAGAAGGACGCGCTGCGGGAAATCGCCCGCAAGGCCCTCAAGCGCGGCACCGGCGCGCGCGGGTTGCGGGCCATCCTCGAAGAAATGATGACCGACATCATGTTCGACCTGCCGAGCCGGGACGACGTGCGTGAGGTTGCCATCACCGCCGAGACGGTGACGGAGGGCCGGCAGCCCTTGCTCGTCACCGAACGGCCGCGCCACAAGAAAGAAGCCTGACCGCTCTCGAACCTCGCTTCATCGGCGCGTTTCCCCGTGCCGACGCCCCACTCGAGTTTCCGCTTCCCGAAATCGCCTTCGCCGGCCGCTCCAATGTCGGTAAGTCGAGCCTGTTGAACGCCCTCATTGGGCGGCGCATCGCGCGCGTGTCCGCGACGCCGGGGAAAACCCGGGCGCTGAACGTGTACGAGATTCCGTTTCCCGCTCCGCGCCTGGTGTACTTTCTCGACCTTCCCGGCTACGGCTATGCGCGCGCCTCGAAGGGCGAGCTCACGGCGTTCGCCGGACTCGTCCGGCACGTGCTGCACCGGCCCCGGCTCGCCGGGCTCGTGTGGCTGCTGGACATGCGCCACGAGCCGTCCGTGGGCGATCGCGGCATGCAGGACCTGCTCGCCGCCGCGGAGACGCGCGTGCTCGCCGCGCTCACGAAGAGCGACAAGGTGCCGGCGCGCCAGCGCCCGGAGCGGGAGGCCGCGCTACGCCAGGTCCTCGCCCTGGACGACGATCAGGTGGTGGTCACCAGCACCCGCACCGGCCTGGGCCTCCCGGAGCTGCGCGAGGCGATCACCGCGCTCGCCGGGACGGCGTGACGTGACGCGTCCGATGCGGGTGGCCTTTGTGAGCCACCATCCGCATCTCCAGATGGGTGGCCAGCGCAGCATGGCACTCCTGATCGAACACCTCGACCGTTCGGTGGTCGAACCACTGGCGATCTGTCCCGGCCCGGGGCCGCTCACCGACCACCTCACCCGCCTGGGGTGCCCGGTCGTGCACATCCCCCTGCACCGCATCAAGCCGCGCACGTTGGCCGCCGTATGGCGGTCCAGCCGAGCCATCCGGGCACTGCTGCGCGAGCGGGACATCGACATCATCGCCCCCGACGCAGCGCGCGATGCCCTGACCTGCGGCCTCGCCAAACTCGGCACCCGTACCAGAATGGTGTGGTTTGTGCGCCTGACGTCTCACGACCCGCTCGACCCGATCCTCGAGCGCCTGGCCGATGGCATGATCGGGGATTCCGACGACACGCGCCGGCGCTTTCCCAGCTCGCGGCGCGTCACGGCCCGGCACCGCACCATCGTCGGGGGCGCCGACCTGCACCGGTTCCGACCGGTCGAGGATCGCGTGGCGCTGCGCCGCACCCTCGACCTACCGGTGGATCGCGCCGTGGCGCTGTTCGTGGGTCAGGTGAAGGCCGGCAAAGGCGTGCTCGACATCGTCGAGGCCATGGCGCTTATCGGCCCGGGCCGCCCGCTGCTGGTCATGGTCGGGTCGCCGGACCCTCCCGCCATCCTGGACGAGATCGCGCAGCGCACCAAGCGCCTGGGGATCGCTGGCGATGTCCGTGTCCTGCCGCAGCAGGAGGGGATTGAACGGTGGATGCAGGCGACCGATCTTCTCGTGAGCGGATCTCACCAGGACACCGAAGGGATGTCGCGGGTATTGTATGAAGCGATGGCCTGCGGCGCGGTTCCCGTCGCGACCGATATCCGCGGCAACCGCGACGCCTTGAGCCCCGAGACCGGCGTGCTCGTTCCGGAACGCGATCCGGCAGCCATGGCGAACGCGGTCGGCGCGCTCGTCGCCGATCCGACGCGGCGCCTGGCCCTGAGCCGGGCCGGGGTGCAACGCGTCGCCGAGCAGTTCGACATCCGGCTTCACGCGCGCGGCGTCGAAGCCTTCTATCGTGAGATGATGTTCCGCGAACGAAAGGGGCAAGCGTGAAGGCGAGGATTTCGACACTGGCGTTGGGGGCGCTCCTCTCCTGCAGCCCCCCGCCGCGCGTGAGTGCGCAGGCGCCAGGGCTCGGCGCGGCCCGCGACACCGTCCCGGCCGGCTTCGGGTCGCTGCGCCGGGACGACATCGCCATGCGCTTGGCGACCGACCAATTGCAGGTGCAGATCTTCCCGCTCGACGAGCGCGTGATCCGCTTGCTTGCCTCCGACACCTATCGATCGCTGGAGCAGCTGCTCGAGAGCCGGCGTCAGGACATTACGGATGCCGCCCGACGCGCCGGGCTCGCGAACCCCACACTGGTGATGGTGACGTTTTTCGGCCTCGCCCCAGGGGCCCGGTTCACCCCGGAGGACGTCCAGCTGCAAAGTCGCGGCCGGCTGTTCCGCCCGGTGGAGATCGTCCCGCTCTCACCCACCTGGAACACGCTGCAACTCGACCAGCGGCAACAGGCGATCGCGGTTTATCTATTCGACGAAGGAATCAGTTGGCTCGAAGATCTCAGCGTGAACTATCAGAGCTCCGCGGCGTCGTGGAGTCGCGCCCTGCAGCTGCTGGAGCAGGAACGGGTTCGCGTCCGGGCCCGGGCGCAGTCCCAACCGCCGACGCCGAATCCGTAACGAGCCGCACCCGCCCGTTCAGATCGGCGGTCCAGCGGGTTTGCTGGTCCACGCAGATCAGTCCCAACCCGAGCCGTGGCGCCCGCACCAGCGCACTGTCACAGCCCAGCAGGAAAAAGGCGCGGGACCAGGCATTCGCCAGCATACCGCCGTGCGCCACCACCGTGACGGAGCGGGCGGGTTCCCCGGAGGGGGCCGCCCGCGGGTCGGACACCGGATCGACATCGGTCGCCGCCGCCATGCCGACCGCCCAGGCGCCATGTCCCAGCTCGAGCCACGCGTGCGGGCTCAACGAATTGTCGGGATCCGAGATGCCCACGTGCCGACCCGCACCGGTCGGGGATCCCGACACGACGAGTAACACCCCTCCAATCCCCAGAATCGCGCTGTCGGCATTGCCCTGGAGCGCGAGCAGTGCGCGATCAAGCGCGTAACCCGGAGCGATACCGCTGAGATCGAGTTTCAGACCAGATCGGAGCTGCACGGTCCCTTGAACCGTGTCGACCCGCACACCACGGTAATCCCTGCCGGTGGGATCGAAGGCGCCAGAGGAGCCACTCGCGACCGCCAACGCCTCCCGCAGGACCAGCAACATGGGGCCCGATGCCGGTTGCGCACCCCGCCCTGCTCGCCGGTTGATGCGGCTCAGCTCGGAGCTCTCGTGATCGAGGGAGAAGAGTGAATCGACCCGCCGGACCGAATCGACGGCCTCGTCCACGGCGCGTGCCAGCCGAACCGAATCGCGCCCCCATGCCCCCACCGAGAAGACCGCGCCCAGTGCGGGCCGCGCCCGTGCCAGGTACGGACCGGGACGGCCGCGGCATGCCGTAGCCGCCAGGCCAAGAGCGATGACACGCCAGATCAAGCGCACGGATGCCGCACCGCCTCCACGAACGACGCTATGCTTTAACTTATCCACGTGACCCTGCATTCCGCTCTCGAACTGGCCCTGGCGGTCGCCGCGGCGGGTGTCGCCGTCTGGGCGACGCGCCGCGTGCGACGACGCTTCCGCGCCCTCGATCGAGACCGCCAACGCACGGCCGACGAGCTGAACCGGCGGCTCTCGGAGTTGTTCTGGCTGCAGGAGCTGTCCTACGTCCTGTCCGAGTCGATCAAGCTGGAGCGCATCGTCGAGCAGGTGGTGCGCTATGCGATGCGATTCATCGATGCGCGGGGGGCGCTCGTCGCGCTGGCGGGGGAGGAGCCGGGAGATCCCCTCACCATCGCGGCCGCCGAAGGCACACTCGCCGAGCTGAAGGGCACGACGGTCTCCGCCTCCGATCCCGGGATGGTCGCGCGCTCGGCCCGTAGCGAGCGACTCGAGCTGATCCGCAACAGTGAAACCGGCACCCTTCTGGCCGGCGGGATCGCCGTCGAGTCGGCCGCGGCGGTTCCGCTGCGGGCCCATGGCGTCGTGGTCGGCGCGCTGGTCGTCGCGGAGCCGCGCGGCGGCGCGCTGGCCCCCGACGACGTGCGCCTGCTCTCCACGGTGGCAACCCATGCCGCCGTCGCCCTCGCCAACGGCCGCTTTTTCGATCTGGTGCGGCGCGGCAAGGAACAATGGGAGACGACGTTCGACGCCCTGTCCGAAGGCATCGCGGTCGTCGACGAAGCCGGGCGCGTGCGGCGCGCCAACCGCTCGCTGGCGGCAATCCTGGGCGAACAGCTACCGGCCGTCATCGGCGTCGACCTCGCCTCCGCCCTGCTCGGGCGCGCCGATGCCCTGGATCAGCTGATGGAGGCGGTCCGGCGTGACGAGCGGCCCGCGCCGCTGATCGAGCGCGCGCAGATGCCAGGGAAGACGTTCCGGATCAACGCGGCTCGCATGCCCGGGGGCACCTCCGACCAAGCCGCGGTGGTGATGGTCCAGGACGTCACCGAGCAGCAGGCGATGGAAGCGCAGCTGATTCAGAGCGAAAAGCTCGCCACCGTGGGACAGCTCGTCTCGGGGGTGGCCCACGAGCTGAACAACCCACTCACCTCCATCGCGGGCTTGTCCGAGTTTCTGCTCGAGCAGAAGGAGCTGGGCCCCGGCGATCGCGGGCACCTGAAAGTGATCCACGAGCAAGCCGATCGAGCCGGTCGCATCGTGCGCAACCTGTTGACCTTCGCCCGCAAGGGGCCCGCGGAGCGCACCCGGCTCGACTTGAATGACCTGGTGCAGCGTACGCTGCTGCTGATGGGGTACGACCTGCGGCTGCGGGACGTCGAAACCCAGATCGTGCTTCCGGAAGCGCTCCCGGAAGTCATCGGCGACCGGCACGCCCTGCAGCAGGTGATCCTGAACCTGCTCACCAACTCGGCCCAGGCCGTCGGCGAGCTGCCCGAAGAGCGCACGCGCGCGATCCGGATCGAGACCTGGGGAGATGCCCAGGTGCACCTGCGCGTGAGTGATACCGGTCCCGGCGTCCCCGACGATCAGGTCCGGCACCTGTTCACGCCGTTCTATACGACCAAGGAGCCGGGGCACGGCACGGGACTGGGGTTGTCCATTTCGTACTCCATCGTGGAGTCCCACGGTGGGCGCATCAGCTACGAACCCGCGCCGGGCGGCGGAGCTGCGTTCCACATCGAGCTGCCGCTGGCGCCCGCCCAGCGGCCGGCCCCGCCCCCGGCACCGGAAACCGTGCCGCCGCTGCCGCCGGCCTTCGCGAAACGGGCGATTCTGCTGGTGGACGACGACCCCGCCGTGCGCCGCTTGGTCCAGGCCCTGTTCGGCCGCGAGGGGCACATCGTCGACGTGGCGCGCAGCGCCGACCACGCGCTCGAGCTGGTGGGGGAACGGACCTACGACCTGATCCTCGCCGACGGGCAGGTGAGCGCGAAAGGACGGTTGTTCGTGGAAGAGTTGGCGACGCGCCACCCGGACTGCAAAGGGCGCACGCTGGTGGCGACCGGGGACGTGCTCCCCGCCACCGAGCAGGCGCTAGAGCGACTCGGCCTGCGTTACGTGCGGAAGCCGTTCAACCTGCGGGATCTGCGCGAAGAAGCGGCGCGGCTGTGGGCCGCGACCACGTTGTCGTAAGCCTCCGCGGGCCAGCCAAACGTCCCCAGATTGACCGCGCCGCCGGGCGCGAATTTCACGCTTTCGCGCAGCAACAGCGCTCGTTGCAGCACGGCGCTGTGGTCGCCCGCGAGCGAAATGCGTCCGGCCGCGTTGATCACGCGCCACCACGGCACGTCGCTGTCTTCCGGCAACGCCGAGAGCGCCCATCCCACGGTGCGCGCCGCGCCGGGGCGGCCGGCGAGTCGCGCCACGACGCCGTACGTCGCGACGCGCCCTTTCGGGATATGACGGACGATGCGGTAGATCCGGTGGTAGAACGGATTCACACGAGGCGGGGACTGCGCAGCGACGCGTCGATTGGATTTCTCACCGTGGACGACTCCATGCCACACCGCGAGAGGGACGACCGCTAGGATACCCGCAGCACGTCGTCCAGCAACCCCCCTCCTCCGGACCCCACTATTGACAAGACGTCCTCCAGTGCTCTGCGCTCTCGCGGCCACGCAAACCGTCGCGCGGCGTCACTCGGGTTGAGCCAGACGAACGCATCGTGCTCGCGCGACAACAGCGGCTGCGCTTCGGACGGAACGAACGCCGCGAACGCGGGGATGATGACCAGCTCGTCGGTCTTGTGCTGGTAGAATCCTTCGATGCGGCTGAGGTTGTAGAACCGCTCCGCTGTGAGGCCCGTTTCCTCGCGCATCTCGCGCGTCGACGCCTGCACCGGTGTTTCACCTTTTTCGATCGTGCCGTGAACCGTTTCCCAGGATCCGGGGTTGCGACCGTGCGGCCCGCGCCGCAGCACCAGCACCTGCAGCGTCGGCCCGGCGCCCCGCAACACGAATGTGTCGACGAACGAGACCCGGATCTCCGTCACCGTCAGCGGGACGGGCGGCGGCGCCCCAGCACCGCCTCGAGCCGTGCGGACAGCGCCCGCGCCCGGAAGGGTTTCTGCAGGAAATCGTCCGCCCCGAGCTCGAATACACGGACTTCGTTGTCCTCATCACCCTTGGCGGTCAGCACGATGACGGGGATCTCGGCCGTGGCCGGCCGCGAGCGCAGCTGCGTCAGCACGCCATACCCGTCGAGGCCCGGGAGATTCAGGTCCAGCACGATGACGTCGGGGCCGATACGGTCGACTTGATCCAAGGCCTGCACGCCGTCGCGCGCTTCGGACACCTCGTAGCCTTCGCGCTCCAGCAAATCCTTGAGCACCTTGCGCAGGCTGTCCTCATCGTCCACCAGCAGCACTCGCCGCGACGGCCCCTGCGATCCGGAACGCCGGGTGGAGCCTGCATCGTCAAGCAGCTCGAAGCCGCTTGCCAACGGCTCGTGCGGCACCGAGCCCGCGGACGGTGTGGACCGCGCGGCCGGCGGGGCGGCCGCCGCGGCTCCCCCACCGCTGCGGCGGGCCGGTTCCGGCGGAGGGGTGCGGTCTTCCTCCATCGGGACGTCGATGACGCGCAGCAGGTCGTCCACCGTCGTTTCGCCGCGCAGCACGTGGTTCAAGCCGCTGTCCCACAAGGTCGGCATGCCGGCGCGGCGCGCCGCGTCGGCGATCCGGTCGGCCGTTTCTCCCGCGGCGATGCGCCGTTCGATCTCGGGCGTGATCGTCAGGACCTCGAGAATCGAGAAACGGCCGCGATATCCGGTCATGGAGCAATCGGGGCAGCCGACCGCGCGGTACAGGGTGGCGCCGTGCGGGATCCATTTCTTGAGCCGCTCGGGCGGGGCGTCGGTCACGGCTTCCTTGCAGGTCGTGCACAGGCGTCGCATCAGCCGCTGGGCCACCACGCCGCGCAGCGCCGCCGCGATCTTGTAGGCTTCGACGCCGATGTCCACCAGCCGGGTCACCGCGTTGGCGGCATCGTTCGTGTGCAGCGTGGAGAGCACCAGGTGTCCGGTCAGCGAAGCCTGCGTGGCGATCTGCGCCGTCTCCTTGTCGCGGATCTCGCCTACCAGGACCACGTTCGGGTCCTGGCGCAAAATGGAACGCAGCGCCGAGGCAAAAGTGAGCCCCGTCTTCTCCTGCACCTGGACCTGGACGATGCCCGCCATCCGGTACTCCACCGGATCCTCGACCGTCACGATGTTCACGCCCTCGCTCTTGATCTGGTTGATCATCGAATAGAGCGTGGTCGTTTTACCCGATCCGGTGGGACCGGTGACGAGGATGATGCCTTCGTGATATTCGAGCAGCTTGAGCACCGCCTCAACTTCGGCGGGATTGAGTCCCAGGGTGTCGAGTGTCTTGACGGTGGCGCGGGAATCGAGGATGCGGATGACGACTTTTTCGCCGTGCGCCACGGGCAGCGTCGAGACGCGCAGGTCGATCGGCTGCGAATTCACGGCCACCCGCGCGCGCCCATCCTGTGGCCGCAGCCGGTCGGCGATATCCAGCGACGACATGATCTTGATGCGGGAGATCAGGGGCAATCCGGCCGCCCGCGGAATCTTCATGACCTGCCGCAACACGCCGTCGATGCGGTAGCGTACCGCGACGCCGCCCTCTTCGGGCTCGACGTGGATGTCCGACGCGCGGGAGATGATGCCTTCGGACAGAATCAAATCGACGAGCTTCACGACCGGCCGTTCGCTCGCCGCCGCCTCGGTGATGTTGTACTCGTCCGCCGGCAGATCGTCGGTCAGCTGCACCAGCTCGGCGGACTGCCCCATGTTCTCAAGCAGCCGGTCGAGCGCCTTCTCCGGCCGGTATTGGACCTCGATCTGTTCGCTGATCTTGGACGGCGACTGCAGCGTCAGCCGGATCTCGCGCGCCGTTGCGAACCCGAGCGTCTTCTCCATGTCGAGATCGAACGGGTTGGCGGTCGCCACTTCGAGGTAGGAATCGGTCTCGCGGACCGGCAGGACGCGGTAGCGTCGGGCCAGGGCTTCGGGCAGGGCGGTGCGCGCGCCCGGCTCGACCTGGGACAGATCGGCGATGCGCATCCGGAACCGGGCGGCCAGCTTCTCGAGAATCTCGTCGTCGGTGGCGAGTTTCTCCTCGACCACCGTTTCCCACAGCGTCTTGCCGGGGGTGGTCTTGGCGCGCAGCTCGGCCAGGCGTTCCACGGGAATCGCCTCGAGGGATTGAGCCAGCCACTCGTCGGGGAAGTTGAGTTCGGGCATATCGTTAGTGCGGGGAAACCTAGCCGGGTGGCGCGGGCCTGGGCTAGAGGACGCTCCAAAAGTCCCGTGTGACGTCGAATGCCACGCGCAGGCGGCGACTTTGCAGCCCGTAACCGGCTTCGAGACGAAATACGCCGAGCCATTCCACGGCGAGACCGGCGGTGACCCGCGCGCCCGGTGTGGCGCGCCACGGGGTGCCGGTCACCGGACGGCCGGCCCATCCAGACGCGAGGTACGGCGCCAGCACCACCGTCCCAGGCGTCCGCGCGATGCCGAACGACACGCTCGGAAACGGGACGGGGACACGCCATTCGAAATGGATGAGCGCGCTCGCGCGCCCGCCCCAGGCGCGAAAGTCATCGCCCAGGAGCGAGCCGCGGCCTCCCAGAACGAATGCGCGATGTGCGGGCAGGTCGCGACTCGCAATCCCACCCTGGACGCGCGTGAGCACCCGGGTGCTGCCGAGGGGAACGAGAAGATGCGCGCCGCCCGCCAACCGCAGATAATCGGCACCGCCGTCCCGCCGACCGGCTTCCAGGGACAGTTCCAGGAACCGGTCACGCCGCACGGCGAACCCCTCACTCGGCCGGCGCAGGTCGAGCGTCACGACGCTCAACGGACGTCCCCCCAGCGCCGGATTGTCCCGGTAGAGTCCGTTCGCGGGCGTGGCGCGGACGCGGAGGCTGGTCACATCTTCGCGTGCGACGGCGAGCCGGCCCGTGAGCCCGAGGCCCACCGGGTATTCCAGCACGAGACGGGCACCGCCCACGCGGACATAGTCGCCATAGTCATCGCCGAATTCCTGCGCGGCAATCGAGTTCACGAGTGGCGCAATCACGGGCTCGTCGCCGACATCCCGGACTTCTCGAAACAGGCTGGCGCCGATGTTTCCGGCGCCCAGCGGCAGCTGCGCGGAGAGCGCGCCGTCCGGATGCCGGTCGGCGAACCCGTAACTCGCCCGCGCCCGCGCGACGACTCCCCCGCCGCGCCAGACACCGCCCGCGCCGAGCACCACCCCCTGCACCCGGTTGGCATGCAGCAGATCGCTCGCGCTGCGGATGCTCAACCCACCGTGGCTCCATCCGGAGAGGGCCCGCCGCCCGACGATGCGGGCGACCTCGGCACGCACCTGGGCCAAATCGTTCTGGCGCACCGGTTCGGACACGTCCTGGATGGCGGAGTCGAGCGATCCGCGCCAGGGAAACGAATCGCGCTCCGCCTTGGGTGCCGGCGTGATCTCGGGGCCGGAGAACCATGCGGCGGCCAGCCCGGTATTAAAGACATAGCCATCGACTTCCCAGCGTCCGCGGATGATGCCGCGCGCCGGCAGGTCCAGAAACGTGGCGCGCCGCCGGATCTCGATCTCCTGATGGTGCGGCAGCCACCAGCGGCCCTCGTAGAGGGCGTTGTCGAGCACGATGCTGACGTCCTCGAGCGTGGCGTCGCGATAGGCGGCGGTGGTGAAGTTGAAGGCGAGGCGGACCAGATCGGCCGTGCCGAGATCGAGGTAGGCGATCCCGACGATGCGCGCGGCGTGCAGATCCTTGGGACGTACACGCAGGGCCACCACGCGGATCTGGCGATCGGGAAGGTCGACGGTGAGCGTGTCGCCGGTGGCGTAGTCGTAGAGCAGCGTGCCCCCGGACGCCAGCGGGTGCGGGACGCCCTGCACCTCGTCACCGTCCCCGAGGCGAATGATGCGACCAAACCCGTTCTGCACGATGCCGAGGTGATCCTGATGGTACACGATGTCGGTGGGGAGCTCGGCGCGGTCGCGCCAGCCGATAATGCGCTGCTTGCTCGCGCCCGGGGCCTTCCAGTACAATTCCAGCTCCAGCTGGTCCGCCTTGATGAGCCGCGGCGGCTCGGCGAGTCCCTCCCCGAACGCTCCGAGGAAGAACACAAAACCATGACCCCGGGCCCGGTAGTCGTGCAGCGTGGTGTCGGCGGCAGCGCCGGCACGACGCGCGATGGCGCGGTCGGCGAGGGTGAGAGCTTCGGGGGAGTTCCACTGCTGGGCCGCCGCGGCCGAAGCGACCGTGAGGGTCAGCAGGGCGAGCGGCAGCGCGCGCACGGGAGGCAACCTATCCGGTCGGTCCTCGGTGCGGCAGCCGTGGCCGCCTTCGCGGCCTGCGGCAGCGACGGCTCCGGACCCGTCATCGGCGTGGCCCGGGCCGACCTGCTCGCCCTGGCGCGCGTCGATTCCGCCGAGCCGCCTCCCCTCTTCCTCATTTTCAAGAACAATCAGCTGCGCACGTTTCAATGGACCCATTCCGACAGTGTTCACACGTTGTTTGCGACCTTCACGTTCACGCCCCGCAGTATCGTGTCTCGCAACGACACGCTGGTGTGCGACACCTGCACCGTGACCGTGACCGTGGACGTCTCCCCAGTCACCTATGAGATCACCGTGGGCCCGCCGGGGCTGGTTTTCAACGCCTCGGGGGAACCGGTGCTGTCGGTCTCCTATGGGCGGTACGGCGATTCCTCGGTATACACCATGAGCTCCCGCTACGCTTCGGCCACCGCGTTCGCGCAGGCGCTGGCCCTGTGGCACGAACGGGCCACCGACAAATGGGTGGAGGGTCGCAACAGCGGACACACTGGTCCGTCCACGGTCACCAGTGCGCTCGAGGGTCCGGGGCGCGTGTTGCTCGCCGCGCCGAAGTGACGGATCCCCGCGCCGTGTTCCTCTCGCGCGCCGAGCGCGGGGGCGTGGTGCCACTGGCGCGGGAAATCGTACTCGATGCCGACACGGCGGTGGCGGCGTACGCCAAGATCGCTCGCCCACCGTTCGGGTTTCTCCTGGAATCGGCCGTCGGGGGCGAACAGTGGGCGCGCTACACCTTCCTGGGCACGGAGCCGCGCGAAGTGTGGCGCTTCCGCGGACGCGCCGTAGAACGCTGGACCGCCGCCGACGGGTGGCGGGACGCCGGCGAGACGGGTGATCCGATCGGTTATCTGGCGCAGCGGTTACGTACGCTGCTGCCGGTGACGGTGCCCGGGCTGCCGCCATTTTACGGCGGTGCCGTCGGCTACCTCGGGTACGACCTGGTCCGCACCATCGAGCGGCTGCCCGCGCCGCCCGCCGACACCCTGGGCCTCCCGGACGCCGTCGTGATGCTCGCCGACAGTCTCGTGGTATTGGACAACCTCTACGGCCGGGCCATCGCCGTCGCCAACGCCGAGATCCCGACGGACACCCCCGCGCGGGAACGGGTACGGTTGTACGAGGCCGCGGAGTGCCGGTTGGACGAATTGTCCGCGCGGCTGGGGACGGCGCACTCCCTGACGCCGCTCGGGTTGGCGGAGCATCCGCCGGCCCTCGCCACGACGACGCGCTATCCGCGCGCGGAGTACGAGCGCGACGTGGGGCGCGTGCTCGACCACGTCCGGGCCGGCGACACGTTCCAAACGGTCCTGTCGCGCCGGCAGGAAATCGCCGCACAGGTAGACCCGCTACGCTTGTATCGATTCTTGCGGGCATTGAATCCGGCGCCCTATTTGTTCTTCCTGGCCCTGGACGATGTCGCGCTGGTCGGCAGCTCCCCGGAGGTCCTGGTCCGGGTGGCCAACCGCGAAGTCACCGTCCGGCCGATTGCGGGAACGCGTCCCCGCGGCGCCACCCCGGAGGAAGACGATCGGCTGGGGCGCGCGCTGCAGAGCGACGCCAAGGAAGTGGCCGAGCACCGCATGCTGGTGGACCTGGGCCGCAACGATGTGGGCCGCGTGGCGGACTATGGCAGCGTGCGGGTCACCGAGCTGATGGGCATCGAGCGATACTCACACGTCCAGCACCTGGTGAGTGAGGTGCGGGGCACGCTCCGCGAAGGGTATGACGCGCTGGATGCGTTCCGGGCGTGTTTCCCGGCTGGGACGGTCACGGGGGCGCCCAAAGTCCGGGCGATGGAGATCATCGATGCGATCGAGCCCGAACGGCGCGGTCCCTACGCCGGGGCGGTGGGCTACGTCGGCTGGGGCGCGACCACGCTCGACACGGCGATCGCCATCCGCTGCGCGGTGGTCGGTCACGACCGCGTCACGATTCAGGCCGGGGCGGGCATCGTGGCCGATTCCGACGCCGCCCGTGAATACGCCGAGACCGAGGCGAAAGCCGAAGCCGTGCTGCGCGCCGTGGCGCTCGCACTGGCGTAACCCCGGGTATATTTTGGCACTGTGTTCAAGCTGCTGAGCACCTCCGGCGAACAGACGATCGAGCTTGCACCGGGCCGCACGCTGCTCGTGGGCCGCGCGGTCACCAGCGACGTCCCGATCTACGACCCGACCATCTCCCGCCGCCACGCCGAGATCGCCCTCGGGGCCACCGGGGTGCGGGTCAAAGATCTCGGGTCCTCCAACGGCACCTTTCTGAACGGCGCCCGCATTACCGAAGCCGATGCCGGCGCCAACGACGTGATCACGTTCGGGAAAGTCGCCTTCAAGGTCGCCGGGATCACGCCGCCGGCTCGCCCCTCCGCCCCGACGCCCGAAGCGGGCCAGACCTCCGGGTCGCGGGCCATCCCGCAGGGGACGATCGTGCGTCAGCTGCCGGTCAGTCCGTCGTCGGGTGGCGTGCCGGCGATCGTGCACGGCGGCACCGGTGCGGCGGCCGCCGCGGGCGGGCATCTCAAGGTCGCCGCGCAAAACGAGGCCGAGCGGCGCGAGAAGAAGATGTCGCTGCTGCTCGAGATCTTCAAAGAACTGTCCCGCCAGCAGGAGCTGGACGCGCTGTTGCAGAAAGTCGTCGACTTCACGTTCCAGGTCATGAACGTCGACCGGGTCTCGATCCTGCTGCTCGACCCGAAAAGCTCGGAGCTGGTCCCGCGGTTGTCCCGCAGCCGCACGGGCGATACGAACGCGGCGCGGCACGTTCCCCAGTCGATCGCCCGCAAGGCCGTCGAAGACCGCGTCGCGATCCTGTCGGACAACGCCGCCGCCGACGAGCGCTTCAAGGGGAAGTCGATCCTGATCCAGAGCGTGCGCAGCGCCATGTGCACGCCGCTCATGGGCACCGACCAGAAGGTGCTGGGCATCCTCTACGTCGACAATCAGACCGCGATCCAGTCCTTCGGCGACGAGGATCTCGAGTTCTTGATCGCCTTTGGTGGACTGACCGCGCTCGCGATCGAGAACTCCAACCTGTCCGAGCGCATCCGGCGGGAAGCGATGGTGCTGTCGAACTTCCAGCGCTACTTCGCGCCCAACGTCGCGGCCCAGATCGCGCAGCAGGAGGGCGCCGTCACGCTGGGGGGCGACAAGCGGCCGGTCGTCATCTTTTTTTCGGACATTCGGGGCTTCACCCCGATGTCTGAAAACATGAACCCCGATGACGTCGCCAAACTGCTCACCGAGTACTTCACCGAAATGGTGGAGATCGTGTTCGAGCACTCGGGCTCGCTCGACAAATTCATGGGCGACGCCATCATGGCGTTGTGGGGCGCGCCGATCGCCCACGAGGACGACGCCGATCGCGCGATGCAGTGCGCGCTCGACCAGCTGACCGTGCTGGAAAAAATGAACGCCAAGTGGGCCGAGTCGGATCGCCAGCCGATCAAGATCGGCATCGGCATCAATTTCGGTGAAGTGTTCGCGGGGAATTTCGGTTCCGATCGCCGGCTCGAGTACACCGTGATCGGCGATGCCGTCAACACGGCGAGTCGCCTGTGCTCGGCCGCCGGCCCGAACGAGATCCTCATCGCTGAGCCGTTCTACAAGGCGCTCAAGAAACCGCCGAAAGTCGAAGCCCTGGAGCCGATCCAGGTGAAGGGGAAGACGAAGCCGGTGCCCGTCTACCGGGTGAAGCGGTAGGGCTGTCCGAAGCTCGCCAGCAGGTCGAGCGCCAGTCGCAGCGGCAGTCCCATCACCCCGAACAGATCGCCCTCCACCCGCTCGATGAAGAGCGCCCCGAGCCCCTGGATCGCATACGCCCCGGCTTTGTCGAGCGGCTCACCCGTGGCGACGTAGTCCGTCAGCGTTTCCCGATCCGCCGGCCGGAACGTCACGCGCGACTGGTCGAGCGCGTGCTCCAGGCGATCGTCGCGCGCCAACGCCACGGCGGTCAGCACCTCGTGGGTCCGGCCCTGCAGCCGCCCCAGCATCAGCACCGCGTCCTCGGGACTGGTGGGTTTCCCAAACAGGTCGCCGTCCAGCACCACGGTGGTGTCGGCGCCCAGGACGAGTTCCCCGGGAACCCGCTCCGCCACCGCCCGGGCCTTGGCGCGGGCCAGACGCACGACATACCGCTCGGGCGATTCGCCGTCCCGTCGCGACTCGTCGATGTCCGGAGCGATCACTCGATGCGGCACCCGCAGCATCTCGAGTAGCTGGCGCCGGCGCGGCGAGGTGGAGGCAAGCACGATCGGAGTCATCGCTCGAGCACCAGCGTCACCGGCCCGTCGTTCACGAGCTCCACCTCCATCATGGCGCCGAACTCGCCCGTCGCGACGGCCACGCCGAGCGGTTGCGCGCGCTCGGCGAGCAGGGCGACGAACCGTTCATAGAGCGGAATCGCGACGTCCGGCGGGGCGGCCGCGATGAAGCTGGGCCGCCGGCCTTTCTGGGCGTCGCCATAGAGGGTGAACTGCGACACGACGAGCACCCCGCCCCGCACCTCGTCCAGGCCACGGTTCATCTTGCCCTCGTCGTCTCCGAACACCCGCAGCGACAGCACTTTGTCGGCCATCCAGACCAGGATCGCTTCCGTGTCGGTGGGGGCGAACCCCGCCAGGACCACGAACCCGGTCCCGATCTTCCCCGTCACCCGACCCGCGACGCGGACCTCGGCGCGGGAGACACGTTGGAGAACGACCCTCACTCCACCGTCACCGATTTCGCAAGATTTCTCGGCTGGTCCACGTCGCAACCGCGCCGCACTGCGATGTAGTACGCGAGCAGCTGCAATGGCAACACGGTCAGGATCGGGGTCAACAGATCGAGCGTCTCCGGAATCGCGAACGAGTGCTCCGCCAGGCGGGCGACGCCCGTATCCCCTTCCGTGACGATCGCGATCACGCGTCCCCCGCGGGCTTTCACCTCTTCCACATTGGACACGATCTTCTGGTACACCGCGTCCCGCGGCGCCACGCATACGACCGGCATCCGGTCGTCGATCAGGGCGATGGGGCCGTGCTTCATTTCCGCGGCGGGATACCCTTCCGCGTGAATGTAGGAGATCTCCTTCAGCTTGAGCGCCCCTTCCAGCGCCACCGGGAAGTTGTAGCCGCGCCCCAGGTAGAGCACGTTGCTCTCCCCCGCGAGGTGCTCGGCCAGACGTTCCACCGCCGCGGCGTTGGCCAGTACCCGCTCCACCAGCGCCGGGAGTCGAGCCAGTGCGTGGACGACGTCGCGCCCCTGGAGTATCGAGAGGGCGCGCAGCCGGCCCATCTTGAGCGTGAGCAACGCCAGCGCCGCGATCTGGCTCGTGAACGCCTTGGTGGACGCGACGCCAATCTCCGGTCCGGCGTGGAGGTAGATTCCGCCGTCGACTTCCCGGGCGATGGTACTGCCGACGACGTTGACGAGCCCCAGCGTCCGCGCGCCGCGACGTTTGGCTTCCCGCAGCGCCGCCAGCGTGTCCGCGGTTTCGCCCGATTGCGAGATGCCGACGACGAGGGTGCGCTCATCCACGATGGGATTGCGATAGCGGAATTCCGAGGCGTATTCGACCTCGGTGGGGAGCCGCGCCAGCTCTTCCATCATGTATTCGCCGATCAGGCCGGCGTGCCACGACGTGCCGCACCCCGTGATGACGATGCGGTTGACGCGCTGCAACTCTTCGTCGGTCGCGTTCAACCCGCCCAGGTGCACGTCGCCGTCTTCTTCGAGCAGGCGGCCCCGCAGCGCGTTGTGCACGCTCTCGGGCTGCTCCAGGATCTCTTTCAGCATGAAATGGGGATGACCGCCCCGCTCGATCGTCGCGAGATCCCAGTCGATGCGGGACACCACCTTCACTTTCTCGACCGCGGCGAGGTCGAGAATGCGGTAGTCGTCTGGACGAATCACGGCAATCTCGCCGTCGTCCAGGTACACGACCGACCGGGTGTGCGCCAGCACGGCCGACGCGTCGGACGCGACGAAATTCTCCCCCAGGCCGATCGCCACGAGTAGCGGCGAGCCATGCCGCGCCGCGACGATCGTGTCGGGTTCCCGTGTCGACAAGACGGCGATGCCGTAGGTCCCCTCGACCTGTTGCAACGCCCCGGCCACCGCCTCGGCCAGCGACGCCCCGGCTCCATGCAGCTCCTCGATCAGATGCACGAGGACTTCGGTGTCGGTCTCGGACCGGAAGCGGTGCCCCCGCTGGGTGAGCGCGGTCCGCAGCGCTCCCGCGTTCTCGATGATGCCGTTGTGAACGAGGGCGAGCGTGCCGCCGCAATCGATGTGCGGGTGCGCGTTGGCTTCGGTGGGCGCGCCGTGCGTGGCCCAGCGCGTATGCGCGATCGCCGTCGTGCCGGCCGGGAGCCGCTCGCCGATCGCCTGCTCGAGCGCCGCGATTTTTCCGGGAGCCTTGAAGATGTCGAGGCGCGTGCCATCGATGACGGCGAGCCCCGCCGAGTCGTATCCGCGGTACTCGAGCCGCTTCAGTCCCTCGAGCACCAGCCCTGCCGCTTCGCGCCGCCCGGTGTAGCCTACGATTCCGCACATAGCGTGCGTCCGGTGTCAACCAGGTTTCGCGCTTCCGGCTGCGTCGGGGCTTCGGCGATCAAACGGACGACGGGCTCGGTGTTCGAGGGACGCACGTGCAGCCACCGATCGCGCCATCCGAGCCGCAAGCCATCGCGTTCGTCCACCATCGCATCCGGAAACCGCTCGCGCAGCGCGGCATACACCGACCCGAGTCCGCCGGCGCGCCCGCGCGGGGCCTTGTCCTTGACGATGGTGTAGCGCGGCGAGTCGCTCACGAGCTCGCTGACGCGGCGGCCGTCTCGCGCCAGGAGCGCCAGCACCAGCGCCGCTGCCACGGGAGCGTCCCGGCCCACGTGCAGGGCCGGGTACATCACCCCACCGTTGCCCTCACCACCAATGGGCGCGTGACGCTCGATCATCTCCCGCGCCACGTGCGCCTCGCCCACCGGCGCCCGCACGAGCTCGGCGCCATGGTCCCGGGCGGCGTCTTCGACCACCAGGCTGGTGGACAGGTTGCACACCACCACCGGGCGAGACTCGGCCCCGGCATCAGATCCTCCTCCCTTCGCTTTTGCCCCGTCCCGCTTTTTTCCGAGCACGGACCGGACCGCGAAGGCCAGCGTGTAGTCCTCGCCGATCGGCTCCCCCTGCTCATCTACGATCGCGAGCCGGTCCACATCGGGATCGACGGCGATGCCGATATCGGCATTCACCCGCTGCACCACCGCGCCCAGCGCGCCGAGATGTTCGGGAATCGGCTCGGGCGGACGGGGGAATTTTCCATCGGTCTCGAGATTGATACCGGCGACTTCGCACCCCAGGCGCTCGAGCAGGTTCGGCATGATCGCCCCGCCCGCGCCGCGGCAGGTGTCGAGCGCCACCCGGAAGTGCCGTTTGCGCACCCGGCCGGCGTCGACGCCCGGGAGTTTCAGGACCGCGGCCACGTGGCGCCGCAGCGCCTCCGCATCGTGCGTCACGGCGCCCAGCGAGCCGTGGTCGGCGCGGACGATCGGTCCTTCGGCGGCCAGCGCCCGCACCTGCGCCCCGGCGGTCTCGCCGATGAAGACGCCGTCCGGCCCCACGAACTTGAGGGCGTTCCATTCGATCGGGTTGTGGCTGGCGGTGAGGATGATTCCGCCCGCGGCGTGGTGATACTCCACTGCCAGCTGGGCGGACGGCGTGGTCGTGAGCTCGATATCGATCACGTCGCAGCCGACTGAGAGGAGCCCGGCCGTGGCCGCCTGCGCGAACATGGGACCCGAGGTCCGCGCGTCGCGGCCCAGGACGATGCGCGGGCGGCGCGCGCCGCCGGTGCGCGCCCAGGCGCCGAAGGCCGCCGCGTAGCGGGCGACAATCTCGGGAGTGAGGTCCTTGCCCACGATCCCGCGGATGCCGGACACCCCAACCATCAACGTCTCATGCATGGCGGCTACGTTACGAAAAAGTGAAGCGCGGCGTCAACCGGGTGCCGCGCCGTTCGTGAGCTCCGGAGTGGCGAGCGGGAGGCGGGTGATATCCGGGAAGGCGTCCAGGAAACCGTCCACGGCCATGGGACTCCACTGGATGCCGCGTTGGGCGTGCAACTCGTCCAGGGCGCGTTCGACCGGTAGCGAATGCCGGTACGGGCGCTCGCTGGTCATCGCGTCGAAGGCGTCGGCGACCGACACGATGCTCACCACGGGCAGGATGCCGTCGCCCTTGAGCCCGTCGGGCAACCCGCGCCCGTCCATGCGCTCGTGGTGCGAGCGGACGATCGCGATCACGAGCGGGTCGTCGCGCAGCAGCGGTCCGAGGATGCGCGCGCCGATCACGGTGTGTTCCATGATGTGCCGGTATTCCTGATCGGTCAGCTTGCCGGCCTTGTGCAGCACTTCTTCACTCACGCCGATCTTGCCGATGTCGTGAAGGTGGCCGCCCAGGGAGATGGTGTCGACCGTCTGCGCGTCCATGCCCACGCGCCGCGCGATCGCCACGGCATATTCCGACACCCGCAGCGAGTGGCCGCGCAGGTACGCGTCCTTCGCCTCCAGCGCCTGGGCCAGCGCCTGCACGCCGCCCAGAAACAATTCCTCGATGCGCCCCGCCTGGGCGCGGACCCGCGCTTCCAGCTGCTCCTGGTAGCTCTGCAGCTCGAGCTTCAGCTGGCGCCGCTGCAGCGCCTGCTCCACCCGCGCCCGCACTTCTTCCAGATTGAATGGCTTGCTCACATAGTCGAGGGCGCCGGAGTGCAGGCACTTCACCGCCGTATCGACGTCGGCCACCGCGCTGACCATGACGACGGCCGTGAGCGGCCATCGCTGCACCACGTGCCGCAGCAGATTCACGCCGTCCATTTCCGGCATGCGCAGGTCCGAGATGATCAGCGGGGCGGGATCAGTTTCCATGGCCCGGAGCGCCTCGACGCCGTTCCCGGCTTCGCGGCAGCGGAACCCGTCGCTCTCGAGCAGCTGCACCAATACCCGGCGCAGGCGTGGCTCGTCGTCGACCACCAGGCAGGAAAGGCCGTTCTGCGCACCCATAAGTCGCTAACGTAAAGCTCGCTTGCTCGGGGCGAAAGGCGTCAGTACGTTCCCGCCATGACCAAGGCGCTCGAACAAGACCTGCGCCGCCGCCTCGCCACACGAGCTGTCCATGGCGGGATCGTCGCGGACCCGCTGGCCGGGGCCGTCATGCCCCCGATCTATCAGACCTCCACGTACGTACAGGCCGGGCTGGGGCGCCACAAGGGATACGAGTACGCCCGAACCCAGAATCCCACTCGGGAGGCCCTGGAGCGGAGTGTGGCCGCGCTCGAAGGCGGGCGCCACGGCTTCGCGTTTGCCTCCGGACTGGCCGCCGCCGACGCCGTCCTGAAACTGTTGTCGGCCGGCGACCACGTGGTGTGCGGTGAGAACGTTTACGGCGGCACGCATCGCCAGATGACCCACATCTGGGCCCGGCTCGGGATCGCGTTCACGTTCGTCGACGGCGGCGACGCCGATGCGGTGCGCAGCGCGGTGACGCCGCAGACCAAAATGGTCTACGCCGAGACGCCGACCAATCCGATGATGCGGCTGTGCGACCTCGCGGCGACGTCGGAGATCGCGCATGACGCGGCCGCCCTGCTGGTGGTCGACAACACGTTCGCGACGCCCTGCTTCCAGCGGCCGCTCGAGCTCGGCGCCGACGTCGTGCTGCACTCCACCACGAAGTATCTCAACGGGCACAGCGACATGGTGGGCGGCATGCTGGTGACGTCGCGCGACGACGTCGCGGAGCGACTCGCCTTTTTGCAAAATGGCTCGGGCGCCGTGCCGGGACCGTTCGACTGCTGGCTGGCGTTGCGCGGCATCAAGACGTTGCCGCTGCGCATGCGCGCGCACGACAGCAACGGCCGCCGCATCGCCGAGTGGCTCACGCACCATCCGCGGGTCCAGAAGGTCTACTATCCCGGTCTACCGTCGCACCCACAGCACGACCTCGCGTGTCGCCAGATGAGCGGCTTCGGCGGCATGATCAGCATTGAGCTGGGCGATGAGGCGTTTACGCGGCGCGTGGTCGAACGCACTACCGTGTTCGCGCTGGCCGAATCCCTGGGCGGCGTGGAGAGCCTGATCGGACACCCGGCCTCCATGACGCATGCGAGCGTACCGCCGGAGCTGCGTCGCAAGATGGGGCTCACCAACAGTTTGATCCGTCTGTCCGTGGGGATCGAGGACCCGGAAGACCTCATCGAAGACCTGGAGCAGGCCCTGGCGGGAAACTGACGTGGTGAGTCGCCGTATGGACAGTTCCACCTTCGGAGCCACCGATGACTGACGCGAATAGCGGGCTGCCCGCCCCACGTCCACGCAAGATTCTCACCCAAATCGCGCCCGTCGCCTGGGAGCATCCGGCCGATCGCGCCGCGCTGCAATCACTGCGATCGGTCCCGGGATTCGACGAGGTCTTGAAGAAGATCTACGGATTTCTGGGTGAACGCGGCGTCCGGTTGCTGTTCCAGGCGGACTCCGTGCGCGTGGGGCCGACACAGTTCCCCAAATTGAACCAGCTGTATACCGATGTGACCACGACCATGGACTGGGCGCCCCGCCCGGAGCTGTTCGTGTCGCAGACACCGTTTGCGAACGCCGGCGCCTACGGCATGGACCAGCCATTCATCGTGATCAACTCGGGCGCGCTGTCGCTGCTGGACGACGACGAGATGCGCTCGCTGCTGGGCCACGAGCTGGGACACGTCATGAGCGGCCACGCCCTCTACCATACGCTGCTCGTGCTGCTGCTCAACGTCAGCTTCTCTGCCCTGCCGTTCCTGGCCGGGATCGCGATCCTGCCGATTCAGCTCGCGTTGCTCGAGTGGTTCCGCAAGAGCGAGCTGTCGTCGGACCGGGCCGGCCTGCTCGCCACCCAGGATCCGGTGGCGTCGCTGCGCATGAACATGAAGTTCGCGGGCGGCGGTGACATCAAGCAGATGGATCTGAACGCCTTCCTGGTGCAGGCCAAGGAATACGAGGAGCAAGGGGGCGCGTTGGACCGCGTCTTCAAGATTCTCGGGGTCCTGATGCGCACGCACCCGTTCAACACGGTGCGCGCCGCCGAGCTGCAGCGCTGGGTCGAAACCGGCGACTACGACCGGATCCTGCGGGGTGAGTATGCCCGGCGCGGTCCCGATGCGGAAAACCGCCCGCTCGACAAGGACATCGACGATGCCCGCGATCACTACATGAAGGAAGCCAAAGCCGTCGTCGGCGACGTCGTCGATACGGCGAAGCGCGCCGCGCAGGCGTTTTCGGACGCCATCAAGAAGAAGTGAGGGTACTGGTCGTCGGCGGGGGCGGCCGAGAGCACGCGTTGTGTTGGGCGCTGCACTCGGACGACCCCCGGACGACCCTGGTCGTTGCCCCCGGGAATCCCGGCACCGCAGCACTCGGCACCAATCTTCCCATCCCCGCCACCGACATCGACGCCCTCACCCGGGCGGCGCGCGAGCACCGCGTCGATCTCGTGGTGGTCGGTCCGGAAGCCCCGCTCGCGGCCGGGCTGGTCGACCGGTTGCACGCGGATGGCCGGCCCGTGTTCGGGCCGACCCAGGCGGCCGCGTGTCTCGAGTCCTCCAAGGCGTTCGCCAAGGAAGTACTCGCCCACGCCCATGTACCCACCGCCGCGAGCCAAACCTTCACTGCGCTGGCTCCGGCGCTGGCGTACATCGCCGGACACGCCGAGCCGCTCGTCGTCAAAGCTTCGGGACTCGCGGCCGGCAAGGGCGCGGTCGTATGCGACACCCGGACCGCCGCCGCCCAGGTCGCGCGCGCCATGCTCGAGCAGGGATCGCTGGGCGAGGCGGGTAACGAGATCGTGGTCGAGGCGTTTCTCGAAGGGGAAGAGCTCTCGGTTCTCGCCCTGACCGACGGCGAGCAGCTCATGTTTCTCCCGGCCGCGCAAGACCACAAGCGGCTCGGCGAGGGCGATACCGGACCCAACACGGGCGGCATGGGGGCGTATGCGCCGGTGAGCCTCGCCACCCCCGCCCTGCTGGAGCGCGCGCGCCGCGAGGTGTTCGAGCCGACCCTAGCGGAGATGCGGCGGCGCGGCACCCCCTACCGCGGCGTCCTGTACGCCGGCCTGATGGTGGCACGGGACGGGACGCCGTGGGTGCTCGAATTCAATTGCCGCTTCGGCGATCCCGAGACGCAGGTGCTACTCCCGCTGCTGACAGCCAGCATCACCGATCACCTCACCGCTATCGCCGCCGGTGCGTGGCATCCCGCCGCCGAGGCGCTGCCCGTGAGCGGAGCCGCCGTGACGACGGTGCTCGCCGCCCGCGGCTACCCGGACGCTCCAGAAAAGGGGGCTGCGATCCACATTCCGGACGATCTGGGATCCGACGTGCTGGTGTTCCACGCCGGCACTACCCGGGACGGGGGAACGCTCCGAGTGGCGGGTGGCCGCGTGCTCAACGTCACCGGCCTGGCCCCCACGATCCCGGAGGCCGCCATGGCCAGTCGCCGCGTCAGCGACCGGATCGCCTTCGACGGCAAGGTGTATCGCCGCGACATTGGCTGGCGCGAGCTGACGCGCTAGCGCCGTTCCAACTCGCTTAGCTTCCCAGTGCATGCCCGAGCTGCCTGAAGTCGAGACCATCGTCCGCGAAGTCGCGCCGCGACTGGTCGGTCGCCGCATCCGCCGCGCCCACCTGGCGAAAAGCGACGTATTGCGCCGCGTGTCGCGCCGGCGACTGCTCGCCGCCCTCACCGGCAACACCGTGATTGCGGCGACGCGCCGCGCCAAGCACGCCGTGTTCCAGCTCAAGAGCGGCCACCGCATGGTGATTCAGCCCCGTATGACGGGCTCGATCATCGTGCACGAACGCGGCTGGTCCGACGACGAATCGAGCTACGCGGTGCTCACCTGCACGTTGACCGGCGGCGACGTGTTCGTGTACCGCGACGTACGCCGGTTGGGCACGGTGTGGCTGCTGGACGAGCGCGGGTGGGCGGCCTATACGGCGCGGATCGGTCCCGAACCGCTCGAACCGGCGTTCACCCCGGACGTGTTCGCCGCCGCCCTCGCGCGCACCCGGGCCGCTGTGAAGAAGGCGATCATGGACCAGAAGCTGTTGGCCGGCGTGGGCAACATCTACGCCAACGAGGCGCTGTTCGACGCCGGGATCGACCCCAGCCGGTCGGCCCGAAGTCTGTCGCGCGAGGAATCCGACGCGCTCCGGCTGGCGATTATCGACGTGCTGCAGCGGGCCTTGCGGGCGTCCGGCACCACCGTGCGGGATTACCGCACCGGCACGGGCGAGCGGGGCCGCTTTCAGCTCGAGTTAAAGGTGTATGACCGAGGGGGCGAGCCCTGCCACCGCTGTGGCCGGCGCCTGGTGACCACTCACGCCATCGATCTGCGACAGACCACGTTGTGTGCGTTCTGCCAGCGCTGAAACGGCCACCCATTCGCAACCGTTTTTCCCTCGGCAGCATCAGACGGAGACCCGATGAGACTACTGATTGCCGTCCTGCAGGTCGCGATCGTGACGGCCGGTGCCGCGCAAGGTCCGGGGGCGGACCGTGTCCGGCTGCGCTTCGATACGGCCGAAGCTGTGGCGGCGCTCTCGATCCTCGAGGCGCGGCAGGCGGGTCGACCGGAGCCTGAAGGCGCCTGGCAACGCCTGTTTGCCGCCGCCGGCGATCGGCGGTCGAGTGGATGGGCGCCTTCGGTGAAGGGTTCGCGATGCTGGCCGCCGCCGGAGGCCCCGACGTCCACCCCCATGCCGTGAGCCCGGCGGCGGACCGGGCCCGGTGGGATCGCGACGTGGCGAACTTCGATCGGGACCTGCACGCGCTGGACCGGTTCTTCCTGGATGTCATCAGCCATCGACTGGCGACGCCCGACACGGTCCGGGCCGTCGCGTTCTCCTTTTTCGGCGAGCAGGGTCCCTGGTATACGGTCGGATGGAAAATGGCGGTGACCGTCGAGCAACGTTTCGGACGGGACGAGTTGATCCGATGTATGCTCAACCCTGGAATGCTGCTGACCCGCTACAACGCCGCGGTAGCGGACTCGACGGCGCACTGGTCTTCGGCGCTCTTGCAGGCAATGGGATTGGAGGGACGATGATGGTCAGGATGGCGATGCAGCGCTGGGCCCTGGTTGTGGGACTGTCGCTTCTCCCGGCCGCGGTCGTGGCACAGGACGCCTCACCCGGCGAGCAACTTCCGGTGGTGAAGCGCGTGCTGCCCAATGGGATGACGTTCCTGTTCCTGCGACGGGCGGGAGCCCCCACCGCGTCCTTCGTGACCCACTTTCGGGCCGGCGGCGTGGATGAATGGACCGGGATTTCCGGAACGGCCCATTTGTTCGAGCACATGCTGTTCAAAGGCACCAAGAGCGTCGGCACCACGAACCTCGCCGCGGAACAGGCCCTCTTTCCGGCGATCGACGCGGTGGCCGATTCGTTCACCACCGAGTTTCGCAAGGGCGGCTCGACCGACAGCGCCCGGCTCGAGTCGCTGCGCGACCGGCTCAAACTGCTGGAGGATTCGGCCCGCCGGTACGTGGTGCCCAACGAGCTGGACCGCATTCTGACCGAGAATGGGGCCCAGTCCCTGAACGCGTCGACCGGCAACGACGTGACGAACTACTACTTCGCGCTGCCGTCGAACCGGGCCAAGCTGTGGTTCGTGCTCGAGAGCGACCGCATCCGCAATCCGGTGCTGCGCGAGTTCTACTCCGAACGGGAAGTCGTGATGGAGGAGCGCCGGCTCCGGGTCGAGACCCAGCCCGGCGGATTGTTGCGGGAGGAGTTCCTCCAGGCGGCGTTCCGGGCGCACCCCTACGGCCGGCCGGTCGTCGGAGTCGCCAGTGAAATCCAGGCGGTCACGCGAACCGCCGCGCAGGAGTACTTCAAGCGGTTCTACGGACCGAACAACGCCGTCGTGGCGATCGTGGGCGACATCAACGTGGACAGCATGGCCGCGTGGGCCGATCACTACTTCGCCGACATTCCCGCGGGCGAGCCCCACCGGCCGGTCGTCACCCAGGAGCCGGCGCAGCATGGCGAACGCCGTATCGAAGTGGAATACGACGCCAACCCCCAGCTCCTGATCGGCTATCACGTACCTAGCGGGGAGCACCCCGACGCCGCCGCCTTGTCGGTGCTGTCGGCGATCCTCACCGGGGGCCGGACCTCCCGGCTGTATCAACGTCTGGTGATCCGCGATCGCGTGGCCGCCTCCATCGGCTCAGGGATGGCACCAGGCCAGCTCTACCCACGCCTGTTGCAGTTCGCTGGCACGCCGATCGCTCCGCACACGACCCAGGAGATCGAAACCGCCGTGTACGAGGAGCTGGAGCGGCTGCAGCGAGAGCCGCCCACCGACTACGAGCTGCAGCGGGTCCGCAATCAGGTGCAGGCCGGCGCGATCCAGCGCCTGCAGGACAACTTCGGCCTCGCGTTCCAGCTCTCGAGCAGTGAAGCCCTGTGGTACGACTGGCGGCAGACGTTCCGGTTCCAGTCCGCGCTGGCGCGCGTCAGCGCCGCAGACGTGCAACGCGTCGCCCGAACCTACTTCATGAAACACAACCGGACGGTGGCGACCCTGATCCGCCCGACCCAGCCCGATTCCACGGGAGGGACTCCGTAATGCGCACGTCTCTCATCTCCGGCGTCCTGCTGCTCGGCGCCCTCGCCCCGGCCGGCGCCCAACAGACCGGCGATACGAAAGCCCAGATTCAGGCCCTGCAGTTCGCGCCGCTGCGTTTCAATCCTCCCACCCCCAAGCGGGTGGTGCTCTCCAATGGCGTGCCGGTCTACCTGCTCCAGGACCACAGCCTGCCGCTGCTCGACGTGGAGATCGTCTCGAAGGTCGGTGTGGCCAACCTGCCCGATTCCCTGTGGGGAGTCGGCTGGCAGGCCGACAACCTGATGCGCACCGGCGGCACCGCGCGGCTGTCCCCCGATTCGGTCGACAAGCTGATCGAGTTCTACGCGCTGACCCTGAGCATCTCGACCGGGAACGAGCAAAGCACGGCGAGCGTCGCCGGACTGTCCCGCTACCGGGATCAGATGCTCGATCTGTGGTTCGATCTGCTGCGGAACCCGCGCAATGACTCGGCGCGCGTGCGCATCACCGCCGACCAACAGCTCGAAGGCTGGCGCCGGCGCAACGATCAACCAGGCTCCATCCTCGGCCGGGCGTGGAATCAGGTGATGCTGGGCGATCATCCCATCGGCCGCACGCAGGTCACCCCCGACGAGGTTCGCGGGTTCACGCCGGCCCGGTTCCGCTGGACACAGGAACGGATCTTCTGTCCCCAGAACCTGCTCATCGGCGTATCCGGCGACTTCGACGAGCGCAGCCTGATTGCCAAGCTCGAGAGCTTGTTCCGGGGCTGGACCGCGTGCCAGCCGGGGTTACGCCCGGTTCCGCCACTGCAGATCGCCCGCGGCCCGCGCACCGTGCTGATCGAAAAAGACGTCAACCAGACCAACATCCGTATGGGGCACGCCGGCGGCGTGAAGGTCGCCAATGCACCGGACTATTTCGCCGCCCAGGTCGCGGACTTCCTGCTGGGCGGTGGCGGCGGGTTCAATTCGCGTCTGCTGCAACGGGTGCGCTCGGATTCCGGGTTCGCCTACAGCGTGTTCTCGAACTGGGGCGCCGATACCAAGCGGGAAGATCTGTTTTTCGCGGGGGCCCAGATTCGCGCTGAGAAGACGGTTGCCGGCGTGTCGTTGATGCGGCAGATCATCGCGTCGATGGCGACCGAGCCGGTCACCGCAAGCGACGTCAAGCTGGCCCAGGATAACGAGGTGAACAGCTTCGTATTTCAATTCGACAGTCCGGGGAATATCGTCGCCACGCAGCTCGGCTACGCGGTCGATGGCCTGCCGGCCAACTGGTTCGACCTCTACCTCAAGGGCATCCAGGCGGTGACCCCGGCCCAGGTGGCCGATGTGTCGCGCCGGCTGCTGCACGCCGACCAGATGGTGACCGTTGTCGTGGGGAAGCCGAGTGCGTTCGATAAGGCGCTCGACGCGCTGGGACCGGTCATCGTCATGCCGGTGGATTCGATTCACCGGTAGTTCGGCCCGGGACCCGGAACGATGAGAGGCCAGGGAATCCCTGGCCTCTCATGCTTGATGCGTACTTGACTCTCGGGAGACAGTATGGTGGAGGCGCATACAGGAGGTCCCGTGCCCAGATCCCAATGGCGTACTGCCGCCGTGTTGATGGTCCTCACGGCCTGTACGGTCTACAACGCACCGATCGTGACGACCGTCCCGTCCCCTGCCCTGACCGATTCGGTGCTGGTATCGACGCCGGTCAAGGCCCACGTGCTCGATGGCTCCACCGTGGTATTCCCCGCGGGGATCCGCGTGGTGCGCGGCACGGTCTCCAGTGCCGCGATCGGCGCGCACAGCTATCGCTACGGTCTGACCCTGATGGATTCGGCGCCAGCGACCCCGATTCCGCTCGACAGCGTGCTCGGGTTCGAAACGTTCCGCAACTCGGTGAACGCCCCGGCCAGTATCGGGTTGACACTGCTCGGCTCGGCCGTGACGGTCCTCGGTACCGGAGTCCTGGCCGTGGCGATCTTCGGCTCCTGCCCGACGGTGTACACCGACAGCGTCGGCACACCGGTGCTCGAGGCCGAGGGGTTCTCCTACAGCATCGCGCCCTTGTTCGAGGCCCGCGACGTCGACCGGCTGCGCGGTACGCCGGACTCGGCCGGGGCCCTGCGGCTCGAGGTTCGCAACGAAGCGCTCGAAACCCACTACCTGAACCAAGTCGGGGTTCTCCAAGTCTCCCGCCGTCGGGACGAAACGCTCGCGCCCACGTCGAGCGGCGCCCCGCTGGCGATCGGCCCCGTCCTCCCACCCGTCGCCGCGCGCGACCGCTCCGGTCGCGATGTCCGAATGGATTTGATGGACGCCGATGGGCGATCGTTCGCGAGCACGGCGGCGACACTGGATCGCGTCACGGCCGCGGATCCCTACGACGCGATCGACCTGACATTCCCGCGCCCCGGCACCGGTGATTCAGCGGTGCTGGTGCTCCACCTGCGGAACAGCCTGCTCAATACCGTGCTGCTCTACGAGCTGATGCTCGGAGCGCCCGGCCTGCGCTCGCTCGAGTGGGTGGGGCGGGACCTGCAGCGGGTCGGCACGGCCGCACGACTCGGCCAGTGGTACGCGCGGACATTCGGCCTGCGGGTCGCCGTGCGGGATCGGGGCCGGTGGGAGGACGTGGGACGGGTGGGGGATACGGGTCCCATCGCCTGGAAAGACGTCGCCGTGGTGGTTCCCGTTCCCACGGGCAGCGACAGCCTGCAGGTGCGGTTGTCCTTCGTGGCCGATGACTGGCGCATCGACCGCGTCGCGCTGGCCGGTGGTTGGCGACACCTGACGCCACGCCCGCTCGTCGCCGCGGCGGTGCTGGACTCAGCCGGGCAATCCGATACGGCCGCGCTGGCGAGCCTCAGTGACGCCGACGGGCGCTACCTCGTGACCCAACCCGGCAATCGGTTTTTCTTGACCTTCGCAGCGGCAGCGGTCCCGGCGGATTCGGTTGCGGACTTTCTGCTGGTGTCGCAAGGCTATTACATCGAGTGGCTGCGCAGCGGCTGGGTCCAACCGCACCTGACCGGCGCGGCGTTCCGCCCCGGCAATGACGCGCTGGTCGAAGCGATCCACCGTTGGCGGAAACAGGCCCCGGACTTCGAGCGCCGGTTCTACGCCACCCGCTTCCCGGTGAGGTGAGCCATGAGACGCCTCTTCCGGCTAGTTCTGGTTTGTTCGGCGTGCTCGACCGGCACCAGGATCAAGACCTTCGCACCGAGTAGTGGCCCGGACGGAGTCGCGACGACGGTCAGTCGCGGCCGCGCGGTGTTCAATGCCGAGCTGCTCGCCGCGACCGACAGCGCGCTGCTGGTCGTGCGCGAAAAGACGGCGCGCATGGTGCTCGTTCGGTATGGCGCCGCGAGCAGAGTGGTGTTCACGGGTCTCCCCGTCGAGTACACGTTGCGGCGAGGCCGGTCGCCCGACGCGACCACGCTGGAACAGCTTCGGTTGTGGAGTCGATTCCCCACCGGCGTCGATAGCGTCCTGCTGCAGCGGTTGCTGGCGGCCTACCGCCAGGATTCACTCGAGGTGCTGGCACCGTGCACCCGAGACACCTGCTGATTCTGGCGGCTGTCGGGGCATCGTGGACGCCCCAGGCTCGAGCACAAAGCGATGCGGCGGCCCGCGCGTTCGTCGCTCAGGCCGAGCAAGCGGCCACGCGGTTTCCCGACCCGCGCGCCGCCAGTGCGGCTGGATATCGCGCCGTGGGTCCCGAGGTTCCGGCCATGGGCCAACATTGGGTCCACCCGGGACTGCTCAACGATGGCCGCGTCGACCCTTCCCAACCCGAAGTGCTCGAGTTTGCGACCATCGGTGGCCGCGAGCAGTTGGTGGGAGTGGCATATGCGATTCTCCTGGGCCCGGGCGAGTCGCCACCGGACGCGCCGGTATCAGGTCGGTTGTGGCATGCCCACGCCGGCGATCTGGACGAAGAGAGTCTGGCGAACAGCCACGCGGGCTCGGGCGACGAGGACAGTGACCGCGTGGCGGTGTTGCACGTGTGGGTGCCGCAGCCCAATCCGGCCGGTACCTTCGCCGCGGAAAACTGGACGCTGCCGTTCCTGCGCGCCGGGCTCACGCCCCTGTCCGGTGCCCCCGACGCCAGTGGACGGGCGTTGGCGCTGGGGACCGGCGCGCTGGCGTATTTCATCGCGCAGTTCCGGGTCCACATGGCTCCCGATTCCGCCACCGACGTCGCGATGACGGCCGCGTTGAGTGCGGTCGCCGACTCCGTCACCAGTTGGCGCGCGCGGCGTGGCGAGAACCGGGAGATCGCACCCGCGGAGCTGGCGTGGCTCGCCGGCTTATGGAGCTCGGTCAGTCGTCGCTGAGCGAAACCAACCGCGCCCGCGGCGGGATGCCCGGCTCGAGCTCCATGATGCCCACGCCGACCGGCAGGTCGAAGCGGCGGGGGCCCGCACTGCCGGGATTCATCACCGTAATGGTGCGGTCGACCAGCTCCAGCAGCGGCTTGTGCGTGTGTCCGAACACGATGATGTCGGCCGTCGGAAACGCCGCCTGCAACGCGGTGGGGATCAGCGCCTCGAGCTGGTCGCCGTGCGTGACCACGATGTCGAACCCGTCCAGCCGCACCGTCGCCACCCGCGGCAGCAGGCTCCGCAGCTCGGCGCCGTCGGTGTTGCCGTACACGGCGGTGACGGGCGCGATGGCCTGGAGATCATTGAGGATCTCCCGCTTTCCCACGTCCCCGCTATGAAGAATGTGATCCACGGTCCGGAATACGTCGAACACCTGGGGCCGCAGCAGTCCGTGGGTGTCGGAAATGACGCCGAGCCGCATGCGCTAGGGGTCATGTTCCCGTCCAGCGTTTCACCAGCGCGATGTCCAGCTCCAGGTGGTCGAGCACTCGCTGGACGATGAAGTCCACCAGCTCCTGGATACTCGCCGGGCGGTGATAGAAGCCCGGTGCGGCGGGCAGCACCACCGCGCCGGCTTCGGTGGCGAGGGTGAGGTTCCGCAGGTGCACGAGCGACAGCGGCGTCTCGCGCGGGACGAGGATCAGACGCCGCCGCTCCTTCAGCGTCACGTCGGCCGCCCGCTCGATCAGGCTGCGACTCGTGCCATGGGCGATCGCGGAGACGGTGCCCATCGAGCAGGGACACACCACCATCCCGGCGGTGCGCGCCGATCCTGACGCCGGGCGAGCACCGCGGTCCTTGTCGTCGAACACAGTGACGCTGTCCCAGTCTCCCCCCGTGGCTTTGCGCAGGGCCGGCTCGCCTTCAATGCCGCACTCTTCTTCAAGCAAGCGCCAGCCGTGACTCGAGACCAGCAACCACGTAGGCACGCGGTGGGTGGCCAGGACCTCGAGCAGGCGCACCGCGTACGGGGCGCCGGAGGCACCGGTGATGGCGAAGACGACGGGGAGCTGGCTCATCTTCCCCGGCGATTGGGGGTGACGGTCTTGCGAGGGTGGGACGGCGGACGAAACGGAGGAGGGGAGTGGGGAGTGGGGAGTGGTACTTTCCGGTTCGAACCGGCCCGCCGGCTCGCACCGCCTCGAACCACTCCCCGCTCCCCACTCCCCGGTTTCATAGCAGTCTATCGACCAGCGCGCCCAGAAACACAACCACGCTGACGATGCCGTTGGCCGTGAAGAACGCCGCATCGAGCCGCGAGAGATCGTCGGGGCGCACCAGCTGGTGCTCCCAGGCGAGAATCGCCGCACCGATCGCGACCCCGGCGTAGTAGGGCCAGCCGAGCCCGATCGCCCACCCCAGTAACACCAGGGCGAGGATCGCGACGCCATGGAGCAGTTTCGCGAACAGAATGCTCTTTGCGCGGCCGAACCGGACCACGGCGGAATGCAGACCGGCATCGCGGTCGAAGGCTTCGTCCTGCAGCGCGTAGAACACGTCGAATCCGGCGATCCAGCACGTCACGGCGGCCGCCAGCACCCACAGCAGCCACCAGGGCTCGCTCCACCGGCCGGTGACGGCGAGGTAGCCCGCGGGACCGGCGATCGCGTCGCCCAAGCCGAGCCACGCGTGCGACCACCAGGTGAACCGCTTGGCGTAGCTGTACAGCGTCACGACGACGAGCGCCACGGGAGAGAGCGCGAAGCAGAGCGGATTGAGCGCCCGCGCCGCCCACACGACCACGCCGGCCGCGAGGGCGACGGCGATCCAGGCCTGGGCGAGGCTCAAGCGTCCCGACGGCAGCTCGCGCGCGCGGGTGCGCGGATTGCGCGCGTCCAGCTCGCGGTCCGCGATGCGGTTGAACCCCATCGCCACGAAGCGGGCGGCCGTGAACGCGAGCGCCACGAGCCCGATCACCCGCCACGTCACCGGCGCCTGGCGCGAGGCGATCACCACGCCCAGCAGCGCGAACGGGAGGGCGAATACGGTGTGCGGGAGCTTGACGAAATTCACGTAGCGGACAAAGAGGCTTTCCCCGCCGAACGTCTGTCCTTCCCGGGTCGATGCCACTTCAATGCTCAAAGGCCCAGCTCCCTCCACATCGCCGACACCTTTGCTTTGGTCGCCTCATCCATGACGATCTTGTCGGGCCACTCGCGCGTGAACCCTTCTTCTTTCCATTTGCGTGTCGCGTCGATTCCCATCTTGGACCCGAAAGTGAAGCCGCGACTCGAGTGATCGAGCACGTCGATCGGTCCCATGGTGAAGCGCACGTCGCGTTCGGGATCGATGTTGTTCAGCGCCACCCACCACGCTTCCTTCGGATCGCGCACGTTCACGTCGCGATCCACCACGACGATCAGTTTGGCGAGCGACATCAGTCCTTGCCCCCACAGCCCGTTCATCACTTTGAAGGCCTGGCCCGGGTACTGCTTGTCGATGCTCACGAACACCAGGTTGTGGAAGATGCCTTCCGCCGGCATGTGGTAGTCCACCACTTCCGGCAGCGTGAGCTTGAGCAGCGGCAGGAAGATGCGCTCCGTCGCGTGGCCGAGGTAGAAATCCTCCATCGGCGGCCGGCCCACGATCGTGTGTGGCCACACGGGGTCCTCCCGCATCGTCACCGCCGTGATATGGACCGCCGGGTAGCTATCGGCCAGCGAATAGAAGCCGGTGTGGTCCCCGAACGGCCCCTCCAGGACCAATGGCTCGCGCGGATCGACGTAACCTTCGAGCACGATTTCGGCCTCGGCCGGTACCTCGAGGTCGCTCGTGACCGCCTTGGCGAGCCGCACCGGCTCCTTGCGGAGAAATCCCGCGAACAGGTACTCGTCAATCGACGGGGGCAGCGGGGCCGACGCGGCGTAGATGCTGGCGGGATCGCCACCCAGCACGATCGCCACCGGCATCGTCTCCCCCCGCTCGGCCATGCTGCGCCAATGCGCCGCGCCCACCTTGTGGCGCTGCCAGTGCATCGCGACGGTGCGCGGGCCGATCGCCTGCACGCGGTACATGCCGACGTTCCGGGTCCCGGTCCCGGGATCCCGGGTGACGACCCCGGCCAGCGTGATGTACGGACCGCCGTCCTGCGGCCAGCACACGGGTATCGGCAGCCGCGCCAGGTCGACGTCTTCGTTGCGCCACAACACGTCCTGGCAGGGCGGGCGTCCACTGATGGACTTGGGCGGGAATTTCGCCATCTCGGCGAGCCGCGGCAGCAGCGCCAGCTTGCCGAGCAGGCCCTCGGGCACTTTCAGGTTGAGCATTTCCGCGATGCGCTCGCCGATCTCGTCGAGCCGCTCGACGCCGAGCGCCAGCGCCATGCGCCGTTCGGAGCCGAACAGGTTCACCGCCACGGGGATCGCGGACGCGGCGCCGGACCCGAGCGTCGGCCGCTCGAACAGCAGCGCCGGGCCCCCCCCAGGCGATTTCATCACCCGGTCGGCGATCTCCGTGATTTCGAGCTTGGTCGAGACAGCGTGGCTCACCCGCCGCAGGTCACCTGCGGCGTCGATTGCGCCCATGAAGGCGCGGAGGTTATCGAGTGCCATAGTGGAGCGAGACGATTCCGCCGGTCATCCGGAGGTAGCCGACATCGCGAAATCCTGCCGCCTCGAGGCGCGCGACGAAGGCCTCCGGCCCGGGAAACGACAGGACGGACTCTGGCAGGTAGGTATAGGCATCCGTATGTTTCGACACGACGCGACCGATGGCCGGCAGGACGCGGCGAAAATACAGCAGATACGCCGCCCGCAACGGGGCGAACCGCGGGGTGGCGAATTCGAGCACGACAAATCGGGCCCCCGGCTTGAGCACGCGCGCGGCCTCGGCCAACCCCGCATCCAGATCGGCGAGATTGCGGACGCCGAACCCGACCATCACCCCGTCGAACGCCGCATCGGGGAACGGCAGGGTCAGGGCATCGGCCGCGACCGGGACGGCGCGCGTCGCCTTCTCGCGACCTTGGGCCAGCATCGGGACGACGAAATCCGCCCCGACAACGGTGCCCCGGAATTCGGGACGCCGCGCGAGCTGGATGGCGAGGTCCATGGTGCCGGCGCAGAGGTCGAGGTAGGTGCCGCGGGGATTCGCTTCCCAGCCCAGGCGGGACACGGCGGCCTTGCGCCAATGGCGGTCGATGTTGAAGCTGAGGAGATGATTGAGGAAGTCGTAGCGCGGCGCGATCGCGGTAAACATGTCGCGCACATAGGATCGTTTGGCGGGGCCGCCGGCCGGCAACAGCACCTCGGAAACAGGGAGCGGCGCCATAGGCGCGAAAGATAGGCCGGGCAACCTCGCCGGCGCCAGCGACCAGCAGGTGGTGGAGTGGGCCAAAGATGGTCGTGAGCCCGCGTTCCGCGAATTGGTGCGTCGTTACGAGCGTCCGGTGTTCTCGCTGATCTATCGCATGGTGCGCGATCGCGCGCTGGCGGAAGATCTGGCGCAGGAAACGTTCATCAAAGTCCTGAACGCGATCCGCACCTACCGGCCCGAATACAAATTCTCGTCCTGGATTTTCAAGATCGCGAACAACGCGGCGATCGATCACCTGCGGCGGCGCGAGCTGGACACGCTGTCGCTCGACGGATCGCCGCACGCGCGGACCGCGGAAGAGATGCAGTCCACGTCGCTGCAGCTGGGTGCCCGCCAGGAGTCGGCGCTCGATGAAGTCACGTCACGCGAGCTGGGCGGGCAGATCGACCAGGCCATCGCCCGGCTGCGGCCCGAGTACCGGGCCTGTATCCTGCTGCGGCATGTCGAGGGTCACAGCTATGAGGAGATCGCCGAGATGCTCGATCTGCCACTGGGCACCGTCAAGACCTACATCCACCGCGCCCGCAATGAGTTACGGGGATACTTGGAGGCCACACGTGACTGAAACCACTCGCCGGGGAGAACCGTAATGCCGCAAATGAGCGACACGATTCTCACTCCGCATCTCACCCCTGAAGAGGTCGATCTTTGGGCCGAGGGTCTGCTCGGCACCGCGCGGACGATGCACCTCGCCGACTGTCATTCCTGCCTGGAGACCGCCGATCGAGAGCGCAAACTGCTGCGTGAGCTGGCGCAGCTGACCCGCTTTGGTCCCGAATTCGGCTTCATCGAACGAGTGATGGCCCGCGTGCGGATCCCGACTCCGTCGGGCGATTTCGGGCGATAAGCATCTCGGCAGTGTGAAGGGCGGTGGAGGTCGATCCTCCACCGCCTTTTTTTGTGCCTCAACGCTTGTCCAGCACCTCGCGCACTTTACGCGCCAGCTCCTCCGGCGTGTAGGGCTTCGACAGGTACGCGGCCTCCGCGACCTGCACCGCCTCCGGCAAATCCGCCGTGTCGGGATATCCGGAGGTGAACAGCACGCGCAGCGCCGGAAGCTCGCCCTTGAGCCGTTGCGCGAGATCGCGGCCGCTCATGCCCGGCATCACGATGTCGGTCAACAGCAGCGCGATCGGATCCTTGGTCTCATGGGCGATGCCGATGGCGGTATCCCCATCCCCCGCTTCGAGCACTTTGTACCCGAACCGCTGCAACGCCCGCCGCGCCAGATTGCGCACCGCCGGCTCGTCCTCGACCAGCAGAATGGTATCGGTTCCGCCCAGCGGCTGCGCCGGCGGTGGCGGTGCGGCGACAGTTGCGGCGGCGGGCGCCGGCACGCGCGGCAGATAGACGGTGAACGTGCTGCCCCGGGTGGGGACACTGGTCACGGCGATGTAGCCGCCGCTCTGCTTCACGATGCCGTACACCGTGGCGAGCCCCAGTCCACTGCCCTTGCCGACCGGTTTGGTGGTGAAGAACGGCTCGAACACGCGTCCCCGGGTCTCCGCGTCCATGCCGACGCCCGTGTCCGAGACGCGCAGCAGGGCATGCTCGCCCCGCTGCGATCCGGGGTGCGAGGCGACGAACCCCGGGTCGAGATCCTTGGCGATCGTCGCGATCGTCAAGGTCCCCCCCGCCGGCATCGCGTCGCGCGCGTTCACGCACAGGTTGATGATGACCTGCTGCAGCTGGCCGCGGTCGGCCCGCACGAACAAGCCTTCGGGATCGAGCCGCGTCTCCAACCCGATGTGCTCGCCGATCAGGCGGCGCAACAGCGCCTGCATCTCGGTCACCACTTCGTTCAGCTCGAGCACGGTCGGCTGCAGCACCTGCTTGCGGCTGAACGCGAGCAGTTGTTGCGTGAGCAACGCGGCGCGCTGGGCGGCTTTCTGGATCTCCTGCACGTCCTGCCGTTGCGGCACCGGCAATCCAGGATCCCTCAACAACAGCAGCGCATATCCCAGGATCGCCGTGAGCACGTTGTTGAAGTCGTGGGCGATGCCACCGGCCAGCTGTCCCACGGCTTCCATCTTCTGGGCCTGGCGTAGCTGGCTCTCCAGCTCTTTGCGGTGGGTGATCTCGGTGGCGACGCCCAGCACCTGCGGCGCGCTATTGGCCGTGAGCGGGACCTTGATCACCTGGAACCAGCGCGTCTCCCCGGTGCGCGCGTCGGTGTTGGGCTCCTCGAGAATGAATTTGGGCTGGCCGCTCGTCATCGCATCGCGATCGCCCTGCAGATAGCGCGCGACCTGCTCCGCATGCGGGTTGAAATCGGCGTCACCGCGGCCGATCAGGTCTTCGGGACGCGAGCCGTACAGCTCGGCCAGCGCCCGGTTCACGAGTATGAAGCGGCTATCCCAATCCTTCACGAAGATGAGATTGGGGTTGAGATCGATCACCTGGCGCAGGAACTCCTGCTGCCGGCGCTGGGCGCCCTCCACCCGTTTGCGGTCGATCGCCATCGCGACCTGGGTGGACACGAACTGCAGGATGTTCTTCTCGTGATCGCCATAGCGCACGCCGGGCGTGTAGCTCTGGACCGCGAGCACGCCGATCGTCTGATCGCCCACTTTGAGCGGTACGCCGAGCCAGTCGAGCGATGGCGTGCCGACCAGCTCCACCAGGCCGTCGCGCTCGACCTCGGGACGCTCGGGGGTGACGAGCAGCGGTTGCCCCGTGCGCAGCACGAACTCGGTGAGACCGCGGCCGGGCCGCTTCGGCTCCATCGCCGCGTCGTGCTCATCCATCCAGTACGGGAAGCTGATGATGTCGGTCGCCGGGTCGTACAGGGCGATATAGAGATTCTTGGCCGGCATCAGCTCGCTCACCACATCGTGAATCGCCCGGAACAGCTCCTCCAGGTTTTCAGTGGCGTTGGCGGCTTCGGAAATCAGGAAGGCCGCGCTCCGGATGCGCTCCGCACGACGCTGGCCCGTGACGTCGCGATTCACCGACACGCGGCCGATGGTGTGCCCGCTCCCGTCGGTCAGCGCGATCACGATCGCTTCGACGTCCCGCGCCGTCCCATCCTTGGCGACGACGGACAGCTCCCCGGTCCAGCGCCCTTGGGACTTGAGCCCGGCCCGGATCGCCTTGGTGACCGCGGCGCCCTCCCCAGGTTGATTGAGGATCTCGGCGCTCTTGCCCAGCATCTCGGCGCGGGTGTAGCCGAACATCCGCTCGGCGGCCGGATTCCAATCGATGATTACGCCATTGGAATCGGTGACGATGATCCCGTCATAGAGGTGCTCGACGATGAGCGCCTGACGGTGCAACTCCTGGGCGACGGCATCGTTGGCAATGGCCGGTGCGGAGGATTGCGGCGGGATGTCCATTACGTGGAAGCTATCATAGAAAGCGCTGTCAGCTATCAGCCCTCAGCTTCAAACGGTGGCGTGGCGCCAGGTGCCGCGAAGCCAGAAATAGGTGTTCGCGACTCCCCGGGCGATCGCTGTGAGCGAGAGCGCGAGCCAGATGCCGAACAGGCCCAGCGGTCCCGACCACCACGCGGCGAGCGGGATGCGCAGCGCCGTGAACACCGTGCCCACGAGCATGGGCCAGAACGTGTACCCCGCCCCGGCCAGCGCTCCCTCGAACACGATCTCGAAGGTCTGGCCGATCTGCGCGAACGCGATGATTCGCAGATAGAGACTGCCGTCCTCGATCACGCCGGGGTCGGTCGTGAACAGCGCCACCAGTCGTTCCGGGACGAGCACGAACGCGAGCGCCGTGGGGACCGTGATGAGTAGACAATAGAGAATCGTGAGCCGGACGCCGGCCCGCGCACGTTCTTCCTGGCGCGCCCCCAGATTCTGGCCCACCAGCGCCGCCGCCGAGAGACCCAGTCCCGAGATCGCGATGAAGCCCAGTCCCTCGATCTTGTGCCCGACCCCGAGGGCCGCGAGCGCGGGCGTCCCGAACTTGGCCGTGAAGCGCGTGAGGAAGACGTAGACGGAGGAAAGCAGCACGCCGGCGAGCGACAACGGAGCCCCGATCCGCAGCAGTGTCGGCACGGCGCGCCAGTCTGGCGAACCGAGGCGAAGCAGGCCGCGGCGGAATGCGATCGCCACCCCGATGAGAAACCCGCCGCCGCGCACCATCACCGAGGCCAACGCCGCTCCCTCGACGCCCAGCCGCGGGAACGGCCCGACCCCTGCGATCAATAATGGATCGAGCGCGAGCGAGAGCAGCACGGAGGTCGCGAGCAGCAGCATCGGCGTTCTGGTGTCGCCCGAGGCTCGGAACGTCGCCTCGATCGCGAAGAAGCCGAATACGAGCGGCCCGCCCAGCAGCCACGTCGCCAGGTATTCGTGTCCCAGCCGGGCGACCTCGGGCGGCACCGTCATGAGGCGGAACATGGCGTCGGTGACGAGCAGGCCGATGCCGGATACCACGACCCCGGCCGCGAGCGCGTACAGCACCGCCGCCGCGGCGACGCGCGACGCGCGCTCGGGATAGCCCTCGCCGTGCCGTCGCGCCGCGACGGCGATGAGCCCGACCTCCACCATTTCGCCGAGACTGAGCAGGATCCACACGTAGAACCCGGCGGTCGATACCGCGGCGAGCGCCGCCGGGCCGATCAGCCGGCCCACCCACATCGCGTCGATCAACCCAAACGTGAAGTGACACGCCATCATCGCCACGGCGGGCAGGGCGAGCCGCAGGATCATCGGCCGCAGCGGGCCGGTGGTGAGGACGCCTGAGGGGCGCGCGGAAACCGGAGCGCTCACGGCTGGTCGTCCCGGAGCCGCCGGAGAAATGCAGCCGGATCGTTCAGGAAATCGCGCGTCAGCGTGACGTGATCCAGGTCTTCGTAGGCGACGGCTGCGACTGGCGCGCGGTCAAAGCTGTAGATCCGCGCGTCCGGAAAGGCGAGCAGCAGCGGCGAGTGGGTCGCGATGATGAATTGCGCTTCCTCGGTCACCATCTGGAGCAAGACGGCCAGCAGGCCGATCTGGTTCTGGGGCGATAACGGCGCTTCGGGCTCGTCCAACAGGTACAGGCCACCGGGCACGAATCGGCCCTGAAACAGATTGAGGAACGCCTGGCCGTGCGACCGCGCGTCGGGGTCCCGGCCGTAGCGGCGCTCCATGTCCGCCAGCGAAGCGCCCACCGGGCCGGCCGCCAGACCTTTGGCGTATGCCGAGCGATCGCGATACTCGACGTCGAGCTCCACCAGGCGGCGCTCGAGCTCGACCCGCTCGTGCGCGAGGCGGCGCTGAAACCCGAAGAAATCCTCGGCGCGAAGAAAAAACCCGCGGTGCGTCCGCTTCACCCAGGTGAGCCGCAGCGCGGCCGCGAGGCGGCGTTGCGCTTCGAGCGTGGCGTCGCGGTCGATGTCGCTCCCGCCCACCGTGGGCAGCTTCGCCGCCGCGGCGATTCCCTCCAGCAGCGTCGATTTTCCCGAGCCGTTCTCGCCGACGAAGAAGGTCACCTGAGCGGAGAGGTCGAGCGGTTGCAGCGTGCGGATCGCCGGGACTGAGAACGGAAACGCTGCGCTCTCTGGTTCGTGCTTCAGGCCGACCGTCCGGAGATGGACCATGTCGGCCTAGGGGCGCGAGAGAAAGCGCTGAAACACCGGGTTGGCGGGATAGCGCTGCGACAGCCCCAGCACGATCGCATGGGCCTCGGCACGCAACTCCGGCGCCCGCTTGTCGTCGCGGTCCGCCTCGCGGATCAGCGCCGAGGCGAGTACCCACGCGGCTTCGACTCGCGCCATGTCGCCGCCCGCGGCGACGGTGCGCATCTGGCTCAGGCCCTCGGCCGCGTTGCCGCCGCCCAGTCCGATCAGCTTCGCCACGATACGGGCGAACGTGCCCGCGCGGGCGAGACCGTAGCTGTAGAGTCCCAGCCCCAGATAGCAGTCGACGCAAGACGAGTCGGCGGCCAGGACGCGACGATAGGCGTCGCGCATCCCTTTTGCGTCGCGGGATGCCCCCCAGGCATGGCCGTGCAGGTCGCGCTCGCGCGCGCGGTAGCCGAGCGCCGTGGCGAGCCAGAAGTCTCGCGCGACACCGGGCGGCTGGAGCTTCGCTTTGTCAATCGCGGTGCTGAGCAGCGAGTCGATCAGCGGCGCAGCGAAGTCGTCACTGTCTTTGGCGGCGGCCCACCAGATGTAGGCGCCGGCGTGGAACACGAGCGGCGCAGGATCGGCGGTGTCCTGAAGCGACAATTGCTCGAAAAAGCGCGCCGCGGTCGCGAAGTCGCCCGCATACAGCGTATCGAGTCCGGCGCGCAGCTCGGCGCGCTCGATGTGATGCGGTGGTGTGGTGTCGAGACCCTGCACCAGCAGGAACGCGGCCGCGAGCAGCCGCATGTCAGCGCGTGATGGGCAGCGGCCCGCCGCGGGTCGCCCCCAGGAGCTCCACCGTGCGGGTGGCGATGGCGGTGAGGGCCTGCGCGGCGGGAGACTCCGGGGCGGACACGACGATGGGACGTCCCACATCGGCCAGCTGCGCCATGCCGGCCTGCAGCGGCACCTGCCCGATCAACGGGACGCCGAGCTCGTTCGCCAGTCTTTCTCCCCCACCTGATAGAAACAGCTCGGTGTGGGTGCCGCAGTGGGGACACACGTAACCGCTCATGTTCTCCACCACGCCCAGCACCTTCACGCCGACGCGCTCGAACATCTTGGCGCCGCGCAGACTATCACCGGTGGCCATTTCTTGCGGCGTCGTCACGATGATCGCCCCATGCAGGTGGATCGTCTGAGCGAGCGACAGCTGCGCGTCGCCCGTGCCCGGAGGCAGGTCCACCAGGAAATAATCGAGCTGGCCCCAGGCGACGTCGCGCAGGAACTGCTGGATGATTTTCATGATGATGGGGCCGCGCCAGATCGCCGGGGCTTCGCGCTCAACGATGAAGCCCAGGGACATCAGCTTCACGCCGTGGGCCTCGAGCGGCTGGATCTTGCCGCCCACCACCGGCGGTTTGTCGTCGACGCCCATCATGCGGGGGACGTTGGGCCCGTAGATGTCGGCGTCCATGAGCCCGACGGCGTAGCCCGCTTTGGCGAGCGCCGTGGCGAGGTTGGCCGACACGGTGGACTTCCCCACCCCGCCTTTGCCCGATGAAATCGCGATCGCGTGACCTAGCCCAGGCATCTCCACAGGGGTTGGGGGCGGCGGCACGTTCGGGGCGGCCATTGGGGCCCCACCAACGGCGGTCCGGGCGGAGGCCGCACCGCCGGGATCCGTCACGTTCACTTTCACTTCGCTCACGCCGGCCACGGCCTGCACGGCTTTGCGGGCGTCGCGGACCAGGGTGGCCGGGTCCTCGCGCGTCAGATGAAAGGTGAACGAGACTTTCCCGTCGTCGTCCACGACCAGATCGTGAACTTTGTCGGGTTTGGCGAGCGCGGCGAGCGCGGTGGCGATGCGGGCGTGGATGTCGCTAGGCACGAGCGGAAGATAATAGTAAGATGCGCCCATGAAGCCGCTCCGGATCGCCGCCGTCGTCGCCGCATCGCTCGTGGCGCTGTTCCTGTTGCTGTCGATCCCCGGCCCGAGGCCCGCGGTGGCCCCCGCCCCGTCGCGTGGTGGCGCCTTCGCGTGGAACCAGGACGCCTATTGGCACTCGCTCCAGCAATCCTACGTCGACGCGCGCACGGCCGGCTGTGCCACCGCAGAACCCAAGGCAACCCGTGGATTGGCGGCGCTCGCAGCCGAAGTGGAGCGCTTGTCGGCCGAGTCCGTTCCGCCCGAGGCAGCGGCGCTCGATTCGCTCGAGCGGCACTACTTCGAGCTGGGGCCCCTGATCGCGGCGTGTCCGCGGCAGATAGAAGACTACGTCCGCTTAGCCAGCCGCTTGCGCGCAGTGGTCAAATGGCAGTCGCGTCAATGGGACGTGACGGCTGTGGTCGCGCGCGCCCGGTTGTACCGGATGTTGTACGGGGTCCGGGGCGCCGTCGAAGAGGTGACGCTGCACCATCCGGACAGCGCGATGGCGCTGATCCCGGGCACCCAGGAGGCGTCGGTCACGCCCGCGACGACCGTCCAGGGAGTCGAGGTTCACTCCGGCGATATTCTCGTTTCGCGCGGCGGCTACCCCACCTCGGCACTGATCGCCCGCGGCAACGATTATCCGGGCAATTTCTCGCACGTCGGCCTCGTGTACGTGGACTCGGTCACGCACCAGGCGTCGGTGATCGAAGCCCACATCGAGCGCGGCGTGGCGGTCTCCACGGCTGACGCGTATCTGCGCGACAAGAAGCTCCGCATTATGGTGCTGCGGCTGCGAAGCGATCTCCCGGCACTCACAAATGACTCGTGGTTGCCGCACCGCGCCGCTGCTCTGTCCTACGCGCGCGCCCAGGCCGGTCACATCCCCTACGACTTCGACATGGATTACACCGACCCGTCGAAGCTCTTCTGTTCCGAGGTGGCGTCGTCGGTGTACCGCGAGCTGGGCGTGACGTTATGGACCGGGCTCTCGACCATTTCCGCGCCGGGGTTGCGCCGCTGGCTGGCGGACTTCGGGGTGCGCCACTTCGAGACGCAGGAGCCGTCCGACCTGGAGTACGATCCGCAGCTCGTGGTCGTCGCCGAGTGGCGCGATCCTGCGATGTTGTTGAAGGACCACATCGACAACGCCGTCATCGACGCCATGCTGGAAGGCGCCAATCGCGGCGACGCGATTGCGTATCCGTGGTATCAACTGAGTCTGATCCGGCTGGCCAAGGCGTACAGCTGGGTGGTGGAGCGATTCGGCGGAGTGGGCCCCGTCCCGGAGGGCATGTCGGCGCGGGCGGCACTGCGGAACAAGTCGTTCTCGGCACACGAGCGGCGAATCGCCTCCCGGGTGACCGAGGCCGCGTTTCGCCTGGCGCAGCAGCAGGGGTTTCCGCCGCCCTACTGGGTGTTGCTGGACCTGGCCAGAGCCGAGTCCGTCGCCGGGCGCCTCTAGACGGGCTCGGGACGGACTCGCAGCTTCAATTGGTCCTCCACTCGGAGGCTTTTGTGATTCGTTTGTCTGTTTGTATTGCCCTACTCGTTCCTGCCATTTCAAACGCGGTTGCTCAAGCGCCGCCGGCCACCGACACCGCGGTCCTGCTGCAGGGGTTTGTCCAAACGGATGCCACCGGTCAGTGGACCTTGGTGACGCCGTTGCCGGTGACGGCGCTGGGCAAGAGCAGCTACGTGATGCGGCTCACCGGCAACAGCAGCCTGTGGAATCGGTTGGAAGGGCAATATGTGGAAGCGACGGGCCAACTCAGCACTGAGGCAGTCGGTGGCTACGCGCTGACGGTGGCCGGCATGAAGCGCGTGGACCCGCCGGGGACGATGCATCGCGATTACAACGCCGGCTACACGAAGCACGCGCGCATGACGTTGTCGGTGGTGCCGAACCGCTTCGCGTGGGTGCGGGACGGACGATCGACGGGCGTCAATCCCACCGTGATCTATACCGTCGAAAACCAGAGCAACAATCCGATCTTCATCGTCATGCACAAGGACGATCTGGTCTGTATGAGCATCCGCACGCCCGACAGCGAGGTGACGTTATGGGATTCCACCACGCTGGCGCCGCTGCCCAACCGGCGCCGCTTCGTGTTTCAGCATGGCGGCCCGTTTCTCCAGGTGTTTCAACTGCCGGCGCAGGTTGTGTCCCGCCCCGGTCGCTACGAAGTCCAGATCGGCATTTGCGAGATTGACGACTACGACATGACGGCGGTGTTCGACGTGGCGCCGTAGTGCCCTTCGTCGCTCAGCGCCAGAGCCCCGCGGCGATGGCGAGCGGGACCAGCACGTAGAGCACCAGATCGCGCACCAGGTAGGCGAGCACGAAGAGGGCGACGAAGGTCCAGCCGCGGTGCTTGAGCAGGCCTTTCCAGCCGAGTCGGCGGCGCTCGTCGCGCAGGGTGCGGAAGCGGGCCAGGAGCTTCACGAGAAGAAAGGTTGGTAGGAGCTCGGGATACCGCAAGGAGGGAGCGGACGGCACGCCCGAGCAGATCCGTGCCTTTAGCCCGCACCTGTACAACTATATCAGTCATCTCCAAGCGGCTGCGGCGGGATTGATGATCGGCCTCGGGATCGCCGTGATCGCCCTGGCGTGGCGGGGCATTCGTACGGGTCAGCGTTGGGCGCTCTGGGCCGCGTTTGTCGCACCCCTCGTGGCCGTCGCAGTAGCCTTGCCGTTGCACTACGTGTATGGCCTCGCAACGGTGGGCCACCTTGGCCCCATCTAGCTCGACATCGCGATCTTGCTCGTCGGTAGCATTCTGGCGCGCGGGAACCTTCGCTCTTGAGGATGCTCCTGAACCGTTTGCTCAGCCTCCGCCTCACACGCGCGTGAAGCTGGCGGCGCCCGTCAACTGCGGTAAACTTGCGTTTGTGAACCGTACCGTGTGTCCCCGCAGCGTACGCGCGATCCGTTAGGCCGCGACGTTTTTCTCGTTTGCGATCGGAGGAAGGCATGGCGGCTTATCACTTGGCACAGGTGAACATTGGCCGCTTCAGAGCTGCGATCGACTCGCCGATCATGGAGGGCTTCCGCAGACAACTCGACCCCATCAATGCCCTCGCCGATGAGAGTCCGGGTTTTGTGTGGCGACTCCAGACCGAGGATGGCAACGCAACAGCGATTCGGCCGTATGAGGGTGACGACCTGATGGCGATCAACATGTCGGTATGGGAGTCGCTCGAGACACTGCAGCAGTTTGTGTACAAGAGCCATCATGTCGAGACCCTGCGCGGCAAGCACCAGTGGTTTGACCCGATCGAAGGACCGATCTTGGCGTTGTGGTGGATTCCAACCGGTCACGCCCCTACGGTCGCAGAGGCAAGAGAACGGTTACGGTATCTCAAAGAGCACGGACCGACACTGTACGCCTTCACCTTTAGAACGCCGTTTCCCGCTCCAGACGGCCAGGGCGACGACGTCGAGCGCCTCGATGCTGCGTTCTGCGATTGGGCGTCTCATGACCCGCCACCGCCTCGGTGTGGATGAATTACTCCCGTATCGCACTCGCAGCCCTTGGCGCAACGGTTGCCTACTTCGTGCTCGGTGGCATTCTATTTGCCGCGTTGCCATCGTTGCAGAAGGAATTCATGAAGTACCCGGCGGTGTATCGAACCCAGGATGACATGAAGCGTGTCATGCCCATGGGGATGATCTCCATCCTGGTCGCAATCGTTGTGGTGGCCGTGCTGTATGCGATGGCGTACCCGGCCGGCGGCCGCGTGCTTGATGGCGCGCGGTTCGGTGCCCTTATTGGCGTATTCGTCGTGTGCGGCTTTGCGCTGCACAATCACATGCTCCTGAACATCGGCATCAAGCTCACCGTTGGTCAGGCCATCTCGTACTTCGTGCAATGGCTCGTGGTGGGAATTGTCATCAGCCTCATTTACGCGCCGGCGTTAGGCGGCCCTGCCTAGGTTAGTCGAGGCCGCAATCAATCAGCCGGATCACCTCGCTGCCAGCTTGCTCACGAGCGTCACAGCCTGCAGCTTGAGAATCCCCTTACGAGGACACCAAGATGGCGACCCCCATCCGCCGATGGGTTCTGCTCCTGCTCCCACTCGCGCTGATCCCGTCCGTGCTCCCCGCCCAGGGATCCGCTGCCTGGTCGGGATGCCGGACCGATTCCCTCTCGAACTACAATTGCGCGCAGTACTACAGCGGCACCGTCAGCCTGACCGCCGAGCTCAAGACCGCCAACGGCACGGAGACCTCGTCCGTGGTCGCAACGGTGGCGGGGGGGCGCGTGACCTGCCGGGTGAAGGCATCCGACGCTGCGGAATTCGAGGCACCGGGGATGCTGGCCGTGGAGCATGGGTCGAACATGAATTCGGGCGCTTTCAAGATCAAAGTCTGGTGTCCAGAGGCGGCGGGAGAACGCTCCACCCGGCGTGACTCTCCGAGCATCGAGACCTACGATCAGCGGGCGGCGGACTACGCGACGTTGGATGGAAGGGACGCACACGAGCATCCCGATACCGATGCGGCCAACGGCGTGAGCGGTACGGAAGTGATCACCTGGCGGCTCCGCCGGTCGTAGAGGTAAGCGGCCGCATCCCAGCCCGCGCGCTGATCGAAGCGATCACTACTATGAGCTCGAACTTTCTTGATTTCGTCCGCGTGGTCGTGGACGGGGACATCGACCAAGTGTCCCGGCATTTGGCTGCGCAGTCCGGCTCTTGCGACTACGCCCTCCGACGTGGGGGCTACACGTCAGGGGGCCTCGACCTTTTTCTTCACCGACATTGCGCACTACCTCTATGCGGGCGACACCGCGCTCCACATGGCGGCCGCGGCATGGCGGCGCCCGGTTGCGGAACTCTTGATCGCACACGGCGCCGATTGCCGAGCGACCAATCGTCGCGGCGCGGAGCCGCTTCACTACGCGGCGGACACCAACCGGTGGGATCCGACGGCACAGGCTGAGTTGATCGCGTACCTCCTGTCGGTTGGCGCAGATCCCAACGCCTTGGATAGCGCCGGTGTCGCGCCACTGCACCGAGCCGTGCGAACGCGGTCGCTGGCGGCAGTCCGAGCGCTCTTGGATGGCGGGGCGAACGCACGGCTGCCAAACAAAGCGGGGTCAACGCCCTTGCATCTTGCCGTTCAAACGACCGGGCGAGGAGGAAGCGGGTCGCCGCAGGCGCGTGAACAACAAGCCGGCATCGTCAGGCTCTTGCTGAAATGTGGCGCACGGGTGACCGACCAGGACCGGCAAGGCAAAGCGGTGCATCAGGCGGCGACCAGCAAGTGGAGTCGAGCCTTGCTCAAGGAAGCGGGCGCCGTGCTGTGCCTGGTCGTGATGCTCACGACCGCCTGTCGCGATGTCCGCAGTCTCCTCTCGCTGGACCGTGCCCTCAACCGCGAGTATGTGGGTACCCATGTCGGGGTCTCCCTCGCCGACGGCCTCATCCTCACGGTGACCATGGCGGATTCGCCGCTCCTGCGAGCGCCCTGCGATAGCCAGGCGGTGCTCGCCATGCAGGTCGCGACGTTTGTGCGCGCTCAGTACTCGGGTTTTCACTCACTGCAGGCAGTACACGTGGCATTCACGCCGAGTCGGTCGGCCGAGCCGCTCACAGGGAAAGCAGCGCATTTGCCGTTCCGCTTCGCCCAGACCGCGATACGGGTGGGGCTCGGTGCATCGGACAGCGCCAGTGCGGTCGATGCGTGCAAAGCCTGGGAAGAGCTTCAGTAGCATCCGCGCGGCCCCTCATCGAGGCGTTGGACGGACCGTGGTGGATGACGGGTCTGTCTTGTCTGCTGCCGCCGCAGGCCGCACCTTAAGCGCGTTTCGTTAGGGGCGATTGCGGGGGCGAGGCGCACGGATGGGAAAGCGACTCCGTAAGGAAGCATTGCTGAGCGAAATCCGGCGAGAGCGGCGCATGCTGGATGACACGCTGGCGCTCGTCTCGGTCCGCCACATGACCAAGGCTGGCGTCACTCGCGGCGGGTGGTCGGTGAAAGACATCCTCGCGCACTTGGTTGAATGGCAGCAGATGAACCTCGGCTGGTATGCGGCAGGACTGCGCGGCGAGACGCCGGCGATGCCTGCGCCGGGATTCACTCTGCGAGAGTTGCCTCGCCTGAATACGATGATCTATCGCAAACACCATCGGCGGTCGCTTCAGGCCGTGATGCACGATTATCGCCGCTATCACGAGCGTGTAGTCGAGCTTATCAGGATGCTTCCAGACGCGGACTTGGTAACACTCCGGCGTTTCTCCTGGACCGGCCCTTCGTGGACGCTGAGCGACTACCTTCGTGCCGCGACCGCCGCTCACTATCTCTGGGCCCGGACGCGGATTCGGCGCTGGAGGCACTCCCAGCAAAAGGCCATGCGCCGGCGGGCCAAGTAATGCGGCAATCGCCGAATACCCAGACCCAGGAGTTTTCGCTGCGGGACCCGGATGGGTACTTCATCACGATCAGTGCACTCTCGGCGGCCGAACTTGCCCACAAAGACCCTTCCAACTAAGCGGTTCGCGAATCCTGCAGCCTGGGACACGTGGCTCCGGAAGCACCACACGAGCTCGCCAGGCGTGTGGCTGGAATTTGCCAAGCAGGGCCGCCGGACTCCCCCGCTGTCACACGCGCAAGCCCTCGAGACGGCGCTCTGCTATGGATGGATCGATGGGCAGACGGCGTCCAGCATGGCGGGATGGTGGCGCCAGCGCTTCACCCCCCGAGGGCCGCGCAGCAAGTGGTCTCAGATCAACTGTGCGGCGGTGGACCGTTTGCGAGCCCAGGGAAGGCTGGCGCCCGCCGGGCTGCGGCAGGTGGAAGCCGCCCAGCGCGACGGTCGGTGGAAGGCCGCGTACGCGCCCCAGCGGACGATCACCATCCCCCGGGACTTGCAGGCGGCCCTGGTTGCGTCTCCCCGCGCAAAGAAGTTCTTTCAAGCGCTCGACAGCAAGAACCGCTACGCGATTCTCTACCGGCTGCAGGACGCCAAGAAACCCGAGACGCGCCTTCGGCGGCTGCAGAAGTTCGTTCACATGCTGGAGGCAGGCGAGACGCTGCATGAGAGGCCGACCGGCCGAGGCGCACATCATCCAAGAGCTTGAACGGACTCGGGACGAGACGCTGCAGTGCTTCTCGCTCGACGCTCGCGACCTGGCGCGCACCTACGCGCCGGGCAAGTGGTCCGTCGGCTATATCCTGCACCACCTCTCGGACAACGAGACGGTGTTCTTTGATCGTATCCGTCGCGTGCTCAGCGAGCCGCGTCCGGTGGTGTGGGTGATGGATCAGGATGCCTGGGCGCGCGGGCTCGACTATACGCGCCTGCCGCTCGAGATCTCCCGGCGCGTCTATGAATCGGTTCGCAACGCCATCATCTATTATGCCGGCGCGCACTACGAGCGCAGCGGGCATCTGGAGTTCGTGCATAGCGTCGACGGCGTACACACGTTGCGGCAGCAATTCGATGAGGTTGCCGCTCATAACGAACATCACCTGAGTCAAATCCGGTTGGCGCTGGGAAAATGAAATCTCTCGTCTTTCCGTTCTGCGTCGTGGTGGCCTGCGGCCGTCTGGATGCCCAGACGCCGTCCTGGCAACCATCGCCCGGACATACACAAATACCGCTATGGCCAGGGGCCGTCCCCGATGCGCGGCCGGCCCCGGATAGCGAATCGATGGGCAGGGCGCCAGGGACCGTCGCCGGCCAGCCCTGGATGTACATCAGCAACGTGTCGCGACCCACGCTGACGGTCTATGCGCCGCAGGGACACAACACCGGCGTCGCGATCATCGTGTTCCCCGGCGGCGGCTATCGGATTCTCGCAATCGATCTCGAAGGGACCGAAGTCTGCGACTGGCTGACATCTCAGGGGATCACGTGCGTGCTGTTGAAGTACCGCGTGCCGCGTTCGGGGCCGTCGTGGGATCCCACCTGCCGGTGCCGCATCAACCCGAAACCGCAGCCGGCGTTGGAAGACGCGCAGCGGACGGTGGGACTGGTCCGGTTGCACGCCGGGGACTGGCATATCGATCCACACAAGATCGGCGTGCTCGGGTTTTCCGCGGGCGGGCATCTCGTGGCCGCGATCAGCACGCAGTTTCAGCGGCGGCTGTACCCCGCTGTGGATGCCGCCGACCAGGAAAGCTGCCGTCCCGATTTCGCGGTGGCGCTGTACCCCGGACATCTCTGGATTCCCGCCCGCGGGCAATTCGGGTTCAATCCGGACCTTCACGTCACGCGCAACACGCCGCCCACGTTCTTGCTCCAGGCCGAGACGGATAGCGTCGACAACGTCAACCAGGCGCTGGTGTACTACATCGCCCTGAAGGACGCGGGCGTCCCCACGGAGATGCATCTGTTTGCCGACGGCGGGCACGCCTTTGGGCTGCGGCCCACCAAGGATCCCATCACCGCATGGCCGCGGCTCGTCGAGCAGTGGCTGAGAACGATCGGGATGACTCCAGCTACGAGGTAGAAAGATGAAGAGCGTTGCGAACGCCCGATTCGCCATCAAGAGCTGGGACGAGAAGCCGTATAGCGAGGGCCCGAACCTGCCAAAGCTGACTCGAGCCGCCGTCGCCAAGACGTTCAGCGGCGATATCGAGGGCGAGGGGCAGGTCGAGTACTTGATGATGTACGGCAGCGACGGTTCAGCGACGTTCGTGGGCCTCGAGCGGGTCGTCGGGCGCGTTGCTGGGAAGGCCGGCAGCTTTGTGCTGCAACGCACTGGAACCTTCGAGAACGGCGTGGCGAAGGAGTCCTATGTCGTCATCCCCGGCTCCGGCACCGGAGAGCTTCGAAGCCTGCGCGGCCAGGGCGAGTCGGCCGTCGGCCACGGGATGGAGCATCCGCTCACGCTGACCTATGAGTTGAGCTAGGCACGACCGTGACTTGGCATTCCTACCACGAACCCCTCCGCGTCACGCTCGTACGGACGGGCTTCGTCGCGCTGGTGGTGGGAGTCGTCGTCGCACTCGCTCTAGGTCAGCGCGCATCCTGGCCCCAATGGACCGTATTCGCATTGTGGTTCTCTTTCGGCGGCCATTGGGTCGAGCTCTTCTTTCTCAATTGGCTTCGTCCCCGTCTTCCCTCGGCGAGAGGGGCGCAAATCACGGGGCGCGTATGCACCTGGCTCGTTGCCGGAACTGTGCTGATGGCCGGTGCCCGAATCACCGTATTGTCCCTCAACACGCCGGCGTTGCGTCTGCCGCCCTGGTGGCTCGGCGGTCCTCTTTTCGTTTGTGTCGAGCTCCTGGTTCACGCGCTGCCACAACTCCGCGGGAAACCGAACTTCTACAACGGACTGCGATGAGGCGGTGAACGGGGCTTGCGGCCGATCTTGTCCGCAGCCGCCGCAGGGCGCAGCTTAGGCGCATTCCGTTTCTGTTGGAGACGACATGCCCCACGGCAAGATCTGCTATCTGGAAATACCGGCGAAGACCGCCGAAGCGTCCGCGGACTTCTACAGCAGCATTTTCGGCTGGAAGACCAGGAGACGTGGGGATGGTGAGCTGGCCTTCGATGACACCGGTGGCGTGAGCGGCACATGGGTCAAGGAAAGCGATCGGACCCCTGACGAACGCACGCGGACCTACATCATGGTCGATGCCATCGCCGACAGCGTGAAGCAGATCGAGGCCGCCGGTGGGCGGGTGCTGACTCCTCGGACGGCGATCGGGCCCGGCATGGGCGCTTTTGCGGTGTTCGCCGATCCGGTGGGGAATGAATTCGGTCTATACGAGGAACCACGACCCTGATGCGCACGCGTGCTGCGGTCGCACCGAAGCCGTAAGGCAGTGGCACTGCGAGACACGCTCGTTCCCGTGTGGAGAACGACGAATCGCGTCACCGTCTTCCTGTTCGAGCATCTCCCCAAGGATCTGTGGGCGGCCAGCGTGCCCGGCGCCCCGCGACGCACCGTCCGGATGATCGCCGGCCACATTCACAATGCGCGCTGCATGTGGATCCGAACGCTGGGCAAGGCGCATGGGATCGCGGTGCCGGAACCGGTCGATCGGCGGCACGTCGGCCTCCGGCAGCTCGTCCCGGCGCTGAATCGGAGCAGCCGCGCCATGGTCAGCCTGCTGCAGCTGGGGTGCGATCACGGCGGCACCATCCCCCCCAGCGCGTCCTACACGTGGCGCAATCTCCCGCTCGATGTCGGGCACGTGCTGGCCTACTTCGTAGCGCACGAAGGGCATCATCGCGGCCAGATCGTCATGCTGGCCCGCCAACTGGGATGTCGCTTGCCGGCTGAGGTCACGGCCGGTCTGTGGCAATGGCAAACACGCGCGAAGGAAGCGCGAGCCTAGAGCCCCCATGACGGTATTCCTCTACCTCGGCGTCGGCGCCGTGTTTGCCCTCGCCGCGAGCGCCGGTTTCAAGCGAGGCGGCCTGGCACTGTTAGCCCTGGCCACACTGTTGACCACGGTGGGTCTTCTGGTGGTCGCGCTCCTGAATATGTGGGCTTCAGGCGGCGAGGCGGCGTTCGGGTTCCCGGTGCTGCTCGCCATCATTCCACCGCCCGTGACCGCCGGTGTCATTCACTGGCTTGCCACCATTCGGGCTTCGCAGTCAAAGCAGTGGCTGGTAGGAATGCTCGTCTGGATCGTGCTGCTGGTTCCGATTTGGGCCTTCGCCCTGTTGTTGAATTGGGTGACCTTCTAGAGCGGTCGCAGCGGATCAACGGTCGGCGCGCGGGGGCGCATGATGGGGAGACCGAAACCAAGTGTCGTCCTGTTTGTCGATGAGGTCCAGCGGATGACTCAGTTCTACAGAGAGCTGGCGCACATGTCCATGGTGCACGACGCATCCGATCATGCGGTGCTCGAGCTCGACGGCATCCAGCTGGTCATTCATGCGCTACGGCCCCGGCCACGGGAACAGCGCACGACTCCGCGTCCCATCGCTGTGCGCGAAGACTCCCATTGGAAGCTGTGTCTTCCCGTCGGCAGCATCGCCGACGCGCGCGCGGTCGCGACGGCACTCGGCGGGTCGATCAAATCTTCTGAGCATGAGTGGGAGGCCCGCGGTTTTCGGGCGTGTGACGGCCATGATCCGGAAGGCAATGTCCTGCAGCTCCGGCAGTCCGCGGCTTGAACCGACAAGCCCAGCCACGCCGGAACCGTCCGCCACTCTGGACCTGTCCCCGTTGCAAGCGGCGCTTCGCCAACCGCAACCAATCGCATTCCTGCGGCCGGCACGACCTGGCCCATCATTTTCGAGGCAAGGATCCGGCCATCCGTGCGCTGTTTGAAACGGTCCGTCGCGCGATCGCCATGATCGGACCGGTCATCGTCCTCCCGGAAAAAACGCGCATCGCCTTTCAAGTGCGGATGTCGTTCGCCCAGGTCACGCCACGCCAGCGCTGGATCGATGGTCATGTCGTGCTCGCCCGCCGGCTGCCCCACCCACGCTTCCGCAAGATCGAAACGTTCTCGGCCCGGAATCATGTGCACTACTTCCGCCTGGTGTCGCCCGCTGAGGTCGACGCCGAGTTCCGCGCCTGGCTGCGCGAGGCCTATGCCGTCGGGGCCCAGGAGCATCTCGGGCCGCCCCGCGGCGGCCGCTAGAAAGAGGCCCGCGCGCCTCCGCGGCCGCTCGAGGCGCTGAGTCGCGGTCGCGGACAGCAATAGAGTGACGAGGGTCACCCAGTCGACCGCCTAAAGGACCAACAGCCGCTCGCTCTGTCCGGTCGTTGTGAGACCAGTCCACAAGGGGAATCCCAAACCGACCTGCGTTGTTCAGTGAGTGCACGCGCGTGCAATGCAATCGTGCCGTCACACTCACTTCGACGGAGGTCTCGATATGCGGTACCCGACATGGATCATGGCGGCGGGCGTGGCAGCCATCGCAGCGTGCAGCGGGATCACCTCGCCCTACGGGGGCGGCGGTGGAGGTGGGGGCGGAGGCGGTGGGGGTGGCGGCCCGGCCGGTCAGATCATCGTGGGTAATATTCTGTTTCGCAGCGCCCACAACGGCACGCAGAATCCGGCCGTCGATACGGTCCTGGCAGGGACCACCGTGACCTGGACTTGGAACAGTGCGGGATCGCACAGCATTCAGTCGATCGGCACGCCAAGTTTCACGAGCAGCCCGGTCAAGAGCGCGGCCAACTCGACCTATTCGGTGACGTTCAACACGAGCGGGCTCACGTACAACTACAATTGCGGGGTCCATGGGTCGGCGATGAGTGGACGGATCGTGGTGATCCAGTAGCGATGCGATCGACGAGGCACGCAATCCCGGAGCGCACTCCGCTCCGGGAGGTGCTGCGGGCGGCGCCCCTGCTCCTCGGGGCGTGTCTCGCGCACCCGTTCGAGCCGGCGGACGCCCGGCCCTTCACGCCGCCCGTTGCGCTCTATGCCGTATGGTGGGACCGGATGGAAACGTGCGCCCACGTCAGCGCCCCGTTGGACGAGATCGAATGGTACCAGGTACCAGGCAATCAATTCGCGACCCCGCAGGGACCGCGCTGGGGCTGGTGGGACCCGCCGCACGAGATCTACATCGCCGTCACCCACATCACCGATGAGTTGCTGGTAGAGCACGAGATGCTGCACGATCTGCTGCAAACCGGCGACCATCCGGCGGCGTTCGAGACGTGCGGCGTGCAGCAGGCCGAGTCCTCGCGATAGATTGCACGCATGGACAAACAGATGCTTGCGCTCCTCATCCCCATTACCGCCCTGGCGATCCCCCTCGCCGCCGTCATCATGGGCGGCATGCTCAAGTTATGGCGCCTCAAGGTCGAGGACGCTCGGCTGCGCGCCGGGGGACAGGGCGGTGGTGGGAACGAGGTGCAGGCGTTGCGAGACGAGCTCGAATCCGTGCACCGTCAGCTCAGCGAGCTGAATGAGCGAGTCGACTTCACCGAACGGTTGCTGGCGCGTGGCGGTCGGGACTCGAGTGAGCGGGGGAGCAAGCCGCAACCGTAACGCCAGCTAGCGCGGCAAAGAGTCGATCAGGGCCGCGATATCCGGATGTCCGCGTTCGCGCGCCACATCGACGGGACGTTGCCCCGCGCCGTTGAGCAGCGTTTTGTCCGCTCCCAATGCCAGCAGTGCCCGCGCCGCTTCCAGCGAGCCATTCTCGGCGGCGTGGTGCAGTGGCGTGAATCCGGTCCAATTGCTGAGGTTGATCTTCGCGCCGTGCGCGACCAGGAACCGGATCGCCTCGGGGTGATTGAACCACGCGGCCCAGTTCAACGCCCGCCGGCCGTTGACGCTGGTGCGGCGGTCCAGGGAATCGATCGCAGCACCGCCTTGCAGCGCCGCGGCCAGTGCCACCGTGTCGCCGGCGATGGCGGCGTTCCACAGTTGGGCCTGGGCGCTCGCGGTTTGGGCGGCGGCCGGAAACGCGGGCAGACTGAGCAGGGCGAACGTCACGAGGATTGAGCGCACATTGGCTCCGGCAGAAGGATACCCGTTCTGATACTCGCCCAAACCAAAGGTTGGACGTGATTTACCGATCTCGCCGATGGGTGAGGGCTCCGGCGACATAAGTCGCCGCCACGGCCCGGTCATCCCCCAGCGTCATCAGCGCAAACAGCACATCCTCGATCGACTCGGCGCGCGCGGTGCGCAGCGCGAGCAGCGGCGTGGCCGCCGGATCGAGTACGACGAAGTCGGCCTCGCGTCCGGGCGCGAACGACCCGATGCGCTGCTCCAGACCCATCGCCCGCGCCCCACCCAGGGTGGCGAGAAAGAAGCCCCGCAACGCCGTGAGCGTATCGCCGTGCAACCGAGCCACCTTGTAGGCTTCGTTGAGGATCGCCAGGGTCGAGAAGCTGGTTCCCGCCCCGACGTCGCTGCCCAATCCGACGTGGACCGGCCGGCGCTCATCCTTGGCGATCTGGACGCGAAACAGCCCGCTGCCCAGGAACAGATTCGAGGTCGGGCAGTGCGCGATGGCCGCCCCGGCCTGGTGGCAGCGCGCCATCTCGGGCTCGGTGAGGTGCACGCCGTGCGCCAGCACCGTGCCCCGCCCCACCAGGCCGACCTGGTCGTAGACATCGAGGTAACTGGCCCGTTCGGGAAACAGGCTCCGCACCCAGGCGACTTCTTCGACGCTCTCGGAGATGTGTGTCTGCACCAACGCGTCGGGATGCTCGCGCCACAGGGCGCCCGCAGCCTCGAGCTGCGCCGGCGTGCTGGTGGGCGCGAAGCGGGGCGTGATGGCGTAGAGCGCGCGCCCCTGGCCGTGCCACCGGGCGATCAGCGCCTTGGAGTCGTCGTAGCCTGTCTGCGCCGTGTCGAGCAGATCGGCGGGCGCGTTGCGGTCCATGAGGACCTTTCCGGCGGCGAGCCGCAGATTGCGCTTCGCGGCCTCCGCGAACAGCGCGTCCACCGATTGGGGATACACGGCGCAGAACACCAGCGCCGTCGTGGTCCCGTTGCGCAGCAGCTCGTCGCAGAATCGTGTGGCCATGTCGGCTGCATGGGCGGGGTCGGCAAAACGCCGTTCGGCGGGAAAGGCACGGGTCTCGAGCCAGTCGAGCAGCTGTTCGCCGTAGGCGCCGATGATTTCGGTTTGCGCGAAGTGCACGTGGGTATCGACGAATCCGGGCATGATGACGCCGCCCAGATACCGCACCGGCTCCACACCACGTGGCAGGTTGCTGAGCAAGCGGTCCGCCGGACCCACCGCCTCGATCAGCCCGTCCCGGCAGATGAGCAGGCCATCCGATTCGTGGACGAATGCCGTCCGCGGGTCGGTGAGAAATGGATCGTCGACGAAGTAGGCGAGGCTCCCACGGACTGCGACGGGTGCCGGCATGATTCACCTGGTGGCTGGCCGCCCCGAAGCTACGCTAATTTTCCCCCACATGCGTAGTGGCGACTACTTCTCCGCGGCCGCCGGCGCGTACGCGGCGTTCCGGCCCTCCTATCCGGACGCGTTGATCCGCTACGTCGCCGCGCAGGCGACGGAGCACGACCTCGCCTGGGATTGCGCCACCGGCAGCGGCCAGGCGGCCGTGCCGCTCGCGCACTGGTTCGCGCGTGTCGTGGCCACCGATGGCAGCGCGCAGCAGATCGAACATGCCCGGCCGGATCCACGGGTCGAATACCGGGTGGCGGCCGAACACAGGTCCGGACTCGAGACTGGGACGGTCGATCTCGTGACAGTCGCCCAGGCGCTGCATTGGCTCGACCTGGAGACATTCTATCCTGAGGTGCGGCGCGTGCTGCGGCCGGCGGGCGTGCTGGCGGTGTGGTGCTACGACCGCTGCCGCGTCGGGCCGGATGTCGATACCGCGATGGATTGGTTCTATGAGACCCGGATCGGACGCTATTGGCCGCCCGAGCGGGTACAGGTCGAAACCGGCTACCGCAACCTCCCGTTTCCCTTCGAGGAAATCCCGACCGAGTCGTTTGCCATGACGGCCGATCTTACGCGCGCCGAGCTGGTGGGGTACTTCGGGACGTGGTCGGCCGTGGCGGTGGCGCGGCGCACCGAAGGCCGCGACCCGATGCCGGAAATCGCGCAGCGGCTGTCGCAGGTCTGGCCGTCCTCGGTCGAGCGGCGTAGCGTGACCTGGCCGGTCGCCCTGCGAATCGGGCGATTGCGGACCCCTTAGAAAGAAGGAGCGACAGATGCGTGCTCTTGTCATCTGCCTCGGCATCGCGGGCATGACCGCGGCCGGTTGCGGGCGATCTCGCAAAACGGACACCGTCGCAGAAGCGGCACGGATCAGGGCGCTGGAGCAGCAGTCGTTTGCGGATGTGGCGGCGCGCCGCATGGATGCGGTGACCGCGCTGTACGCGCGGGACGCGCAGATGCTGCGGGCCAACGCCCCCACGGTCCACGGCCACGACTCGATCGCCGCCGTGTTCCGGGGCATGACCGACCAGTGGCCGAATTTCCGCAACGAGTTCCGGGCCGACTCGGTGATGGTTGCCAAGAGCGGCGACGTGGCGGTGGTGACCGGCATGTACCGCTTCACGCCGGATACCACGCACCCTGCGGCGTTCGATGTCGGCAAGTACCTGGGCGTGTGGAGGCGCGAGGACGGAGACTGGCGCATCGCCCTCGACATGACCAACAGCGACGGGGCTGGGAGTCCGGGCAGCAGCGGCGACGCCGTCGCGGTGCGCGAGGTGGTGGAATCGTACCTGCACGGCCTCAAGTTCAACGACGTCGAGAGCCTGAAGCGAGCCTTCTGGCCCGACGCCAAGCTGTTTTTCGTCGACCGGGACGGCCACCTGGGGCAGTTGACCCAGGCGCACTGGTATGAAGGATTCGCGGCCAGCGCCGGTCATGAAGAGGAAGGGGAGTTGCGCATCGCGGCCCTCACCGTCACGCGCGACATCGCGAGCGTCACCGTCGTGGAGGACTATCCGCGCTCGCGCTACACCGACTACCTCTCGCTCGTCAAATTCGATTCGGGCTGGCGCATCGTAAACAAGGTGTACACGTCCGAGCCACGGTAAGTCCTTTCCATGACGCTGATCGATCTCAGCCACACCGTCGAAGACGGCATGATCACCTACCGGGGCATCCCCGCGCCGGTGATCAGCGAATTCCTGAGCCGCGAAGCCTCGCGCAGTCGGTACGCGCCGGGCACCGAATTCCACCTCGGGAAGATCGAGATGGCGGCCAACACCGGGACCTACATCGACAGCCCATTCCACCGCTATGCCGACGGAGGCGATCTTGCGGATCTGCGACTGGAGCAGGTCGCGGAGCTCGAGGGGTTGGTCGTCCGCGCGCCGGTGGCGGCCGGACGGGCGGTGGACCAGGACGCGTTCGCGCAACTCGATGTTCGGGGCAAGGCCGTCCTGGTGCACACCGGATGGGATCGGCACTGGCGCACGGAGCGCTATTTCGACGGGAACCCATTCCTGACCGAGGCCGCGGCGCGCCATCTGGCGAGCGCCGGCGCCACCCTCGTGGGGATCGACTCCCTCAACATCGACGACACGGCCGACGGCCGCCGTCCGGTCCACACCATCCTGCTGGGCGCAAAGATCCCCGTTGTCGAGCATCTGTGCGGGCTCGAGCAGCTCCCGGACTCGGGCTTTCGCTTCACCGCCGTCCCGGTCAAGGTGAAGGGGTGCGGCTCATTCCCGGTGCGCGCCTTCGCGTCCCTCTCCCGTTGACGCTAGCTTTGGCGGCCGTATGGATACCGGAGACCCCCGCGGCCCAGTGGCCAAGATCAAGGTCGACGCGGCCGGCGAGATCTGGTTCGATGGCACGCCCACCACGCTCGAAGGGCTGCGCCCGGTGCTCGCCGAGCTGCGGTCGCGCAACGGCGTCGTGTGGTATCACCGCGCGGCGCCCGGGGCCGATCCGGCCCCGGAGGCGATGGCGGTGATACAGCTCGTGGTCGAACATCGGCTGCCGATTTCTCTGTCGCTGCGTCCGGATTTTTCGGATGTGGTGCGACCGGACGGCAGCGTGTCATCGCGCCGTGGTCCCAATACGCTGAGCTGATCCCCCCCGCCCCGGGGCAGGCCGTGCCCGAGCTTCCCGACATCACGCTGTACCTGCACGCACTCGAGCCCCGGATCGGCGGCGCGCGCCTGGAGCACGTCCGCATCGCGAGCCCATTCGTGCTGCGCTCTACCGACCCCCCGGTGTCGGCCATCGAAGGCCGAGCGGTGACGTCGTTGCGGCGGCTGGGCAAGCGCATCGTCATCGGGCTCGACGGGGACTACTTCGTCGTGCTGCATCTCATGATCGCCGGGCGGCTGCGCTGGGGCGCCCTTGGTGCCCGCATCCCCGGCCGGCTCGGCCTCGCAGCGCTCGACTTCTCGACCGGCACCCTGATCCTCACTGAGGCCGGGTCGACGCATCGCGCCGCGCTGCACCTGGTCCACGGGGCCGCGGGGCTCGCCGCGCACGACCCCGCCGGTCTCGACACGCTGACCGCAACACTGAATCAATTCCGCGAAGCCCTTACGCGCGAATCGCACACGGTGAAGCGAGCGCTCACCGATCCGCACCTGCTGGACGGCATCGGCAACGCCTATTCGGACGAGATCCTGCACGCGGCCAAGCTGTCCCCGCTCGCCCTGACCGGCCGCCTGACTCCGGAGGAGATCGAACGACTGTATGAAGCCACCCGCCTCACCCTCACGACCTGGATCGCGCGCCTGCGCGAGCAGACCGGGGAGGGCTTCCCCGAAAAGGTGACTGCGTTTCGCCCGGAGATGGCCGTGCACGGCCGGTTCCGCCAACCCTGTCCTGTGTGTGGTGCGCCGGTGCAACGCATTCGCTACGCTCAGAACGAGGTGAACTACTGCGTCCGATGCCAGACCGGTGGACGACTGCTGGCCGACCGGAGCCTGTCGCGGTTACTCAAAAAGGATTGGCCTCGATCGCTCGAGGAGCTAGCGGAACGGGCCGATAAAGACTAGGTGTGAAGAACATGGCGTCGTCCTTAGCAGCACGGTCCACCGCGTACATCCTCGGGATGGGCTGCCTGCTCTGGAGTTGTACATCCGATGGACCCACCACCACGTGTGTGGTCGCTTCCCTGGCCTTCACTGCGGCCCCCACCTCGGTCACGGCCGGTGTGATCCTACCGCCCGTTCAGGTCGAGGCACGTGACGCGTCGGCGAACCTGCTCGCGTGCTTTGCTGGTCAGGTCACCGTTGCGCTCGCGGCGAACCCGGGAGGCGCGGTGCTGTCCGGCACCACGAGCGCCTCCGCCGTCGGTGGCAAGGCGACGTTTTCGAGTCTACGACTCAACCGGTCGGGTTCGGGGTTTACGCTTTCGGCAACGGCCACCGGCGTTCCCCCTGCGACCACTGCTCCGTTCGAGATCATCGCCGCGCCGGGCGTCCGGCTCGCGTTCACCGGTCAGCCTGGTGTGACGATCGCCGGGACGCCGATCGCTCCGGCGGTCGCCGTCGCCGCGCAGGATTCGCTGGGCAATACGGCCACGACATTCGCCGGTGACGTGACGGTGAGCCTCGTCAGCAACTCCGGCGGGGCCACCTTGACGGGGACGATCGTGGTCGCCGCGGGGGCCGGGCTCGCCAGTTTCAGCAACCTGCGAATCACCAAGAGCGGCAGCAGTTATGCGCTTGTTGCCACGAGCGCCGGTCTCGCCCCCGATACGAGCGCGGTGTTCCAGGTCTCCGCCGCGCCCGCGGTCCGGGTCGTATTTGTGGGACAACCGAGCACTACCATTTCCGGCACGGCGATCAACCCGGCGGTCCGCGTCACTGCACTGGATTCGTTGGACAACACCGCGACGAGCTTCACGGGCGTGGTGACGCTGGCACTCGCAACGAACCCCGCGGGCGCGACGCTGACGGGAGTCACCAGCACCGCGGCGGCGGCCGGCGTGGCGACGTTCAGCGCGCTCATGATCGACCAGGTGGACACCGGCTATACCCTCTCGGCCGAGGCTGCCGCCCTCGTCCCGGATACCAGCGTCGCGTTCGACGTCATCCCGCTACCCCCGATCCGGCTCATTTTCACCGTTGAACCGTCGAACGCCACGGTGGGAGTACCGATCACGCCGACGGTCGTGGTCACCGCGGAAGATTCGTTGGGGGCCACGGTCACGGCATTCACGAGCGCCGTGACCGTGGCGATCGGCACCAACCCCGGCGGAGGAACTCTGAGCGGGACGACGACCGTGGCTGCGGTCGCCGGCGTGGCCAGCTTTGGCGATCTGCAGATCGATCAGCCCGGCGCCGACTACACGCTCGTGGCGTCAGCGGCCGGGTTGAGCACGAGCCCGAGTGCGCCGTTCACCGTCACTCCCGCCGCCGGTGCGCTTCCGCCGATCGGGCACGTGGTCATCGTCGTGGAAGAAAACACCGATTACGCGCAGGTCGACAGCGCCATGCCGTACCTGCAGACGCTCATCGCCCAGGGCGGGCTCGCCACCCAGTACTACGCCAACACCCACCCGTCCATCGGCAACTACTTCATGCTGACGATGGGCCAGATCATCACCAACAACGACGGCTACTCGCAGACCATCCCGGACGACAACATCGTGCGACAGTTGCTCGCCGCCGGGAAGACGTGGAAGGACTATGCCGAAGATCTCCCCTCCGTCGGCTACACCGGGCCGAGTGTCGGGAGATACGCCCGCAAGCACAACCCGCTGTCCTTCTTCTCCGACGTCGTCGACGATTCGATCCAGCTTCGGCGGCTCGTCCCCTTCACCCAATTCGCCACTGACCTCGCGGGCGACAGCCTGCCCAATTACGCGTTTGTGGTGCCCAACCTCTGCAACGACGCGCACGATTGCAGCCTGCAGACCGCCGACACCTGGCTCCAGACCAACATCGCCCCGCTGCTGACGAACCCCACGTTCCAACAGGACGGGCTGCTGGTCATCGTGTTCGACGAGGCGGATACGGACGACACACACGGCGGCGGGCGAATTGCCTGGGTGGCCGTGGGCCCGAAGGTGAAGCCCGGCTATGTCTCGACCACGCTGTACCAGCACGAGAGCACGTTGCGGCTCGTGGCCCAGGCCTTGGGGCTGACCCAGTTCCCCGGCGCGGCCGCGGCGGCCGGCAACATGGCGGAGTTCTTCAATCCCTGACCGCATCCGTGACCAGGCTCACAGGGTTTCCGGGCACATCCGAGCGACCTTTACGCAGAATGACGAGTAGAACAAGCATGCGCCGGTCGTGCATTCCGCTGACCATTTTGACAATCGCCTCCCTCGCCTGTGCCATCGCGAATGGACCAGGAGGGAATGGCGGCGGCGGTGGGGTCCTGCCGTCGTTCGGTCATGTATTCATTGTGGTCGAGGAGAATCACGACCTGGCCCAGGTCGACAGCGCCAGCATGCCGTATCTGACGTCGCTCATCGCGCAGCACGGATCGGCGTTGCAGTACTACGCCAACACGCACCCGTCGATCGGCAACTACTTCATGATGACGGCGGGAAAGATCATCACCAATAGTGACGGCTACAGCGCCACTGTCCCCGACGACAACATCGTGCGCCACCTGCTCGCGGCCGGCAAGACGTGGAAATCCTATGCCGAGGATCTCCCCTCGGTCGGCTATACGGGACAGAAGAGCGGCGACTACGCCCGCAAGCACAATCCCCTGTCGTTCTTCTCGGACGTCGTCAACGACTCGGCGCAGATCAAGCGGCTGGTCCCGTTCACGCAGTTCGCGACCGACCTCGCCGGCGATACGCTGCCGAATTATTCGTTCATCGTCCCCAACCTGTGCAACGACGCCCATGACTGCGACCTGCTCACGGCCGACGCGTGGCTCCAGACCAACCTCGGCCCGCTGATCGCGAGCGCGACGTTTCAGGCCACTGGCCTGCTGATCGTGGTGTTCGACGAAGCGGATCACGACAATACGCACGGTGGCGGCCGGATCGTCTGGACCGCCATCAGCGCCAAAACGAAAACCGGCTACACCTCCTCGGTGCTGTACCAGCACGAAAACACACTGCGTCTTTCGGCCGAAGCCCTGGGTCTCACGAGCTTCCCGGGCGCCGCGGCCGGCGCTTCGAACATGGCCGAGTTTTTCAATCCATGACCCGCACCCTCACTGGGAGTCCGACCGTCATGCATGACTCCGTCCGCACGCGCCGCTATTTGGTGACGCTGGTTGGGGCGGCCGTCCTTTGTCTCGCCGCCTGCAGCGAGCGAACCGGTCCGCAACAGCCAGCGCTCACCGCTGCCCAGGCCGACAGCATCGGCCAGGTCCTCGTCGCCGATGCCCAGGCCGAGCTGGATGTGGCCACGGCCGGCGGCGGGCCGGGGTTCGTGCCCGGCGCCGCACCGCCGATCGTCACCCGATTGACCCCGTTCACGTGCAGCGTCGATGTGTCCCCGACCCCATCCGTCAATTCGGATAGCGACCGGGTGGCGGATTCGGTGCGGGTGACCTTCTCCGACTGCGTCTTCACGTTCCGTCGCGGCTCGGATACGGTCCGGGGCATCATCGATGTCGTCGATCCGACACCGGTCAATACGGATCACGCCCTGAAGCTCGCGTTCACGGATTTCGCCCGCATTCACGTCAATCACGACGGACTGATGTCGTCGATCACGTGGAACGGCAGCCGGCAGGTGATCCGTGACTCGGCCAAGATTTCCCAGACGGCGGTCGATTTCCGGACCGACATCCTGTTCCGCGATGCCTCGACGGCGACCCACCTCAGAAACTGGGATGCCCTGTTCACGGCCGATTCCGCGGGCGCCATCCGGGCCGATTGGTGGCTGCCGAGCGGGACGTTAACCATCACGGGCAGCTCGACGTTCACGCACGGCGATCACAGTTTCGCGCTCGACGTCACGACCCCCACGGCGCTGCATTTCGACGCGACGTGCGAGGATCGGCCCAAGTTCGACAGCGGCACGCTCGTCGTGGTCGCCACGCGCAACGGCGCGACCTCCACCATCACCATCACCTTCACCGGCTGCGGGCAGTTCACGCTCACCAAGACCTGACCTCAAACCTCCTGGATTGCTACCGGCCCCTCGTCCCGCGCGGACGGGGGGCCTTTTCCATATCTTTGCCGGTCATGCGAACTCATCGATGTGTATTCGGCCTCCTGGTCGGCTCGGCCGTGTCTCTTTCCGCCCAGGCGCCGCGGGATTGGCCGGCCGTCGTGCGGGCGTTCGACACCTATGCCGCCTCGGACAGCATCGTCGGGGCCAGCATCCTGGTGCTGCGCGACGGCCGTGAGGTGGCGCACCACGAATACGGGTTTGCCGACCGCGCCCAGGGGATCCGCACGGGGCCCGGCACGATCTACCACTGGGCCTCGATTACCAAGACCCTCACCGCGGTCGCGATGTTGCAATTGCGCGATCGCGGATTGCTTTCACTCGACGACCCGGTGACGCGCTGGGTCCCCGAGCTGCGCCAAGTGCACGACTCGTTCGGGTCGATCGACGCGATCACGATCCGGATGCTGCTCGGCCACTCGTCCGGGTTCCAGAATCCGACCTGGCCCTATACCGAAGGCCGGCCCTGGGAGCCGTTCGAGCCGACGCGCTGGGAGCAGCTCGTCGCCATGATGCCCTACCAGGAAGTGCACTTCCGCCCCGACTCGCGCTTCGGCTACTCGAACCCGGGATTCATCTACCTGGCCCGCGTCATCGAATCGATCACGGGGGATCCGTGGGAAGGGTACATCTACAAGAACGTGTGGGGTCCGTTGGGACTCGCCCACAGCTACTTCGCCGCCACACCGTACTGGCTCGCCGATGCGCGGTCGAATAACTACTTCGTCGAAAAGGACAGCGCCTCGGGACGCCTCTGGCTGCAGGACAACGGCCGCGACTTCGATCCCGGCATCACGATCCCGAACGGCGGCTGGAATGCCCCGCTCGGCGATCTGGCCACGTGGCTCCGCTTTCTCACGAGCGCCGCGGGGAACGACACCGCCCTGGCGCGGCGGTTCGATATCGTGCTGCGCCGCTCGTCGCTCCAGGAAATGTGGCGGAGCCGGGTTCCCTACCCAGGACCCGAAGCGGGCGCCGATTCCGTTGGACTCTCGTTCTTCATCCTGCACCGGGCGCAGCGTCGCTTCGTCGGGCACACCGGGAGTCAGGCGGGATTTCGCTCCTTCTTCTATGTCGATCCCGCCACCCGTATGGGCGTGATCGCGGCGTTCAATACATCGAATGACGTCCATCCGGACAGCTCGGCCATCGGCTTCAATGCCGTGCGCGATGCGGCGCTCGCCATGCTGGCTGCCGAGGCCGGTTCGCGCTAGACCCTCGAGGAGCTGATCACATGCGCCTGACTGCCTGGCTCGTGGCGTGCGCGGCGATCGCCGCGCCGCGTCCCCTGGTCGCTCAACAGCAGCCGATCGCGGACTATACGCGCGGCTTCGAAAAGCGCGACGGGTATTTCCCGCTGTACTGGGACGCCGCCAAAGGACGGTTGCTGCTCGAGATCCCGGCGGGCCGGCTGGGGCAGGACTTTCTTTATCTGCCCTCGCTCGCCACCGGCCTAGGGGACGCCGGCATCGGCATCGACCGAGGCACCATCGGCCGGGAGCAGATCGCCCGCTTCGAGCGCGTCGGTCCCAGGGTGCTGTTGGTGCTCCAGAATCTGCAATTCCGCGCCGTGGGCGATACCGGCGCGCTGGCGCGGTCGGTGCGCGAGTCGTTTCCCCTCTCGACCCTCGCCGCGCTGGACGTGCTGGCCGAGGAAGCGGGGCGGCTGCTGGTGGAGATCACGGGGTTCACGCTGAGCGACTTGAGTGACGTAAAGGGAGCCTTGCGCGGCAGCGATCAGGGCACGTTTCAGATCGATCGCGACCGCAGCACGATCTATTTGCCGCGCACCAAGGGATTTCCGCGCAACACGGAAATCGAGACGTCGCTCACTTTCACAAGCGACCAGCCGGGCCCGAGCATCCAGTCCCACGCCCCCGAGGGGCGCGCCATCACGGTGCGGCAGCATCTGTCGCTGGTGCAGCTGCCCGAGCCGGGCTTCCGGCCTCGGCGGTTCGACCCGCGCATCGGTCTGTTCACGGTGTCGTACTACGACTTCGCGCAGCCGTTCGACCAGGATTACGTGCGCCGCTACGCGATCCGCCATCGGCTGATCAAGAAGACCCCCGGGGCCGCCCTGTCCGAGCCAGTGCAACCGATCGTCTACTACCTCGACGCGGCGGTGCCCGAGCCGTACCGAACGGCGTTTCGCCAGGGGGCGATGTGGTGGAACACCGTGTTCGAGGCAGCGGGATTCAAGAATGCGTTTCGCATCGAAGATATGCCGCCCGACATGGATCCCATGGACGCCCGCTACAACGTGATCCAATGGGTGCACCGCACCGACCCGGACTACTCCATCGGGCCGGAATACTCCGATCCGCGCACCGGCGAGATCATCAAGGCCGCGGTGCGCATGGAATCGCACCGTTCGGTGGTGGACTACGACTGGTACGCCGGAACCGAGCCGGCCCGCGACGGCCGTGAGGAAGAGGATCCGCTCGAAGCCGATGAAGGGATGGGCGACTGGATCGCCTCCCTCGACCCGACGGTGAGCGCCCTGGACTTCGCCATGGCGCGCCGCCGCCAGCACGCCGCCCATGAGGTGGGGCATACGCTCGGGCTCGCCCACAACTTCATCGCCGCCGCGGACGGACGCGCGTCGGTGATGGCCTACCCCGCCCCGCTGATCAAGTTGACCAATGGCCGCATCGATCTCTCGGACGCCTACCGCAACGGCCCCGGGGCGTACGACTCCCTGGCGATCCGCTGGGCATATGCGGAGTTCCCCTCGGACCGGGAGGATTCGGCCCTGGACGCGATCGTGCGCGAGGGCATGGCCCGGGGACTGCGCTTCATCACCAACCCCGATGAAGGGGCCGACAACTCCTATCCCGAAGGCACGACCTGGGTGAATGGGAGCGATGCCGTCGAGGAATTGGCGCGGGTCCAGGCGGTGCGGGACACGCTGATGGCCCGCTTCGACGAGCGCGCGATCCAGCCGGGCGAGCCGATGGCGTTGCTCAATCGTCGCTTCGCCACGGTCTATCTGCACCATCGCTTCACGATCGGCGCGGCGATCAAGGCGGTTGGGGGCATGGAGTATCGCTACGGCGTGCGGGGCGATTCGCTGCCGGTCACCCGCCTCATCCCCGGCCCGCGCCAGCGGCGGGCGCTCGAGCTGCTGCTCGATGCGATCCAGCCCGCGGCGCTCGCCATCCCCGAGCCGGTGCTGGCCGACCTCGCCCCGACGCCCCACGGCTACGATGCCGATGCGCGCGGATTTCGATCCCCCGGGGCACCCGCGTTCAATCAGCAGGAGGCGGCGCGCACTCTGGCCACCCAGATCGTGGGCGGGCTCTTGTCCGCCAATCGTACCGCACGGCTGGTCGCGTTCGCCGACCGCGACCCGTCGTTGCCCACACTGTCCGACGTGATCGATCGGATGATCGCCCGCACCTGGGGCGCCCCGGCTGCCGCCACGCATGCGGCGTTGCAGCGCGTGTCTCAGCGGGCGGTAGTGGACGGGTTGCTCGGGCTCGCGGCTGATGCGGACGCCGTAGTGCAGGCGCGCGCCGATGCGGAGGCGGGTCTGCGGCGCATTACCCGGCTGGCGGCGGTGCCGGCCGCGGACGCCGAGGCCCGGGCGCATCGCGCCCTGGTGGCGGCGGACATCGAGCGGTTTCTCTCGCGTCGTGACCCGGGGACTCCGCGTACGCCGCCGGTGCCGGCGCCGCCGGGAACGCCGATCGGCGCTAGCGCGGCCCCCCGCCACTGAGGGCGGTGATCCTCCGCCGCGCCGGGACGATCGTCGAATCCTTGGCGAGCGCGTCGCGGTAGCTCGCTAGGGCGTTCGCGGTATCACCCTTCTGTAGGTAGGCCTCGCCCAGCAGGAACGGGATGTTGCCCGAGGCCGGATAGAATTCCGCGTCGAGCTTGAGCAGGCCAACCGCGTTGTCGACGCGCTGCGCCATCGCCTCGGCTCGCGCGACATTCGTCAGCACCATCTCGCGGAAATCGTACGCCCCGCTGCCGTAGTACTGCTCCCGCAAGATCCGGTAGCGGCGCACCGCAGCGTCGAGCCCGCTGTCCGCCAGCACCAACGCCACGTCGTCGTCCAGCAGTCGCGGGCGCGTCACGCCGCGATGACACGTCTCGCAGCGCACTTCGACCACCGGCGTGGGACGGTCCGGCACCTCGGCCAGGTGCTCCTCGTTGATGTGCATCACCATGTGCATCATCACCCGCGCTACCCGCTTGGTCCGCTTGTCGTCGGAGGCGAAGTTGACCGAATCCAGCGGCTGCCCCTCGCGACCCACGTGGCAGTACACGCACCGCACGCCGAGCGCGAGCGCGAACCCGCGCATCGTATTGATCAGGGTGCGCTGGTCGATGGTCTTGGGGAGCACTTTCAGGTTCTTGAAGGAATCGGGCGGAAAGCGTCCCTGGGCGAATCCCCGAGGCGGGAAGACGAGCAGTCCCACGGTTGCCGCTAGAAACGCTCCGGGCATGCGACGCATCGGTTCTCCCAGGTAAGGCGTGTGGCTCCAATGATATCCGCCGGCCCGGGGACCGCTTCCCGGGCTGTGTGAGCGATCGGTCAGAACTTCCGACCGGCCGGGCCCTTCAACCCTTTTGCCTCGTAGGCTGTCTCATACGTCGATCCCTATCGAGGGCCCGTCCGTGATCGCACCGATACTGCTTGCTGCCGCTCTCCAGACGGCGTCCATGACGCCGCCGACCCCATCACCCGTCTCGGCGACTCAGGCCGCGGCGATTCGGGCGGCACGGCCCCCGGCGATCGACGGCCGCGACGATGACGAGGTCTGGCAGTCGGCACAACGCATCACGCAATTCCTGGAATTCGATCCCAACGAAGGCAAGGCGGCGCGGTTCGCCACCGAGGCCCGGGTCGCCTACGACGAGCACAACTTCTACGTTTTCATCCGCGCCTACGACTCGGAACCACAGAAGATCCTGAGCATCCTTGCCCGGCGCGACGTCCGTCCCCCCACCGATCAGCTCAAAATCGTCATCGATTCCTATCACGATCGCCGAACCGGATACGAGTTCGCGGTCAGCCCGGGCGGGGTGAAGCGGGACTATTCGATCTCCAATGACGGCGACGAAGACGATGCCTGGGATGGCGTGTGGGACGTGGCGACCACCGTGGACTCGCTCGGCTGGACGGCAGAATTCCGGATTCCCCTGTCACAGCTGCGGTATGGCAACGCACCGGTCCACACGTTCGGGTTCGGAGTATGGCGGGATATCGAACGGTTCAAGGAGCGTGTGAGCTGGCCCCTGTACCGTCGCAACCAGCCGGGCTTCGCGTCCCAGTTGGGCGAAATCACCGGCATCGACGGCATCTCCTCACCGCGCCGCCTGGAAGTGGCCCCCTACGTGGTCACGAAAAACGTCGAAGTGCCGACGGCCAGCGGCTACGATCGGGATCAACGCATCACGGGCGGGGCCGACCTCAAGTACGGGGTGACCTCGAACCTCACGCTCGATGCAACGGTGAATCCGGATTTCGGGCAGGTGGAAGCCGACCCCGCGGTGCTCAACCTCGGGACGTTCGAGACGTTCTTCCAGGAACGGCGGCCGTTCTTCATCGAGGGGAGCGGCCTGCTCCGGTTCAGCCTGAACTGCAACATTGTGCGCGACTGCGGCAGCGAAAACCTGTTCTACTCGCGCCGCATCGGTCGCGCGCCGCAGCTGTCGGACGTCTACACCGACGTGTCCTCGCCTACGGCGTCTAACATCATCGGCGCGGCGAAGCTCACCGGCCGCCTGCCGGGCGGTCTGTCGCTCGGCATGCTCGACGCGGTGACGCAGCGGCAGACGACCAGCGCCGATACGACGATCGAGCCGGCCACGAATTACGCCGTGTTCCGCGCGACCCAGGACTTCCGGAAGGGCGAGACCGGAATCGGCCTGATCGGCACCGCGGTCAACCGGTCGCTCGATGCGGTCTCGCGCGATTTCCTGCGGAGCACCGCCTATGTGGGCGGCACCGACTTCCGCCACCGGTTCCCGGGCGGGCGGTATGAGTTCAATGCGTCGATCAGCGCCAGCCGCGTATCCGGCTCGCGCGCGTCCATCGCCGCCACGCAGACGAACGCGACGCACCTCTACCAGCGCCCCGACGGCGCCCTGCAATTCGACAGCACCCGGACCAGCCTCAGCGGCCACGCCGAGCAGGTGCGGTTCGGCAAATTCGGTGGACCGGTGCTGCGCTTCGAGACGAGCCTGCAGCGCGTGTCCCCCGGGTACGAGATCAACGACCTGGGATTTCAGCGCCGGGCGGATTGGCAGGAGCAGGCCACATGGGCCGCGCTGCAGTTCCAGAAGCCGACCGCGGTCTATCAGCGCTTTTTCTGGAATTTCAACGAGTGGAACGACTGGACCTCCGAAGGGCTCCCGCTGGACCATGCAGTGAACACCAATATCCACACGGAGCTCAAGTTCCACTGGTGGTTGCACGCGGGCGGAACGGTGGGCCAGCTCGGCACCACCTACGACGATCGCCGCGCGCGCGGAGGGCCGGCGGTGCGGAACTCCCAGTTCATCTCCCCCTGGGGCGGGATCGAAGGCGACGGCCGGCAGGTCATCGTCCCCTTCCTCTGGTTCAACTACTTCCGCACCGACGAGGGGCGGACCACCTCCTTCAACGTGAGTCCCGAAATCGATTTCCGGGTCTCGTCACGGTGGACCGGGTCCTTGAGCGCCAGCATCTCGAAGAACCAGGACAACACGCAATGGTTCGGCAACTTCACCGACACCGCGTCGGTCACGCACTACACGTTCGCGCACCTCGAGCAGCGCACCCTCAGCCTCCAGTGGCGGCTCAACTTCATCGCGACGCCGACGCTGTCGCTGCAGATCTACGCCGAGCCATTCGTGAGCAAGGGGCAATACTCCGACGTGCGCGAGCTCGACAATCCGCGCGCCGCGAGCTACACCGGCCGCTTCAAGCCGTATGCGGACACGGCCGTGACCAACAACCCCGGCGGCTTCAACTTCAAGCAGTTCCGGTCCAACACCGTGCTGCGCTGGGAGTACAAACCGGGGTCGACGATTTTCCTGGTGTGGACGCAGGGACGGGAGGGGTTCGACCCGGCCTACGGCAACCGGACCTTCGGCGGAGACTTCCGGGACCTGTTCACCCGGCACGCCAACAACACGTTCCTGGTCAAGGTGAGTCACTGGTTCGATTGGTAGAAACACGGCGTGGGATCGAGGGGAAGTGGGAGATGGTCCCCACCCCCTCAGCCCACGCGCCTACGTCTCTTCCTTCGGCGGCTCCCACAGCTCGAACCGGTTCCCTTCCGGGTCCATGGCCCACCCGAACTTCCCGAACTCCGATTCGTCCACCTTGTCGTCGACCGTCACGCCCTCGGCGCGGAGCTGCGCCAGTACCGCCGCCAGGTCTTCGACGATGTAGTTGACCATAAATGGCTTGGTGGCCGGATCGAAATACTTCGAATCTTCCTTGAACAGGCTCCAGGCCGTGATCCCGGTCCGCTCCGGGTCGTCGTGCCGGCGCCAGGGGAATTGCGTCCCACCCCAGTCTTCGACCTGCATGCCCAGATGCGCCTTATACCAGGCGCCGAGCGCCTTGGGATCGCGCGCCTTGAAGAAAATCCCGCCGATGCCCTTCACGCTGACCATGCGGTGTTCCTCCGAGAAAGTCGGGTGAATCTAGACGTGGTGGGCCACAGGCGCATCTTTGGGCACCGTGATGGACCTCAGTTTCGATCTTCAGGCTGCCGGTCACCTCGGCGTGGCTGCGCTGGCTGGACTCGCCGTCGGCATCGAACGGGAGTGGTCAGGGCATGCGTCCGGACCGGAAGCGCGCTTCGCCGGCGCCCGGACGTTCCTGTTGCTGGGAATCCTGGGAGGGGTCACAGGGTGGCTGATCGCCGGTGGGCTCCAACTGCTCGGCGCCCTCCTGCTGGCAGGCGCCCTGGCGCTCACGGTCGCGGCGTATGTCGCGGCGGCGCGACCGGGCGGGCCCGCCGTCGATGGGACGACCGAGGTCGCCGCGCTGCTGGTCCTCGGCCTCGGCGCGATCTCGGGCTTGGGGTTCCCCCTCGTCACGAGCGGCACTGTCGCGATCATGGTGCTCGCCCTGATCGAAAAGACCCGGATCCACCAGGTCATCCGCCGCATCGGCCAGGCGGAGATCTCCGCCGCGTTGCAGTTCGCGGTGCTCGCGCTGGTGATTCTTCCGCTGCTGCCCCCCGGCCCCTACGGCCCGTTCGACAGCATCCGGCCGCGCGCCTTGTGGATCCTGGTGCTCCTGTTCTCCGGGCTGAATTTCCTCGGGTACTTGGCCCGCGGCGCCGTGGGGGAAACCCGCGGCCTCAGCGTGACCGGGCTTCTCGGCGGGCTCATTTCGTCGACGGCCGTCACGTTGGGCTTTTCCCGTCACAGTCGCCGCGAGCCGGCGCTCAGTGCCGCGCTCGCCGCCGGAGTGCTCGCGGCGTGTACCGTGCTGCTCGTTCGGGTGGCCGTCGTGACTTTGGTCCTCCAGCCTCAGGTGACGTGGGAGCTCGCGTGGTACCTGCTCCCCGCGGTCATTGTCGGCGTGACCTTCGTGGTGCTCGCCCTCAGGCGTTCGGCTACAACGACGGAACCCACCGAGCTGCCACAATCGCCCCTGGGGCTGTGGTCCGCGCTGAAGATGGCCGCCCTGTTCCAGCTCGTCCTCACGGCGCTCCCGTTCGTGCAGCAGCTGTGGGGAACGGCCGGCGTGCTGATGTCCGCGGCCTTCCTCGGCGCCACCGACATGGACGCCCTCACACTCTCGATGTGCATGCTGGCGGCCGGCTCGGGTGACCCGGGTCTCGCCGCGCAGGCGATAGCCGTGGGGATTCTCTCCAACACGCTCCTCAAGCTCGGACTGACGCTCGCGTTGGGGTCCAACGCGTTCCGAGGACGGGCGGCTCCCGGACTGGCCGGGTTGGCGCTGGCAATCGTCCTGGGGCTCTGGATCGCAGGCGCCGCCCATTAGTGGCCCGCCGCATCCGCGCGACCCTGGGTCTACGGATCAAATCGGGCTGGGCCATGGCCGTGGTGCTCGCCGATCCCGCTGCGTCGCCCCGCGTGCTCGACCGGTGCCGCATCGAGCTGAGCGACCCGCGGGTTCCGCGCACCCGGCAACCCTATCACGCGGGGTTCGGGTTGGCCCAGAAGAGCCGCCGCACGATCGCCATGCTGGTGCGGGTGATCGAACGCTGCGCCAACCGCGCGGTGGCCGAGCTGGTGCGCCGTACCCGCGCCCGGGGCGTGGTCGTGCGGGGCGTCGCGATCGTGGTCGGCAGCGTCACAGACCCGGCGTCCATCGCCAATCCCCATATTCGGGCCCATGCCTCGGAAGGGGCGTTGTTCCGCCGGGTGGCGATCGACGCGGCGCGCCGCGTCGGCCTGGGCAGCCTGGTCGTCTTGGAGCGGGAAGTGTACGAGACCGTTGCGCGTGCCGTGCACCGCCCCGAACGCCGGGCGAAAGCGGTGGTCGCACAGCTGGGAGAGACCGTGGAGGGATCCTGGCGCACCGAAGAGAAAACCGCGGCTGCGGCTGCGTGGCTGGCGCTCGCCCGGCCGCCGCGCCGGGTCTAGTGCGATCCGTTCTTCAGGTAGGCGCGCGCGGCATCCAGCACGGTGGTCTGTGCCTCACCCAGCGATCCTTCCAATGACGCCCCCGCCGCCTTGTGGTGGCCGCCGCCGCCGAACCCCTGCGCCAGCGCCGCTGAGTCGACCGCGCCCATCGAGCGGAACGACACCTTGATGCGGCCGTTGGCGATCTGGCGGAACAGCAGCGCCAGGCGCACGCCGGTAATCGAGCGCGCGTGCTCCACGATGCCGTCCAGGTCGTCCGGGGTCACGTCGTAGCGCTCGAGCGCGCCCGGGGGAACGGTTACCCAGGCGAGGCCGAGCTCCGGTTCCACGACCAAGGTCTGGAGCACGTCGCCCAAGAGCCGCACCCGCCCTTCGGGGGCGTTCGCGTACACGGACTCGTAGATCGACTCGGGGTCGACCCCGTGCTCGAGCAGCGCGGCCGCCACGCGCAGCGCGCGCGCCGTGGTGTTGGAGAACCGGAACCCGCCCGTATCGGTGAGCAGACCGACGTACAACGCCCGCGCCGCGTCGGCCGAGAGTTTCCACTTCAGCTCGGTCGCGAGATCGAACACCAGCTCCGCCGTCGCCGTCGCCTCCGGGGCGACCAGGCGGGGGCCCGCGGGCAGCGTCCCCTGGCTGACGTGATGATCGATGCAGGCCACTGGCACGCCGCGCTCCCGCACGGCGGTGGCCAGATCGCCCAGCCGGCCCAGGTCCGAGATGTCGAGCACCACCACCAGGTCGGCGCGGGCGATCTCCTTGGCGGCACGGTCGCTCGCGTCGGCCCCGTCCGGGACCATGAACATGAACCGCTCGGGAATGCCGGTGGCGTTGACGATGACCGGGGTGAGTCCCTGAGCCTTCAGCAGGTGCCACAGACCGACCTCGCTGCCGACCCCGTCCCCATCGGCGTTGACGTGGGTCGTGAGCGCGACGCGCATGCCGCGACGAAATGCGGCGGCGACCGCCCGGGCGGCGGTGGCGCGGTCGGGGGGAATGGGAATACTGGTCGAAGGCATGGCAGAAGATAATGCGTCGAGGAGAGGCGTCGAGGAAAAACGTCTAGAAAAGACGTCGAGGGGAACCGCGGTCCACGATCCCCCTCGACGCCTTTGTTCTCGACGCCTACTTCTTCAGTTCTTTCTGTAAGACCGAATGCTTGCGGCTATAGCCGAAGTAGATCGCAAACCCGATGATCAACCACACGATCAACCGGATCCACGTATCCCCCGGCAACGTCAGCCATCAGCCCCAGGCAGCACACGATACCCATGATCGGCACGAACGGCACCCATGGCGTCCGGAACGGGCGGTCCAAGTCGGGGCGCTTGCCGCGCAGGATCCACACGCCGGCGCACACCAGAACGAACGCCAGCAGCGTGCCGATGTTCACCAGCTGGCCGAGCAGCTGCAGCGGCAACAGGCCGGTGGCGAGTCCCACCGCGATCCCCGTGTAAATCGTGGACAAGTATGGGGTCCGGTAGGTGGGGTGCACCTTCCCGGCCCATTTCCCGAGCAACCCATCACGCGACATCGAATAGAACACGCGCGACTGCCCGAGCAACATCACCAGAATCACCGAGCCCAGGCCGAGCACGGCGCCGACGTCGACCGAAACCCGCACCCACCAGGGGGCGCCGATCTTTTCCATCGCGTAGGCGACCGGGGCCGGCAGGTTGAGCTCGGAGTAGGGGACAATTCCCGTCAACACTGCCGAGACGACGATGTACAGGATGGTACAGATGGCCAGCGAGCCCAGGATGCCGATCGGCATGTCCTTCTGCGGATTCTTCGCTTCCTGAGCCGCGGTGGAGACCGCGTCGAAACCGATGTAGGCGAAGAATACCAGGCCGGCGCCGCGCAACACGCCCGACCAGCCGAAGGTGCCCCATTCGCCGGTATTGGGTGGAATGAACGGCTTCCAGTTCGCGGTATTGATGTGAGACAACCCGACCGCCACGATCAGCAGCACGATCGTGACCTTCAGGATCACGATAAAGTTGTTCACCCGCGCCGATTCCTTGATGCCGATCACCAGGATCGTGGACATGATCGCCACGATGAACACGGCCGGCAGATTGATGATCGTGCCGGTCAGATTGAGTCCCGCATGGGCGCATCCGGGCGCGGCCATCGTGCCGACCTGGGAAGCCGTACACCACGCGGTCGGCGAAGAGGCGAGTGAGGCCGGGATGTGAATGTTGAACAACCCGAGCAGCGACACGAGGTGGCCGGACCAGCCCACACCGACCGTCGCGGCGCCCGCGGCGTATTCGAGCACCAGGTCCCAGCCGATGATCCAGGCGATCAGCTCGCCCATGGTGGCATAGGAATAGGTGTACGCGCTGCCGGCGACCGGAACGGCGCTCGCCATTTCGGCGTAGCACAGTCCCGCGAAGGCGCAGGCGATGCCCACCAGCGCCATCGAGATCGGGACCGCCGGGCCCGCATGCAGGGCGGCCGCCTGGCCGGTGAGCACGAAGATGCCGGCGCCGATGATGGCGCCGATGCCGAGCGTGATCAGGTTGAGCGGACCGAGCGCCCGTTTGAGCGATCCCTCGCCGGCCGCATCCGCTTCGGCGCGCAGGGCGGTGATGGACTTCGTTGCCCACAGGCTCATAGACGGAGTTCCCCTTCCGGGTGACAGATGGACCAGCAAACGGCTCGGCTAGACTAGGGCGCGGTCGGGAAGGTGTCAAGCATTACAGGCTGTAATTGGGCGCTTCGCGCGTGACGACGACGTCATGTGGATGCGACTCGCGCAGCCCTGCGGACGTGATGCGAATGAACTCGGTCTCGGTGCGCAACGCGGCGATATCCTTGACGCCGCAGTATCCCATCCCGCTGCGCAATCCGCCCACCATCTGAAACAGCACGTCGGCCACGGGGCCGCGATAGGGAACCCGTCCTTCGATCCCTTCCGGCACGAATTTCGAAGGACTGACTTCGCCTTCCTGGAAGTACCGGTCTGCCGAGCCCTCTTCCATGGCCGACAGACTCCCCATGCCGCGAATCACCTTGAAGCGGCGCCCTTCGAGCAGGAACGATTCGCCGGGGCTTTCCTCGGTGCCGGCGAGCATCGAACCCATCATCACGCTCTCGGCGCCGGCCGCGAGCGCCTTGACGACGTCACCCGAGTACTTGATCCCGCCGTCGGCGATCACCGGGACGTCGCCTGCCCCGCGCACCGCGTCCACGATCGCCGTGATCTGCGGCACGCCGACGCCCGTCACGACGCGGGTAGTGCAAATCGAGCCCGGCCCCACGCCCACCTTCACGGCATCGACGCCGCGCTCGACCAGCGCGCGGGCTCCCGCCTCACTCGCCACGTTGCCGCCCACCAGCTGCGCCTCGGGAAATTTTTCGCGCAGGCAGGCGACCGTATCGAGCACGCCCTGCGAATGGCCGTGCGCCGAATCGACCACGATGACGTCGCACCCGGCGTCGAGCAGCGCCTTGGCGCGCGACATCGCTTCCGGCGTGCCGCCCACCGCCGCCGCGACGCGCAGCCGTCCATGCAGATCCTTGTTGGCGTTGGGATGCTGGCGCCGCTTGAAGATGTCTTTGATGGTGATCAGGCCACGCAGAATGCCCTGTTGATCGACCACCGGCAGTTTCTCGATGCGGTGCTGCCCCAGGATCCGCTCGGCTTCATCCAGGGTCGTGCCGACCGGCGCCGTCACGAGCCTGTCCTTGGTCATCGCGTCGCGGATCGGCCGGTCCAGCACCCGCTCGAACTGCAGATCCCGATTGGTGATGATGCCGACCAGCTTCCCCGCCGAATCGACGATCGGCACCCCCGAGATGCGAAAGCGGGCCATCAGCTGGGCTGCTTCACGCAGCGGGCGATCGGGCCCGAGCGTGATCGGATTGATGATCATGCCGGACTCACTGCGCTTCACGCGGTCGACTTCGGCCGCCTGTCGGTCGATCGGCATGTTCTTGTGGATGACGCCGATGCCGCCGGACCGGGCAATGGCCATCGCCATGTCGGCTTCGGTCACCGTGTCCATCGCCGCTGAGACAAGCGGGAGATCGAGCGGAATGTTTCTGGTGAAGCGGCTCTTTACGTCCACATTGCGCGGATGCACCGTGGCATGCCGCGGTACGAGCAGGACGTCATCGAAAGTGAGGGCGGGGGTCTGGCGGAAGGTTCCCATAGCGGAAGTTACTCGGGGGGCCGGATCTCCTCAACTGCCCGCGATACAGCCTCGCGGCGGGGCCGATTTCACATGCGTTCCAGCACTTTTTCCGCGAATGAGCGGGCCCGAGCCTTCAGGCCGCCGGCGCCGGTGAAATCGCTGATGGTGAGCGAGACCTCGTTCGTTCCCTTCACGACGACCAGGTTGCCCCGGTTGTCCCCGGCGGGCAGCCAGAGGGCGCGGTCCCCCACCCCGCCGACGGATTCCGATTTTTGCTGCGCCGCGAGGAAGTCGTACATGCGGGTGGTGCCCTTCGAAATGCGGAAATCCACCGAGATACCGCGGAAGGCGTCGCCCGAAGCGGGCGCGAGGGTGCAGGTGACGCTGGTGGGCGCGTGCGCGCGATAGGTCGACGGCTGATCCAAAACCCGGGACGCGTCGGATTCGCTGATGTACTCGCAGGCGCCGCGAGGCGGGGTAACAGCGGCCGCGACCGACTCGGCCGACGTATCCCCAGGCGCTCGCCCGGCGGGTGCGCGATCTGCCTCGTGGGAGCAACCCCACACGAATGCCGCGGCCAGCAGCAGCGTGCACCTCACGGCTTCGGTGCTTCCTCAGCCGGCGGCGGCCCCTCCACCGGTTTTTTGCGCGCCTCGTCCACGGCGGCCTTGCCGGCGGCCGCCAGCCCCTCGAAGAACTTTCCCGCTTTCCCCACCGCGTCCATCGTCCCCTTGATGATCGTAATCGGGACGCGCCCCGCGCGCATCGTGTCCTCGAGCGTCTCGGCCACCTTCTGAAACGCCGGCGCCCCGGCCGGCCGTTCGGCGTACTTCGACTCCAGGAACTCGACGTAGTCCAGCACCTGGTAGGCCTTCTCTTCGGAGAGCGTCTCCAGCCTGCGCAGCAGGCGGTCGCGCAGAATGTCGTTCATGGCTGTACCTCGAGCGAGACCAGATCCACCACCGGGTTACCGATGAAGCGGCTGCGGCCGGTGCGCACCCGCACCGTACCCTGGAACGTGGCGAGCGGCCCCAGCGCCTCCACGGCGGCCCGCTTCGACGGCGAGACAACCACATATACGAACCCGCGCTCCGGCATCGGCCCGCGGGCCAGCAAATACGTCGCCCCGTCCGGGATGTCGGGACGCAGATCGTCGGCGGTGCGCAAAGCGATCGCCTGCAGCGTCCACAGCAACGTCACGCCCACGTAGCGGTCGGGCTCCGCGCGCAACTCAGCCGCGCTCACACCCACGAGCACTCCGCTCGGCGCCGCTCGCAGATCCGCGGTCTTCACCCAGCCTTCGAGCGCCACGCGGCTCCACTCGCCGGCGCGCCCCAGCACTTTCAGCGGCGCGTTGGCCGCGACCGTCGCGTCCGTAGTGGCGTCGGGCGCCCGATACAACGGGGTGGCCCGGGCCGCTTGTACCCGTCCCGGCTCGACCACCGCGGGGGGGGTCGAGTCGGGTGTGTTTGCCCCCAGGCGTTGCCCCGGGGTTGGCGGAGACACGGCCGTCGCGCCACCCACCGCCGTCAGCGACGAGCGTTGCATCCACCCTTGCCGGCGTACGTGCACCCAGCGGCCTTGTTCACTTTGCTTGTTGAGCAGGAAACCGATGCTGAGGTGCGCCACCACATCCCCGGCCGGGGAGGCGCGCAGGTTCTCCGACGGCGCCTTGGTGACCGCGAGGTCGAAACCATCCCTGGCCGTGGTGCCGACCGACGATCCGAAGATCCAGCCGTCCAGCGTCACCTGGGCCCAGTCGCCCTGGATCGTGCCCTGCGCGAGCGTCGCGCCCGATTCGAGCTGGGCCAACCGGCGTCCCGACGCCGCCTGATAGAACCAGGCCCCGTCCGTCGAGACACGAACCCGGCTTTGCGCGGCAAGTGGTGCGGCGAAGAGGACGACAACTGGTAGGAGGCGCAGCGCGTCGGTAGATTGCATCCCCTTCAATATGAATGACAGGCTCGGGTCGCGCACCCCGGTCGCGCTGATCGTACTGGACGGCTGGGGCTTCCGCCCCGGGCGCGACGGCAACGCCGTCGAGCTGGGCGACACCCCCACCTGGCACCGGCTGTGGCAGCGCGCGCCGAAGACGCTGCTCGACGCCTCCGGTCTGGCCGTCGGCCTGCCGGAAGGCCAAATGGGCAACAGTGAAGTCGGCCACCTGAACCTCGGCGCCGGCCGCGTTGTCCCTCAGGACATCGTCCGCATTTCCCAATCGATCACCGCCGGCGAGTTCTTCCAGCTCCAGCCCCTCGTCGACCTGTGTGCCGGGGTGAAACGTTCCGGTGGCACCCTCCACCTGCTCTCACTCATCGGCTCGGGCGGGGTGCACGCCATTGACCACCACCTGCTGGCGGCCGCGGATCTCGGCCGGCGCGCGGGGGTGCGCGTGGCGATTCATGCGTGGCTCGACGGACGCGATACGCCGCCGCAATCCGGACTCGGGTTCATGCACGAGCTGGTGGACAACGTCGGCCGGATCGGCGAGGCGGCGGAGTCGCACATCACCGTGGCGTCGGTGATCGGCCGCTACTACGCCATGGATCGGGACCAACGCTGGGATCGCACCAAGCTGGCATACGACGCGATGGTCCACGGCATCGGGATCCAGGTCCCCGACCCGGCCACGGCGATCCAGCAGGCCTACGACGGCGGCGAAACCGACGAGTTCATCAAACCGCGCGTGATCGCCGGCGCCCCCCGCATTGCCAAGGGGGATGGCGTCTTCGTGGTCAACTTCCGGGCCGACCGCGTGCGGCAGATCTGCCGCGCCCTGGCGATGGATGGCTTCGATGGCTTCAAGGATCCCGCGCGGCCCAAGATCGCGCTCGTGACCATGACGCGGTACGACGCCACGTTCCCGTTTCCGGCGGCGTTCGGGCCGATGGTGCTGCACCAGATCGTCGCCGAAGTGCTGGCCGACCGGGGCAAGACGATGTTCCGCACCGCCGAGACCGAGAAGTACGCCCACGTGACGTACTTCTTCAACGGCGGCGTCGAAGCGCCGTACAAGGGCGAAGAGCGGGAACTCGTGCCCTCCGTAAAGGACGTCGCGACCTACGACCAGCGCCCCGAAATGAGCGCAGTCGGCGTCACCGATGTATTGTGCCGCGCGCTCGAGGCCCGGAGCCACGACTTCATTCTGTGCAACTATGCCAACGGCGATATGGTGGGACACTCCGGGGTACTACCCGCGACGGTGAAGGCGGTAGAGACGGTGGACGCCTGCCTCGCCCGTGTGCTGGCGAGCGCGGAACGGGGCCGCACCACGCTGCTCGTCACCGCCGACCACGGCAACTGTGAGCTGATGATCGATCCCTCGACGGGCGGGCCCCATACGGCTCACACGACGAACCCCGTGCCATTCCTGCTGGTGGGCCCCGACGATGTGCGCGCGCTGCGCGCGGGCGGGAGTCTGCGTGACGTGGGGCCGACGCTGTTGCGGTTGCTGGGCATCGATCCGCCCGAAGCGATGACCGGACGAGACCTGAGAGAGGTGAGTTGATGAGAAGTGGTATCCTCGTTTCCCTGCTTTCCATTGTTCCCCTTTCGCTCTTCGCCCAGGTCGGCCACGATCCGGGCCACTCGCCCTACCGCGATGTGCGGCAGGGGGCCACGATTCGCCTGTTCAGCGGCTACTTCAGCGGCACCCGGGGCCGCATTCCGGTGGGCCCCTCTTACGGCCCCACCGGCGGTGTGCGGCTGGAATACTCGGTCGGCAGCCTGCTGTCGTTGACCGCCGGCGCCGCCTACGCGCAGACCGATGCGTTCTTCTTCGACCCCAACGATTCCATCCCCCAGAAACAGGGGCCCATCAACAACGACCTCATCCTGGTCGACTGGGGGCTCCAGGCCTCGCTCACCGGCGGGAAGACCTGGCACAATCTCCAACCCTATGTCGGCGGGACGCTCGGTCTGGTGTTCGGATCCACCATCGGGGCGGACTCGAGCGGCTACGTGTTCGGCACCAAGTTCTCGTATGGGCCGGAGGCCGGGCTGCGCTGGTACCCGACCCGTCGCCTCACCGTAGCCGCCGGCTATCGCCTGGTGCTGTACAAGTTGAACTACCCGTTTTCGTATCGACCCAAGCTCATCTCGTTGACCGACCCGCTCTCCGAGACCACCGCGCATCCCTGGGCGACGTTCGGCATCGGATGGACTTTCTAGCGGACGGCTGGCGCCGCGCCGTCCACCTGCTGGCCTCGGGGGACGCCGAAGTCCTGGGCGTCACGCTGCTCACGCTCAAGGTCGCGCTCATCGCGACCACCATCGCCTGCGCTCTCGGCATTCCCGCCGGCTTCCTGCTGGCGACCCGCCCGTTCTGGGGACGGCGCGCGGCGCTCACCGTGGTCAATACGGCACTCGCCTTCCCCACCGTGGTGGTCGGCCTGCTCCTGATCGGCCTGTTGTCCCGCCACGGGCCGCTGGGCACCCTGAGCCTCCTCTACACGTGGCAAGCCATCGTCATCGGTGATGTGTTGCTGGCGCTGCCGATCGCCGCCGCGCTTTCGGCCGCCGCCGTCCAGGGCGTCGATCCACGGTTCCGCCGCACTGCCCTGACGCTGGGCGCCGGCACCTGGCGCACCGCCTGGACGGTCGCCCGCGAGGCCCGCTTCGGACTCGCCGCCGTCGTCACGGCGGCGTTCGGACAGTGCGTGGCCGAAGTCGGCGCCGCCCTGATGGTGGGCGGCAACATCCGCGGCCAGACGCGCACGCTCACGACCGCGGTGACGCTGCACGCCGCGCAGGGCGATTTCGGTCTGGCGCTGGCGCTGGGCCTGGTGCTGATCGCGCTCGCGCTGGTGGTGAACGTGGCGCTGCAGGTGTTGCAGGGAGCCGGGCGTGCTTGAGCTGCGTGGCGTGCGCCATCGCTACGAGGGACGGACCGTGCTCGATCTCGAGCGCTTTACCGTGCAACGGGGCGCGACGGTGGCGATCGTGGGGCCGAACGGCTCCGGGAAGAGCACGTTGCTGCGGCTCGCCGCCCTGCTGGAGCGCCCCACCGAGGGCGAGGTGTGGCTCGACGGCCAGCGGGCGGATCCGGCTCGAGCGTTTCGCCGCCGCGTCACGCTGGTCGAGCAGCGACCAATTCTCTTCCGCGGCACCGTGCGCGAAAACCTCGCCTTCGGGTTGACGGCGGCCGGCGTCAGCGGCCCGGTCGCGCACGACCGGCTGGAGGCGACGGCCCGGCGGCTCGACGTGCACCCGCTGCTCGAACGCCGTCGCACCGAGCTGTCCGAAGGAGAGATTCAGCGGGTGGCGGTCGCCCGCGCGCTGGTCATCGAATCGGACGTGCTGCTGCTGGACGAGCCGGTGAGCTCGGCGGATCGGGCGGCGACGCAGCAGCTGTACCGCGTGCTGCAGGAGGAGCGGTCGCGGCGCCCGGTGACGATCTGTCTCGCCTCGCACCAGCTCGAGGACGCCTATCGCTGGTCGGACGACCTCCGGGTGCTCGCCGACGGCCGGCTCGCGCCGGTGACGCCCGAAAACCTGTTTCGCGTCGACCTCGCGTCCGGTCCACCCGACGTCACCCGCCACGTGCGGGTGGGCCCGCTCGACATCGCGGTCGTCACTGAGCGGTCGGGACCCGCGATCCTCGCGGTGGCGCCGAGCGACATTTTCGTGTCGCGTGACCCGGTGGCCTCATCGGCCCGCAATGTCTTCTCCGGCCAGGTGTCTCGCCTGGCCCGGCCGCGACCGGGGCTGGTCCACGTCACGGCCGATGTGGGCATCGAATTGATCGCGGCCGTCACGGAGGAATCGGTACGGGAGCTGGGGCTGACACCGGGGGCGCACGTGACCTACGCGTTCAAAGCCAGTGCCGTTCAGGTCTTTTAGCACGATGACGACCGTCTTTCTCACCCGCATCGTCGAATTCGACGCCTCACACCGCATCGCCCGCGCGGACTGGACGGCGGACGAAAACGCCAGAAAGTTTGGCAAGGCGGCCCAGGACCACGCCCATCGCTACCAGGTGCGCGTGACGGTCAAAGGGCCGCTGGCCGCGGGGGATGGCGGCGTCGTCAACCTGCAGGCGCTGGACGCGCTGCTGGAGCAGGAGATCACGGCCCGATTCGCGGGCCGGAACATCAACCAGGACCTCCCGGAATTCGCGGCCGGTGGCCGGCTCGCGACCGGCGAAGCGCTGGCGGTGTATGTGTGGGAACGGATCGCCCCGGGCTTGCCGCCGGGCGTGACATTGCACGCGGTGCGGGTGCAGGAGGGGCCCCATCTCTACTCCGAGTATTTCGGCGACGCCTGAGGCGCTCCGGGCGCTGCTCGGGGAGGCAAAGGTGGTGGCGGTGGTGGGGCTGTCGTCCGATCCGGGCCGTCCCAGCCATGGCGTGGCGCGCTATCTCCAGAAAGCGGGCTATCGAATCGTGCCGGTGAACCCAAACGTGACGACCGTGCTCGGCGAGCGCAGCTATGCGTCGCTCGCCCTGGCGGCGCGCACGCACGCCATCGACGTGGTGGACGTGTTCCGGCGCAGCGCAGTCGCGGGCCAGGTCGTGGATGAAGCGATCGCCGTCCGTCCCCGGCTGATCTGGCTGCAGCAGGGCGTCGTCGATCACGCGGCGGCGGCGCGGGCCGCGGCCGCCGGCATTCCGTTCGTGATGGATCGCTGTCTCGCGGTGGACCACCAATTCCTCGGGGTCGCATGAACACTCGCTCGTCCGTCGTGCTCGCCTTCCTTCTCGCCGGGTCTTCCGTTGCCGCGCAAACCGGCGATCAACCCAACCTCGTGCTCACGGTCTTCGCGGGCGTGACCGCCGGCCACGGCCTGTGGTCCGTCACGGGACAGCCGTTCTGCAGCGAAACCACGTGCGGCGCCGCGTCGGTGCACGACACCTTCGACCTCTCCCGGGACGTGACGTCGAGCCTGATCGCCGGCGTGAGCGGGACGTTCTTCAGCTCGTCCCATGTCGGCATCTACGGCGAGATCTCCTACATGGGGCTGTCGTTCGAGGATCATTGCCGTGACGTGTTCGCGTCGACCACCACGCGCAACGCGGAAATCTGCACCCGGGCGAATTCGACCTCCCTGTCCACCAGCGCCATCGTGTTCTCAGTCGGCATGCTGTTACGGGCCTCCGCGACCCACGCGATCAGTCCCTACGTGCGGGGCAGCGTCGCCCTGGCGACCTACTCCAGTGGGACCATCGAGATGCCCAGCTTCTACATCGATTCCGCGACCAATGCGATCCAGCCGATCGGGATTTACGAAGATCCCCTTCCGAGAAAGAACGGGATCGGGTTGCAGCTCGGGGCCGGGTTCACGTCGCGATTGGGCCCGGGATACCAATTCCGGTTCGAAGTGCGCGATCTGGTGGCGCCACTGGACCGGGCGAGCGGGATTGCCGGCGAAAACCGGGAGCCCCCGCAAACCACTGGGCTGTTTCATCATATCGCGCTGGTATTCGGGATCGACGTCGTACTCGAGAGGAAACGCGGCCGGCGCTATTAGCATGCGGGGTGCCGTGCTGGCCGGGGGCGCCGCCAGCCGCTATGGCGGCCGGCCCAAGGGGCTGCTGCCGGTGGGCGGCCGCCGCATCCTGGACCGGGTGGTCGACGCCGTTACACAAGCCACCGGGGGCCCCCCGGTGCTCATCGCCAACGATCCGGACGCGTCGCAGTGGCGGCCGGACCTGCGTTGCGTCCCGGACGTGGTGCCCGGGGCCGGCGGTCTGGGCGGCATCCTGACCGCGCTCGCAGCCGGCGAGGGCCCGGTCCTGTGCATCGCCTGGGACATGCCGTTCGTGCCGGCGCCGCTGCTGCAGGCATTGATCGCGGGGTCGGGCGGGTTCGATGCGTTCCTCCCCGAGAGCGGATCGCCCCGGGGACTCGAGCCCCTGTGCGGCGTGTACGGTCCCGCCTGTCGCGGTCCCATTGAAGCCGCCATTGCGCGCGGGGACCTTCGCGCCATCGCCTTCCACGATGCCGTGCGGATGGGTACACTTTCGCTCGACCAAACGAGGCAGTTCGGCGATCCCGCCGAGCTGTTCTTCAACGTGAATCGCCCCGAAGATCTGGAGCGGGCGGAGGGGCTGTGGCGGCGACGCGGATGATCTCGATTATCGGGAAGAAGGACGCGGGCAAGACCACGCTGGTGGTCGCGCTCGCCACCGAGCTGCGCCGCAAGCTGCGGGTGATGACGCTCAAGCACGGGACGCATGCCGTCGATATGGATCAGCGCGGCAAAGACACCTGGCGCCACTGGCACGAGGGAAAGGCGGAGCGCGTCCTGCTCGAAGCGCCGGGCGAGCGCGTGCTGTTCGAGCGCACCGACCACGAAGGCGATCCGATCGCGCTGGCGCGGCGCTACCTGGACGGCGCGGACATCATCCTGGTCGAAGGCTTTTCCGCCCATCCGCTGCCGAAGATCGAGGTGTTCCGGAAGGTGTGCGGCGATGCGCCGATTTACGACCCGGCCCGCGAGGACGCGGACCAGTGGGTGGCGATGATTACCGACAATGCCGCGTTCCGCGCTCCGTTCCCCGTGTTCCGCTTCAGCGATACCAGCTGGCTCGTGGCACTCGCCAACCTCGCGTGGGATCGCGCCCGGATCCTGCCCCCCTGACCCAGCGGACCTCCCTCGCCGCCGCTGAGGCGGCGCAGCTGATCGCGGGGCACGCCCACCCCCTCCCCACCGTGCGCCGGCCGCTGCGCGAAGCGCTCGATCTGGTCTGCGCGGAGACCGTCACCAGTCCGATCGACCTCCCGCCGTGGGACAATTCCGCCATGGACGGCTACGCCTGTCGCGCGGTGGATGCGCGCGCCGGCGTCGTGCTCCGGCTGGTCGAGACCGTGGCGGCCGGGGAGCAACCCGCCCGATCCATCGGGCCGGGAGAAGCGGCGCGCATCTTCACCGGCGCGCCGATTCCGGCCGGCGCGGACGGAGTGATCCGTCAGGAAGACACCGACGCGACTCCCGATCGCGTCACGATCCGCGACCCTCGCGACGCGGGGAAAAACGTCCGCAAGCGGGGCGAGGATTTCACCACGGGGCAGACCGTGGTGGCGGCCGGAACACCGTTGGGGCCCGCCCAGATCGGCGTGCTCGCCTCGATCGCCCACGAGCCCATCTTGGTGCACCGACCGCCCGTCGTCGCCTTCGTCGCGTCGGGCGACGAGATCGTCGATCTCGATCAGCGGGAGGCGATCCTGGCGGGTCGAAAAATCGCCACGTCCAATTCCTACACCCTGGACGCCATGATCCGGCGGGCCGGCGGCGTGCCACTCGATCTGGGGCTCGCGCCCGACCGGCGCGAAGCGCTGCGCGACGCGTTCACGCGCGCCACCGCGGCTGGAGTCGATTTGCTCGTGACCACCGCGGGGGTGAGCGTCGGCGAACGCGATCTCGTGCGGCAGACACTGGAGGAGATGGGCTGCGACATGAAGTTGTGGCGCGTGCGCATCCGGCCCGGCGGTCCGCTCGGGTTCGGGATGCTCGGGACCCTGCCCTGGATCGGGCTGCCGGGTAACCCGGTGAGCACCATGGTCACGTTCGAGCTGTTCGTGCGACCAGCGATCCGTCGCCTGCTGGGCCATCCGCGGCCATTCCGCGCCACCATGCCGGTCGTCACGGAGGAGCGGATCACGCTGGGACCCCGGCTGCGGCACTACCTCCGCGTGACCCTCACGCCGCGGCCGTTTCCTGATGGCACCACGGGCGCCCGGTTGACCGGGCCGCAGGGCTCGGGCATCCTCACGTCGATGGCCCGCGCCGACGCCTTGCTCATCGTGCCCGAGGACCGCTCCGAGGTGCGGGCGGGGGAGACGCTGGCGGCCGTCCTGCTCGACGATCCACGCCACACCGCCGAGCCCGAGTACTGATGCTGCACGTGCTGCAGGCGCTGCTGCTGGTCTTCACGTCGGTGCTGTTCATCGTCGACCCGTTCGCGGTGGTGCCCAGCTTTCTCGCGATGACCGCGCGCGACACGCCGGCGGTGCGGCGCGTGCACGCCCGCCGCGGCGCCTGGACCGCGGCGATCACGTTGACGCTCTTTGCCCTGGCGGGGAGTCTCATCTTCAAGGTGTTCGGCATCACCATCGGCGCCTTCAAGGTCGCGGGCGGGGTGCTGATGGGGCTCAACGCGCTCGACATGGTGCAGGCGCGCCGCAGCCATCAGCGCGAGACGCCGGCCGAGACGGCAGAAGGGATTGAAAAAGAGGACATCGGAATCCTGCCGCTCGGGGTACCAATGTTGGCCGGACCGGGCGCGATTTCGACGGTGATGGTCCTGGCCCTGACGTCGAAGAGCTTCGCCACCACCGCCGCGCTCTACGTCTCGATCGCCCTCACGGCGTATGTTTCGTATCTGACCCTCGCGGCGGCATCGATCGTGGAGCGACGACTGGGACAAACCGGGATGCGGATCCTCACCCGCTTGATGGGGCTGGTGCTGTGCGCCATCGCCGCGCAGTTCATCATCGATGGAATCCGCCTCAGCTTCGCCCCGACGCCTTGATGGCATCGTGCAGCGACGTCGCCCGCAGTTCCCGTTTCCGACGTTCCTGGCATTGCTGAGCACGTGCGTCTCCCTCAGCCCGATGGAGCCGCCGCCGCCCCCGCCCCCGCCGCCGCCACCGTTCCACGACTTCACCAACCCGGCCGCGGCATCCGCCGCGATCGGTGCCTTTGAGAGCGCGCTCGGCGACTCAGCGCTGCGCAGCTTCCTCGTCGTGGCACCGATCCTGTCCATTGCCGGCGGTCGCATCCAGTTCCCGAGTGCGCCGGCCGGTGCGTCGTCGTGCGCCGCGGTCCGCCCGTCCGCCAGGGCGGTGCTTTCTCCCGCAGCGAGCGCCGGTGCCGCGCTCCCAGACTCCGATGCCCAGCACGTGTTCGTGTACAACGAAGGGGTGCGCCTGTATGACCGCAGCAGCGACTCGAGCGGTCCCTCGGGGGGCGTTCGCTTTCTCTTGTATAACGTGGACACGCTGGTGCAACGGCCGACCTCACCCCTCTCGATCGTTGGATGGATGGACCTGATCGACCTGACCATGCCGGGCAGGACGGACAGTTTGCGCGGCATCATTACGGCCAACGGAACGCCGCTGGTCGACTACCTGCTGACGCCGATCGGGTCGCAGCCATCCTGGCGGCAAATCCTGACGGGGTCCGTAACGAGCGGCGGCCAGGTGCTCGCTTTCCACGACTCGACCACCCGGCTCGGCGCAAGAGTGACCGCCACCGCGACCCTGGACGACTCGAGCGCCGGCACGCGACTGGCGTTGACGGCGGTCCGGACCATCCTGGACCAGTTCGACTACGGCTACAGCCTGGACTTCAGCTTCATCCACGGGGCCGACACGGTGCGGTTGAAGGGCTCCAACGATGCCTATTGCACGCTCACGTCCATCGCGGTCCTGGTCACCGTCAATGGTGGAGGCTTCGCGACCGTGACCAACGGCCAATCCGCGAGCATGCCGACCATCACCCGGACCGACAGCCTCCCCCTGTCGCCCGCCCAAGACACCGCGGTGCGGGATCTGATCCGCGGACAGGCCGAGATGTTCAACTTGATGGCCGCGCTCTCTTGGCCCGGGGCGCTGTTGCTTCCCCCATGAGACACGTCTTGCTGTTGCTGGCCGTGTGTGCCGGAACCGCCGCCGGCCAGGGCATCACGGCATCCTGGGGCGCGCAGGCGATCCCGGTATTCACCGAGACCAACATCGTGCCGGGCGATCGCTCGTTGGGAGAGCTGCGCATCGTGATGCCGGTGGGGATGCTCCACGCCGACGCGTTCGGCGGCCGGCTCCGGCTCGCGGCGACCGCCAACTTCGAGAAATACACGATTCCCAATGGCGAGCTGGCGCCGGGGAACTGGGGCGAGAGCTTCGAGGACCGCCGCCATCCCCACACCCTCGTTCACGAATTGATGCTCTCCGCCCCGATCGGCAACTTCTTTGTCGCGGCCGGCAAGGGCTTCGTCCCATTCGGCACCGACGATCCGATGTCCCGCCCCACGGTTCGATTCCCCGTCAATCATCACTTGAGTCAGATCCTGGAGCGTGCGGTGGCGATGGCGGGGGTGCGCGTGGGGCCCGCGACCCTCGAGGGCGCGCTGTTCAACGGCGACGAGCCGGTCGCCCCGGGGTCGTGGCCCAAGTGGGATCGGTTTGGGGACTCGTGGGCGGTGCGCCTCACCGTGGCGCCCGTCGCGGGCCTCGAAGCTCAGGCGTCGTACGCGTTCGTGCACTCACCCGAGAACCGGCCCGGCGCGGGTCCGGATGACGAGAAGTCGAGCGCGTCGCTGCGCTGGGAGCGCGGGCCCTGGTATGCGCACTTCGAATGGGCGCGCACTTCCACCGCCGGCGGTGCCTTCATCTTTCATTCCGTGCTGAGCGAGGCCGCCCTGAGCCTGCCCCGCCAACGCCCCTATGTCCGCTTCGAACGCACCGAGCGCCCTGAGGAGGAACGGGTGTTTGCGAGCCGTTTCCGGACCCGACGCCCATTGTTCGAGAACTCGATCCTGGGTATCACCCGGTGGACGATTGTCACAATCGGAGACGCGGTCGACGTGATCCGAGGCCCCATCCGCTGCTCCCCATTCGTGGAGGGCTCCTGGATCGGGATCGCGCGCGTCGGCGGTGGGGTATTTGATCCGGCGGTGTTCTACGGCCGCGAGCACGGCGCCGCCCTTTCTATCGGCATACGGCTTGCGGCGGGAATGCGGATGCACCGGATGGGCCGCTACCAGCCGGAGCCGATGGGCGACATGTCATCGATGCACATGCCTTGAGACGAGGGTTCATGCGACGCAACCGAACCGCCACGCTCCTGGCGCTGGCCGCGGCCCTGGCCTGCGGCGAAGGCTCCGGACCCGGGACCAGTTATGTGCTGACGATCACCGGAGGCAACGCCCAGACCGATACGATCGGGCAGACGCTGCCCGTTGACTTCGCGGTGAAAGTGGCGGACGCGGCGAGCGCGGCCCAGGCCGGCGTCACGGTCACCTGGACCGTCACCGCGGGCGGGGGCAGCGTCACGGCGACGTCGGTCACCGATGCCAGCGGCATCGCCACGGCGACCCGTACCCTCGGCACGGCCGCCGGGACGACGACGGTGAAGGCGCAGGCGGGCGCGACGTCGATCACGTTCACGACGATCGCCCTCGCCGGTCCTCCCACGCAGGTTCAGAAGAGCGCCGGGGACGCACAGACCGGAGCGCCTGGTTTCGCCTTGCCGGTGCCGTTTGCGGTGCTGGTGCAGGACCAGTTCGGCAATCCGGTTGAGAGCGTAACCGTGAACTGGGCGGTGGCGGCCGGAGCGGGCTCACTGTCGGACACGATTTCCAAAACGAACGGTTCGGGAGTGGCACGGACGACCTTGACGCTGGATACCGCGGCGGGCCCGAACTCGGTGTCGGCGACCGTTCCCGGAATCGTTGGGACACAGACGTTCCAGGCCACCGGCGTGATTGGGCCGATCCTCGTCAAGTCGCTGCCAGTCGCCGAGAACTACGGATTGCACGATCAATTCATCCGGGACGGACTAGCCTTCCTTTGTGCATGGAACTCCGGCGTCCTGATCTACGACGTTGGCAATGGAATCAAGAGCGGGACTCCCCGTCGAATCCGCAGCTTGTCGGTCAAGTGGTTCCCAGTGACGACAGCGTTCCCGGAGGAGCCCAGGTGCACAACGCATGGTGGTTCTGGAACCCGAATACCAACGAGAAGAAATACCTGTTCCTCGGCCAGGAGGGCCCGGAAGTGTCGGGGCCACTTCACGAGGGGATATTCACGTCGTCGACGTCTCCGACCTAGCGCAACCGCGGAAGTGGCGCATTTCCGACCGCGCCGGCGCCGGCACGCACAATTTCTGGATGGACGAGCCCAACCAGATCCTCTACGCCGCCTACTACAACGGCGGGGTTGTCGCGATCGATGTCTCCGGGACACTCACTGGGGACATATCCTCGCGCATGATCGACACCCTCAGCTTCGGCGCCACCAACTCCTTCACCTGGGGCGTCCAGCTCTACAACGGCTCGTTATACGCGTCCGACATGGTTTCCGGGTTGTGGCAGCTGAGCACGAATCTGGGAACGCTGACTTCGGCGGGCGGCGGCAACAATGAAGCGGCACGGTACACGTCCGATCTGTGGGTTGCCAACGGGTACGCTTACACCGGCACCTGGGACCACTTCCAGCGCACCGGCCAGGCAGGGAGCCTGCTCAAGATCTGGCAGTTGAATGGCGGCGGCGCACCCGTGGCCCTGGATTCGATTGTCGTTGCGAACGTCCTCGCCGTCAGTGACGTGGAAGTCTCGCCCGACGGGAAACTCCTGATGTTCAGCACCGAAGGCGGTCCCAACTCGGGGTTCTGGTTCTACTCCCTGGCCGACCCGGCACACCCCACGTTCCTCGCCAAGTACCTGGTGGCGAGCGGCGTGCATACCGCCACCTTCGGCACCATCGGTGGACGGCTGTACGCGTTCGGCGCGAAGAACCCGAGCGGGGCCGCTATGGTCATCCTGGATGTGGCGAGTTTGGATCCGTAACACCGGAGGCCACCATGCGTATCGCTCTCTGGCTCGTTTTCCTGTCTGTCGCGCGCATCGTCGCGCCGGCCGTGGACATCAAGGAATGGCCGGTCCCCTGGCCCAATACCTTCACGCGGGACGCGTATGTCGCGCCCGACGGCCGGGTGTTTTTCTGCGGCATGGCCGGGAATTACATCGGCGTGCTCGATACCGTCTCCGGTCAGTTCAAGCGCTTCGAGCTGCCGCGCCCCGCCAATCCGCACAGCCTGATCGTCGATGCGAAGGGCATGGTGTGGTATACGGGCAACGGCGGCGCCCACATCGGACGGCTCGACCCGGCCACGGGCCAAGTCACCAAGTTTCCGATGCCGGATCCCGCCGCCCGCGATCCGCATTCCCTCGCGTGGGATCCTGCGGGCGACATCTGGTTCACGGTCCAGGGCAGCAATTTCGTCGGCAAGCTCACCGTCGCGACCGGCACCATCCGCCTGATCGCCGTCCCCTCATCGGGCGCCCGCCCATACGGGCTCGTGATCGATCCAACGGGCCGGCCCTGGTTCGACCTGTTCGGCACCAACAAGCTGGCGACGGTGGACCCGGCGACGTTCGCGCTGCGGGAAATCACGCTGCCCCGCGCCGCGGCGCGCCCGCGGCGCATCGCCCGCACCTCGGACGGGCGCATCTGGTACGGCGACTACGCCGGTGGGTTCCTCGGCGCCTACGATCCGAAGACGCAGCAGACGCGCGAGTGGGCGATGCCCTCGGGCGCCAATGCCCAGCCCTACGCGATGGCGTCGGACGCGAAAGACCGCGTGTGGTTCGTCGAGACCGGGGTGCAACCCAACCGATTCGTCGGCTTCGATGCCAGGACCAACGCGTTCCTGGACCCGGTGCCGGTGCCGAGTGGTGGCGGGACGGTCCGGCACATGGTGTTCGAGCCCAAAGGGAATGCGGTGTGGTTCGTGACCGACCTCCACACCGTGGGACGCGCCCGGCTGAACTAGAGACGAACGGCCTGACCCCCGAGTCCGTCGCCGCGCTCTACCGGCGGTTCGCCCCCGACCTCGCGCGGGTCCGCGAGGAACAGCGCCGTCGCTACGCCGAGCGCGGCGACGTGAAAGCCGAGCGATTCGGCGCCTACCGCGCCCTCAGTCGGGCGTTGCGCGCCGTCGGCCTCCCCTCCCATTACAAGCGACGCTTCAAGCCCCAGCTCGACGACATCGAGTCCGAAGTCACCTACCTGCTGATTCGGGCGACCGTCCCGCCGTGGTGGTCGAGATCGCTCCGGATCGCGGCTGGTCCACGACCTGGCTCTTGGCAGGACTGCGCGACAACGGTGCCGGCCATCTCCATTCCTTTGATGTGTTCGACCACAGTACGCGCGTGGTGCCTCGCGATCTCGCCCAAGACCGTTGGACGTTCACCCTGGGCGACGTGACGCAGGCAGCCGGAACGCCTGCCACGCCCCATCGATTTTCTGTTTCTCGACGCGGCGCATTCGGCACCGTTCGCGCAATGGTATGTGACGGAGGTCTTCCCACGGCTGCGTCCCGGCACCCCAGTCGCCATTCACGACATCTTTCTCACGCCCGAGCGTCTGGAGCGGTTTGGCGAGGCGGCCATGATGCAGCAGTGGCTGGCGCGGGAACGGAAACCGTACTTCACGGCCTCGCCGAATGGCGGGCGAGATACCTACGAAGAGATTATGGCGGTAAAGCGCGAGCTGGGCCTCGACGCGCCGATTCACACGTCGCAGGCCAATCCGATGTTGTTTTTCGAGATGTAGGACGGAAGAGTTACATCCGTTTGTATTTTGGCCCGCTGCCGCCTTCGCGCGGCGTCCAGCGCGGGCCCAACACATCGGTCGCTTTGCAATCCACGCAATTGGGCGCGTTGACGCGCAGCTTCCCGTCCACTTCCTCGTAGACACCGGCCGGGCACACGTGGGAGTAAAAACGGGCCACGTCAGCGGGCACGTCGGGCCCTGTCAACAGGTGGCTGGGAATCGTATCGCGGGTCGAGTTTCCCGCTTTGAACACACCGTCGACCTTGCTGACGGTCAGCTTGCCGTCGGGCGTGAACGGCTCGGCGCCGTCGGCCCGGCGGGCGGCGTCCGCGTCCTGGTGCATCGCAATCTTGCCGCCCGGGAACCTTCCGCCGGTGAGCGTCATCAGTCCGGCCTTGATGCCGCCGGAATAGAACCCGTCGCGGAAGGCGAGCCGCATGTTGCGGGTGCGATGGAGGTCGCTCGCGATGTACGAAGCGTTCACCATCCGGTCGTATTCGGCGAGCCGGCCCGCGGACACGTCACCGGTCTTCAGGGCCTGGAAGATCGCCCGCGCCGCGAACATCCCGGACTGCATCGCATAGTGAATCCCTTTGAGCGACGGCACATCCACGAATCCGGCCGCGTCGCCCAACAGCACCACGCCGTCGCCCGAGCGGCGTGACGGCAACGCGTAGTAGCCACCCTCGGGAATCGTCTTCGCCCCCCATTCGACCAGTTCGCCGCCCTCGAGATACGGGCGGAACAGCGGGTGGCTCTTGAGACGCTGCAACAGCACGTGGATGTCGAGTCCCGCGTCGCCGTAGTCGAGCCCGACCACGACGCCGAGCGCGACCAGATTCGACTCCAGTGGATAGCAGAAGCTGCCGCCGAAGGCATCGTTAGGGAGCGGCCAGCCGAGCGTGTGGATGACGCGGTCGAGCGGTCGCTTGGTCTCCCAGATCTCCTTTACGCCGAGGGCGAAGATCTGCGGGTTTTCCGAGCCGACATGCTGCCACTCGAGCCAGGCCTGCGTCAGGAGGCCGCGCGTGCCCTCGGACAGGGCGGTGACTTTCGCAGAGAGATCGTTGGGCGCCATGTAGGAGGACAGCGGCTGGCCGTCGCGCCCCAGTCCGGAAGCCGCGGTGCGCACGCCAGTGACGCGATCGCCGTCGGTCAGCAGGGCCGCCGCGGGGAATCCGGTGAAGACGTTGACCCCCAGTGCCTCGGCCTGTTGACCCAGCCAGCGCACGACCTCACACAGCGACGCGATGTAACAGCCGTGGTTCTGCATCGTCGGCGGCGTGGGGAGACGCACCTTGCCGCCGCCCGAGAGGAGATACACGGACTCTTTGGTGACCGGCCCACGGAACGGAAAGTCATTGTCCTTCAAGTCGGGGAACAGCTCGCGCATGGCGCGCGGATTAACCACCGCTCCCGACAGCGAATGCTCGCCCAGCGCCTCGGCCTTCTCGAGCACCCCGATGTTCAACTCGCCCACGCTCGGGTCCTGCTTCGCCAGGCGCGCCAGCTCGATGGCACCCGCGAGTCCCGCCGGCCCCGCGCCAACGAACAGCACGTCGAGATCCATCTTGTCGCCCGCGCCAGACGCGCCCGCCTTGAGAATCAGCTGGCCCAGGGGCAACGGCGGTTGGTATTGCGATGGGATCATGGTTTTGGCTGATAGCTGATAGCGCCTCACCCGTGAAGCTTCTTGATCTCCTCAGTGAGCCGAGGCACGATTTCAAACAAATCCCCCACGATCCCATAATCCGCCACCTTGAAAATCGGCGCGTCCTTGTCTTTGTTGATCGCGACGATGACCTTCGCGGTCCGCATCCCAGCGAGATGCTGGATCGCGCCCGAGATGCCGACGGCCACGTAAAGCGATGGGCTCACGGTCTTCCCGGTCTGGCCCACCTGGTCGCCGTGCGGCCGCCACCCGGCATCGACGACGGCGCGTGACGCGCCCACAGCGGCTCGGCCGCCGAATGCCTTGGCGAGATCCTCGAGCAGCTTGAAGTTGGCCGGTTCTTTGAGTCCGCGGCCACCCGACACCACGATCGGCGCCTCGGCGACATCGAGCGAGCCACCGGCCGCGGCCTTGATCCCTTTCACAATGACACGCCCGGCATCGCCCGAGACCGTCACGCTCTCCGCGGTACCGGCCTTGGGCCGTTCCACCGGTGTAAACACGTTGGGCCGCAACGAGACAACGGCCGGGGTCACGGTGACTTTCACCTTGAGCAACGCTTTTCCCGCGTACACCGGGCGGGTCACCACCACCTTGCCGCCATCCACGGTCACATCGGTTACGTCGGCCGCGAGCGGAACGTCGAGTCGCGCGGCGACGCGGGGAGCGAGATCCTTCCCCTGCGCACTCGCCGAGAACACGATGGCCCCGTAGCCGCCGGCTTTGGCGCGCTCGGCGACCGCACGCGTGAAGCCTTCGGCTGCGTATTGCGCAAATCCAGCATGAGTCGCTGTGATGACCTTGTCCGCGCCGTAGCGGCCCGAGGCGTCGGTGCCCTGCACAGCACCCGCGGCGAGGACGAGGGCGTGCACTTCACCCCCCAGGGCATCGGCCAGGCGCCGAGCACCGGTGACGACTTCGTGGCTGACCTTCCGGAGGGCGCCGTCCCGCTGCTCCAGCACCGCGAGGACGTGGCTCATAAGACCTTCGCTTCTTCCCGCAGCAGTTTCACGAGCTCGGGGACCGCCGCAGCGCCCTCGCCCACGATACGCCCTTCCTTGCGTTCCGGGGGCGGCGTCATCGCCACGATCTCGAGACCGGCAGCGCCGAACGCGGCCGGCTTCACCTCGAGCGGCTTTTTCTTCGCCGCCATGATCCCCTTGAGCGCGGGATAGCGCGGCTCATTGAGGCCCTTGTCGGTCGTGAGCACGGCCGGCAGCGGGAACTCGACTTCTTCCATGCCGCCCTCGACCTCACGCTCGGCGGTGCCCTTCCCGTCCGCCAGATCCAGGTGGGCGACACACGTCACACACGGCAGTCCCAGCAGCTCAGCCACCATCGGGCCGACCTGATGGTTGTAATCGTCAATCGCCATTTTGCCGAAGAGCATCAGGTCGTAGCCGCCGTCCTTGAGCTCTGCGGCCAGCGCGCGCGCCACCGCGAGCCCATCCGCCGGAACGCCGGGCGCCTCGAGCAGCACGCCGCGGTCGGCCCCCATCGCGAGTGCCGTGCGGATCGTTTCCTGCGAACTTTGCGCGCCGCAGGCGATCACCACGACCTCGCCCGCCCCAGCCTTTTCCTTGCGCTGCAGCGCCTCTTCGACCGCGAACTCGTCGTAGGGATTAAGGATGAACTTGACGCCGGCCTCGTCGAGCGACTTGCCGTCGGCGGCGATCTTGACGCGCGTTTCGGAGTCGGCGACGCGTTTGATGCAGACGGCGATTTTCATCAGTTGAACGCGCTCAGGCCGGTGATCTCTTGACCCAGGATCAGGGTGTGGATGTCGTGCGTGCCTTCGTAGGTGTAGACCGACTCGAGGTTCGCCAGGTGACGCATCGCCTGGTACTCGGCCAGGATGCCGTTGGCGCCCAGCAACCGGCGCGCCTCGCGGGCGATGTCGGTCGCGATGCTGACGTTGTTGCGCTTGGCGAGCGACACCTGCTGCGGCGTCATCGTCCCGGCGTCCTTCATGCGGCCCAGCTGCAGGCACAGCAGCTGCGCCTTGGTGATCTCGGTGAGCATTTCGGCCAGCCGCAGCTGCTGCAGCTGAAACGCGCCGATCGGCTTGCCGAACATCACGCGGGTGCGCGCGTAGCTCACTGCTTCGTCGTAGCACGCCATCGCGGCGCCCACGGCGCCCCAGGCGATGCCATACCGGGCCTGGGTCAGGCACATCAACGGCGACTTCAGGCCTCCCGACTTCGGCAGCACCGCGTCCTTGGGCAGGCGCACGTCCTGGAGCACCAGCTCCGAGGTGTCGCTGGCCCGCAGGCTGAGCTTCCCCTTCTGATCCTTGGCGGAAAAACCCTTCGTGTCTGTGGGGACGATGAAGCCCCGGATCGAGCTTTCGTCTTCGATCTTCCCGGTCTTGGCCCAGATGATGGCGGCGTGCGCCGCGGAACCGTTCGTGATCCACATCTTGGCGCCGTTCAACACCCAGCCGTCCGCGGTTTCCTTGGCGACGGTGATCATGCCGCCCGGATTCGACCCGTAGTCGGGCTCGGTGAGCCCGAAACAGCCGATCACCTTCCCGCTCGCCATCTGCGGCAGCCACTTCTTCTTTTGCTCATCGGAGCCGAAGGCGTAGATCGGGTACATGACGAGGCCGCCCTGCACCGACGCGAACGAGCGCACGCCCGAGTCGCCCCGCTCCAGCTCCTGCATGATCAGCCCGTAGGCGACGTTATCGAGCCCCGCACAGCCGTATTCTTCCGGCAGGTTGGCGCCGAACAGCCCCAGCTCGGCCATCCCGGGGATCAGCTGTTTGGGGAATTTCCCTTCGACGTAGCACTCGCCGATGATGGGCAGCAGGTTGTCGTCCACCCAGGCGCGCACCGTGTCGCGCACGGCGCGCTCCTCCTCGGACAACAAGGCATCAATGTCGTAGAAGTCGACGCCGTGGAATTTAGGGGCCATGAGTAGGTGTCAGGTGTCCGGTGTCAGGGATCGGGAACAAAGGCTCGTCGGGAAGCAAAGGTAACCCTGACACCTGATACCCGGCACCTGACACCAGCCTCACACCAACACCGGCACCCCCTGCCGAGCCCGCGCAAACGCGAACGTATCCGATGGCCGGAACCGCCCGCCCTCGGCTTCCCAGCGGAAGAACGTCACCTGCACCGCGGACGGCTCGATGGTCACGAAGTTGAAGCACGAGGGCCGGCCGCCGCGCGTGCGCACCGACAACGTGCCGGTGGTCGACACGACCACTTTGCCGTCGAGGACGTCGGCGCCTTCCTGGTGGTCGTGACCGCACAGCACGACGTCCGCGCCCGAGTCGACGATGCGGCGCTGCGCGGTGCGCCACCGGGCCAGCCCCATGCGCTGCGAGATATCGCCGCGCAGGACGTTGTGGTGCACCACCAGGACCCGCGCCGCCTCGGCCGGGGCGCCGGCGAACACGCGCCGCGCCCGGTCGATTTCCCGCTTGGGGAGGTGCCCCTTCACGGTGAAGTCATTGATGTGGGACACCGACGCCAGACTGAGCCCATGCGAGGTCAGCACACTCGCGATCACGGCCTCGGGCAACTTGAGCGTCGGCGTGAGGTCGTCGCCGAAATACTGCCGGAATTTGCGGTACATCGCCTGCCCGCCCACGAACGGCCGCCGCCACCACTGCACGTCATGATTGCCCGGCATGATGAACACCGGGGCGGTGGCCTGGGCGAGCCGGATGAAGGCACGGGCCCGCTGGAACTCACCGTGCCGAGCCCGTTGGCCCACGTCGCCCGAGATTACCACGGCGTCGGGACGCAGGTCAGGGATCATCCGCTCCAGCGCTTCGATCTGCCGGATATCGGCCAGCCCGCCGAAATGCAAATCGGCGAGATGCAGCAGCTGCACCGTCACGATTCGACCTGCACCGTATAGGTCAGCACCGCCTGCCCCCCGGCCGGCACGCTGAGACGGAACCGCGATTCGCTGGACGAGAGCTTCTCGGCCGGCACGCTGCTCTCGGTCACGCGCCAGGTTCCGAAATGACTCTCCCGCACATCGACCGTAGCGGCAATGGTCTTGGCGTTCGTTACGGTCACCCGGTACGAGGCGGTGACGCGTTGGCGCGTCGGCAGGCCGCGCTTGGCGGGCGGGATCTGTTCCTGAGTGTAGTCGGTCTGGATCCGCTCCGCCGTGACGTCGAACGCATCCCCCGACTGCACCCGTACGTCCTTGCCGGCCGGCGTATGACCGATGGTCGCTTCGCCGATGAGCTGCACGCGGCCCGAGGAATCGGCCTGGTACAGCTGCATCGTGCCGCCGGGCAACGGCCGGTCGCCGAACGCCGAGCCGCGGGTGCGCTTGAACGTGTACCACACCTGGACCGGCACAGTGTTGGCATCGTCCCCCATCTGCCCGATCCATCCGCGCCACGGCAGCACGCCCGGGACGACGAACTCCTGCATGACGCTCGTCGTGGCGCGGGGGAACAACGCGGTGGTCACGGGAACGCCGGGCTCGAGGGATAGCTTGGTCGGCAATGAGTAGACGTGCGCTTCGCCGACCGATTGCTCCTCTGGCATCGAAGCTTCGTCTGCGGCGGCTCGCATCGCGACCGCGCCCGAGACGGCGTATGCCATCGGCGACTTGGTTCGAGCGCGATTAATTGTCCCCGCCACGAGCTGAATCTCGGCCGAATCGGCCCGCAGCGCCGGGCTCACGGTCGCCGCACCGCCGATGGTCGCCTGGGTGGCTCCGATTAGCGCCTGATAGGTCGCTTCCCAAGTCACCCCTTGGGTGACGTAGGTGAGCTGGGTGCTGGGCCGGCTGCGGGTCGCGTCGAGGGCGACCGACGCTTCAGGCACAGAACGCACCAGCTCTGCCGGGATCAGCGGCTCGCCCGGTTGCGACAACAACAGGCGCCCGTCGGCCAGGCGATACTGCGGCGGATCCACCCGCACCACCGTCGCTTGAATTGTATCCCCCTTGGCGCGCACGAATGACAGCGACTTGCCCACGGCGCGTGCCAGCGCGTCGCTCAACCCGGTCGGGTTGCGCAATGTGATGCCCGTGACGGTTACTGACGTATCGGGCGAAAACAGGGTCGCGGGATCGAGCGCATCGATCTGCAGCGTGAGCTGATTGCGCCCCTTCTGCAGCGCCTGCGGCAGCGTCTTTCGCACCACCACGCGCCCATCACTGTAGATGGAAAGCGAGGTCTGCCCCGATGCCGTCATTGGAACCGCGGCAACCAGGCCGAACGCGATCGAAACAGCTGATGTCTTCATTTGAGCCACTCCACGGCAACGCGTCTCGTAATCAGAGACGACAAGATGTACCAGATCAACACGGCCACGAGACCCATCAACCGGGCGTTCCGCTCCGCCGGCAGCGTCACCATTAAATAGACCCCGAACGGCAGCGTCGTCCCCATCGCCACCCAGCGGCTGAGACGCGCGGCCCGGCGCTGCAGCGTCTGCCAGCATTCGGAACAGATACCCCCGACGGCGAGCCCGGGCACCATCTCGCCGCACTTGGCGCAGGCGTGGCTAGGCCCGAGCGGCCACCGCGCGTGCGAAATCGGACGTAGCAGCTCGCCCTCCCAGATCCCGGGTGCGGATGTTGTCCTCGACGATCGTGGCCTCGATGGCGCGGCGCATCCGGTCCCCCGCCTCGCGCTCCCCAACGTGGTCCAGCATCATCGCCGCGGCCAGCATGTGCGCCGTCGGATTGGCGATGCCCTGTCCCGCGATGTCGGGCGCCGACCCATGCACCGCCTCGAAAATCGCCGCCTTGGTACCGATGTTGGCCCCGGGCGCCAGTCCCAACCCGCCGACCAATCCGGCTGTCAGGTCGGAGAGAATGTCGCCGAACAGATTGGTCGTCACGATCACGTCGAACTGCTGTGGGTTGATCACCAGCTGCATCGCCGTGTTGTCCACGATCTTGTCTTCGCTGGCGACCACCCCCTCGTATTCCTTGGCGACCTGATGCCCCGTCTCGAGGAACAAGCCGGAAGTCGCCTTGAGGATGTTCGCCTTGTGGACGATGGTCACCTTCTTGCGCCCATGCGTCTTGGCGTACTCGAACGCGTAGCGGCAAATGCGGCGGCAGCCGTCGCGCGTCATCACCGACGTGGCCTGGGCCACGGCCTTCGGATCGTCGCCCACGCGGAACGTGTGATCGAGCCCGACGTAGAGGCCCTCGGTGTTCTCCCGGATGATGACGAGATCGACACCCTGATACCGCCCGCCCGGCACGATGGTCTTGGCCGGCCGCACGTTGGCATAGAGATCGAACGCCTGGCGCAGCGCGACGTTCACCGAGCGGTACCCGCCGCCGATGGGCGTCGTGAGCGGCCCTTTGAGCGCCAGCTTGGTGTGCCGGATCGAATCGAGCGTGGCGTTGGGCAGCGGCGTGCCCGCTTTTTCCAACGCGGCCATCCCGCCGTACTCCTCGTCCCAGTCGAACTTCACGCCCAGCGCATCCAGCACCAGCAGCGTGGCCTGCGTGATCTCCGGACCGATGCCGTCTCCTGCGATGAGCGTCGCCTCCCGCGGCGACGTCACGGCAGGCCGGGTGTGAGCGCCTTGACCGCCCGGGTGAGGGCGCTCCAGGGATCGACGCCATCGCCGCGGGCCACCGTACGCCAGCCGATCCGGCCCAGCCGCGCATCGACCAGCACGATCGTCAGCTCCGCGGTGGCCATCTGGGGATCGGTCGATCCCACCGTGCGCCGGTACACCAACGCCGCAGGCACCAGCGCATAGCGCGCGTCGGCGAGCGCCACCAGCGTGCGCAGCTCGGCGCGCAACGGATCCGGCACCATCTCGAGCTTCTCGGCGCGCAGGATCGCCGTGCCCATCTGGTCGGGATTGGTGGCGAACGTCGGCGAGCGGCGCGCTTCGCGGCGCAGCTCGTCGGGCAACACCCAGTTCACTTCGGGCGACCGGGCCCGGATCAGTGTTCCCAGCACGCTGTCCGCCGCGGCGAGCGCCGCGGCGCGATCACCGAGCTTGGTCGTCCAGCCGAGCGAGTCCTCGGCGGCAATGAGGGTGAGCGGCAGCACGGGGACGCGCGCGCTCGCGATCCCGGCCGTGGGCAGCGGGATGGTCGGAGCCGGAACGGGATTCTGCGCTGGCGTGGGTTTCCCCCCGCACGCCGCGAGCCCGAACAGCACCGTCACGTACCACGCACCACGCACTAAGGTTTTGTTGTTCAAAGGATTAGTCACAAGCATGAATATCGAAGAGGGTAGGACCCAATTCAAGAAGCGAGGGTGAGTCCACCGTCCACGACAATGGTCTGTCCGGTGATGTGCCGCGCTGCCTCGCTGCACAAGAACGCCACCACCCGCGCGATATCCTCCGGCTCGGCGACCCGCCCCAACAGCGATTCGTGCTCGGCCCGTTCCAGGATTTCGCGCGGCAGTTTGGTGAGCAGCTCCGTCTTCACGAATCCGGGTGCCACCGCGTTGACGTTCACATTGGAAGAGCCCAGGTCCACCGCGGCGGCCTTGGTGAGTCCGATCAGCGCGGCTTTGCTGGCGGCGTAGTTCGCGATCCCGAAGCCGGGGCGAAACGCCTGATGGCTCGAAATGTTGACGATCTTGCCGGAGCGCTGCGCCCGCATGTGCGGCGCCACCGCGTGCATGCAGTTGAACGCGCCGGTGACGTTGGTGTCCAGCACTTCCTGCCACGCTTCGGGCAGGAGCCGCCACAACGCGCCGTCGTGCGTCACGCCGGCGTTGTTGACGAGGATGTGCACGCCGCCCAGCCGCTCGCGCGCTTCCGCGACGAAGTGCTCCACCTCCTCGAGGTGCCGTACGTCGCACTGCGCGGAGTAGACCGCGACCCCATGAGCCTTGATGGCGGTCTCGGTGAGCAGGGCCTGGGCGGACACGTCGCGCCCGGGGAGATTGACGAAATTGAAAGCGACGGCCGTGCCACGCTGGGCGAGGTCGAGGCAGATGGCGCGGCCGAGTCCGGTGGCCCCACCGGTCACCAGGGCGACCCGGCCGGACAGCGATTCTCCCGCAAGCCGTGGGTCCGGTCGTTCCTGCGCTACGGCCGCCCCGCTCGGGGTCGGTCCAGGTTTCGCTGCCGTGGACCACGCGGAAGAGGTCAAGTCAGTCGAACCTATCGGACGATTTGAACCCCTGCAAGTCAAGGCGTAACTTGGGCCTATGATGTGGGTCCTGGTGTCCGCGCTGGGGGCTGTGGCGTTCGGCGTTCTCGCGCTGGCGCGGGGCGAGACGATCAGCGCCGCCTGGCTCGTGATCGCGGCCGTGTGTACCTACGCCGTCGCGTATCGATTCTACTCCCGCTTCATTGCGACGAAGGTGTTCGCGCTCGACCCGCGCCGGGCCACCCCCGCCGAACGTCTGAGCAATGGCCGCGATTTCGTCCCCACCAACAAATGGGTGCTCTTCGGCCATCACTTCGCGGCCATCGCCGGCGCCGGGCCCCTGGTCGGCCCCGTCCTGGCGGCACAATTCGGGTATCTCCCGGGGACGTTGTGGCTCATCATCGGCGTGGTGCTGGGCGGAGCGGTCCAGGACTTCACGATCCTGTGCTGCTCGGTGCGGCGCAACGGCAAATCGCTGGGCCAGATGGCCAGGGAAGAGATCAACCCGCTGGCCGGCAGCGTGGCGATGGTGGCGGTGTTGTGCATCATGATCATCCTGCTCGCCGTGCTGGCGCTGATCGTCGTCAACGCGCTCAAAGCGAGCCCGTGGGGGTTGTTCACCATCGCGTGCACCATTCCCATTGCGCTGCTGATGGGGTGGTGGATGCGCGTGTGGCGGCCGGGGAAAGTCGGCGAGGCGTCCGTGGTGGGCGCCGTGCTGCTCATCGCGGCACTGGTGGGCGGCGGGTGGGTGGCGAGCCACCCCATCGGCGCGGCGTTTACCCACACCGGAACGACGCTCACGTGGATGATGATGGGCTACGGGTTCATCGCGTCGGTGTTGCCGGTATGGATGCTGCTCGCCCCGCGTGACTATCTCTCCACATTCCTGAAGATCGCGACGATTGCGATTCTCGCCGTCGCGATCCTGGTGCTCTTGCCGCCGCTGCGGATGCCGGCCCTCACCCCGTTCGCCTCAGGAGAGGGACCCGTCTTTGCCGGGAAGATCTTCCCCTTCGCCTTCATCACCATCGCCTGTGGCGCGATTTCGGGCTTCCATAGTCTGGTCGCTTCGGGAACCACGCCCAAACTGCTGGCCCATGAGCCGGACGCCCGGCTGATTGGCTACGGCGGCATGCTGATGGAATCGTTCGTGGGCGTGATGGCGATGGTGGCCGCGTGCACGCTCGAGCCAGGCGTGTTTTTCGCGATGAACACCACGCCGGCCGCACTGGCCGGCGCCGGGGACGTGTTGCGCACGGCCGGGTTCGTGGTCTCTCCCGAGCAGATGCAGGCGCTCGCCGCCCAGATGGGCGAGCAAACCCTGATCGCGCGCACCGGTGGCGCGCCCAGCCTGGCGGTCGGGATGGCGCACATCTTTTCAGGGCTAACGAGCGCTCTGGGCGGCAAGACCGCGACGGCGTTGTGGTATCACTTCGCCATCATGTTCGAGGCGCTGTTCATTCTCACCACGATCGACGCCGGCACCCGCGTGGGGCGCTTCATGCTGCAGGATGTGCTGGGCCACGTGTGGCCGCGATTCGGCGAGACGTCCTGGTATCCGAGCATCATCGTGACCAGTGCGGCCGTCACCGCCGGCTGGGGCTACTTCCTCTATCAGGGCGTAGTGGATCCACTGGGCGGGATCAACTCGTTGTGGCCGCTGTTCGGCATCTCGAACCAACTGCTGGCGGCGGTCGCGCTGTGCGTCGCCACGACGATCATCATCAAGATGGGGCGCGCCCGCTACGCGTGGGTGACCCTGCTGCCGCTGGCCTGGATCTGTATCGTCACCCTCACCGCGGGTTGGCAGAAGGTGTTCTCGTCCGATCCCAAGCTCGGTTTCCTGGCGCACGCCGCCTCGCTCGCCGGCTCGGCTGTACCGAGCGCGGCGCGGCTCATCTTCAACGATCGTCTCAATACGTTCGTCGCGCTGCTGTTCATGAGTGTCGTAGTGCTGCTGCTCGTCGTGTCGTTCCGGGAATGGTGGCTGGTGCTGTCCAAGCGAAAAGCCGCGACCGTGAACGAGACGCCGTTCGTGGAGAGTGCGTATGCGCAATAAGAACGGCAGGAGGCGGCAGAAGGCGGTAGGGGGCGGCAGAGGTTGGCTTCAGGTGCTCCGAAAATTGATCGGTGCCCCCGACTATCAGACGTACCTCGACCACTGTGAACACGCGGGTCACCCGCCGCGACTGACTGAAGCGCAGTACGTGAAGGAGTTCTTCGAATCGAAGGGAAAAGGCGTACGCTGCTGCTAACCTCCGTCCAACGCACATATCAGGAGAGCGGATGCATACCCTGATGGGACTCTCGGCGGTCCTCGCGGCACTCGTACACGTCTACATCTTCTCGATGGAGAGCCTCTGGTGGACTTCACCCGAGGTGCGGCGCCGCTTCCGCCAAACGCCGGAGCAGTCCGAGACCACCAGGTTGCTCGCGTTCAACCAGGGGTTTTACAATCTCTTTCTGGCGATCGGCGTCTTCGCCGGGTATGCGTTGCTACACCTGGGGCATCCGGTCGCGGCCCTGACGCTCATTACCTGGAGCTGCGTGTGCATGGTCGGCGCCGCCATAGTGCTCCTCGCGTCCGCGACAGGCATGTGGCGCGGGGCACTCATCCAGGGTGCCGCCCCGTTGATCTACCTCGTGTTGGCGGCGCTCCACGCCGCGGCATGACAACCTCAGGTCACCGTCGCGGTTCTGAGCCGAGTCGCGCCAGCGCCGCCTTCGCTTCCTCGACGTATGGTTGCAGCTCGGGATCGGCGTGACGCCACACCGTCGCCACCAACGCAAACGCATCCCTCGCCTTGTCCCGATTGCCCAGCCGTTCGTTCACTCGTCCACGTTCCAGCGCCCACAACACCCCGCTCGGCCTTCCGACGTCCGGCAAGAAGAGCTCTTTATCGAGTAACGGAGCCGCTTCGTCGTTTCTCCCCAACGCCGCGAGCAACCGCCCCCGCGCGTACCGCTCCAGATAGCACGCGGGGCAAAGCGAATCCGGCAACGCCGCGAACCCGCGCAGCGCGGCGAGCGTGTCCCGCCGGGCCAGCGCCAGGTACGGACCCGTGGCTGCCGCGGCGTAGGTCCAGAAGCCGCGACGGGAAGCGAGAACCGCCGCACGGGTACTGTCCGCTGCCACCCGTGCGAACGCCTGGATCGAGCCCGTGTCACCGACTTGCGCCCACCACAGCGATGCCGTGTTCGCCGTGAAATCACCGGCGCGAAGCCACTGGCTGAATCGCCCGACGGCCGAATCGCGCGGCACCGTGCCGAGCAAGGCCAGTTCCACCAAGGTGGAGCGGTTGAAGGTGATACGAGGGTCGGGATCGCTGGCGAGCACCGGATAGGCCTCGCGCAAACGGCCGTGATACGCCAGCAACGCCGGGAAGAGGATCCGACGCTGATAGGGAGGCCCGCGGTGGAATGGGCCATGTGAGGTGGCAAGCGCCCGCGTGGCGCGCACTGCGGTTTCGGTCGAGTCGGAGGAGCCCCGCAGGAAAAAATAGAGTGCCAGGAGTACGTCGGCGGGGAGCGTGTCCAGCTCGGCGTCCGGAATCACGACCGCTCCGTTTAGCTCGAGCACCCGCTGCACGATCCGCAGTGCGGCCTCCTCGTCCGGGCCAGGGCCGAGGCTGAGCCACGTGGCGATGTAGCGCCGCGCGCGCTCGGGATCGCGATCGACCTGGAATTCGATGGCGTGCTCGAACGCTGGGGCGAACGCCGAGTCGAGCGCGATGGCGTGTTCAAACCCGCTGAGCGCCTGATCGGCCGCCTCCGGAACGCCGTAGCCAAAGTGCATGTACGCCTCGCCCAGCCTGTACCAGCCCTCGGGGTCGAGCGGGTAGCGGTGCGTGGCCTCCGTGAGCGTGGCGAAGTACCGGGCAATCAGCGGCCCCGGCATTGCCTTGCCTTCGTAGATCGATGCCAGGAGGGAGTCTCCTGCCACGAGCAGGCTCTCGCGCGGCGCGAGTCCGCGATTGGCCGCACCGGCCCGGAGCCACAGCACTCCCCACAGCGGATCACCCGCGTTCAACCAGTAGCGCGCAAATCCGACACGCCACAGCGCCAGAGTGAACGATGAATCCCGCTCGACCGCCATCTCATAGTAGACCAGCGCGGAATCCCAGGACGCGCTGCGCACGAACTGCTCGCCGCGCAGGAACGCCTTGACCGCGGGAACCGAGGCGCTGCCAAGCGAAGCCTGCCGCACCGCGCCGACAGGCCGCGATTTTCCGAGCTCGCGCAGCACTGCCACGGTCAACGAGTCACCCAGCCGATCCGCGCGGGCGGCGACTTCGCGAAACGCCAGATCGGCGATCGTCTTGCCGCTGGCGACGTCCAGAATGGCCGCCGTCATGCGGACCGAGTCCGGCCCCGCCCCCACCAGGCCGCCGAACACGACGATGCCGGCGCCGGTGCTGCGACCCAGCTCGGCCGCGGAGGAAGGATCGGCGCGGCCGCTCCAGCGCCGCACCACGATCGTTGGGGGAACGGTGCGCACCGGCCCCGCGCCGTCCAGGTTGCGCGAGAGGATATCCACCAACCCCTCGTGCCATAACTCCAACTGGGGGTCGAGCACATCAAATGGTGCGATGGCGACCAGATTGGGATCGAGGCTGGCGGCGGGCTTCCCGCGCAGTAGGAAGAAAGCTCCCACAGCGACCACGATCAGGCCGACCGCGGCGATCCCGAGCCGCCGTACGGGTGACGGGCGAGCGGCGGCGTTTCCCGTTCCCGTCGCAGCCATCCCTAGCGCGTCGCGGAACTCGGCCGCGGTGTGGAGCCGCTGGGCCGGATCCTTGGCGAGCGCCCGAACAATCGCATCGTTGACGGCCACCGGCACCTCGGGCCGTATCTCGCGCACCGGCCGCGCGGTCTTCGTAAGATGGGCGGCCAGCACCGCCTGCGCTGTTGGGCCTTCGAACGGCGCCACGCCGGCGAGCATCTCGTAGCCTACCACCGCCAGCGCGTACACGTCCGCGCGCCCGTCGATGTGGCTCTCTCCCGCCGCCTGCTCCGGACTCATGTAGCCCGGTGTCCCCACACCCATCCCGGTCTCTGTCAGCCGCTCGCCGCTGCGCGCCTCGGCCAGCGCCCGGGCCACGCCGAAGTCCATGAGGACCGCATGGTTCCCCAGCAGCAGGATGTTTTCCGGCTTGATGTCGCGGTGGATCACGCCCTCGACGTGCGCGTAGGACAGCGCATCGCCGATCTCCTGGATGATCCGCACCGCATCGGGAATCGGGAGCTTCCCTTCCCGCGTCAGCCGATGGCGCAACGACTCGCCCGACACGAACGGCATGACATAATAGAGGAGATCGTCCCTGGCGCCGGCGGTGAGGACGGGAAGGATGTTGGTATGCTGGAGACGAGCGGCGAGCTCGATTTCCTGCCGGAAGCGGGCCTGGCTGACTTCGCTTGCGAGCTCGGGCGGCAGGAGCTTGATGACGACCTGGCGGTGCAGCGAGACTTCGGTGGCGAGGAACACGCGGCTCATCCCGCCGCCGCCGATCTCCTTTTCGACCCGGTAGGCATCGCCGAGGGCCGTCTGCAGTCGGGCGACCAGCTCAGCCACGCCTTCGGTCCTGATTGGGGTGGCCTAAGATACGGCACACCCCGTCACCAAGCGACCAATCGTCCTGGACCCACCCGCCTCACCGGAACATCTTGTAACCCAACATGACGACGCGTAGCCTGACCACCGCCCTTGCGGCGGCCATCCTGCTCGGTATCGCCTCCAGGGCGGCGGCTCAGTCGAGCGGCAGGGTATTCGTCGATAAGAACGCCAACGGCCGGCGAGACTCCGGGGAGCCAGGGGTTCGCTGGCGTCGTCGTCTCCGATCAGGCGCAGGCGGTGCGCACCGATTCCACCGGGACGTTCCGCCTCGCGGCCGGCGGCGGCTACGGGCTCGTCTTCGTGAGTGTGCCGGATGGCTACATGGCGGTGGGCCACTTTTGGAAGCTCGGCACCGATGCACCGCTGGATTTCCCGTTGGCACCGGCGCCGCGGCGCGCCGAGTTCACATTCCTTCACGCCTCGGATACGCATCTCGACAGCGCCAGCCTGCCCCGCATGCGGCTGCTGCAGGCCGTGATCGATTCTGTCCATCCGGATTTCGTGCTCATCACGGGAGACCTGGTACGCGATGCCCTGCGCGTCTCGGATACCGTCGCGATCGAGCGCTACGAGCGAGTGCTTCGCGAGCTGGCCCGCATCAGCCGGCCGGTATGGACGGTCCCCGGGAACCACGAGATCTTCGGCATCGAGCGGCAGCGCTCGCATGTGCGCTCCGACCACCCGCTCTACGCCAAGTCGATGTACCGGCACTACCTGGGGCCGGACTATTACTCGTTCAACTATGGTGGCGTCCACTTCGTGGGGCTCAATTCAGTGGACTATGACGATCAGTGGTACTACGGGCATGTGGACTCGCTGCAGATGCAGTGGCTACGCCAGGATCTCGCTCTCGTTCCCGCGGCAACCCCGGTCGTCACCTTCAACCACATCCCCTTTCTCACGGCCGCGGAAATGATCAACGGCTACACGGACGAGCCGCCGGCACCGACTCTGATCACCGTCGGGGGGAAGACCGTGTTTCGGCATGTGGTATCCAACGCCGGTGACTTGCTCCAGGTACTCCGGAATCATCGCTACCCGCTAGCCCTGGGCGGCCATGTGCACATCCGGGAAGTACTCGATTACGCCCTGGGTGGGCAGGCGACCCGGTTCGAGCAGGCCGCGGCGGTGGTGGGTCCGAGTGAAGGCGCGGGATTGCACTTCGCTTCTGGTGTTACCCTGTACCGGGTGAGCGCCGGCGAGATCGGCCCGGGCCAATTCATTCCCTTTCCCGATCAACCCTAGGTCCATGACCGACGCGCAGACCCGCCTCACCACCGCCCTGACCGACCGGTACACGATTTCCCGCGAGCTCGGCGCCGGTGGCATGGCCACCGTGTACCTCGCCCACGACGTGCGCCACGACCGACGCGTGGCACTCAAGGTGCTGCGCCCCGAGCTGGCCGCGATCCTGGGCGGCGAGCGGTTTCTCAAGGAAATCCGCCTCACCGCCAATCTCCAGCACCCGCACATTCTGGGGTTGCACGATTCAGGGGAAGCCGACGGCCTCGTCTACTACGTCATGCCGTACGTCGAGGGAGAGTCGCTGCGTGACCGCCTGGCACGCGAGCACCAGCTCCCCGTCGAAGAAGCTGTCCGTATCGCGACCGAGGTCGCCGGGGCGCTCGACTACGCCCATCGCCACGGCGTGATCCACCGCGACATCAAGCCGGAAAACATTCTGCTGCACGACGGCTCGGCGATGGTCGCGGATTTCGGGATCGCGCTCGCCGCCTCCCGCTCCGACAGTAGCTCGCGCCTCACCGAAACCGGCATGTCGCTCGGCACGCCCCACTACATGAGTCCCGAGCAGGCGATGGGCGAGCGCGAGATCACCGCCAAGAGCGACGTGTACGCGCTCGGCTGCGTCGTCTACGAAATGCTCTCTGGCGAGCCGCCGTTCACCGGTCCTACAGCCCAGGCGATCGTGGCGCGCGTGATGATGGAGCAACCGCGCAGTCTGACGCTGCAACGACACTCGATCCCGCCGCACGTCGAGGCCGCCGTGAATCGCGCGCTCGAGAAGCTCCCGGCCGATCGGTTCGCGAGTGCCGCGCAGTTCGCCGAGGCCTTGAATCGGGCGGACGTGACGCTACCCTCGACGCGCGCGCAGGTCGCGGCGCGGGGACCGGCGCTGTCGCGGTGGCCGCGCTCGGTTTGGCTGGCCGCGGGCGTCGCCGCAGTTGCGCTCGCACTCGCCGGCTGGGGATGGCTCAAGGTTCGCAGTGCGGCTCGTCTGCCCGCTTCCTGGCAGTACATCAGCCTGGGCGACAGTGTGGTGTTCACTACCCAGGCCCCGGGCCAGGCGCTGTCGCCCGACGGCTCCATGTTCGTCTTCAAGGACGATCGCCAGAACGGCCGCCTGTGGATCAAGCAGCGGGGCGAGCTGAACCCCACGCCGATCAACGGGACGGAGCGCGCCAACAACCCGGTGTTCTCGCCCGACGGGGAGTGGGTGGCCTACGTCGCCGACGGACATCTCAAGAAAGTGCGGGTCTCGGGCGGGGCCAGCGTCACGCTGGCGGACTCGGTCGCCGGCGGGTTCGGGGGCGCCGCCTGGCTCGACGACGGGACGATCGTCTACGTGCCCCCCAGTCTGCAGGAGATGCGACGGGTCAGCGCCGCCGGGGGCCCGAGCACGGTCGCGTTGAGCAACGGGTTCTTTCACGCCTCACTGGCCGGCGGAGGCGCGGGGATGCCGGTGGCGCTGCCGGGCGCACGCGGCGTGCTGTTTCAGCTGTGCGGGTCCAGCTGCGTGACCATGAGCGTCCACGTGGTGGATTTCCGGACCGGGCAAGAGAAACTGCTGTTCAACGACGTGGCCCAGGCCTGGTATCTGCCCAGCGGGCATCTCTTGTATGTCCGGCGTGACGGCGTGGCCCTCGTGGCCCCCTTCGATCTCGGACGATTGGAAGTCACCGGTCCGTCGACGCCGGTGCTCGAAGGGGTGCAGGTCTCGCCCAACGGGGGGTACGCCTTGTTGTCCTGGTCGCCGTCGGGCACGCTGGTGTACGCGCATGGCGCCGGCGGCTCGACCGACAACGCCATGGTCCGGGTGAGTCGCAACGGGGCGATCACGCAGATCGACACCGCATGGCACGGGGAGTTCAACTCGACCGCGCTTTCCCCTGACGGCCGCCGCCTCGCCGTCGGCATCGGCTCGGGCACGGCGCTGAACATCTGGATCAAGCAGCTGGACCAGGGACCGTTGACCCGGTTGACGTTCGGCGGGCAAGACCGCCGTCCCTTCTGGTCGCCCGACGGCCGGACCGTGGCCTTCATCCGGGACAGCGCCAACACCAGTGCCGTGTATGGCCGGCCCACCGACGGCAGCGGCCAGGACCGGCTGCTGGCGCGTCTGGACCGACTGATTCAGGAGGGCGAGTGGTCGCACGACGGCCGCTGGATCGTGGTGCGCACCGACAACGGGCAGGCCGGCGCGGGCGACCTCGTGGCCGTGCCCGTGAGCGGCGGTGGGCGCACCGGTGCCGGTGGCCGCGAGCCCGTTCACCGAGCTGCACCCGGCCCTGTCATTCGACGGGCGGTGGCTCGCCTACACCTCGAACGAATCGGGAATCAACGAGGTGTACGTGCGGCCCTTCCCGGACGCCCAGGGAGGCCGCTGGCAGATCTCCAACGGGGGCGGGTCCGAGCCGCGCTGGTCCCGCGACGGGCGCGAGCTCTACTACATGGACGGCGATCGCCGTCTGAATGCGGTGCAGGTCCATGCGACGACGACATTCGAAGCGGCGGGACGGACGTCGCTGTTCGATGCGTCGAACTACGTGGTTGGTGGATTCCACCAGTCCTACGACGTCACACCGGACGGGCGGGCCTTCGTCTTCGTCAGCCCGCGGCGGGCCGGCGAGCAAGGTGCGGCGCAGCTGGTGTGGGCGGACCGCTGGCTCAACGACGTGGCCGCCCGGCTGTCGCACTAGAGAGGAGGAGCCGGCCGGGTGACCTAGAAGGTCAATTCCACCCCGAGCCGGATTCGCCGCGGCGAGCCGTAAAAGGTTTGTGCCCCGTTGAACAATTCGTACCACGCATTGAACGCCCGGGTCTGCTCGTCCAGCGTATACAAGCCGTCGCCGTTGCCGAAGCGCGCCTCCGCCCGGTTCAAGGCCACGCAATCCACTGGGTTCGGTTGCCAGGTCGCGCACCCGCGAACATCCACCGCGTCTCCCTGAAGCAACGCCCCGGTAGCGGCTGCATCGATGTGAAGGCGATCCAGCTCAGGGGAGGTCAGGTTGTGATGCAGCTTTTCATTCGTCAGGCCTCCGGTCTCCGAGAAGAGCCCGGTGAGGTTCTTGAAGTTGAACAGGTTCCGCGCATCGAGGTAGGCGGTCGCCTGTAATCGCGCCAACGTAAAGGTTTTCGTGGCGCGCAGGTCGACCAGTTTCGTCGCCGGGAGCCGCGACGAGTTGACCGGCTCCTGGCGATCCTGGGCGATCGAGCCCGGTGGCGCGATCACTCCAGTCCCCGTGTAGCGATCCTTCGTGTAGGGCAAGCCGCTCACGTAGCGGAACGTGGCGAAGACGGAGACGTCGCGGAGCGCCCCGCCGAGCAGGCGGGCGAGGGGACTTTCCGGGGGGACGGCGCCTGACAACGACCCGACGAGGTTGTGGGGCCGCTCAAAGTCGGTTGGCTGCACCGCCTGGACCGGCGGCTCGAGGGCGCCAAGCACTTGTGAATAGCGGGCGTAGTTGAAATACGACAGCGGATCTGAGCCGGTGCCGCGACTCGCCTGGAACGTGTAGGACGCCGACACCGCGAGCGCACGCGCTGGTCGCCAATCGAGTTTGACCTCGAAGCCCCGCGCGTACCCGAAGTCCTGGTTGGTCAGAACGAGCGGCGTGAGGTTGCGTCCGGGATTCAGAGGGTCGTCGTAGGAGATCTGGCGCAGCGACAACTCCGAGCGGAAGGCCTTATTGTAGGCCGAAACGTCCAGCACGAAGCTCGTCGGAAAAGCGTGTCTGATCCCGAACTCCGTCAGGATCGTCTTGGCGAAATCGACATCTCGCCCCATCTGGAAGACTGAAGGATTGTCGGCGTTGGTGCCCCGCAGCATCGCCAGAAAATCGGGAGCCTGGACTTGTTGCCCGTATGAGAGGCGGAAGTCGGTGCGTTCGGTGACCGGAAACGACACCCGCAGTCGCGGAGACAGCGTAGCATGCCCCACGCTCTCAGTGAATACACTGTCGAGCGATGCGGCGTACGCGGCGTCGTTCGTATCGGCCAGAACCCCCATCCGGGACGCCACCCGGCCCGGAGTATTCGGATAGAGGGCGCGCACATCGTAGTAGTCGTAGCGCAGGCCCAGCTCCAGCACGATGTCTCCCAGGTCGAGGCGGTCCTCGGCGAACACACCATACAGCACCGGGGTGGCAATGAACGCCTGGGAGACGGCCGGGTCGTTCAGCGACCCGCGCCACTCGGCGAGACGAGGCCAGACGCGATCCCCGCCAAAGGTCACTCGTTGGTACCGATTCGCCTGCCAATCGATCACAAGGCGTCCGGTGAGGCGAGATTCCCGAAACAGGTCCGAAAACCCAACGTCGAAACCCGTGGTCGGCCAGGATCCGCCGATCAAGCCGTACGGGTTGAGCCGATAGGGCTGCCGGTTGGAGAGGTCGCTGCGCAGCTCGAACGGCGAGCGCAGCCCCCGGCCGGTGCGGAAATTCCGGACGATCCGGTCCGTGACGGGAAAAGGCAACGCATCGAGTCCGGCGAACCGCATCGCGCCGAGCGCGATGCCGAGACCCGGGCTGCGCGTCGAAGCCTCGTAGCTCGGGTCCAAGGCCCCGGAGATGAGATTGTCCTGCTGCCAGGAAAGATTCAGGGTCAGGGCTAGCGCTCGATCGGGCTGCTGAAACACCGTGTGTTGCGCATTCACAATCACGGCCCGACTCCAGCGGTGCTCGCCCAGGAACAAGGCTGGATCGCCGATCAGCGATCCGGGCCATTGCCGCGTCTGCGTCCCGTTCGCCAACCCGGTAAGTGAGATACTCGAGCCCAGCCCATAGCTGTACGACAGCTTCGCCTGGAGCTCGGCGTTCGTTTGCCAGCTCATGGGCAGCCGACCACCCTGGCAGTCGAACCCGTAGTTCTTGAGGATCGCGTCACGGGCAGGGTTCAGGTTGTCCGAGCCACCGGGACAGTGTCCGGTCACTTGCACGTAGCGCGGTACAGTGACTGATCGGGTACCGGATGAGTCAGCCTGAGTGACGATGGTGTCTGCTCCACCGACCACGTACGACGGCACGTGATCCCACCCCCACGGCGCGTCGATGGCGCGCTGTCCCTGCAGCACACCGGACGCGAAGAACCGCAGGCGCGGGACGATCGGCACAGGGCCGCCAATCGCGCCTTCGAACCGGTTCAGTCCAAGGCTGAGGGCGTTTCCCAATGGCTCATCGGTTTCGTAGGCGACCGACCCGGCGAGACGGTCACCCCCGGACCGCGTGGTGAAGGAGATGGCGCCGGCCTGCGCATTCCCGAGCTCGACGCCGATCGCCCCGGTGGTCACCGTCGCTTCTTCCACGGCGTTGGTGCCGATCTCGACGCGCTGGGCGCCGGTGTACAGCGCCCTGACGGGCGCGCCGTCGATGTACACCTGGGCCTCGCCAGGACGGCTGCCCCGCAACGAGGGCCCCCGGTCGCCGCCGGATCGAACCAGATAGTCGGTGTTCTGGAAGACCCGGTAGTCGACGACTCCGGCCTGCAGTGTAATGATGTCCCGCGTATCGCTGACGGGGAGATCGTTGACGAGGGTCCCCGACACGATGCTCTTCGATGTCACCTGGTCGCGCGGCACGACATTCGAAGCAGCGGTCACCGTCACCCCGGTCACGGTGACGGGCGCGGGCTCGAGTGTCACGTTGACATCGATGGTTTGCCCGCCCAGCACGCGGGCACCCTGCACGATCACGGGCTTGTAGCCGATCAACTGGACGCGCAGCGTGTAGCCGCCGATGGGGACGTTATTGAGGAAGTAGTAACCGTTCAGGTCGGTCGCGGCGCCGAATGCCGTGCCGACGATGAACACCTGCGCGATGGGGAGCGGAACGCCGTCCGGACTGCGGACCGTACCCTGGACCTTCCCAGTGGTCTCCTGCGCCGTGACCGCTCGGCCCGGCAGCAAACTCGACAGTACCGCCAAACTGCCGATCGCTACGTAGATGCGCACGCTGCCCTCCCAGTGGCGTCCCATGCTGCAAGGGTACAGGCCAGCACGCAAGTAGCGGTCAACTGGGTCAGCGGTGCTGGGGTTTGCGTCGCTCCGATCGCCCGGTCACACTCTCCCGAGGCGCTCTGCCACACGTGCCCGCACGAGGTAGCGGAGTACCTCTGTGCTTCGAGCAACTCGGCCTCTGGGAACCGAGCGCACGGCGGTCACGGGCCCCGTTCTGCCGTCAACCGCTGGAGCCCCGCGCGCGCGTCGTTCACATAGGGCTTGAGGGCTGGATCCGCGTTACGCCAGATGTCGGCGACGAACTGGTAGTAGCGGATCGCGAGTTCTCGATCATTCAACCGTTCCGCAATCCCCGCCCGCTCAAGTCTGGCAAGTACAATCACCGGAGTGGGGGCGGCTCGGTCCCAATTTTCCGCGACCCAACGGTCGATCGTTGCGGCGGCCTTACGGTCCTCTCTCCGCGCCACCTCCAGCCGCGCCTGGGTGAACTTCTGGAACAGGCAAGTGGGCGGGACCGGAAACCCGCACAGGCTGTCGGGCAGAGGCCTCGAAGCCGTGCAGCGCCGTCACCGAATCGTGGCGAGCCAGGGCGAGGTAGGCCGAGGCGGCGCCACCGAGATACCGGATCATGGAGCTGTCTCGCTGTATGGTATCCCGCGGTGCTTCCTGGTTCGCCCGCGCGATGAACCGCACCAGGGAGGCCGTGTCGCCCCGCGCCGACCACCAGGCGAGCCCAAGGGACTGCCACTGCGGAGGCCACACCGTTTCCGGATCGAGTACTTCCCCGAAGATCTTCGCAGCCGAGTCCGGAGGCACGGCGCCCAGCAGGGCCAGTTCCGGGAACGAATTGCCGCCAAAGAACGAGATCCGGGGCCGGACCGAATCGTCGTAGAGCCGCCACGCATCCCGGAGATGACCGCGGATCGCGAGCGAGGTGGCGAGAACCTGCTGGCGGATCGGACTTTGGCGAGGCGGCCATTCATCGTACTGTGCCTCTATCGGCCTGGCGCTGTTGCCAGGTCCGGGTCAACCGGATCGCCATCTCGGCGGTGTCCGGCCACCAGGAAGCGATTGTAGCGGCAACCCACAGTTGCTGGTCGGACGCCGAGTCGAGCAAACGGCTGAATTGCGCTGAATCCAGCGCCTGGTCGAACACCATGGCGTCAAATCGGAGGTTCGAACGCGAAGTCCTCGCTGGGGTTTAGTTTCAGATACGCAGTGAGATATCGGCGGGTCAGCTCCACGCCTCCCGTTTCCATCGCGAGGGCGGGTGCATGTTCGTAGGCCGGTGCAAAGCCGGAGTCGAGTGCGATTGAATGGTCGAACGCCTCCAGTGCCTCGGCCGCGGTACCGCGGAACTGTGGTGGAAAATGAAAGAGAATTTCTCCCAGCTCGTACCATACCTCGGGATCCCCGGGATAGAGGCGGGCGGCTTCCTGGCGAAGGCTCAGGGACCGGCGGTGCATCCTGAGAAAGGTGGCCAGGTCGGTCTTCTCCGCCGCATCGCCGGCGTTATCGGCCGAATCGGAAGCGATGAGAAGACTGTCGCGGGGCGCCTGGCCGTGGTTGAGCTGCGTGACCCGCCGGCCGTACTCTTCAGAAGAGGACTTGTACTGTCCGGCCGTGGGCGAACCCCACCCCACCACCCATGCCATGCGGCGAAGGGCAAGCGCAAAGCTGCTGTCTTCAGTAATGGCCTGGTCGTAGTACACCAAAGCCGAGTCCCAGAGGCCTCGCCGATAGAAATATTCTCCGTGCAGGAACGCCTTGAGGGCGGGTAGCGAGGCCGCGCCGAGCGAGCCTTTGCGTACCGCCGCGATGGGGCGCTGGCGCCCGAGTGTGCTGAGCAGGTGGCGCCCGAGGGAGTCGGCCAGGTCCGGTATCCGGTCCGCGGTCCCCGACACCTCGACGTCGCCGGTCGTCTTGTTTGTCGCCACGTCCAACAATGTCAATCGCAAGCTGACCGAGTCAACGCCGCGCGACGCGATATCGCCAAACGCGACGAGGCCGGCGCCGGTCTGACGCGCGAGCGCCAACGCCGTGCCCCGGTCCGCCGGTCCGGTCCAGCGGCGCAGCACCACGCTGAGGGGAACCGTTCTTAGCGGACCGGCGCCATCCAGGTTGCGCGACAGCACATCGACCAGCCCCTCGTGCCACAATTGGAGGCTGTTCTCGTGGACTTCGAACGGCGTGATCACCAGCAGGTCGGGATCCAGCGTTGCGGAGGGCGCGCGTCCCCGCCACCACAAGACGGCGGAGATGACTACAGCAACAGCGAACATCGCCACCGAGACACTCCACCACCGCCGGCCAGCGACCCGACGGGGTGCGGCCATCGCGACCGCCCGGGTGATATCGGCCGGGCCCGCGGCCAGCGCAGCTGAGAACTGCGACGCCGTGTCGAACCGATCCGCCGGCACCTTGGCCAGCGCTCTCACGATCGCCTGCTCGACGGAATCCGGTACTGTCTCGCGTATGGTTTTGAGCGGCGGCACCGGATCCGTCAACCGCCGCGCCAGGATTGCGTGCGCCGTGGGACCTACGTACGGCGGCGTCCCCGCCAGCATCTCGTAGGTGACGCAGGCAAGGCTGTAGACGTCGCTCCGCCCGTCGAGCCGATGCTCCCCCGACGCCTGCTCGGGGCTCATATAGCTCGGCGTCCCGACCGCCAGCCCCGTCTCGGTCAGTTGCTCGCCCCCGGCGGCCGTGATCGCCCGCGCAATCCCGAAGTCCGCCACGATCGCGTGCCCCGACTCCAACAGGATGTTCTCCGGCTTGATGTCGCGGTGCACCACGTCGCGGCTGTGCGCGTAGCTCAGCGCATCGGCCACCTCACGCGTGATCTGCAACGCGTCCTCGAGAGGCAGCTGCAGTCTCCCGCTCCAGCCGATCGCGCAGTGACTCGCCCTCGACCAACGGCATCACGTAGTAGAGGAAGCCTTCGGCTTCGCCCGAGTCGTACAGCGGCAGGATGTGGGGATGGTGCAGCTGGGCGGCGATCGTGATCTCGCGCAGGAACCGCTCGGCGCCGAGCGCCGCGGCGAGTTCGGGGCGCAGCACCTTGATGGCGACCTGGCGGTCGTGCTTCATGTCGTGGGCGAGAAATACCACTGCCATCCCGCCGTGGCCCAGCTCGCGCTCGACGGCGTAGCGGCCCGCGAGAGCAGTCTGAAGAGAGGTCAGGATATCACTCATGGGTCGCTAGTGACGGGCCTCTCCCACGAGGCGCGCCAGCTCCGCTCGTACCTGAACGAGGCAGAGTCGTGCAAGGTCGGTCTGGGCGAGATAGACAATCGCCATCCCACCGTGGCCCAGCTCGCGGTCGACGGTGTAACGGCCCGTAAGGGCGGTGCGCAACTGCTCGATGATTGCCGCGATACTACGTGCGACGAGCCTTCTTGCGCCTCGTAGAACGGATCTCGCTGGCTACCGCGGCCATGGCCGTCATGACGCCGGCGACCAGAGCCGCCTTCCCGGCGGCCTTCATCACGCGACTGGTCTTGCGCATCATCTGGCGCACTTTCCGGCGACGCGCCACGCTCTCGGCCTTCTGCCGCGCGACCTTGAGAAGCGCATCCGCTTGTTTCGCTGCGGCGAGCGCACCCTGTTTGGCCTTGCGCGCCGCGGTAAGTGCTCGAGCCTTCCACTGCTCTTGATTCGCCATTTGGACCTCCGGGTCTGGAAACGAACGCGAGGCAGCTCGCACCCCTCGGCGCGCCTGTCAATCGTCTAACCTACGGCTACGGACCGACCGTCGCTATACACTCGATCTCCACCCGTGCTCCAAACGCCAGCCCACTGCCCGCGACGGTCGAGCGCGCCGGCGGATCCTTCGGGAAGTAGGTCGCGTACACCACATTCATTGCCTGGTAGTCGGCCATGTTTGATAGGAACACGGTGCACTTCACCGCGCGCTCGAGCGAGCTGCCAGCGTAGGCGAGCGTGGCCTTGATGTTCTCGAGCGTCTGGCGCGTCTGGCCCGTGATTCCCGTATCGGCCAACTCCCGCGTCCCGGGCCTGTTGCCGATTTGCCCTGAGAGAAACAACAGATTGCCGACGCGCACCCCAGCCGAAAACGGCAGCCCCACGCTGGTGTTGGGGGGCTGAATAATTTGGTGATCCTGCGCCGCGACGGCGGCCGGTGCGAAGAGGGCGAACACAATCAACATCCTGCGCATTTGCACACCTCCACGGCTGAAAGCGAGAGCGATTACTCGGTCTTGAGGATCGACCGCGACACGAGCGGCCAGGACGCCACGAGCGTGGCCGCGGCGACCGCACTGACGAAGAACGCCAACCCCGCGCTTTCGGACTGGTACACGAGGCCGAGCAGGATGCCGCCGACCAACGCGGCCACGCCGGTCACCCCGTGATACACGCCGAAGCCAGAACCCTGCTTCCCTCCGGCGAGTCGCGACACGAGCGCGCGCTCCGGACTTTCGGTGAGCCCCGCCACCAGGCCGAACGCGAGAAACAGCACCCAGGCCGGCCCGGGGCTCGCCGCCCACGCGAAGCCCGCGGCGATGGCGAAATAGCTCACCCACCCGAGCCACATGGTCCGCGATGGCCCGATCCGATCCGACAGCGCGCCACCGACGAAGCTCGTCGAAGACCGCACCACGTGCAGCGCCGCCCACAGGAGCAACACGGAGGTCACCGACACCCCAAGCTCCTGGGTGCGCAGCAGGATGAGCGTCTCGGGCATGCGGAGGAGATAGAAGGCGGAGATGGCGAATAAGGCCGGCGGTAGGGGGCGGTAGGGGACGGTAGGGGACGGTAGGGGTTTGGCCGGTGCATTCACCTCAACCGTCTCCTGCCGTCCCCTACCGTCTCCTACCGTCTTGACGGCCCACATCGCCAACACGAGCACCAGCACTCCCGGGACAATGCTCGCCGCAATCACGCCCCGGATGTCCAGCGCATGGGTCGACAGCAACCACCACGCGGCCAGCGGACCCAACACCGCCCCGGCGTGATCCAGCCCGCGCTGCAGGCCGAACGCGCGTCCGTGCATCTCGGTCGGCGTGACGTCCGCGATGAGCGCGTCGCGCGGGGGCGTGCGGATGCCCTTCCCGATGCGATCGGTGACGCGGAGCCCGATCACCTGCCAGGCGGCGCCCGTGAATGCAATCACCGGCCGGACCAGCACGGCGACCAGGTACCCGATGACGATCAGCGGACCGCGCCGGCTGGGCTGATCGGAGAGCCGGCCCGCCCGGTACTTCACGATGGCGGCGGCGAAATCGGCGGCGCCATCCAGGGCGCCGAGCGAAATCGCGCCGCCACCCAGTACGCCGGTCACGAAGGCGGGGAGCAACGGATAGATCATCTCGCTCGCGAAATCGTTCAGCAGCGAGACGAGACCGAACAGTTTGACGGTGCGCGGGAGCTTACTCACTCAAGCCCATCCCCCACCGCATCAGCGTCACGGGAAGTCCGCCATAAGACAGAACGGCGTCGTGGAAGCCGCGGAGGGTGAACGCATCTCCCTGGGCGGCGCGGAAATCCTCTCGCAACCGGAGCAGCTCGCGCCGGCCGATGCCATAGCAAATCTGATATCCCGGCGAAGCGCAGTAGCGGGTCACCTCGGCCTCCGCGTTGGCGCGCTCCATGTGCACCACGCTCACCATCTGGTTCACTGCTTCCTCGAAGCCCATCCCCCGCGTGTGGAGCCCCACATCGAGCACGATCCGCACCGCGCGCCACAGCAGGTGCACCCGTTGGAAGAAGCGCTCTTCTTCACTCGCGTAGAACCCGGCGTCCGCCATCATCTCTTCGCAGTACAGCGCCCAGCCCTCGAGCGCGAGCGCGCTGTACACGTTCTTCCGCGTTTCCGAGGGGTTGGCCTGAGCCATGACGAGGTGCAGGTGATGTCCCGGATATCCTTCGTGCAGCGACGTCGCGGCCAGCTCGTGGCGGGAATGGTCGCGCAACACGCGCTCGCGTGTGGCCTCGGGCAGCGCCGGATCGGGAACCGTTACGTAGAACAACCCGCGCGGATCGGTGGCGTAGGGCCCCGGGCTGTCGTAGGCCGCGAACGGAATCAGCGGCCGCATGAACTCGGGGGTCGCGATCACGTCGAGCGGGACGGACGGCGTGGGCGCCAGACCCTTGGCGGCGACGAACACCCGGGCACGCTCCATCTCCCGCGCGTAGGCGTCGACCAATCCCTCGGCGGTGGGATGATCGGCGCGCAACCGGTCAGCCAAGGCGGGCCAGTCATCCCCGGCCCCCAGGCGCTGGGCGCGCTGCGTCAGGTCAGCCAGCACCTCCTCGGTCAGTCGCAAGCCGTAGCGCCACAACTCCGGGGCCGTGTCGCGTAGCGCGTGCTGATAGTGCAGCAGAAAATTGAATCCGTCTTCGCCCAGCGCGAAATGCTCGCCACCCGACTCGGCCCACCGGTCCAGATCGTGTTCGAACGCCGCCAGCGCGGCGCCGGCCTTGTCGGCGGCCGCGGCGACATGCGGGCCGGCGGGGCCGTCGGCATACAGGGCGCGGATGTCACGCACCAGCAAGACCCCGCCCGGACACATCTGGAGCGCCGTCTCCGCGAACATGCGAACGGGCTCGACCAACGTCGCCGCGCGCGTCCTCCAGCAACCCCGCCACGTCCTCGAGCCGCGCCGCCATGGCCGCCGCATTGTGCGCGGAACGACGGTCGTCGCGGCGCAATAGACCATGCAGGCCGCTGAACAGGTGAGTCAGCCAGAATTCGGGATTCTTGGCCTGGGGACGATCGGTTTCGAACTGCCAGATGGACACGCGGATGTCGTTCAACAGCGCTGTGCGGTCGATTTCGGTCTGCAGCCCGTCGACGGACACTCTCCTCGATCGCCGTCGCCATCGCCTTGAGCGCGGCGATGTGGGGAGCGAGGAACGTGGGACTGTAGCGGCCAAAGCGGTCGTCGTGTGTCGTCAGACCGGCCAGCGTGGCCGCGACCGGATCGAGCTGCCAGCGGAGATCGAAGTACGAGCGCTCGAGCTCCCGGAACGCGCCTACCGCCATGCGGCCTGTTGCAGCAGGCGGTGACACTCCTCCGCGGTGAGCGTCCGGTCCGCCTGCTTGGCGGCGTCGAACAGCGCCTTGCATGCCGCCTCGTCGTCGGGGTCGTACCCGTGACTCAGCAACCAGTATTTCACGTTGGAGAGCCCCGAGACGGGGGAGATTTCGATCACCTGTTCGAGCCCCAGCTCCTCCGCGGGAACAGAGCTGTAGACGCGGTCCGCGAGCCAGGCGTCCCCTTTCTTTTTTGCCTTGATGATCGCCGCGGCGTGGACGCCGGTGCCGGTGCGGAATGCGTCACTGCCCATCACGGGATAGTTCAACGGAATCGGGATGCCCACCGCGTCGGCGACGGTGCGACAGTACTCGGGCAGCTTGGAGAGATCGGCCCGGTGCGTGCCGAGCAGCTTCAGGTTCACGATCAGCAGATCCATCTCGGCGTTGCCGACCCGCTCGCCCACGCCGAGCGCGGTCGCGTGTACGCGATCCACGCCGGCTTCGATCGCCGCCAGGCAGTTGATGAGTCCCATGCCGCGATCGCGGTGCCCGTGCCAGTCGATTTTCACACTTTTCTTCTTGACGATCTCTTGTTTGACGAAGTTGACGAGCGCCTTCACCCCGTCCGGCGTCGCGTGCCCCACCGTGTCCGCCAGGCAGATGCGAGTCGCCCCACAGCTGATGGCGGTGCCATATAGCTGTTTCAAGGTGTCCGGCTTGGCGCGCGTGGTGTCTTCGGTCACGTACATCACCGGAAGGCCCTGCTGCACGGCGAAGTTCACCGCTTCTTCGGTCGCCCGCAGCATGCGATCGAGGGTCCAGTCTTCCGCGTACTGCCGGATCGGCGAGGAGCCGATGAAGGTCGCCGCCTCGATCGGAATCCCGATTTCCTGGGAGATGCGCACCACCGGTTCGACGTCGGCGATCACCGTGCGCGCGGCGCAATTGGGGGCGATCGGGAGCTTGTGGTCGCGGATTTCCTTGGCGAGCGCGCGCACCTGCTCCACCACGCGCGGTCCGGCGCCCGGCAAGCCGATGTCGGCCGCCACGATGCCGAGGTCAGCCATGAGGTGCAGCAGGTGGCGCTTGGTGTCGAGCGAAGGGTCCGTCACGGACGGCGATTGGAGCCCGTCGCGCAGCGTCTCGTCGTTCAGGTCCACCCGGGCGGTGGTCCAATCGAACGGCGCGCCGACGCGATTCCAGTCGTGGATCAGCTCGTGCTCGTCCATGCGCCTAGTGTCGCCCTCTCCCACAGCGAGGTCAAGCCGCCGTGCGCACCGTCATCCTCCCCGGTAAATAGCCGATGAATCCGAGGGCGAGGAACACGTAGAGAATCCGTTGATCGAGTGTGACCGCGAAGACGGCCGCGCCGATGCCGAACGCCCACATCGCCAGCTCCCCGATCACGGCCTGCCGCCACTCAGGACGTGCCCCGCTGGCCGGCACGCGTGGCCGCAGCGCGGGCACGAGCGACGGCACCGCCCGCCGGTACGCGCGGTACGGCTCTCCCTGGGCACCGTCCAGCTCCGCTTCCTCCCGACCGATCAACCGGAGCATGAACAGGAGCATGCCGGCCACGATGACGACGAATCCCGTCGGGCTCGCCAGCAATCCGAATCCGGTCGCGAGCGACAGTAGGCCCAGATACAGCGGGTTGCGCACGTGACGGAAAGGGCCGTCGGCCACGAGGCGGTCGGTATGGAGCGCACCATCCTTCACGACCCGGGTGCGGAGATAGGCGCTGGCCCAGGTGCGCAGCCACGCCGCGAGCAACACCAGCCCCGCCCCGACCGCGAAGATGATCGTGACCGCGCGGCGTCCCTCCCAGCCCAGGGCGCGCGCCAGCGTGGTCGCGGCGTTCCGGTGATCCAGGAACGCACAGGCGAATCCCGCGAAGAACACGGCGGTGATCAGCCAGAACCGGTACCGGAACTCGAAGTTGGTGGCTCGCATGTTAGAATGCAGTAATGGAAAAACTCGTTCGCAGCCTGCACCACGTCACCGCCACGGTCGATGACGCCCAACAGGACTTCGACTTCTATACGAAGCTCCTGGGCCTGCGTCTCGTGAAGAAGACCGTGAACTTCGACAATCACCACGTCTACCACTTCTACTACGGCAACGAAGGCGGGACGCCCGGCACCATCATGACCACGTTTCCCTACCGGGGGCGGGGCGTTCCCGTCGGTCAGAAAGGCGCCGGGCAGATCCGCACGACGGCGTTCTCGGTGCCGAGCGCGTCCTTGAATTTCTGGAAAACACGGCTGCGCGCGCAAGGCGTGGACGTGCGTGACGAGGCGCCACGGTTCGGAGAGCAGGCGATCAGCGTAAACGACCCCTCCGGCCTGCTTTTGGAATTGGTCGGGACAGCGGGGGATGCGCGCCCTCCATGGACGACGGCCGATGTGGGAGCGGAGCAGGCGATCCGTGGGATCCACAGCGTGGCGATGCCGATCGCGGCCCCGGCCCGGACGCTCCAGCTCATGACCCAGGTACTGGGGTTCGACGTGGTCAACGAGGCGCCGGATCGCACGCGCCTCGCCGTCAATGGCGATGACCCCGGCCGGGTGATCGACGTCATTCCCGCGGCCGACGCGCCCCGTGGCGTGAATGGCCTGGGGACGATCCACCACGTCGCCATGGCAGTCGGCGATGCCGATGAGCAGCTGCGGATGCGGCAGGAATTGCTGCGCTGGGGGGCCCAGGTGACCGAGGTGCTCGACCGCCAGTACTTCCGCTCGATCTACTTCCGCGAGCCGGGCGGCGTGTTGTTCGAGATCGCGACCGTGCCGCCTGGATTCACGATCGACGAGACCCTGCCCTGCCTCGGCCAGGATCTCAAACTGCCGCCGTGGGAAGAGCCGCACCGGGCGCAGATCGAAGCCGTGCTGCCGCGTCTCACATGAAGCCGCACGCCGGGGAGCCGGTCGCCACGGCCGGCGCACCGCTCGGCACCAGTGCGGCGCGTGATGATCATGGTGCACGGCCGCAATGCCGCGCCGGCCAACATCCTCGATCTCGTGCCACGGTTCGCGCGGCCCGACTTCACCTACCTGGCTCCGGCCGCCGCGGGTGGGACCTGGTATCCGTTCAGCTTCATGGCCGAACGAGAGAAGAACGAGCCCGGCTTGTCATCCGCGTTATGGGTGCTGGAGCACCTGGTCGCCGACGTCGTCGCACGCGGCATCAGTGCGGACCACGTGATCCTGCTGGGGTTCTCACAGGGCGCCTGTCTGACGTCGGAATTCGCGGTGCGTCACGCAGCCCGGTACGGCGGCGTCGTTGCCTACAGTGGTGGAGTTATCGGCGAACCGGGGACGACCTGGAATAATCCCGGGTCGTTCGACGGAACGCCCGTGTTCCTCGGTTGCAGCGACGTCGACGCCCATGTGCCCAAGACGCGGGTCGACGAGAGCGCAGCGGTGTTCAAACGGATGGGCGCTGCGGTGACGGAACGGATCTACCCGGGAATGGGCCACTTGGTGAACGACGACGAGATCGCGTTCACCACCGATCTCATGCGCCAGGTGCTGCCGCCAACCGCTTGAGGGTCGCGAGCGCCTCGTCCACGTGGCGCGTCGCCTGCGTCTGGGAATCGAATACGTGCCGGATGATGCCCTGCCGGTCGATCACGAAGGTCACTCGTCCGCCAAGCAGGCCCAGCAATTTGCGGACCCCATAGCGCTTGCGGACATCTCCTCCCACATCGGCGAGCAGCCGGAACGGCAGCCGATGATGTACCGCGAACGACTGGTGCGACTCGGCGGAATCGTTGCTGACACCGATCACTTCGGCGCCGGCATCCTTGAAGACCTCGTAGCTGTCCCGAAACGCGCACGCTTCCGCCGTACAGCCCGGGGTTTCGTCCTTCGGATAGAAATACAGCACGACCGCCCGCTGCTTCAGCACGTCCGACAGGCGGACATCCTGGCCCGCGCCGGACGGCAGCGTGAAGTCCGGGGCCGCATCGCCCGCGCGCAGCGTCACGTCGCCGCCACGAGCTCGATCAGCGTGATTTCCGACGGCGCGCCCAGTCGGAGCGGTGGACCCCAGTACCCGGTCCCGCGGCTCACATACAGCCACATCGCTTCGAGCCGGTGCAAACCTGCCACGAACGGTTGGAACAGGCGCACCAGGTAGTTGAACGGAAAGAACTGCCCGCCGTGCGTGTGCCCGGAGAGCTGCAGATCGAAGCCCGCGTCCCGGGCGGCAAAGGCGCTGCGCGGCTGATGCGCGAGCAACACGCGGACATCGCTGTCCGGCGCGCCGGCGAGCGCCGCGCGCGGGCTCGACGCCGCCGACAGATCGTTCACTCCGGCCAGCAGCAGTCGCCCGTTGCCGCGCTCGAGCAGGCGATGCTCGTTGGATAAGACGCTGATCCCGAGCCGCTCGAGCTCCCGGACCCAGCCGCGCGGGTCCCAGTAGTACTCGTGGTTACCGGTGACGAAAAACGTGCCGAGCGGAGAGCGCAGACCGGCCAGCGGCGCGACTTGATCGCGCAGGTCGGGGACATAACCATCGGCGACATCGCCCGTCACGGCGATGAGGTCGGGCGACAGCCCGTTGGCCGTGTCCACCACTGACATGACGAAGCGCCGCCGGATGGTCGGGCCCACATGCAGGTCGCTGAGCTGCACGATGCGCAGCCCCGCCAGACCGGACGGCAGGTTCGCGATCGGAACCTCCACGTGCACCACCCTGGGCCGTCGCGCCTGGAACACCCCGACCGCCGTGAGCGCCGCCGCGGCAGCGATGATCGCCAGGGTCACGCGCTGCGCACCGAACCCCCACGCCGAGACGTGCAGCAGATCGGACACGAGGAAAAACACGATCAGCATCGAGGAAAGACCCATGGCGACGTAGCCCGCCCACTCGAGCGCCCGTTTCCCCGGCACATCGGGCCGTCGTCCCGCCACGAGGGCCACCAGCGGCAGCCAGGCCACGAGGATCACCGCCGCCCAGCCGAGCACATGTGGCACGCCGCTCGCCAGCCCGGCAAACCCCAGGACGTGACGGCCGACTTCCAGGTGCAGCAGGGTCCAGATCCCGCCCACGATGGTGAGCCGGGACAACATCTGCCGCAGCGAAGGGTGGTCGCTCAATGAGCCATCCCGCCGCCCGCGGCGCCCTTGTTCCTGTGCATGAGGAGCAGCAACGGCAGGGCGAGGACGAACGCGATCCCGAACAGCAGAAACAGCTGTTCGAACGAAAGCATCAGCGCCTGGCGGGTGACCATGCCGTTGAGAATCGCCACGGCCTTGGTCTCGATCAGATTGGGTGGGACCCCCTGCGCGGCCAGCCCCCGCTCGAGCAACGCCATCCGCTCCTGGGTCGCCGCGGAGAACTGCGTGACACTGGCCATCAGGTCCGCCCGGTGGATCGTCGCGAACCGGGTGACCAGCGTGGCCGAGAGCGCGATCCCCACGCTGCCGCCGAGCTGCCGCATCAGGTTGAAGAGGCCGGTTCCATTGGGAATGCGGCTCATGGGCAGGTCGGCCAGCGACAGGTTCGTGAGCGGGACGAAAATCAGCCCCAGCCCGATGCCCCGGAAGACGAGCGGCCAGAAAAAGTCCCGCATGCCACTGTCGGTGGTGAAGTGCGCGTGTTGCCACATCGAGAGCCCGAACAACCCCACGCCGGCCACGATCGAGAGACGCGCGTCGAATTTGCCTTGCAGCCGTCCCATGAACGCCATCGTCATCGCGGCGGCGATGGCCCCCGGCAGGATCACGAACCCGGTCTGCTTGGCGGTGAAATTCTGCAGGTTCTGGAGATAGACCGGCAACACGAACACCGTGGCGTACAGCGCCACGCCCAGCACGAACGCGAACAGCACGCCCACCGCCAGCTGCCGGCTCTTGAGAATCCGGAGGTCCACCACGGGAAACTTGGTGCGCAGCTCGTGCCACACGAACCCGATCAACGACGTGGCGCTGACCAGCGCGAGCACGGTGACCTGCTTCGATTCGAACCAGCCGAACCGCTCGCCCCGCTCCAGCATGGTCTGCAGCGCGCCGATTCCCGCGGCCAGGAGCAGCAGGCCGACGTAGTCGACTTTCGTCACCTTGTGCTGGTGCAGCGAGTCCTGGATGAACGACAGCGTCAGCGCCAGCGCCAGCATCCCGAACGGAATGTTGATGTAGAAGATCCAGGGCCAGCCGAACGAATCGGTGATGTAGCCACCCAACGTCGGCCCGAGCGTGGGGCCCACCATGACGCCCACGCCGAAGATCGCCATCGCCGTGCCGAATTCCTCGCGCGGAAACTCCTCGTACAGAATCGCCTGCGAGGTGGAGAGCAGCGCGCCGCCGCCCAGTCCCTGAATGATGCGCCAGAACACCAGCGCCTCGAGCGAATGAGAGTTGCCGCAGAAGAAGGAAGCGATCGTGAACAAGGCGATCGACCCGGCGAAGTAGTGCCGCCGCCCGAAGTAGGCCGATAGCCAGCCGGTGATCGGCAGCACGATCACGTTGGCCACGATGTAGCCGGTCGAGACCCAGGCGATCTGATCGAGCGTAGCGCCGAGGTTCCCCATCATGTGGGGAATCGCGACGTTCACGATGCTCGTGTCGAGCAGCTCCAGCACCGACGCGAGCGACACCGTGATCGCGATGATGTACTTATAGCGATACCGGTCCGCCGGCGCGGCCGCGAGCGCAACAGCCGTCATGACTCGTTACTTGGTGGTGATGGTGACGTTCACGCTCATCCCGGGACGCAGCTCGGCCGTCGGGTTGCCCGCGCAATCCAGGCGCACCCGGACCGGAATCCGCTGCACCACCTTGGTGAAATTCCCGGTCGCGTTATCGGGCGGCAGCAAGGAGAAACGCGCGCCCGTCGCCGGCGACAGGCTTTCGACGTGGCCGCACCACCGCGCCCCGGCGTAGGCGTCGACTGTCACGCTGGCCACATCGCCCACCGTGACATCGGCGGTTTCGGTCTCCTTCAGGTTCGCGGTCACCCACACGTCGTCCAGTGGCACCACGCTCATCAGCGGCTGCCCCGCCTGCACCAGTTGCCCCAGCTCCACCGATTTCTTGCTCACGACCCCGGCCATGGGCGCGAGAATCCGCGTGTAGGACAACTGCAGAGCGGCCTGGTCGCGCGAGGCCCGCGCCGAAGCCACCTTGGCATCGGCGCCCAGCAGGGCCGCCTGCGCCGCGGCGAGCGCGGCATCGGTCGCCCGCACGGCGGTTTGCGCCACTTCGAGCTGCTGCCGGCTCACGATTCCCTGGCCGGCAAGCGGCGTGATCCGGTCGAGGTCCGAGTGCGCCTTCTCGGCATTGGCCTGTGCCTGGCGCACCGCGGCGTCCGCCTGCCCCACCCGCTGCCGCGAGCTGACCGTGGCGAGCGCGATGGCGAGGTCCGCATCGGCCTGCTGCAGTTTGGCACGGTAGTCGCGATCGTCGAGCGTCACGAGCGTGTCGCCGGCGCGCACGGGCTGGTTCTCCCGGATCGCCACCGTCAGCACGTAGCCGCCCACCTTGGGCAACACAGGCAGGATGTGACCATCCACTTGAGCGTTGTCCGTCGCGACGTGCGAGCGCGCCCAGATGAGTTTGCGGACCCCGCCCGCCACGAGCGCGAGCAACGCCAGGCCCAGCAGCCCGAACACGATCGAGCGCCGCTTGCCGGGCGCCGCCGGCGCTGCGGTGTCATTGGCGGGCGCCGCGGGCTCCGGCCGCGAGCCCCGCTGCTTGATCTCAGGTTCCATCGTCGTCGCCATGGTGACCCTTCACCTTCCGCCGAAAATTGTTAGTGCAACTGCCGCGCGACGCCCGCCGCCCGCGCCAGCGCCACGCGCGCCACCGCTGCGGCATACCGCGTGTCGATATCCGCGTCCCGCGCCCGGATCAGTGAGACCTGGGCCTCGATCACTTCGATGTTGCCCGCGACGCCCGCTTTAAACCGTTCCCGCGCCTGATTCAGCTCGTCCTGCGCCAGGCGCAGGCGTTCGCTCGCGATCACCTGCTGTTCCCCCGCCGACGCCAAGTCGAGCCGCGCGCCGTCTACGTCCGCGGCGATCTGGCGCCGGAGCTCCTCATTCCGGAGCTCCGTCCCTTGCACCACCAATTGCTGTTCGGCGCGGCGGCCCTCGCGGCGAAATCCGTCGAGGATCGGGACCGTGATCTGCAGGGCCACCATGCGGGTGACCCTCCCATCGAGCGGCGCGAGCCCACTGGTCCCGTAGCCGGCCGAGAGATCCAACCGTGGCAGCCGCTCGGCGGAAATCGCCTGGGCCGCCTGTTGGGCCGCGCGTACGCGCGCGTTGCCGACCGCCAGATCGGGACGATGTTCGAGAGCGCCGGTCACCTGGGCGTCCCGGCTATCCGGGAGATCCGCCTGGGCGAGCGTCAGGCCGAGCGTGTCGGTCAGCTCGATCGGCACGTCCGGCGCCAAACCGAGACTCCGAGCCAGATCGATCCGGGTCCGCCGCTGATCGTTGCGGGCCACGAGCAACGCGCCCATGGCGGCCACGAGCTGGGTCTGCGCCCGGGTCACGTCGATCTGCGTGCCGACTTCGGCGTCCTTCTGCGCCTGCGCCAGCCGGACCAGCTCGGCCGCGAGGGTGGAGTCCGCGAGGCGGGCCGCCACCTGCGCATCGGCGCGCGCCCCGCGGAGGTAGGCGAGGCCGGTCAGCTGGACGGCCGATTCGCTCGTCAGGTCGCTGTCCGCCTGGGCGCCCGTGACTTGGGTGCGCGCGGCGCGGATCCGGTCCCGCGCTGCGAAATCGAACACGGTCTGGGTCAAATGCAGCCGGCCCTCGTAGAGATCGAACGGGCCGAGCACCCTGGGCAGCGGGAACTGCGACGACGAGAAGCCAAATGCCTGTGGGTTGAGTGTCTGGCTGACCCAGCTGCCCGTCGCCGACAGATCCGGCAGCAGCGACGCGCGGGTTTGCCGCACGCGGGCACGCGCCTGGTCGACCTGGTTCCCGGCCAGCCTGACCGCGGGCGCGGTACCCGCGGCGCGGCTGATCGCTTCGGCGAATGACAGCCGCAGCGGCGTGTCGGGTGACTGGGCGACCGCGCGGCCGGCCGCCAGCACGAGGCCGAGGACCGCGGCCAGGACCGGCCTACTGTTTCGCAATTCCATGGAGGTAGAGCTCGATGTGAGTGTCGAGATACGTGCGAGCGTCGAATCCTTCGGGCATGCACGCCGCGAATGCGCGCTGGGCGACGGTCGCGTGCATCAAGGGCGACAGCGCCAGCTTCGCGGCTGAGCGCAGGTCAACACGACGGAACTCCCCGTTCTTCATGCCGCGCTCTATGACACTGGACAGCAGCCGGTGCCCGCGGGTCACGACTTCGTCGTAGTAGAAGCGCGCCAGCTGAGGAAAATTCGCCGCCTCAGCCATCATCAGCTTCGGGATCCCGGCGAGGGACGTCTCGAACACGAGGCGCCAATACTCGCGCACCAGCCGTTCCAGCAGCTCGCGCGCGCTGCCCTCGAACGACTCGGCGATCGATTCGCCCTTGGCGATGACCGGCACGATGGTCTGCCGGACCACCGCGCGGAACAGGGCTTCTTTGCTTTCGAAGTACAGGTAGACGGTGCCCTTGGTGACCCCGGCCCGGCGAGCGACGTCGGTGAGCCGCGTGGCGGCGAAGCCGCGCTCCACGAACTCCTCCAACGCGGCGGCCACGATCTCTTCGGGACGGGCGCCTTTGCGGCGCTGCCAGCGGGGTTTCTTGCCCCGGGGGGCTCTCTTGCTTGCGGTTGTGGTGCGACTAGGCATCGATCCGGGCTCCCGAATTACTTACTGAACGGTCAGTAAGTTATCCCGGTTCCCGGGGTCAGCAAGGGGGGTGCGTGAGGAAGATGTCAGCGCGCCGCAGCCACCTCCCCGCCGTCCATGACGCTGTCCTTCAGCGTCTGACCCTTCACGGTTTGATCGTCCCCGATCACCGATCTCGTGATCGTGCTGCCCTGCACCCGGACGTTCCTGCCCAGGATCGACTGCTCCACGGTGCTGCCCTCGATGACACTGCCGGTCTCGACCGTCACATTGGGCCCGACCGTGCAGTCCCGCAGCGTGACCCCTGGCTCGATCCGGATCGGCCCCCGCAGCACCACGCCAGGCTGCGGCGTCGGCACGAGGGACCGGCCGTTCCGCAACAGATGGTCATTGGTCTCGAGCAGCGTATCCACCTTGCCGCAGTCGTACCAACCGCCCACGTTCGCCGCCAGCAGCCGCCGCCCTTGGTCCACCATGTATTGAAACGCGTCGGTGAGGTAGTACTCGCCGCCCTTCCCCGCCGCCTGCCCCAGCACCTGGCCGATACCGTCGAACAGCGTGCGCCAGTCCTTGATGTAGTAGAGACCGATATTGGCGAGGCGCGACACCGGCGTGTCCGGCTTCTCCACGATCCGGGTCATGTAGCCCTGCGCATCGGTGACGATGACGCCGAACCGTTGATAGTCCTCGACTTCCTTGGCCCACAGGATGCCGTCGGCGTCGCTGGTCCGGATCAGGCTCAGGTCGGCGTCGAATAACGTGTCCACGAAGATGATCAGCACCGGCCCGTCCACCCACGGCCGGGCCAGATTGATGGCGCCCGCCGTGCCGTCGAGCGTTTTCTGCTCCACGAACCGCGCCGGTATCTGGTAGTGCGTCGTGATGTAGCGCTCGACGTCCTGCTTCAGGTGCCCCGTGATGACGATCAGCTCTTCGATGTCGAACCCGGCCACCGTGTCCATCACGTAGTCCATCACCGGCCGGCCCGCGACGTGTACCAGCGGCTTCGGCACCCGTTTGGTGAGCGGCAGCAGCCGAGTCCCCTTGCCCGCGAGCGGTACGATCACCTTCATGGCACTCTCCCGTAGCGGTCCTTGAGGCGGACCACGTCGTCGATTTCCGGCGTCGAGGCTTCGAGCAGGTCGCTCGTCGTCACCGCCTCGAACTGATGCACCAGTTTGGGATGAATGTGGAACGCCTCCCCCTGCCCCAGCCGGCGCTCGATCAGCGTCTCGCCTTGTTGCAGCCGCAGGATGATCTCCCCGGAGAGGATATAGATCGATTCGTCCTTCAGGTTGTGATACTGGAGACTGAGCACATGGCCCGCCTCGACGTGCAGGATCTTGCCGACGTAGCGGTCGGTGCGGGCCCAGATCAGCTCGTGGCCCCACGGCTTCTGCACGCGGTACGGCAGCTCGGTCACAGATCCCTCCGCATCGGCACCAGGGCCAGCGACGACGGCGTCGTCACACACGCCGTGACGCAGACGCCGCATCCCACACACCCCTCCGGCTTGAGCACGGGATGCCCGCCCTTGTCCATGTCTAGCGCTCGCTCTCCCATGGGACAGGCACGGGCACACACCCCGCAGCTCGCGCCATGAAAGGTGATGCAGCGGTCGACATCGAGCGAGAGCACCCCCAGCCGCACACTGTTCCAGCCGTCAGGCGGCAGCAGCAGGGCGCCCGTTTCGCAGGCGGCGGCGCAGGGGATGTCGTCGCAGGCGACACACGCCACGCGGTCCGGCTCGAGGATCGGTGTCCCGGCCGCGAGGCCGGCCCCGGCGGACGCCTTGAAGATGGCGTGCGCGGGGCAGACATCGATGCAGTCGCCGCAGCGCGTGCAGGCGGTCAGAAATGAGACCTCGGGGACCGCGCCGGGCGGGCGGAACCAGCGCCGCTGCACCACGCGCTCCTCGGCCCGGCGCGCTACCTCGCGCGCCAGCCGCCCCAGGGTCTCGCGAAAGAACCCCCGTCGGTCCCCGGCGTCGGACATCAGAAGCTCGGGGCCAGCGATACCTGCCACCGGAACTTCACGCGGGCGTCCGGCTGCGCGCGATCGGCGGCGAAGTCCCAGCGGTTCACCAGGAGCGGCAGCTCGAGCCGCATCGTCCAGGCGAGGTCGCCCACCGTCTGCGTCGTGACCAGCCCCAGGCCGGCGTCGTACAATGGCGTCCAGGCCTTCCCATCGGTCGACGGAACGGCCTGACTATCGACCACACCCCCATCCGCGAACGCCATCGCGGCCACGCTCCGCAGCACGCCGCTCGGCCGTGCCCACACGCGCTGGGTCAGCTCGAGGTTCATGCTCACCGCCCAGCGCCCGCCCAACGCGGGAGCAAACGCCCGCAGGTTGGCATCGCCGGGCGCCTGATAGTGAAAGTCCGGCCGCACCAACAACGCCCCGTGGCTGCGGAGCAGAGGATTGGTGAACGTTTCGTAGGGGTCGGCACCCGAAATGCCGATGCGCCGCTGGCGTGGCGGATTGGTTTGCGCCACGTAGCCGCCGCCGAACAGCCGCACGCCCAATGTCGTACTGGTGCCCAGAGGGCGGCGCGCGTCGAGCTCCGCCGTGGTGCGCCAAAAGCCCTCGACGTCGTAGCGGTTGGTCGACTGAATGCCGTGCCCGGGGAGCCGGTACACGATCCCCGCGCGACTGCCGATCCGGGCGTGCAGTCTGGCGCGGCCGAGTGGCCAGGTCGAAGCGATCCAGGGGCCGGCTTCCACGGTGCCAGCGTCCTCCCACAAACGGGGATCGAGATAGCTGACGTCCGTCGTAGCCATCCACTGGGCGTCGAATCCGGCGTGGGGATCGGCTCGGTCCACCCAGCGTTGCCGCAACGCCCGGTCCCAGGACAAGAGGGCGCCGGCCCGGCCTTCCACGGCCCAGGCAGCCATGACGCTGGTAGTGCGGGGCGCGAGATGCGCCACCGGATTCTCCCACCGCATGTATACGCCGCCGGGTTGGGTAGCGTCGGGATCGAGGCCGCGGGTGATGAGCCCCAGTCCCCGCTCGAAGCGGCCGAGGTAGTTCGACCGGCTGCGCAGCCCGACGGTGACGCCGCCCGCATCGTTGAACCAAACGACAGGCAGGAGTCCGACCGCGAGCCGGTCGCGACGCACGACCTCGTGGGTGGGATTGTCGAAGCGCATCGCCGAAAGGCGGCGGCTCCGGAACAGGCCGCGGGGCTGGGCGTTGTTCAGCATGTTCCAGTCGTGGGCCCGCCCGCGCGGGTCGAGCATCAATCGGCCCGGCGCCGAGTCGGTGGTGAAGGCGACGCGCTCGACCTCGGGCTGGCCGGTGCTGCGCGCGTAGAGATGGGTGCGGTCCCCGATCTCGACCGGCATCCAGCCATCCCCCAGCCGCTTGATCGTCACCTCGACCTGCCAGCGCCCGTTGGCCAGACGATGGCGCTCCACTTTCTGCAGCTCGTAGTCGATCAGCGGCGTGCCGTGCAGCCAAGCCCCGAACAGCCAGCCCAGGTCCTGCCCTGAGACTTCCTCGCACACGTCCCGGAATGCTTCCTCGTCGACGTGCTTCAGCTTCCAGCGGGCGTAGTAGGTCCGGAGGATGCGGCGCATCGTCTCGTCACCCACCACGTAGCGCAGCTGCTCGTAGAACAGCTGGCCCTTGTCGTAGATCATCTCGTTATAGAGAAAGAAATCTCGATAGTTCTCGCTGATCATCGAGACCGGCTCGCTCCAGCGGTCCAGATCGTCGAACAGGATGTTCGCTTCGAGGCCGGGGTATTCCGACTCCCCGCCATGCGTCTCCGCGTACCAGGAGGTCTGGAAGCTCGTGAACCCTTCGTCCAGGAATCCTTCGCGCCATTCGTTGTTGGCGAGGACGCCCATGGTGTAGTTGTGTCCCACCTCGTGCAGGATCAGGCCGAGGGAGGGGCCGCCGTCCATCACCATCATGGGAAATTCGGTCCCGCCGCCTTCGATGCGGTGGACGTTGGTGAGCTGCGGCCACGCGAACGGCCCGTACAGCGAATCGAGCCAGGCGAGTGCCGTCTCCGTGCGCTGCACCGCGATGCCGTGCCCCCAGGTGGCGGTGTCCTGGGGCTGGTACAGCACGCGCACCACCACGGCGCCGTAGCGGCCTTCCTCGTAGTGGTACTCCGGGTTGAGCGAGAAGGCGAAGTGGTGCACCTGCTCGGCGCGGAAGCGCACGGTCTTGCGACCCGCCGCGGCGGCCGGGCATTCGTCGGGAACGGCTCCGTAGGCGCCGCGCTGGTAGTCGATGGCGCTGCCGGGGATGGCTCGCGCGCGCTCCCACCCGGGGTCGCCGCAGACGGGGACGCCGGTCGCGCCGATCACCTGGTCCTCGGGCAAGTCGAGCGTCACGTCGTAGGTCGCGAACTCGCCGTAGAACTCACCCGCGGGATAGAGCGGATGGTCTTCCCAGCCGTGGCGATCGTACACCACGACTTTGGGATACCACTGGGCGAAATCGAAGCGCCGGCCGCGTCGTCCCTGACGACGGGGCAACGTGGAAGGGCGGGCCTGCCACTCGATCTCGACCACGAGCGAATCACCCGGGGCCAGCGACCGCGGCAGGGTCCAATGGGCGATGGTCGAATCGGGGGCGTAGGGAAAGTCCGGCCGCAACTCGACGCCCATGAGCGAGGCCGCCGTGATGCGCTCGAAGGCGAAATCGGGTTCGGCCAGATGCTGGAACCGGACGCGACCCTCGGCCGAATCGACGGCGGACCAGCGCGACCCGGGACGGAACGCGTTGAGGTAGTCGTGCACATAGAAGTCGCGCAGCACGTCGGGCGAGCGGTTCACATAGGTGATGCGCTCGCGCCCGGTGAGGACCCCAGACGGCTCGTCGAGCGAGGCCGTGATGCGGTAGGCGACGTGTTGCTGCCAGTAGGAGCTGGTGTCGCTCGTTGCGAGCAGCGCGACCAAGAACAGCATGGGACGGGGAAGCTACACCGCGGCGGCACAGCGGGGAGGCGGCGCGCGTTTTCACCGACCGCGGCGTGATTCGGACGACACTCCGCGCCCGCCCGGCTCTCAAGTTGTGGCCCCCCTCACAAGGAGCCACCGATGTTTCACACTCGCGCCGTGCTGCTGTTGGGGCTCGCGGCAGCGGTCGCCTGTTCCGACCGCACCCCGACCACCGCGACGGATCCCGCAGCAGCGTCCGGCATGCCACCGGCCTCCTCGCCCGGCGGTTCGGCTCAGCGCCCGGAGCGACTGGCGCGCCTGTTCGCGCGCGCGCTCAAGAACTCGGCCTTCCGGGCCTACGTGAAAGCCCAGCTCGACTCCTCGCCCTTCCCGGAGCACAAGATTCAACTGCAGGGATTCCTCGCCGCGCGCGGCCGGCGCGCGCTGCGCGATCTGGCCCGGGAAAACAACACCACCGACGACGACGTGACCCGCGAGGCCGCGGCCGCGGTGCCGCTCGAGGTCTATTTGCCGGTCCCGGCCCACCGGGCCGCGTGGACCGGCGACGCGAACGTGCTCGTCGCCACCGCGATGGTCGACCGCGAAGCGCCCGTCGCTTTCTCGCCGGATGGCCGGCGCACCATGCTCAGCCCAGACGCCCCGCCGGCGACCCCTGTCATCGCCGTCGTGCCGGTGGAGTCGGATCTCTCCGCGGCTCCCCGGGCCAAATGCAGTGTCGACTGTGGCAGCGGAGGGGGTGGCGGCACGCCCTCCACGCCGCTGGGGCTGTTCATGTCCAAGGCACATTTTGGCGACAGTTTTGAGAGTTGGTTTAAGGGACAACCCGAATATGAGATCCATATCCTGGGCCAGGCCGGGGCAACGGACTCGTTGACGGACTACCAGTGCGCCGGGGCGGATGCCGGCGGCCCGTATGCCTTCGATCAGAACGAGAACGACTGGAGCGGCAGCGTGTTGCTGTTCAGCCAGCAGCAGCTCGACTCCTACAAGGCGGGGCACCCGGGGCAGAGTGTGCGCGTGCTCGCTTTGGAGGACGATGATACCCCGTGCAAGATCATCATGAACAAGGACGACTTGAACCAGCTGTTCAAGGTGGTGGACAGTATCTACGCCAAACGGACCGGCGGTCGCGACTCCACGACGACCATCGGCAAATACTTCAAGGCCGCGAAAGTCCTGCGGAACCTCTGGACCCTCGTCGCCTCCTTCATCAAGACGAACGATGATCTGATCGGGACCGCGGTCGAAGACCAGGTCATCGGCGCGTTCTACCCGGGATACAACTGGATCGTGAAGGGGCAGTACAACATCACAACCGGATGGTTGAACCTGGAGATGCGCTAAATGAACCACCACCTCCTGCGCGGCTTCGCCGTTCTCGCCTTCGTCCTGAGCACGCCCGCTCCAGCGGCCGCCGCCCAGTGGGGCATTGCCGTCGACGTTCAGCGGACGGGTTTCGGCGGCACGTCGTACGATACCAGTACCGGTGGCACCCAGGCATCGTTTCGCCCGGGGAACACCCCGGCCGTCACGCTGCGTGTCGATCGGCGTCTGGGGCGTGCCGGCGTGGCCCTCGGCGTGCGCTACTCGCGCTCGGCGATCGTGCTCGACGCGGCGGACTTCTTCGCCGGGTTCCACGACGAGGCGGCGACGATCGAAGCCGCGCCGGAGGTGCGCGTTCGTCTGTTGCGGACCCATCCCGGCGCGACCATCCATATCTTCGCGGGCCCCGTCATCGGCGTCTGGATGCTGCGTGACCAGGGCACCCGCAGCGTGGTGGGCGCGGTGGCCGGGTTGAGCGGCGAATCCCCCGTGCTCGACCGGCTCGCACTCGAGGTGCGGGTGGGTGGTGGGTTGACGGGGTCGCTGTTCAGGGCGGGAGAGCTGCCGCCTGTGTTCGAGCGGCGCGCGATGACCCGGTTTGAGATCGGGCTCGGGCTGCGTTACGGGCGGCGGCGATTAGTTGACGAATAACGTCAATTTGGTATTAATTGACGTATAACGTCAAACATGATAGACTTGACGTTATATGACAACCAGCTACGTGGCGTTCCTCGCCGACGTCATAGCGTCCCGCGACCTGAGCCGGCCACAGCGGGCGGCCCTGCAACGCGATCTCGGTACCACGGCGCGGGAGTTCAACGCCCGCTATCGCCGGCACCTCGCGGCGCGCTTCGCGGTGACGCTGGGCGACGAGCTGCAAGGGTTGTTCGTGAACGCCGCCCCGGTGTGGGAGGTCAGTCACGACCTGCGCCGCCGTTTCCCGGCCGTGGAATGGATCGTCGCCTGCGGCCGCGGGGCGCTGTCGACGCCGCTGCACCGCGGCGCCACGGCCCCGGAGCTGGACGGCCCCTGCTTCCATGCGGCGCGCCGGGCCCTGGAGGACGCGAAGCGCCAGGGACAGGTGCTCGTGTTCGCAGAGTTCGACGCCGCGGTGTCGGGGTGCGCGGCCTACTACGCGGCCCTGTACCGCGGGTGGACCGCGCGTCAGCGCGCGCTTGCTGCGGCCCAGCGCGCCCACCCGGAGGCGGGACTCGACGAGCTGTCCCGGATGCTGGGCGTGGGCCCCAGCGCGATCTCGCATCTGCGCCGCCGCATGGCCTGGCCATTCGTCGTCGCTGGTGATAGGGTGTTCCAGGATCTGCTCAGCCCATGAACCCCGTCTCGGCCGCTCTCCTGCTCGCATTCGCCATCGGCGCCGGTTTTGCCCCATGGCGCCGGTCTGGGTGGACCACGCCGGTCCGCGCCCTGCTGTTCGAGGCGGGAGCGGTGGTGGCCGCGGTGGCGGCGGCGTGGTTCGCCCGCCGCCTCGTCTATGCGACCTCGACCGGATATTTCTGGGGGCACTGGATGCTGCTGGCAGCGGCCTACTGGTACACCTGTGCCGGCGGCGCCGTGCTGGTCCGCCGCGTCCTCGACCTCGTGCCGGTCAGCGACTCCCCGCGTGCGGGCAAGAGCGCCATCACCATACCCGCGGTCGAGCTTTCCCGGGGACTCGTGATCGGAGTCCTGGAACGGGCCCTCGCGCTGACGCTGGTGTTGACGGACCAGTTCAGCGCCTTGGGGTTGATCCTCGCCGCCAAGGCGCTGGCGCGCTTTCGCGCCATGGACGATCGGGATTTCGCCGAGTACGTGCTCATCGGCACGTTGACGTCGCTGCTGCTGGCGCTGTTCGTGGGCCTGGCCATTCGCAATCTGGTGTTCTAGCCCGCTACTCCCCCGTCAGCATGCGCCGCTTGAGGATGTTCAGCCGCCGCTTGAGCGAGCCGTCATAGACGCGGTCGCCTACCCGCACCACGACGCCGCCCAGGATGCCCGTGTCGGCGCGAAAATGGGCCCGCACTTCCTTGCCCAATGTCTTCGTCAGGCGCTCGACAATCTGGCGCTGCAACGCATCCTCGGGAGCCGCGGTGAGGGTGACACCGGCGTGCACCCGGTTCTCCTTCACGTCCACCAGGGCCTGATACTGCTGCGCGATCTCCCCCAGCAGTCCCTGCCGCCCACGCCGCACCACCGCCTGCAGAAAGCGCACGAACTCGACCGGCGCCGTCGCCGATAGCGCGTCCGACAGGATCCGCGCTTTCACGGTCTTGTTGACGCGCGGCGACTCCAGCACGATCGCGATCGACTCGTCGGCGGCAATAGCGCCCGCCACCGCATCCATCAGGCGGCCGAATTCCTCCATCCGGCCCGGGCTCTTGGCCGCGGCCAACAGCGCCTCGGCGTAGTTCCGGGCGACGGTCGTGGACTTCAATGCTTGGGCTCGAGCGTCGCCAGGTAGTCGAGCACCAGGCGGCGGTTGGCTTCGGTATCGAGATTGGCCGCCACCAGTTTCGTCGCGGCCGCGATGGACAGCTCGACCGCCTCGCGGCGCAGCGCCTGAATCGCCTTCTCCTTCTCGCCCTCGATATCGCGGCGCGCCCGCTCCAACAGCTGCTCCTGCTCCTCACGCGTCCGGGCCAGAAGCACCTCCCGCTCCTTTTGCGCCACGGACTTCGCGGTGGCCACGATCTCCTGCGCCTCCGTCCGGCCCGCCACCAGCAGCTGGCGGTGCTCCTCCAGCAGCCGGGCCGCCTCGGCGTTGGCGCGCTCGGCGTCCGCCAGCTGTTTGGCGATGCGCGCTTCCCGCTCCTCCACCGACTTGAGCAGCGACGGCCAGCCGAACTTCCACAGCAGCGCCATCAGGATGCCGAACACGACCAGCGTCCAGATGATCAACCCCGGATTGATGGTGAACGGGGTGATCTCGTGCGCCGCCTCGCCGGCGGCCTCCTGCACGAACAGCAGCGCCGTCACTTGAGCAGCTTGAACAGCAGGGCGAACACCAGCGCCGCAAGCCCGGCGCCTTCGACCAGCGCGGCGGTCAGGATCATGGCGCCGCGGATGTCGCCGGACGCCTGCGGCTGGCGCGCGATCGCTTCGACCGCCCGGCCGCCGATCTGGCCGATGCCGATGCCGACGCCGATGGCGGCAAGCCCGATGCCGATACCGGCGCCGAGCAGGGCGTTCGTGTTCTTGGCGGCGACAACGACGTCGCTCGGAACCTGGAGCAGCATCAACGCGTCGAGCATGGCTCTACCTCTAGAAAGTGGTGCGCATCAATGCGCGTGTTGCATCATCCCGATGAACACCGACGTCAACAGCGCGAAAATGTAGGCCTGCAGAAACGCCACCAGCAACTCGAGCAACATCATGAACAGCGTGAACGCCACCGCGCCGATGGTCACCCCGGTGACGATCGCGGCCCCGGCCGTCGCGAACACGAAGATCAATCCCAGCAGCGCCAGGATCACGAAGTGACCGGCCGTCATGTTGGCGAACAACCGCAGGCACAGCGCGAACGGCTTGACCAGCTTCCCGATGATCTCGATCGGGGTCATGATCAGCGCCATGCCCACCGCCCCCATGCCGGTCATGCCCGGCGGGATGAACACGATGGTCTTGAGGTAGCCCAGGGGCCCCAAGGCGACCAGACCGGAGATTTCGATCGTGGCGAACGCCGTCAGGGCCAGGGCCCCCGTCACCGCCAAGTTCCCGGTGGCCGCGGCCCCCCAGGGGAAGAGACCCAACAGGTTGCAGTACAAGATGAAGAAGAACAGCGTCAGGATATACGGGGCGAACACCGCGCCGTTGTGCCCGATATTGGCGATAGCCACGTCGTTGCGCACGAACAGCACCAACGCTTCGATCGCGCCACCGAACCCTTTGGGCGCTTTTCCATCCCGATGTCGCTGCGCCACGCGCCAGCCGGCATAGCGGATCGTGATGAACACCAGCACCGCCGCCAGCAGCATGAAGATGACGTGTTTGGTGGGAGAGACATCGATGCCGAAAAGATTCCATCCCGTCGGGAGCTGCAGCTCGCCAACGAACGGCACCTCGATCGTGTGCGCATCCGAGGTGTGATGGAAAATCATCTCGCCGATATCGGGTTCCTGCATCATTTCAGGAATCTGTTCTCCGCAAAGAGCAACGGCAGCAGCACTCCGAGAAACCCGAGCGTCGTGGACAACAGCGGCAACCGGTCCTGATGCGTGGCCGACAGCGCGATGAGACCGCCCAGGCTCAGCGCCCGGATCGCCATGCCGCCCAGCCAGCGCGCCATGAACGGACGCTGCGGAGCATGCATCCCCGGCCGCAGCAACGCCACCGCGGCCGTCTGGGCCACCAGCGCCGCCCCGCCGCCGATCCCCGCCCCGCGTCCTCCCAGTCCCATCGCGATCGCCACCAGCCCCACGCCCACCAGCAGCAGCGGCAGGAAGGGCCTCACTTTTTCCGGGCTTCGGTATCGCGCTTGACGCGATAGTAGATGTTCATGAAGCCGCCGAAGCCGCCCGCGAACGCGCCGATGATGGCAAACAGCGGCAGGGTGTGCAACCACGTGTCCACCAGCCACCCCAGGGCCCCGAATGCCAGGATCGCGAATGCGAACGTGAACCCGACGGCAACGTATTCGTAGCCCACGCCGTAGCCTTGAGCGGTCTTGTTTTCGTCGTCGTTTGGCATCGCGCCGGGCGAAAAGTATGTGCTTGTGAAATTTTTCGCAAGCAAAGCCCTAACGGTGCAACCTTTTGTGGCACTTGGGAGTACGATGTGATATTGTTCGCACTCCTATGACCACCACCCCCCGTCCAACCACCGCCCCCCAGGGCGATATCGAGCTGCTGGAGCGATTGTCGGCCGCCCGCCAGACCCTGCTGGAGCAGGTCGGCCACCGCATCGTGGGACAGCAGGAGGTGCTGGACGGGATCCTCACCGCCGTGTTCTCAGGCGGGCACGCGCTGCTGGTCGGGGTGCCCGGTCTCGCCAAGACCCTGATGGTACAGACGGTGGCCGAGGCGCTGGAGCTGAAGTTCTCGCGCATCCAGTTCACGCCGGACCTGATGCCGTCCGACATCACGGGAACCGAGATCATCGAAGAGGACGTCTCCACCGGGAAACGCGGCTTCCGGTTCGTGCGCGGGCCGGTGTTCGCCAACATCGTGCTGGCGGACGAGATGAACCGCACGCCGCCCAAGACCCAGGCCGCGCTGCTGCAGGCGATGCAGGAGCACCAGGTGACGGCGGCGGGCCAGACGCACCCCCTCCCGGCGCCGTTCTTCGTGCTGGCGACCCAGAACCCGATCGAGCAGGAGGGCACCTATCCCCTGCCCGAGGCGCAGCTCGATCGCTTCATGTTCGAGCTGCGGGTCGGCTATCCGTCCCGCGACGAGGAAGAGGCGATCGTCGTGGCGACCACGGCGGACCGCGCGGTGGCGATCCGGCCGGTGCTGACGGCCGATGACGTGCTGGCGCTGCAGCATCTGGTGCGCCGCATTCCCGCACCGGCCGCCCTGGTGACCGCGGCCGTATCGCTCGTGCGCATGACACGGCCGGACGATGCGACCGCCCCCGAATTCGTGAAAGAGTACGTGTCGTGGGGGGCGGGCCCGCGGGCATCGCAGTATCTGGTCCTGGGCGCCAAGGCCCAGGCGGCTCTCGATGGCCGGCCGATGCCCGACTACGACGATCTCAAGCGCGTGGCGCCGCTGGTGCTGACGCACCGGCTGGTGATCAATTTCGCGGCCGAGGCGGCCGGCAAGTCGGCGATGAACATCGTCTCGGAGCTCGTGGCGGCGGCCCGATGGCACTCCGCCTGACCTCGAGTGTGCTCTGGCCCCTGGTGGCGCTGGTCAGCCATCCGCTCACGGGGGGAGGGTGTGCGAAGATGAGTACGCAGGCGACGCCGCTGATCGAGTATCGCCGTTCCGGTGGCATCGCGGGACGCGAGGACCGGGTGGTGGTGCTCTCCGACGGAACGCTGCGGCTCACCCGCCGCGGGGCGGTGTCCGACTCCAAGGTCGGTCAGGATACGCTGAGTCAGCTGCGCGACCTGATCCACCGGATCGATTTCCGCGGCATGCGGGACGAGTATCTCCCCGCTCGTCAGGGCGCGGATCTGTTCACCTACGAAGTGATTTACCAGGAGCGCCACATCCGTACGATGGACACGGCGGTCCCGCCCGAACTACAGCCCCTGATTCAGCTGCTGGGCGGCCTCGCCAGTCGTACCCGCTGACCCGCTCGAGCCGCCCAGGCCGACCACCCGAGCCACGTCGCGAACGTAAACAACACCAGCGTCCCTTCCCACAGGAATTCGTGCGCGAGGACGAAGCGGGCCGGCGAGTGGACCCCGATGTAGAACAGATGGACTAACCGCAGCAGATTGACCGCCAGCACCAGCGGTACCCCCACCATGAGCCCCCACCGTTTCGCGCCCCGCTCCCCGGGGGACACCAGGATCGCCACGGCGAGAACCGTTGCCGGCAACAGGCCCGTGCACCCAATGGAGATGTCGTAGGCGAATCCGCCGGGAACATACAGCACCGTCCCGGCCCGCTGCGCCACGATGCCGAGGCCGTGGAGGCCCGCCTGGGTGAGCCAGGCCACCCACCCGGCCAGGACGTCGAGCAGGTGCACCGGGCCCACGGCCTGGCTGCGGGCCACGACGATCACGCCGAGCCAGGCCAGCGCGGCGGCCCAACGAAGCGCCCTCACGGTCTAGGCCCCCCTGGCCCTCAGCCCGCGCAGCCGCAGGAGCACGCCGAGACCCAGCAGCAACACCAGCGCGATGAGCCCGACGGGTGACAGATCGGGGACGCTGGGAACACCGCCGCAGTTGTTGACCGGCGGCTGAAACGTGCCGTTCAACCCGACCGCGGCGAAGCCCGAATTCACGGCTTGCACCTGGGTGCTGGCCGCGCCAAACAGATCCTCCGCTGCCTGCAAAGCCGCGGCGCGGGCGTCTTCCAGGCTCGATTGCGGCTGCAGGTACACCGTCAGCGCTCGATAAAAGATCCGCTCGGCGTCGCCCTTGCCGATGCTGGTGGCGACGTTCACGAACGCCTTGCTGTTGATGCCGCTGTTGGTGTGCACCCCTTCATTGTCGCTGCAGGTCTTCACCCAGCCGCTGGTGTTGCCGGGTTGTCCGAAGGCGCCCGGGTTGGCCAGGTCGCGAATCGCTCCGATGGGCAGGTCTTCGCCCATGAGATAGTCGTCGCGGTCCACCATGGCGCCGAAGATGTCCGAGAAGCTCTCGTTCAGGGCGCCGGACTGCCAGCGGTACTCGAGGTTGGCGGTCCGCTCGGTGACGGCGTGCGTCAGCTCGTGCGCGGTCACGTCTTTGACGGGGAACCCGTCGCCGTAGACCATTTGGGTGCCGTCCCAGAACGCGTTCTGGTAGTTGACGCTGTAGTGCGCCGTTGCCGTCAGCGTGGCGCCGGCGTTGTCGTAGCTGTCGCGAGCGTGGGTGGTCTTGTAGTAGTCGTAGGTCGCCCCGACGAAGTCGTACGCGTGATCGACGTCGACATCGCCCGTCGGTCCGGCACCTTCGCTGCGGCGCAGCGTGCCGGGCAGCGTGGTGCCGTTGTTGGCGCTGTAGGTCTGGCGATTGCGCGCCGTGTAGAGCCGGTCTAGCACGTCCAGCTGTTTCCCGTTGCCGGCGTCGATGACGTAGTCCTTGCGGGCCGGAATCGAGTCGTTGCGGACTTCCACGATCCAGGCGAGGACGGCCTTGGAGACGCGGTTTGGGCCCGGGTACACCACCAGGCGGGCCGACACCGCGACGCCGTGCGGCAGCTGCTTCGCGGCGATCGCGCGCGCCGAGTCTGCGGAGAGGGCGGCCTGCGTGGTGGCGACGTGGACGTCGGGCACCACGTTGCTCGTCACGGCAGCGATGACGCCATCGGAGCGGATCTGGTGCACGGTGACGGTGGCGGCGTAGACGTCGACGCCCTGATAGACCTGCTGCATGACCGTGTGCCGCATGCCGATGGCGTCGTTGCGGGTCTCCACGAAGCGCAGGTCTGTCCCGGTGCTGTCGGTGCCGAACACCGAGGCGTAGTGGCGCATGAGGGCGTAGGCCGGGGCGCGGGAGGTGTCGCCCGCCGTCACCCCGGGGATGACGGTGATGGGGATGCGGCCGCGGATGAAGCTGGGCCGCCCGGTGTTTGGGTTATACGTTGCCGTCACCGGGGTTTGGACTTCCTGTGTGAGCTTGGTGACGCCGACGGGTTTGGGCGCCTGGCGGCAGGACGAGGCGACAATGCAAGCAACCAGGGCGGACAGGGGAAGCGGGAGTCGCTTCGGAAGGGCGCGGGTCATGGACAACCTCTCCGTGCGTAGCTGATGAGATGATTCGTGGCTTGTGTGGTGCGCAGTATACACCCCGACGCGAATGGGTTTCTGGTCACGAAAGACATGGAGGTATGCTTTTGAAACTGTTGCGGAACCGCCGCATTACACCTACGTAATTCATTGCCCCGCAACATGTTGACATACGGTTGAATTGTCCGCCTTATTGTCGAATCGACCGTCGTCGGGACGTTGGCCTTGGTCCATCATTTCCGATTACTCACCTTGGGCGCACCCCTTCTGGTCAGCGCGACTGGAGAGGGGATTCGCTATCGCACCCGCAAACACTTTGCCCTGTTGATTCGCCTGGCGCTCGAGCCCGGGAAACGGCTCGCGCGTGAATACCTGATTGACCTGCTGTGGCCGGACGTCCCCACCGTGCGCGGCCGTCACTCGCTGTCGCAGGCCGTGAGCGTGCTCCGCGCGACCATCGGCCGGCAGTTCCTGCTCACCCAACGCGCATCTCTGGCCTTGATCGATGGAGTGGTCGACGTCGATGCCCACCGGTTGGAGACATGCGAGGCGGAGATCCGCGGACGCTTCCTCGAAGGGTTCGAGCTGCGCGGCGCCCGGGGATTCGAAGAGTGGCGAGACGGATGGGCCGCGCGTCTGTACCCGAGGATCCGCGATTGTCTGGTGAAGCAGATGGATGCCGGGCGGCGCATTGGTGACTTCGCGACGGTTGAGCGCCACGCCCAGGTCCTGGAAGAGCTGGATCCGCACTCCGAAGATGCCGTGCGTGGGATCATCGAGGCGCGCGCCTGGGTCGGTGACCGGAGCAATGCCCTCAAGGCGTTCAACCGGTACGCCAGCCGCCTTGCCCAGGACCTCGAAGCCAAACCCAGTCCCGAGCTGGTCCGGATCATCGACCTGCTGCGCGAGGGACGGCGGGCGGCGCCACGACCGACGGACGATGGTGTGCCGCCGCGGGAGGAGCGGCGGTTCGAGGCGGAGACGATCATCGGACGCGAGCGCGAGTTCTCGGTGCTCTACGATGCGTGGCTCGATGTCCGCCGGCGCCGCCCTCACGTGCTGGTCCTGCTGGGCGATCCTGGGACCGGCAAGACCACGTTGACCAACGCCTTCGTGTCATCGTGCCAGATGGAGGGTGGCATCATTGCCCGGGCGCAGGCCTACGACGCCGAGCGGGAGCTGCCGTATGCGGTGTTGGCGGAGCTGGTCCGTCAGTTGACGCTGCAGCGGGCGATTGGGGCGGCTGAGCCGGAGGCGCTGGCGGATCTCACCCGGCTCGCCCCGGAGGTATTCACGGTGTTCCCGGGAGTCCGGAAGCCGGTCGACTGGCCGCCGGAAGTTGTCCCCCTGCGCCTTGCGGACGCTTTTCTCAAGGCCATCAGCGCGGCGGCCGAAGACAACCCGGTTGTCCTGGTCGTCGATGACGTGCATGCGGCCGACAATGCCAGCATCGCCATTCTCCACATGCTCGCGAGAAAGGTCGCGGGCCTCAGGCTGCTGCTGATTCTGACTGCCCGTCAGGGGGACGTGCGAACGTCAACGGCGGCGCGCGCGCTGACGACCGATGCGGGGATCGAGACCCTCTCGACGTTGGAGCTCGATGTCCTTACCCCCGAGTCCGCGGCCGTCCTCGTTGCCCGGGTGAGCGCCAAGGGGCAGCAGCAATGGGGAGAAGCGCCCGTCACCACGATTCTGCGGCTTGGAGGTGGGAATCCTCTCGCACTCGAATTGTTGAGTCGGGAGTGGGTGGCGCGCGGAGAACAATCCCTCATCGGGTCGTTGGATGCGCTCAACGCCTTGCCGGCGCCAGCGTTGACCTTGCCGCAGGCGGTGAAGGCGGTGTACGAGCGGCAGACGCAACAGCTCGACGATCAGACCCGGGCCGTGCTCGATCTGTCGGCCGTCCTCGGTCGCCGCATGGCTGACTTGCGATTCTACGACATCATCGGCTGTTCGGAGGGTGAAGCGTTGTCGCGCTTGACGCATTTGCTGGAGACCCGTCTGCTGCGGGAGGTCGCGGGGCAAATCGAGTTTCGCAACGAGCTGGTGCGGGCGCACGCGTACTATGAGGTCCCGAGCACGCTCCGGCTAGAGTTGCATCGGCGAGTAGGCAAGTTGCTTGAGCGGCTCGCCGAAGGCGATGCACAGCACGACCTCGAAGTTGCGTGGCATTACCTGATTGGGCGGGACGTCATCGGCGCCAGTCGTCATGCCATCTCCGGGGCCGAGCAAAGCCTTGCTGCCGGCGCCCCACGAGAAGCTGAGCTCATTCTCAGCGCTTTGCGGCGAGATGAGCTCGATCAGGCTACGGCACGACGGTCTGCGCTGACGCTCAGTGCTGCCTTGATGGGTCAGTCCAAGGCAGAGGATGCCTTACCTCTACTTGAAGGTTTGTTGACGGATAGCTGCCTGGCTAAGGTGGACATTGCGCGTACCGTGCGTCTCTACGCCTCCGCGATGTATCTGTTGAATAGGAACTCAACCGCAAAGCATAGCGAGATGGCTGAGCGCGCGCTGCAGGTTGCAAGAGAGTGTGGTGACAAGGAACTACTGGCCCATGCACTATTGGAATGCGCTAGGGCGGGAGTGGAAAGTGGAAAGGTGGAGTTGACGGAGAGAAGCAGGGAGGAACTTAGGCGGACGCTGATAGCGCCTGGGAATGGCATTCCCCCCATTGCCTTTTTCGCAGATGCCTACTGCAGCTACTATCTCCTCGACATCGAGCACGCGATGGAATCCGCACGCCTAGCTGTCACAGGGCTGGGTTCGCGAAGAAACATCGGCGAGCTCGCACTTGGCTACAATGCTCTGGGCAATTGCGAGATGGCTCGGTGTCGATTTGAAGAGGCTCGAGAGGCCTATGATTCAGCGTTGACCTGTGGAAAACAGTGGGGGATGACTATCGCATTTCCTTGACGCACTACAATCTCGGCGTCTCCCATTTGAGCGAAGGGGATTTCCAGAAAGCAATCATCGAATTCGAACGAGAGTCTTAGCCGTAGGAAAGCGGGCGCAAGCGCACCCTGTCCTGTTGAGGACTTGGTCTAGCTTAGCACTGGACAAGCCTTGTTCTTGGTCAACGTAGCGCGGCAATTGAATAGCCAGGACGCCATGAAAGCATTGGATGCAAGCTGGGCAGGAGTTGGGCCATGAACATGGAGTACTACTGTGAAGCTGCGGAAATTGAACTCGCCATCGGCAACCAAGGGGAGGCATTACGACTGATCGCCCAGGCCGAGCAAGAAGCTCCAGGGTAGGGGATCACTCTTCATCAGCCAAGGGACCCTCGAGCGCTTGAGAGTCTTTCTCGCATACCACACCCAGGGCCCGGGGGTGGCGCTCTCATGGCGGAGGAGTTCGTGAAACGATTCAAGAGGCCGCCATCAACTCGCGCACCTAGAAACTGTTGCGGCGCTGGCGTGGGCAGAGACGCAAGGCTACAGGAGCATACTCAGAGGCAACCGAGATGGAATTGCGGCTGTTCTATGGCTACGCGAGCAATTGGTAAGCGTGCGGTCCTCGCCGCCCAAGGGTTCTTAGAGCTAACTCGCAGTGATGATATCCGGGTATGCGTCAGCCAACCTTGGCAGGCGGTGATCGGGGCACACGCCACGGATTGCTCGTGCGCGCCGACCCAGGCTCCTAGAGCGTGCACCGGAGAGCCCACCTTGTTCCGCGGTCGCGCCCAACAGCCGTCGCAGGTTGGCAGAGTTCGCGACGAGGTCGACCAGCTTTGGATCAAATTGCTTCCCTGCAAACTTTCTTGAGCTCCTCCATGGTGCGCTCGAAACTCAGGGCCTTCCGGTAAGGCCTGTCGGTCGTCATCGCGTCAATTGTGTCCGCGATCATGATGATCCGAGCGGCCAATGGAATGGCTTCGCCTGCAATACCGTCCGGGTATCCGCTGCCGTCGAAGTTCTCATGATGATGACGAATCGCCAGGGCGACGGGGCCCCGGAATTCGGCGATCGTCGAGGCGAGTTCTGCACTTCGTGATGGATGCCGTTGCATCAGCATCCGTTCGTCGGGAGTGAGCTTCCCTTCTTTCCTCAGTAGGGGCGCGAACTCCTCGTAGATCTTGCCCACGTCGTGTAGCAGGGCTGCACTTTCGATCTGGTCCACTTGCTTTGTTGAGAGACCCAAGTCTCTCGCCATCGACCGTGCGTACTCACACACGCGAAGTGAATGGCCTGAAGTATAAGGGTCACGTGCTTCGATGGCCTTCACCATCAGCTCAAGGAGTTCTTTGTTGACCCGCTCCAGCTGAAGATTCATTTGGTACATGTGACGAACGAAAAACAGCGGCACAACAAGAAGCGCCAAGCCCGAGGAGTTGAGACTTTGAGGTACAGAAAGGCTAGGAGGACGGCGAAGAACTCGAGAAGAGATCGTACAGCAGAGAACCACCGACGATACGACTCCAAGCCTCGCGAACCGACACGCCGCTGCTGAGTAGCAACTGCGAGGGCAACGCTGCCGGAATTCACGAGGAAGTAGGTGGCTACAAGCCCAAGGAAGCGGAATGGCCTTGAAAGAGAAGTCGACCGTCGAGAGGCATACCACCGAGCAGGCGGTACACTTCCGCAGCCCAGCCCTACGGCGAACATGTACTGCGCTGTGTTGAACCAGATTCGGATAGGCGGCTTCTTGCGGACAAACGTATCTACTACGAACGCTGTGGCACCACTAATCAGCATGGGCCACGGATGCTGAAACAGCATCACCGAGGCGATGAACGGAACAAACGCGACTGAGCTACTGATGTTTGCGAACGGAGATGCGTAAGGAACGACGTGTCGCAAAGAATTGCCAAAGCAGCGAAGGCAACTGATGACCATTCCAGTTCGTCGCGGATGAGTCTGACAGGGAAGATCCAGGATTGGCAGCGAGCGAGCCAAACGGCCGCGGCAGTAACCGCCACCAACAAGGCGTGGATCCGTAGCGCTCAAACACTCCGGCCTGACGCCACTCTGCGATCCTCGCTGGTCAAACTACGCCAAAAAGTAGGGTGGGCCCCGAGAACAAAGCTACCAGGATACCGTACCGGTCGCGAAGAACAACTTCGCGATCGACGTGAACAGAACTGCGAGCAGTTGCGTCAACATCGAGCGTCACCTCCTCAAGGGACCTACGAGTAGTAGATCGATACTGCGAGAAGTGGCACGCCTCGCTACAGCGCACCCGACGCTCCGCTCATTTCTGTCCGCTCGACTCCGCTTTAGGTAGCGATGACCGGGGCCCCCTTATCTGATTCCAACGTTGGTTTCATTGTGCAACCACTCCCCTATGCCCTGGCTCGATGCCGCGCCAAGGCCTTGCCGATCGCATCAAGCACTGCATCGATGCCCGCGCTTTTTTCGATGATTTGACCCACGCCAAGCCGCTGCAGCCACGCCATGTCCTCAGCCGACACGCCCGCGGTCACAATCAGCACTTCGGCGTCCAACGAGCTGCCCGGCGCCAGCAACCGCTCCACCACCTGCGCCGCGTTGAGATCCGGCAGCGAATAGTCCAGCACGATCACCGCCGGCCGCACCCGCCCGATTTCGAGCAGCCCATCCATCCCCGTCGGCGCCGCCGCCAGCTCAACACCCAGGTCTGACTGCTGAATCGCCCGCAGCAGCAGCTTGCGATAGCTGGGATCGTCTTCGACCACGACCACCGCGTCCTCGGCCTCGCCACCCTCATGCTCCAGCTCGGGCGGGACCGGCATTTCGTGCGAGCGCAGGAACGCGATCAAATCATCGACGTCCACGCGCCGCCGACCAGTCGGCGTCTTGTGACCCTTGAGGTGACCGTGGTCGATCCAGCTCGCCACCGTCGCTGGCGTGACCTGGCACAGCCGGGCCACGACCTGAGTTCCCAAAAGTTTGCCAGTTTTCACGGAAAGCATGGTATCACTAATATCGCTAAAATGCTAGATACGCAAGATCCCCCCTCACAAGCAAGGGGGGACCCACATCACACAGGTAAGCTAAACGCTTGTATTCATTACGTTTAAACTGACTAGCGCCGGGCGTCAACCCACCGATTGGTAGCATCCAGCACCGCCAACACCGCCCCGCGCTCCGGGCTTTCCCGGATTTCGCACGTCCCAGTAAGCAACTGCGCCTCTCGGCCACCCAGGCCGTGTACGGCCACCAGCACGAACCGACGATCGAAGGCGTCGATCACCGCCGCGCCTTCGAGGGCAATCGAGTTGTCCGACAGCAGGTCGTCCAGGCACTGCGCCGTCGCCCGCGCCGCCGTTTCGACGCGGTTGCGATAGGTGTCGGTGCCTTCCTGCTCGTGCTCGGATTCGCGGTCGCCGTAGACGAGCTTCACCCGCACCACGATGCGCTGCAGCTTCTCCGAGGGCCGCACCGACAGCTCGCGGAAGATCACGACGCGGCGCTTAGCGCGGCTCGCAATCGCTTCTTCCTGCAGCGCTTCGATCGGCCGCACGTCGGCGGTCTGGGCCACGCTGATCTTGCGGTGGTCCACCCGCACGCCGAGCTGCGCCATCAGCGCGGACTCGATGTTGCGCACCACCTGTTTGGGGGGCACGTCGGGCTGCGCCAGCACGTGGATCTCGCTGATTTCGCCCTGGGGGGTCACCACGATGCTCGCCGACAGCACGCCGGTGAGTCCCGCGATGAGGTTCTCCGCCCGCTTCACTCCCCACGGATCCGGCACCGCCTGCGTGGGCGTGGTCCGCCCGACCGGCAGCTCTGCGTTCGTGGAATCCATGTCCCGCACCGGCCTCGATGTCGTCACGTCATCCCTCTCCGATCGCCACCCGGTTTCGGCCTGCCGCCTTGGCGCGATACAAGGCCCGGTCGGCCGCCACCAACACGTCCGCTTCGCTGTTGTCCTGCGGCTCGAACGCCGCCACTCCGATGCTGGCCGTCACGAGCCTTGCGGGATAATTGAGGCGCCGACCCAACGCTTCCACCCGGGCCCGTGCCTTTTCCGCCACACCCCGCGCCCCATCGGCTCCAGTGCGGACCAATAGTACTACGAATTCGTCGCCCCCGTAACGGGCCGCAAAATCAGTATTGCGCACCACGGCCAGCAACTCCTCGGCCGTCCCCTTGAGCACCACATTCCCCGCTTCATGGCCGTGGTGGTCGTTGATCTGTTTGAAGTTGTCCAGGTCCACGAACAGCACCGCGAACGGCTCGCCGCTGCGTTTGGACCGCGCCACCTCGGTCGCCAGCCGGTCGCGCAGCAGCCGCAATGTGGCGAGCCCCGTCAGCCCGTCAAGCGCTGCCTGCGAGCGTGCCTCTCTGGCATCCCGCTCCAGGTAGGGTGGGCAGGACTTTAGTGTCGTACGTCCTTGCACGGCCGCTTCGGCAAACGTTTGGCAGGTGGCGTAACCGCAGGCGCCGCAATCCCATGGCCTTCCATTGGGTGCCAGGCCCACCTGGGCCAGCACCGCGTGCACGTCGGCCGGCGCGGGCGGCTTGGCCCCCCTCTGGATCGGAAACACGGCACCGATCTGCACCAGCCGCGCCGCCTGCTCGTCCACCACCGGGGCCTGGGCTCGGGGCGGCTCGCTCGCGTCCACAATCTCGCGCCGGCGGAACAGCTCCTCGCGCGGCCCCATCAAGGGATGATCGAGGCAGCCTTCGCACGGCAGAATGTCCACGAATCCGAGCTCGATGCGATCCTCCGCCACCGCATGGGCGATCGATTCCAGCGAGCCCAGGCCCCGGACTTTGCGGAAGCGGCGGCTGTTCTGGCGTTCCTCGATCAGCACCTCGAGCGGCAAGCCCCCGGCGGTGCTGAAATGGCGCCGCGCTTCTTCCGGAATGCGGGTGAAAAAGCGTTGCTGCTCCTCCAGCCGCACGGTACGCTTCACGAACAACTCGGCCAGCTCCTCGAAGGTGATGGCCGCCGCCACATCGCCATGCCCTTCGCTCAGACACACGCCGGCATAGACGATCGGCATGTCGGCCCCGTACGTGGCGCGGAGAAAGCGCGCTTCGGCGGCGACGGGCGTCGTGACCGGCGCCAGGTAGGGCACCAGCTCGGGATAGCGGTCCCGTACCATGTCCACGATGACGGGACAGGTACTGCGGATCATCGTGCCCCACCCCGTGTCTTCCCACAGCCGCAGGTACTCCGCCGCCACGAGCTCGTCGCCCACCACGCCGCGCTGCACCAGCCGGAATCCGGCGGCGTAGCAGGCGTTCACCACCTGTTCGGGCGACGCGGGGAAAAAGTATGCGGGGGCTTCGGCGCTGAGGATGACCGCCGCCTGGCCGGTGGCGATCAGGTCGAGGGCCCGCCCCAGATCGCCGCTCGCGCGGATGGCCTCATGAGGACAGGCCGGCACGCAGATGCCGCAGCGCGTGCAGGCTTCGTCCACGATCCAGACTCGATCCGCCTCCACGCCCACGGCGTCCGCGGGGCAGACGCGAACACACGCCAAACAGGCGACGCAGAGGTCGGGCTCGATCCGGTAGTCCACGAGTGGTCGGGTGGTTCCTTGGCGAGCGAGAGGACCCGGGAATGGCCGAACCAACAATGGGAATGGGGGTGCGGGAAGTCAATAGAGACCCTGACCGGACAACGACTTAGGTCGTGCGCTACTGGGCGATGGCGTACTGCTTCAGCTTGCGGTACAGCGTTCGCTCTCCGATGCCCAGCACCTCGGCCGCCCGGCGGCGGTTGCCGCGGCTCTCGTTCAGGGCGGCTTCGATGGCGGCGCGCTCGACGTCGGCCATCGACATGCCGGGCCGGTACAGCACGGTCTCGGGCTCGAGAGAGCCCGCTTCGACCGCGGCCACTGGAGTGCCCCGCGGATCCACTTCGATCACTTCCACCCGATGCGGCACCGGCCGGTCGTCGAGCCGCCGGCGCAGCTCTTCCACCTGGAGCTTCAGCTCCACCAGGCTGCGAAAGATGAATTCCAACTCCTTCCCGGCGACGTCGCGCGTGGCGCCGACCACCCGCACCGGCAGGCCGCGGCCCCGATCGCGGATGTCGCGCGGGATATCAGACGCCCGGATCTCGCCTTCGGGAGCGAGCACGACCATCGACTCAATCAGGTTACGCAGCTGGCGCACATTGCCCGGCCAATCCGCATCGACCAGGATCTGGAGCGCCTCGGGCGTGATGCCGTGGAACTGGCGATCGTGCTGCTTGGCGAATTCGGCGATGAAGCGGCGCACCAGGAGCGGGATGTCGCCCTTCCGCTCCCGCAACGGCGGCAGGTAGATGAAGAGGACGTTGAGCCGGTAGTACAGATCGTCCCGGAAGTCGCCCAGCGCCACGGCTTCCTTGACCGACCGGTTGGTGGCGGCCACGACGCGCACGTCGACTTTGATGGGCTGCGTGCCCCCCACCCGAAAAAAGGTCCGGTCCTCGAGCACCCGCAGCAGCTTCACTTGCGTGGAGGGGGCCATCTCGCCCACCTCGTCCAGAAAAATGGTTCCGCCCTCGGCCAGCTCGAAGCGGCCCAGCCGCCGCTCCGCGGCGCCCGTAAAGGCGCCCTTCTCGTGTCCGAACAGCTCGCTCTCGAGCAGCGATTCCGGCAGTGCGGCGCAGTTGACGGTGATAAACGGCTGATTGCGGCGGGGCGAGAGGTCGTGGATGGCACGGGCGACCAGCTCTTTGCCGGTGCCGGATTCGCCTTCGATCAGGACGGTGGAAGTCACCGGAGCCATCTGCTCGATCTTCACCAGCACTTCCTGGATCGCCGGCGCCTCCCCGATGATGCCGGTGCGCTGCTGCAACCGGCGCCGGTCGATGAGGCGACGCACCAGGCGACTCACCTCACCGGCATCGGCGGGCTTCTCGAGGAACGCGGTGAGACCGACTTCGGCGGCGAGCTCTTTGGGATCGGGGTCCGTCGCTTCGACGAGTCCCAGGGTCGAGATGCCCCGGTCGCGCGCCGTGGCGAGCAGCCGGGCGGTCCCCGCTTCGTGCAGCGCCCCGGTGATCACGAGCGCATCAGGCTCCCGTGTGCGGAGCGCGTCGCGCGCATCATCGAACGACGTAACCATCCCGGTATCGAAGCCGGCAGCCTCGAGCTGGGCGTTGATGCGAACCGCGTGCTCGAGATCGTCGGTGGTGACGAGAACGCGGTCAGCCATGGTCGGTGCGCTGTCCGCGCACCAAGTCCACGGCGTGGTCCAGCAACCCGGCCAGAACGCCGAGTCCGTCCTTCACGCCGCTCGGGGAGCCCGGCAGGTTGACGATGAGGGTCTTGCCGCGCGTGCCCGCGAGGCCGCGCGACAGCCACGCGCGAGGGAAGCGCCGAGCGGGGCCGGCGCGCAGCGCTTCGGCGATGCCCGGCGCGTGGCGGTCGAGCACCGTGCCGGTGGCTTCGGGGGTGACGTCGCGCGCGGTGAGCCCGGTGCCGCCCGTCGTGAGAATCACGTCGACCGATCCCGAGTCGGCCCATCGACACAGCTTCCCCGCGATAACGGCGGTCTCGTCGGGGACCACGCTGCGGACGACAACCTCGTAACTCTTTGCCATGGACCACTGTACAATGGCATCGCCGGACGTGTCCTGACGTGCACCCTGGGCACCGAGATCCGAGATGGTCAACACACCGACCCGGACCGGCTCCGCGGCGCTCACCGCTTGGTCCGATGCGGCACGAACGGCATTTTCACGGCCTCGGCCGTGGCGCGACGGCCGCGAATGTCGACCTCGATCGTGGTGCCCGGCTGCGCCTGCGCTTTGGGGAGATAGGTCGTGCCGATGGCGGTGTTCGTGGTCGGCGTCACGGTGCCGCTGCGGACCTGGTCGACCTTGTGGCCGTCGAGCCAGACGTCGTAGCCGTGGCGGCCCACCTGCTTCGGCTCGGTCATCCGGAACCCGACCAGGCGGCGCTTCACGCCCTCGAGTTTCTGCTGCTTCAGGGCCACCTGGCCCGTGAACGGCGCTTCCTTGTCGAGCCGCACGATGAAACTCAACCCGGCCTCGTACGGCGTCGTCGTGTCGTCGATGTCGTTGCCGTAGAGCGGCAGGCCTGCCTCGAGCCGCAGCGTGTCGCGCGCGCCGAGGCCGCACGGCTCCGCGCCGCGCTGGGTGACGGCCGTCCACACCTTCATGGCGTCGGCGGCACGGCAGTACAACTCGAAGCCGTCTTCCCCGGTGTAGCCGGTGCGGGACACAAAGCACTGCGCGCCGGCCACGGCGCCGGTGGTGAAGTGGTAGTAGGGCAGCTCGCTCACGCGCAGCGGGGTGAGAGCGGCGATCAGTGCTTCGGCGCCGGGGCCTTGCACGGCGAGCAGCGCGGTCTCGTCCGAGATGTCGCGCAGCCGGGCGTTGGCGCCCCCCTTCTGCTCCACGATGTGGTCCCAATCCTTGGTGATGTTCGAGGCATTCACGACGAGCATCAGCTTGTCCTCGAAGCGGTACACCAGGCAATCGTCCACGAAGGTGCCCTGCTTCGTGAGGATCCCCGAGTACTGGGCCTGACCCGTGCGCAGCGCCGCGACGTCGTTGCAGGTGACCCGCTGCACGAAGGCATTGCGGTCAGGCCCGGTCACCTCGAACTCGCCCATGTGGGACACGTCGAACACGCCCACCCGTTCGCGCACCGCTTTGTGCTCGGCGCCAATCCCGGCGGGATAGGTCACCGGCATTTCAAAGCCGGCAAAAGGAACCATCTTGGCGCCCAAGGCGACGTGCGCGTCGTAGAGCGGAGTGCGTTTCAGCGGTGCATCGGCCATCGGGAGCTCGTGGAGGGAGGGTCAGCCCATCAGGGTGGCGAGCAGCGCCTTCTGGACGTGCAGCCGGTTCTCCGCTTCGTCCCAGACGCGGGATTGCCGGCCCTCGATCACTTCGTGCGACACCTCTTCGCCGCGATGGGCGGGGAGGCAGTGGAGAAAGATGGCGCGGGGGTCCGCCAGCTTCATGAGGTCGGCATCGACGGTGTAGCCCTTGAAGGCGTTGCGGCGGGCCTCGGCCTCGACTTCCTGCCCCATCGAGGCCCACACGTCGGTGTTCACCACGTGCGCACCTTCGACGGCTTCCTCAGGCACTTCGGTCACCATCACTTTGGCGTGCTGCGCGGCGCGCTCGAACTTCTCGCGGTTGGGCTCGTAGCCTTCGGGACAGGCCAGCCGCAGCTCGAACCCCAGTACCTCCGCCGCTTCGAGCCAGCTGTTCGCCATGTTGTTGCCGTCGCCGATCCAGGCGACGCGCTTGCCCTCCCAGGTCCCCAGCGCTTCCCGCACGGTGAACAGATCCGCGAGCACCTGGCAGGGATGCGACAAGTCGGTGAGCCCGTTGATCACCGGGATGGTGGCGCAGCGCGCCAGCTCTTCGACCTCGGCGTGGTCGAAGGTGCGGATCATGATGCCGTCGACGTAGCGCGACAGCACCCGGGCCGTATCCGGAATCGGCTCACCGCGGCCAATCTGGATGTCTTTGGCGGAGAGAAACAGCGCGTGCCCGCCGAGCTGATACGTACCGGCCTCGAAGGAAACACGGGTGCGGGTGCTCGACTTGGCGAAGATCATCGCCAGCGTCTTGCCGGCGAGCGGCTTGTCCCGGTATTGCCGCGACTTCATGCGACCGGCGAGGTCGAACAACCGGACGACGTCGTCCCGAGCCAGATCGGCGACGGTGAGAAAGTCCCGTTTGTGCGTGGTTTCCGGGGGGTCGGTCAAAATGACAGTAGGCACGCCAGATAGTAGCCAGGCCCCGGGAGGGGCGTCAAGGCAAAGGACGGGCTACTTTTTCTTCAGCGCGCCTGACAGGGCGCCACCCACCCGCGGCAAGGGAAGCATTCCCACCTGTTGCAGGTCTGAAGCGCGGTGCGTTGCACCTTCTTTCAGCCTGATTGCTCAGCGGGTCCAGGCGGTTCGTGAAAGGAGGCGCTATGTCCGCGGCCAGAGATCTGCCCGCCCGTCCCTCGCTCGACTCCCTTCGCAAGCAGGCGAAAAAACTTGCCCGCGACGCCGCCGCCGGAAACGGCGATGCCATCGCTCGCGTGCACGCGCAGTTGCCGCGCGCGGGCGCTCCCGCTCTCGAACCGGAATGCGCAGCTCGTCATCGCGCGCGAATACGGATTTGCCGGCTGGCCGGATCTGACGGCCGAGGTGCAGAAACGCCTGGGCGGCGCGCTCGAGTGGGCTGCCTCGCAGGCCAAGGTCGCGATTCACAACCAGGACCACGAGCGGCTGCGAACGCTGTTGGCGGAATACCCGGCGCTGGTCTCGTGGCGCGACGAGAGTGACCAGACGCTGCTCGACTCCACCACGTCCTACGCGATGGACTGCTCGGATCCGGAGCGCGAGCGCATCTACACCCGCCCGGTGGCCGCCGAGATGCTGATCGACGCGGGCGCGACCGTCGACCGCAAGACCTGGGAGCACGTGATCCGGACGGGCGCGGCAGGAATGCTGCACCTGCTCGCGCGAAAGAACGCGTTGCCGCCGACTCTTCCCGTTCTCGCCGCGCTTGGCGACGATGCGGCGGTTCGCGCGCGGCTCGACGAACGGCGAGCGCGACGACGAGAGGGCTCGATGAGCCGATGGTGATCGGTCGCGCGCTGATGAGCGCGTGCCGCTTCCGGCACGCGGGCGTTGCGTTGCGGCTGCTCGAGCGCTCGGTCGCGCTCGATCCGGATCTGGGTCGTCGCATCGATCGCTGGCAGGACCGGCCGGCGTTCGTCGAGTTCCTGATCCAGCATCCGGGCGGCCTGTGGCAGGAACCCGAGACCACGCCGTGGGAGGCGTTCGTGATCCTGCAGCTGTCGAGCGCGCGCAACCGCAACGATCTCCCCGCGTTCCGCCGGTGGCTCGACGACGAACCGTGGGTGCTCCAACCCTCGTTCATTCACGTCCAGGCTGGGATGATCATGCCGGCCTGCTATATGAAGGATCGCGAGGCGTTCATCGTGACGCTGCTGGAGCACGATCCGGCGCTACTCCATGCCGAGCCTCCACCGCCGTCGTCGTCCATTGTCCAAGCGCTCTCGTACGGAAATGCGCACCTCGTTCCACTGCTGACGCGCATCTGGCCGCTGCCCGACGACCTGCCGCATGCGGCGGGTATCGGCGATGCCGCCGCGGTGGCGCGTTGGTTCGACGCAACTGGCCAACCGGTCCTGGGATCGCTAGCGCACCACTACCCTGGCAGCGATCCGCAATTTCCTCGTGCCGACCTCGGATGGGGACCTGCGACGACGCAGCAGGTTCTGGACATCGCGCTCGCGTGGGCTGTTTTGAATCGACACTTCGAGATCGCGTCGTTCCTCCTCGAGCGCGGCGCCAACATCAACACCAACTGGGCCACGCACGAGCCGGCGAGCATCCTGCATGAAGCGGCGATCCAGGGGAACGAGGACGCCGTGAGGTTCCTGCATCGATCACGGTGCCGACCTGACGATCAAGGACTACCGCTATCACTCAAACGCCGAGGGATGGGCGCGGTACGGGTCCAACGACGAACGGATGGCGGACTTGCTGGCAGCGGCGGCTGCGGGCCGCGGTGGGGAGAGCCCTTAAGTCGTCACAGGATGTAGCGGCGCAGATCCTCGTCGTCGACGATCTTCTCGAGCTTCGCGCGCACGGCGTCCGCGTTGAACACGATCTGCTTGGTGGGATAGTCGGGCAGCTCGAACAGGATTTCCTCGAGCAGCGTACTCATCACGGTATGCAGCCGGCGGGCGCCGATGTTCTCCATGCGCTCGTTCACCTTGGCGGCGATGCGCGCGATCTCCTGGATGCCGTCGGGCGTGAACGTGAGAGTCGCCCCTTCGACCTGGCACAACGCGGCGTACTGCTTGGTGAGCGCGTTTTCGGGCTCGGTCATGATGCGGACGAAATCGGCCTCCCCCAGCGGCGACAGCTCGACGCGGATCGGAAACCGCCCCTGCAGCTCGGGGATCAGGTCGGACGGCTTGGAGACGTGAAACGCGCCGGCCGCGATGAACAGCACGTGGTCGGTGCGCACGTAGCCATACCGGGTCTGCACCGTCGAGCCCTCGACGATGGGCAGCAGATCCCGCTGCACCCCTTCCCGCGACACGTCCGGACCGGTGGTGTTCCGCTCTCCAGCGATCTTGTCGATTTCGTCCACGAAGATGATGCCGTGGTTTTCCGTGCGATCGAGCGCCTCGTTCACCACGTCGTCCATATCGACGAGTTTCTTGAGCTCTTCATCCACCAGGATGCGCCGTGCCTCGTGCAGGTGCACGGTGCGGCGTTTCTTCTTCTTCGGCATCATCTCCGACAGCATCTCGGTGAAGTTGACGTCCTGCCCCTCCATGCCGGGCGGCGGCTGCATCCACTCGAGCATCGGGTAGGACTGCTGCTGCACTTCGATCTCGACGTCGCGCTCTTCGAGCTTTCCTTCCTTGAGCTGCACGCGCAGCTTCTCGCGGTTGCGCCGGCGCCGCTCCTGCGCCTCCACGTCCCCCTCAGGGGGTTTGGCGGTCACGTCGCCTTTGGACGAGACCACGAACAGCGACCGTTCGCCACCGGCGCCGGACGGTCGCTCCGCCGGTGGTGGAGCCGGCGGTGAGGCTGGGCTGGGCGGGAGCAGGATATCCAACAGGCGCTCCTCGGCCCGCAGCTCCGCCTGGGGATAGACGTCTTCCTCCCGCTCGCCGCGGACCATGTTGATGGCTACGTCCACCAGTTCGCGCACCATCGATTCCACGTCCCGACCCACGTACCCGACCTCTGTGAATTTGGAGGCCTCGACCTTGATGAACGGCGCTCCGGAAAGGCGGGCGAGACGGCGCGCGATCTCCGTCTTCCCCACGCCGGTGGGGCCGATCATGATGATGTTGTTGGGCAGGATCTCATCCCGGATGTCTTCGGCGGCCTGGGCCCGGCGCCAGCGATTGCGGATCGCGATCGCCACCGCCTTCTTCGCTTCCCCCTGCCCCACGATGTAGCGATCCAGCTCCGAGACGATCTTCTTGGGCGGCATCTCCTCCAGCCACGGCATCGTCTCCTCGGCGGCCTGGGGGCCCGTCGGAGTTGGCGTCGTCGGGGGCGTGGGGGGTGTGGGGGGTGTGGGCGTCGGATCGGCCATGGCTTAGAGCTCGAGCACGGTGATGTGCGTGTTGGTGTAAATGCAGATCTCCGCCGCGATCTCGAGCGAGCGCTGCACGACGGCCTTCGCGTCGAGGGGCGTGGCGGCGATCAGGGCGCGGGCCGCGGACAGCGCAAAGGGACCGCCGGACCCGATCGCCAGGATGCCGTCATCCGGCTCGATCAGCTCGCCCGTCCCGGAGAGGATGTAGCCGTGATCCTTGTCGGCCACGGCCAACAACGCCTCGAGCCGCCGCAGCACGCGGTCCGAGCGCCAGTCCTTGGCCAGCTCCACGGCCGCGCGCGCCAGGTTGCCCGGGTAGCGCTCGAGCTTCTCCTCGAATTTTTCGAACAAGGTGAACGCGTCGGCGGCGGCGCCGGCGAACCCGGCCAGAATCTTGCCACCCTTCAGGGCCCGCACCTTGACGGCATTGGCTTTCATCACGGTCTCGCCGACCGTGACCTGGCCGTCGCCGCCCATCGCGACGCGACCATCCTTGCGGAGGCAGAGAATCGTCGTGCTATGAATCACCGGCAACGCCACCGTCTCGATCCTTTCCCGTCAGGCGCGCGGATGCGCCTGGTGATACACCTTTTTGAGCCGCTCTACGGAGGTATGAGTATACACCTGCGTGGTGCTGAGCGACGCGTGCCCCAGCAATTCCTGCACGGCCCGCAGGTCGGCCCCGGCGTCGAGCAGATGGCTGGCGAACGAATGGCGCAGCGAATGCACGTGTAGCTCGCGTCCGCGCGGCAGGGTATCCAGGGCTCCTCGCACCGCGAGCTGGACACCGCGCGGCGTGAGCCTACGACCCCGCGTATTGAGGAACACCGGACGACGATCGTTTCCGCTCCCGGCGAGCAGCGCCTCGCGCCGCCGCAGGTAGTCGCGCAACGCCCGTCCCGCATGCTGGCCCACCGGCACGATCCGCTCCTTTTTTCCTTTGCCGCGCACCTTGACCTGGTCGGACACGAGATCGAGGTCCGGCTCGTTCAACCCCGCCAGCTCCGAAAGTCGGATCCCGGTGGCGTAGAACAGCTCCAGCATCGCCAGGTCGCGCGCCTCGCGAAACCCGCCGGCGGCGGCACGACGCTCTGCTTCCGCGAACACCAGCTCCGTCTCGGCGCGATCCAGGTGCGTGGGCAGGCGACGCGCGGGCTTGGGGGTGCGGGTGGCGCGGGGGGGATTCACCTCGACGCCGCGGGTAGCGCCGAGAAAGCGGTAGAACGTGCGCAGCGCGGACAGCGCCCGCGCGATCGACCGCCGCGCCAGGCCGCGGGCCTCCATGGCGCCGAGCCAGCCGCGGATCGCCAGCCGGTCGACGCCGGCCCACGTCCACGTCGTGCCGTAGAAGTGGTCGCAGAACGCCGCGAAGTCCGTCACGTCCCGCGCGTAGGCGGTCACGGTATGGGGCGAATCGTTGCGCTCCTTGCCCAGGAACGCGACGAACGCGGCGATCTCGTCGACGTCGCTCACGCCGGCACCGCCACGGCGAGCTGGGCCGCGAACGCCTCGATCGCCGCCAGCGCCCGGTCGGCCAGGCGCCGCTGCTTCACCGCTTTGTCGCGCACCGGTGGATCGAGCGGCTCGAGCAGGCCAAAGTTCGCGTTCATCGGCTGGAATCGCTTGGGATCGGTCTCCCGCAGGTAGCGGTACAGCGCCCCCAGCATGGTGGTGGGCGGCGGCACCAGCGGCGCTTCTCCCTGGAGGATCCGGGCCAGGTTGATCCCGGCGAGCAGACCCGTGGCCGACGACTCAGTGTATCCCTCGACCCCGGTCAGCTGCCCCGCGACGAGCAGGGCCGGGTCGTCGCGCAGGGCGAGATGCGGGGACAGGGTCGCGGGCGCGTTGAGATACGAGTTCCGGTGGATGCTGCCGTAGCGGAAGAACTCGGCAGCGGCGAGGCCCGGGATGGACCGCAGCACGCGCCGCTGCTCGGCCGTGCGCAGGCGCGTTTGAAACCCGACCAGGTTCCACATCTGGCCGGCGCGATCTTCGCGCCGCAGCTGCACCACCGCGTACGGCTCACGTCCGGTGCGCGGATCGGGGAGCCCCACCGGCTTCATCGGTCCGAAGCGCAGGGTCTCCGGGCCGCGGCGGGCCATTTCTTCGACCGGGAGGCAACCCTCGAAATACGGGATGCGGTCGAACTCATGCGGCGGCTCGTACTGGTCGGCCGCGAGCAGAGCGGCGATGAAGGCGTCGTACTGCGCCCGATCCATCGGGGCGTTGAGGTAGTCGTCGCCCTCGCCCTTCCCGTAGCGCGAGGCGCGGTACATGACAGTGTGGTCCAGCGAATCGTCGGACACGATAGGCGCGATGGCGTCGTAGAATGCGAGGGCCTCCGCGCCGACCCGTTGCGCCAGCGCGGCGCTGAGACCATCCGAGGTGAGTGGCCCCGTGGCCACGACCGCCGGCGATGGCAGCGTGGTGACCTCCTCGCGCACCAGCCGGATGAGCGGATGGCCAGTGACGCGCTCGTGCAGGGTGCGCGCGAACACCGTGCGGTCGACCGCCAGCGCCGCCCCACCGGGGACCCGCGCCGCATCGGCGGCCTGCAACACGACGCTGCCCAGCCGCCGCATCTCAGCCTTGAGCAGGCCGTGCGCGTTGGTGGGCTCCACCGATTTGAAGGAGTTGCTGCAGACGAGCTCGGCTAGACGAGTCGGTCTGGTGCGCGGGCGTGGTGCGGGTGGGACGCATCTCGTACAACGCCACTGTTACGCCGCGTTCGGCCAGGGCCCACGCCGCTTCACACCCCGCGAGACCGCCGCCGACGACGGCGGCGGCGTGACGCGGCTTCAGGCGGCGTCCGGCTCCATGGGAACGCTCGCGTCCACGGTCATTTCGTGACCGCACTTCAGGCACTTGCGCGTCGCCCCCATGGTCTTGGACTGCTTCTCCTCCATCCCCACAAAGCCGCAATTCGGGCAGGGGACCGGGACCGGCCGGTTCCAGACCGAGAAGTCGCAATCCGGATAGCGGGTGCAGCCGAAGAAGTTGCGCCCTTTGCGCGTGCGGCGTTCGGCGATATCGCCCTGTCCGCACTTGGGGCAGGTGATGCCGAGCGGGACGGGACGCGTGTGCTTGCACTTGGGAAATTGCGTGCAGGCCAGAAACTCGCCGAACCGGCCCGTCTTGATGACCATCGGCGAGCCGCACTCTTTGCAGATCTCGTTGGACGGCTTATCGGGCACTTTGTCGCGGCCGATCGGCTTGGTGAAGCGGCATTCGGGGTAGCGCGCGCATGCGATAAACGGGCCGAACCGGCCGCTGCGCACTTCGAGCGGGCCGCCGCAGGTGGGGCAGCGCTCTTCGTGCAGCTTGGACAGGTCGTGGACCTCGTTCAGGATGGCCGGAATGTCCACCGCCGACAGGGCGAGGTTGAATGGCCCCCAGAAGTCCCCCAGCACGCTCTGCCAGGCGAGATCGCCTTCCTCCACCTTGTCCAACTCGGTCTCCATCTGCGCCGTGAACCCGACCTCGAACACTTCCGGGAAGCAGCGGCGCATCACCTTCCACACTTTCTCACCCAGCGTGGTGGGCGAGAATCGCCGTTCCTTGGTGGTGGCGTACCAGCGGCTCTGCAGCGTCCCGATAATGGTGGCGTACGTGGACGGCCGGCCGATGCCCTTCTCTTCCAGCGCTTTCACGAGGCTCGCCTGGCTGTAGCGCGGCGGGGGCTCGGTGAAGTGCTGCGATGGGACGATCTGGCGCAGCGTGATCCGGTCGCCTTTGGCCATCGGCGGGATCGGACCGAACTCGTCGCCGCTCTTCGCTTCTTCCGGTTCGTGTCCCTCGTGGAACAGCACGCGGTAGCCGTCGAACAGCACGACCGAGCCGGTAGCGCGGAACAGGAACCGTCCCATGTCGAAATCGACCGTGGTCAGCTCATACAGCTCGGGGGTCATCTGCGACGCCACGAACCGGCGCCAGATGAGCTGGTACAGCTTGAAGAGGTCAGATTCGAGATGCTTCTTCAGCTCCTCCGGCCGGCGCCCGACTTCGGTGGGGCGGATCGCCTCATGCGCGTCCTGCACCCGTGAAGCGCCTTTCTTTCCGACGTGGACGTTGGGCACGTCGGGGAGATAGCGGCGGTCGTACTGGGCATTGATGAACTCGCGGGCCTGGGCGATGGCGCTGTCGGCGACCCGCACCGAATCGGTGCGCATGTAGGTGATGAGGCCCACCTGGCCTTCATCCCCGACCTCGACGCCTTCGTACAGCTGCTGCGCCGCGCGCATGGTGCGTTTGGCGGAGAAGCCGAGCTGCTTGGCCGCCTCCTGCTGCAGCGTACTGGTAATGAAGGGCGCGGGCGGGTTGCGGCGCCGCTCCTTGCGGGTGACCTCGGTGACGACGAACGGCAGCGGCGCGACCTCGTCGACGATGGCGCGGGCCGTCGCTCCGTCCTTGATCTCCGGTTTGTGTCCGTCGAGCTTGTGCAACCGGGCCTGGAACGCCTGGCCGTCCTTCTCGAGATCCGCCTCGATCGTCCAGTACTCCTGGGGAACGAACCGCCGGATCTCCTCCTCCCGCTCGCAGATGAGCCGCAGGGCGACGGTCTGGACGCGACCCGCCGACAGCCCCGATTTGATGCTTTTCCACAGGAGCGGGCTCGCCTTGTAGCCCACCAGACGGTCGAGGATGCGACGGGCCTGCTGCGCATCGACCTTCTTCTGGTCGATTTCGAGCGGATTGGCGATCGCCGCCGAGACGGCATCCCGCGTGATCTCGTGGAACAGCACGCGGCGGACCTTGCCGCCGTTGCCGAGCTGGGAGGCGACATGCCAGGCGATCGCCTCGCCTTCCCGATCCGGGTCGGTGGCCAGCAGCACCCGTTTCGCCCCTTTGGCCGCGCGCTTGATCTCGGCCAGGGTCTTCGCCTTCTCTTTGATCGTCACGTATTCCGGCGTGAACCCGTTGTCGACGTCCACCCCGAGCTTGCGCGGCGGCAGGTCGCGGATGTGGCCCACGGTCGCCTTCACGGTGAAGCCGCGGCCCAGATACTTGCCAATCGTCTTCGCCTTGGTGGGAGACTCCACGATCACGAGCGAGCCGCCCCCATTGTCGGAGGCGGAATCCTCGGACTCGGGTGGCTCCACCGCCGCGACGGCGGCTTTGCGCCGCACGCGTTTGGGCTTTGGCTCGGCCGATGACACGGGTTTCTTCTTAGCGGGCACCGATCAACCTTTCGTCAACTCGAGCGATCCTTACCATTGTCCCCGTTCCCGCGCAAGTCGGACGACGTCCGCGGCGACCTCGGCGGGCCGACGAGCGTCCGTCTCAACTTGCGCATCGGCCTGCATATAGAACGGTTCCCGTTCGCGCAATAACTCGCGCATGAGCAACTCCGGGTCCTCCCCCATCAACGCCGGCCGGTTCCCGGCGGGCACGGCGCGCGTGGTCGCGGTCCCTGGGCGCGTCTTCAAATAGACCAGCAGCGCACGATCCCGCGCGGTTGCGATCGCGCCAGGCTGCGCCGCCCATCCACCACCGGGCGCGATGATCGACGCGTCGCCCGCCAGCGCATGCTCCATCTCCTGCGCCTCGATTTGCCGGAACGCCGCTTCGCCGCGCTCGGCAAACAGCATCTCGATCGGCCGACCTTCCTTCCGGATGATCGTGGCGTCGATGTCCAGGAACGGCGCCTTGAGGGTATCCGCGACGAGGCGTCCGATTGTGGACTTGCCGGACCCCGGCAGTCCGATCAGCACGACGTGCCGGCTCATGAGGCCGCTCCGCGCGGCGTACGGGCGCGCACCTGAGCCTGGTATCCCTCGACGTTGCGTCGCATTTCGCTGAGCGAATCGCCGCCGAACTTCTCGATCATGGCCTGCGCGACGACCAGCGCGGTCATCGCCTCGGCGATCACGCCCACCGCCGGGACGGCGGTGACGTCGGACCGCTCCGATTGCGCCTGCGCCGTCGCGCCCGAGGCCAGGTCGACCGTGGCCAGCGGGGACATCAGTGTGGAAATCGGCTTCATGGCCGCGCGCAGCACGAGCGGTTCTCCGGTGCTCATTCCGCCCTCGGTTCCGCCCGCGCGGTTGGTGGCCCGGCGAAAACCGGGCAGAATCTCATCGTGCACCTCGGAGCCATGCCGGCGCGCCGCCTCGAAGCCGAGGCCGAGCTCCACGCCTTTGACGGCGGGAATCGACATCACCGCCTGCGCCAAGCGTCCGTCCAACCTGGTATCCCAGGACGCATGCGAGCCGAGCCCCACCGGAAGTCCCAAGGCCACGACTTCTACTACACCGCCCACGGTGTCCCCTGCCGCCTTGGCGGCGTCGATCCGGGCGATCATCGCCCGCTCCGCCTCCGGGTCGAGACAGCGCACCGGGCTTTGGTCGGCGCGCGGGTTGAGCGGCACCGGGAGTGGTTGCGCGGGGGACGCGACCACACCGGCCAGCTCGACGACATGCGACCCGATGTCGATCCCGAATTCGGCCAGCAGCAGTTTGCACACCGCCCCGCAGGCGACCCGGGCCGCCGTTTCGCGCGCGCTGGCGCGCTCGAGAATGTCGCGGGCGTCGGCGCGATCGAATTTCAAGGCGCCGGTCAGGTCGGCGTGGCCGGGACGCGGCCGCGTTACGCGGCGGCGGCGCTCCTCGCCCGGTCTGGCCGCCTCCGGGGCCATGACGTCCTGCCAGTGGGTCCAGTCGCGGTTCCATACCAGCATGGCGATCGGCGCCCCGATCGTCTCGCCGGCGCGCACCCCGGCGAGCCATTCGATTTCGTCGGCTTCGATCTTCATGCGGGCGCCGCGGCCGTAGCCCGCCATCCGCCGTTTCAGCTCCGCATTGATCGGCGTGGCCGAGATGGCCAGGCCAGCCGGTATGCCCTCGAGCACCGCGACGAGACCACGACCGTGGCTTTCCCCCGCCGTCGTGAATCGCAGCGTCACCGCGCCCTCCCGTCCGCCGGAGCGTGGGGGACAATAACACGCGAGCCCGACCGGTCGGTCGGGCTCGCGCCGGAAGCGCCCGGGAGCGTCGAAACCGTCACCGACTTCCCACCGGGCGTGGCGCCGGGAACGGGTTGGCGACCGTCGGCAACCGCACCGTCACGAGTCCCCGTGCAGTGATGCCGAACAGGAACTGGTTGCCGAGTGCGTCCTTGGCGACCCGCAGCGGACCGATGATCGGGTCGCGCACCGGGATCGAGCCGATGACCCCGTAGAAGAAGGTATCGAAGATGTCGATATTCCCATCCGGCCGCGCCGCGAACAGGATGCGGTCGTTGGGATTGCCGGCCCCGCCGAACGTCGGCGTGCCCGGATTCCCCGCCTGGAAGGCGTGGTTGTAGTTCATGTCCATGCCCGGCGCGCCGATCGGCGCGACCGACGTCCCCTTCAACCGCAGGCCCTCGTCCAGGAAGTAGATCGAGTCCGCGCGGACCACGTTCGTGCCGCCGTTGAAGTTGGTGCCGATCGAGGAAACCTTCACGCCGGTGTTACTGATGAAGTCGCTCACGTCGACCCCGGGCGACATCCCGCCATCGAAGTCGTTGTCACCACTGTCGATCGGCCCGTTGAGTGTATCGGGTGACGTGAAGCACGTCGCCGTGGTGGGCGCTCCATGCACGAGCAGACCCTTGGTCGTGTACCCCATGACGCGCGCGAACGCCGCCGTCACGTTGCCGCCCTCGCCGAAGAACCCATGCGTGAAGTTCCCGGAGTTCCGGGCGAAGGTGGTGTCTCCCAGACCGAATGTATTGAGATCGACGTTGATCCCGGCGCACGCCGACAGGACGACCTGCGTCTGGTTGTAGGGCTGACCGCGCCGCATCACGATGCGCAGCGTGTCGGTCGCCGAGCCGGCCGTGCTGGTGCCGATCTCCCAGAACAGGTGCGCGAACAGCTCAGCGGTGTTCTGCGTGTGCTTCAGTTTTTCCATCCGCAGCGTGGCCCGCCCGTTGAAGGGCGAGGTGCTGGAGATCGTCGGCGTCGTGGAGTACAGCGCGAAGATAGAATCCACGTTGCACGCGGTCCCACCCGCCGGACGGCACACCGTGGCGAGGTATTGCGGGCGATCCGACAGGTCGAAGTTCTCGACCTCGGCGGTGAACGAACCGCTGGTCGCGATCACCTTGTATTTCTGCACCACGAAGTTGGGCAGATCCTGACGCCACGCCAGCCGGCGCGCGCCCGGGGTCACGTCGATGATCGACAGCTCGGTGCCGCCGGAATTGGCCACCACGATCGAGTCGCCGTAGGCGCCGAGCGTATCGCGCGGCCACAGCGCGATGCCCCAGGGCTGCGGACCCGCCGTGGGGATCCCGTTCGCCACGAAGGACGTATTGGCGACCTGGAAGATCTCGACGCGCGACAGCGTCGGGTTGGTCAGGTACAGCTCGTTGCGATTGGCGCTGTAGATCGCGTCGGCGATCGTGCCCCCACTGGGCAGCGGCCGGGTGACCCCAGCCACGACCGTCACCGTGTCCACCACGCTCGCCGCGCCCACCACGCCGCCGGACTGCGAGAAGGCGCAGTTCGGTACGGTGGCGCCGTCACAGGCATAGCCCTGGATCAGGATGTCGGTCGGGAAGGTGACGATGAGGGCACCCAGATTGAGGCCGAACGAGCGCGCGACGTCGGTCAGATTGCCCGCGGAAACGTTGACGGTGTCGAAGCGCAGCAGCGCCCCACCGATGGTGGAGACCTTCACCCCGATCCACGAGATGGCGCTGGGATCGGTGGCGTGCACCAGCACGCTATCGGAAACCTCGATCCGGTCGGTCACGGAATGGCTGACCGAGGGCGGCTGGTTGTCGTTCGCCGCCGACAGCACGCTGACCGTCACCGTGCCGCTGGTCGCGCGGCGGCCGGCCGAATCCTCGGCGAACCCCGTGACCGAGAACGTGCCGCTGGTCGCGTTCACCGTGAGCGTGTCGGTGTAGCTGACGGAATCCACGAGCGGCGCCGTATAGGACACCGAATCGGTACCGGTCGGATTGGTCACGGCGGCGGCGGGCGCTACGGTAAAGCCGATCTTGCGGATGCCGGTATTCTGGACCGCGATCACCTGCACCGGAATGCCCTTGCCGGTGGAGGCCACCGCGCCCGGGAGCGGCGACACGAGCAGCACCTGCAGCGACTGCACGTTGGACAGGAAGATGAACAGCGTGTCTTCGGCGAAGTTGCCCGCGCCGTCGATGGCCCGGGCCACGACCCGGATGCTGCCGCCCGCGCCCGAATTGGGCGGGAACGTCACCGTCTTATTGAAGGTGATGGTCTGGACCTGACCCGTGAACGTGGTGTCGGTCGGACCGGCCGCGTAGCCGCCCGTAAACGTGAGCCGGATCGTCTTCAACGACAGGTTGTCCGTCGCGTTCACCGTAAAGGCCAACCCGGACGCGATGTCCTGCGTATCCCCCACCGTATTGCTGAGGGTGATGGTCGGCGGTGTGAGGTCGCGCTGTACCCCACCCGGGTTACGCGCGGTCTCGCAGGCCACCACGGCCGCCGAAGCGGCCGTGAGGACCATCAGGACCCGAAGACGTTCCGCTGCCCGCATATAGACTCCCGTGCTAGTTGGCGCTCGGCGTCGCGAGGTCGTCGACGATGTGCGGCGTGATCAGGATGATGAGATCGCGGCGCAGCTCATTCTGCTGGGTGAACCCGAACAACCGGCCCACGATCGGCAGATCGACCAGGAACGGAATGCCGGATTTGGTGACGTTCAGGTCGGTCTCGGTGAGTCCCCCCACCACGATCGTTTCGCCGTCGTTGACCAGGACCTGCGCGTCCGCCTGCTGCGTCTGGAACGTGAAGCCGATGTCTACCGAGGCCGGCTTGACCGCCGACCGCTCGGCGTGCACCTGCATCAGGATCTGCCGGTTCGCCGTCACGTGCGGCGTGACTTTGAGGTTGATACCGGTCTGCTCGAACCGGACCGTGGCGCGCGGCACGCTATTGGCGCCGGCCCCCTGGGCCGCCTGCGAGCTCACGTCGATGACGCGGATCGGCACCTTGTCGCCGACGAGCACTTCCGCCGGCCGGTTGTCGAGCGTCGTTACCGAGGGCTCGGCCTGAACGTCGGCCAGCTCGACGCGTTGCAGCGCCTGCACGAACGTCGTCAGGTTGAAGTTCCCCAGCGCGGTCGAGAAAATCAGCTTGAGCGCCGGATTGACCACCTGTTGATCGGCATTGCCCAGCGCCGAGAGCGAATTTCCGCCCAGATCGACGATGGTCTGGTCCGGACTGAAGTTGCCGGACGGCACCAGGGCGTCGGGGACGCCATCGAGATTGGTGTCCACCGGCTTCGCGGTCGAAGGATCGGGACGCTGGACGAGCTTGTTGAAGAACTGGGTGGTCGACCCCAGGTCGTACTGCAATCCCAACTCTTCCACGTCGGTGCGGTCCACCAGAATGATCTTGGCCTGGATCGACACCTGCGGCGTGCGGACATCGAGACCGCGCACGAACCGTTCGATGTCGTCGATGCGCGTCTGGACGTCGGTGATGACGAGGGCGTTGTTGACCGAGTCGGCCACCACGGTGCCGCGCGATTTGGTCACGATCGACGCGACCGCCGGCACCAGGGAGCTGGCCTGGGCGTAGTTGATCCGCACCAGGCGCGTTTCCACGGGGACCGTCGAGTCGGCACGAGCGAGATCTTTCTTGTCGACCACCACCAGGATGCCGCCCGGCTGGGTCTGGACCGCCAGGCCCTGCGATTCGAGCACGGCGCGGAACGCCAGATCCCACGGCTGATTCTTCACTTCCGCCGTCACTTTGCCGGTGATGCCCTTGCCCACCACGATGGTGCGGCCGCTGAACGCGGCGAAGCCCGCCACGACGTCCTGAATATCGGCGTCATCCCACTGCACGGTGATGCGCGGAGCCTGGGACTGCATCGCGTCGGCGCGGTGCAGGGCCAGATAGCCGTCGATGTTCTGTAGCGCGCCGACCGTCGGGGTCGACACGCGGGCCGCGCCGGGATCCCCGGTGACGGCCGGCGGCGGGTCCACCGGCGTCGAGGCGACCGTCGGGGCCGAGGCGGCCCGGGTGCTCGACCAGGCGGCGAACGACGTGCGCTCCGACCCGATCTGCACGCGGACGTGCCCGTCCTCGCGCTGGATCTGGTAGTCGGCGAGCGCGTCCAGCTCGATCACGACCCGGACGGTCCCCGGCTGGAACTGCGCAAAGCGGATGTCTTTGACGCCGCCGCGGTTCTGGCCGTCGTACAGGGCCACCGGACCCGAGAGCCGCGCGCCCAGCAGGTCGACCACCAACCGGGCCGGCCCCTGGAGCGTGAAGTCCCGCACTTCCACGGCGCCCTGCAGGTCGATCACGACTTCCACTTTCCCGGCCACCGGCGCCACGCTGACCGCGCGGACTTCACCGTCACGTCCGCCGTCGGCCGTGAGTCGGGGGACCGCCGCGAGGGCAAACCCTGCGGCCAGAACGATGCTGCGCTTCATGGCGTCTCCTCTTGCCTAGCGAGCGACAACGTCTGTTGCCGCTCAAAGCCGAATTCCTGAATCGTGAATACCACTTCGCGCGGCCGGATCTGAGTGACCCGGAGGCGACCAATGACGTCTCCAGTCTTCGCCCGGTACCGCTTGCCCGTGGTGATGTCGCGCAAGACCGCGACGCTCCGGGCCGAGTACCGGTCGTCGTACACGACCGTGACCAGCTTCAAATCGGTGATCATCGGGCGTACGTCGCCCGACTTCAGCAGAGAAATGAACGGATCGCGCCCGCCGCCCTGGAACGTGAAGACTTCGCGCAGCAGCGAGAGCGGGGCCGTGTCGCTCCGGGCCGTCGAATCTGCCGGCGCCCCCTGAGCGGCGAGCGGCGCCGCGATCCACAGCGCGGCGACGAGCAGGTTATGGACGCGCATTCGCCGTCCCTCCCGCGACCGCCGTCGCCCGTTTGACGTAGGTGCGCAAATCGAAGCTCGCCTCGAGCAGCGCGCCCACCGTGTCCCCGACCAGCTTCTGCGTCTGCTGCGTCGCGGGCGCCAGCAACAGTCCCTGCGGCACCATGATCCGCGGCAGGCTCGCGACGTCGGCGAGGAATTCCCCCACCTGGTCGTAGTGGCCGTACACCTGCAACCGGTAGCGATAGATGTCGAACGCCGGCTTGGGCGCCGCTTTGGCCGTCGACGTATCGGCCGGATCGTGGTAGGTCAGCACCAGCGCCGGGCCGGGTTCGGGCGGCATCGGCTGGAAGCTGCCGAGCGAGACGCCGCGGACCTTGGCGCGATTGGAAATGTCCTCGAGCAGGCTGGGGACCTCGTTCTGCTCCGGCACGAGGCGCCGCATCAAGCCGAGGGCCGCGCGGTATTGTTCGACCGCTCGGCGCATGCTCTCGACGCTGCCGCTCGCCAGGTCCGCCTTCGCCTTGCGAACGATGGTGCTCATGCTGTCGATCTCGATCTGGGTCGCGGCGGCATGGGCGCGCTGGGGACCGTTGATCTTGGTCCAGATGAAATACCCACCGGCGAGACACGCCACGGTCACGAGCAGCATCACCTGGCTGCGTTGGTCCTGGGGAATGCCGAACGCCATGGCCTACCTCACCGACTCGACCAGCGGGACGGTGCGGATGTAGAGCGAATCCGCCTGGCGAAACCGCAGGGCGATGTTGAATTGGGTCACGGGCCGGTCCGCCTCGATCACGGTGCTCGCCCGGGTCGGCATGACGTCGGCCAGCCAGGGGGACGCCGCGAGTTGGCGCATGAACGTGGTGTATGCCTGGATGTCCACCGTCCGCCCGTCGATCGACACGTGCACGTCGTTCGAGGCCGTGGAATCCACGGGGGCCGTCCCGGTCGCCGTCTGGGTGGGAGCCGGAGCCGCCGCCGCGACGAACGTGATGTTCGTGATCCAGGTGTAGGCGGGGAGGGCCTTCGTGATCTCATCCATGATGTGCGGCCAGATGTAGCGGTCCGCATCGATGCCCCGGATGATGGCCATCTCCGCCGACAGCGAGTCGCGCACGCGCTCGGCCTGGCGCTTCTGTGCCACCACCGCGTCGTAGCGGCGCTTCTCGGCCTGGACGCCCCGCAACACGGTCTCGAGCCGGTTGACGTGGGCGGAGTTCACGAGGTAAAACGCCCCGTTGCCCCCAAACGCGACCACCGCGGCGGCGATCGCCGCCAGCAGCCACGGGTCCTTGACGTTGGCCAGGACCTTCTGGAAGTCGGGCATGCGGAGCCCGCCGCCGCCCGGCGCCTTCCGCTTCTGCCCGGGAAGAAGATTGATTTCGATCATGCGGCGCGCCTCAACGCCAGGCCGACCGACAGCATCAGGAGCGGCGCCACCTCGTCCAGCGACACCGCTTCGTATACGGTATCGCGGACCTTCAAGCGCTGCACCGGATTGGCGAGCTCCACCGGAACCTTGAGGCGCTGCGCCAGGGCATCGTTCAAGCCCGGGATGCGCGCGCCGCCGCCGCTGGTAAAGACGCGGGACAACCCGCCCGCTGAACGCGACGCGGTCGCCAGGAACGCGGCGGCCCGCTCGACGCCCACAGCGATTTCTTCACCCCGGGCTTCGACGTAGCCCGAGAGGTCGGTGCTCTGTGCCGTGCCGGTGACGACCCGCTCGGAGTCTTCCGCGGACAGCCCCTTCTCCCGCTGCAAATCCTCCCGGAAGCGGCGCGTCCCGACCGACAGATCGCGGGTCAGCACCGGAACCCCGTCGTCCAGGATGTTCACGTTCGTCACTTCGTGTCCGATGTTGACCAAGCCAACCACCCCCGCCATCGCCTCGGGGTAGTTCAGTTCGAAAGCGTTGTGGATCGCGAACGCGTCCACGTCGATGATCGCCGGCTCGAGCCCAGCTTCGCGCAGCAGCCCGACCCGGCTCTCGACCAGCTCGCGCTTGGCCGCCACGAGGAGCACGTTCATCTGGAGCCCTTCGGCGTCCGGGTCGAGGATCTGGAAGTCGAGCTCGACGTTGGCCATGTCGAACGGCACGTGCTGCTCGGCCTCCCACCGGATCACATCCCGGGCTTCGACCTCCCGCATCCGGTCCATCTGGATCTTCTTGACGATGACGTCGCGGCCGCCCACGGCGGTGACCACGCCCCGGGGCTTCACCCCGGCCGTCGAGAAGAGGCCCCGGATGGCCTCAGCCACGATGCCGGGGTCCATGATTTCCCCCTCGACGATCGCGTCCGCGGCAACCTCGGTCGTGGCCACGCGAACCAGCTCAGGCTCGCTCCCCCGGTGGTCGATGACCACCAGCTTCACGATCCCCGAGCCGATATCGAGGCCAACGGAGGTCTTCTTGGCACCAATCCCAAACAGGGCCATGTCTCCCCAAGCGATTAAGGTCACGACGGGAACGGGGCAAGCTACAGTAAGACTTAGCCCTTATCCTGTCAAGCCTCGAACCTACTTGAGGCAAATCAAACAACTATTGTTGGGAGATGGAGTTAGGACACTTAGAAGAGCTGTTTCCAGCTGCGGGATCGCAGCGGGATCAACCGGCCGGAACTCTGTAAAGAGTTTGACACCATACACTTAGAATATGTGACGGAGATTCCCGACAAGGGCAAGGTCGCCGTTCCAGCCTGGGCCGCCAAAAGCGCTCCTTCCACCCTGACCAGGCCTCCGACAGCACCCGTTTCCAGTCGGCCTTTCACCAGGACGACTCCCGAGAATTGAAATGACCCGTCCACAGCCAAATCACCGTCCACCAATAAGATACCCTGTCCTTTGCCGGGGAGGAGGTGCAAGTCGCCAGTTACGTGCGTGACAGGCCAATAGTCGCTGCACGTCCCCGCAAGACCGGATGGGTCACCCCAGTTTTGAGGATCCGAGATGTTGCAGTCGCCGCCTGAAAGACTGGGTCGCGGCGACCATGTCCCTCCTGACAAGATATTGGTCGCCTGGATCGCCAGCTGTTCGAACGTGGCTGAGGCCGTTGCGGGGAAGCCGCTGTCCACGGGAGACACCAGGACAGGCGGGGACCCCTCGATGGACGGGGCCCCGAGCTGATCGATCGTGGCAGCGACAATCCCAGCCTTCGAGCTGTCGGGGGCCAGACATCCCGACACCGCTGGGGATGATTGGTCGATCCCACTGATCCGTACGTCATCCCCCAGCGTCACCCTTCCCGCCTGGAGTGCCGCCGAGATCGTCAAGAGGACGGGCCTGACACGGACGATCCAGCCGAGTCGGCTTAGTGTCGTGACGGTGGCTACTGTTGAGCTGACCGGGTCTTCCGCCTCAACCGACACGAGAAAGAGCCCCCGGTTCAACCTGCGGATCACGCCCTGCCAGCCGGACGGGCTCGCGCCAGGGCCGAGCCGGCCAACAACCAGAGAGTCGAATGGATGCAGCAACCGACGGTTCAACAGGCCGGGCGTCCAGCCGACCAGCGCGTCCGCCAGTCCGGCTTCCGCACGAGTCAGCGCGCGCGGCAGCCGCCGACCGGTCCCCGACGCCCGCCGCTCCTGCATACCGATGAAAACGGCCACGGTCAGCACCGCGGCTCCGATCACCAGCGCCCACAACACGAGCCCGAGGGCTACCCCGCGTCGATTCACGGTCCAGGTCAAAAGCGGGGGTTGTTGCGCAGCCATATGAGTGCGATGACGCTGTCCAACGGCTGCACCAATTGTCCGCGGCGGTCCCGAATGGGGCTCTGGGTCCGCGCGCGTACGCGCACCTCGATCATCGCCACTCGCGCCGCGGTCGTCGTGGGGACTCCGCTCGAATCGAGATAGGCGAATACGAGACCATCGCTCATGACCGGCCCCAGCACCGGTTGCAGATCCGCCGCCGTCTGGAGCCCCACGTACCACCGGCCGTCCTCACCTGAGCGGTACAGGCGGTAGCCGAGCGTTTCGAACCCCAGCACCGGAGCACCGCTGGAGATGCCCCAGCCAGCTCCCACTCGTCCAGGCGCCGGCCGGAGCGAGGCCGTCAACCGACGCCCCGGCTGGCCATCCGGACAGGTGTCCGGTGCAAGGGATCCGATCGATCCCGTGGCCCACCCGTCGTCGTCCGGGGTGGCGACGTCGCCGTCGGAGAACACCAGGATCGAATCGACAGCCGGGTTGAAATCCCGTACACCGGCGAACGGCGCGACACGGATCACGAGGACCAGAGAGCCAGGACTGGCGCCAGTCTGTGGAGCCCGGCACAGCACCGCGAGCTGTCGCTGAGCGCGGATCGTGATTGCCGTCGCTCCCATGGCGACGAGATCCCCATCGGCCGCATCGAGCTCGCGCAGCTCGATGGGGAGAAAGGCGGCCGCGATACGGAGATTTTGCCGCACGTCGATCTGCTGCGACTCGCGGCGGTAGGCGTCTTGCGTGCCGCGCAGCAGGCCCACCACGGCGATGCCCAGCACGCCGAGCAGCGTCAACGCCACCAGAAGCTCCGGCAGCGTGAAGCCGCGTCGCCTCATCGCCGGCACCAGACGCTCGCGCTGAGCGTATCCGACCTGATCGGCGTGCCCACCCGGGTGCCGGACGGCGCGGTTACCAGCGTCACCTGGTAGGTCGAGTCGCCCGGATCGCGCCAGCTCCACCGGATTTCGGCCACGGTGATGGCGTGATGGCTGACGGATTCAAAGCCGTCGTTTCGCACCTGACAGGCGTTGGCCCGCAGGCGCTCGAGCCGGCTCGTGGTGGCTTCGGATACGACGGCCAGCAGTCGCTCCTGGGCGATGCGCCGGGTGAGGGCGGCGGTCTCCGCGGCGACCCCGAGCGCGCCGATCGCGAATACCACCAGCGCAACCAGTACCTCGACCAGGGTAAAGCCCTTGGGTGACATGCCGCGAGATATAGGAAAAGGGCCAGCACGCCACCGATGGCGGATTCGCGCGTTGGGGGGCAATTCCGCGCCGCCTGGAAACATCGAGCCCCGTCCACCAGCGGTGAACGGGGCTCGTTAAGTCTGGGACTGCAACGTCAGGGAACCAACAAGCTCCAGTACGAAGCGATGTTGAAGTTCGTTGGCTCCACCTCGAAATAGTGCCCGCGGACGAAGTGCCCCGTGGTCGGGAAGTACGGCGGTGGATCGCTGAGGCCGCACGCGTCGTAGGCGTAGCGCTTGATGTATCCCTGGCCGCTCGTCAAGCCGACGGCGCCGCGCTGCTTCTGGATGATGCCGCCGGTCAGGAAGATGCACCCACGGCCGGAGTTCGCGGCACCACAACCCGACGCATTGGTCGACCCGGTGTTGTAGCTCTCGGCACCATAGATGTCGAGCGCGAGCACGAACCCATTGATGAACTCATCCTTACTGTCGTCCCACTCCACCGCCGGCTGTCCCGAAAGCCATGGCATTGGGTCGTTGATCAGATTGTCGGCAATGAAGATGTCGTGCCGCTGAACATGCCGAGAATATCGGCGCACGTCGCGGCAGCCGGGTCGGTGATGTACCGAACGTCGTCGGCAATGATGATGTTGCCGGTCGCCGCCAGCGTAACACGGCCGCGCAGCTTGCCGCTCACCGCCACCTTGCCCTCGACATAGACGACGCCCTTGAAGTTCGGGTTGAGCGCGCGTGTGATGGGCCACAGATAAGGCGCCTCCCCCGCGGGGGCGACAAGGGTAACTCTCGGATCGACAGCGCCCACCCACGGTTGCCACGACCCACGGCCCACGTTGATGGGCGTGAACGCGCCGAGGGGGTTCAGAATGTCCGACCCGCCCAGGTAGCAGGCTCGGCCCGGGTTGGCATTGCCTGGGGCATTGGCCTTGGAGTCCGCGCCGGCGACTCCTGCGTGCGCCTCGAACGTCGTGAACCCAAGCCCCACGTCCACGTGCCCGCAGTTGGGCGAGTTGCGCACCCCGTTGAGGACGCCGTTGCCAGCCCAGTTGATGGTGTCGGCCATCACCCACGCCAAGTTCGGGTCGCTCGTGCTGGCGGCCTGGTACACCTTCATGAACCCTTCGTCGGCGTCCGAGGAATCGCCGTCGGCATTCAGGTCCAGAGCGACGAACTCGATCCGGGTCGCCGCCTGGCCGGGATCGCCGGCGAGGGAGCCGACAATCGAGGTATTGCCGGCAATCGCTTGCATCTTGAGCTTGGCTAGATCGGCGGTCGTGGGCATCGGGATGATCGGCACGTTCTCCTTGTAGCCTTGCTTGAACGTCCCGAAGGCCTTGCCGGTGATGGTCTGCCCCGATGAGACGGGTCCGAAGAATGTGGCCCCGGAAGAGACGATGGTGATGCCGTCGTTCGAGTGCACCGGTCCGAAGATCTGGTCGCCGTTGGCGAACACGATCGCGCCTTCGATGGTGGTGAAGTAGGCGTACTTGGAGAAGCTCTCCTGGTACACCTCACCACGCCGCACCACGGTGTTGCCTTGCGGGTCCTTGGCCACGGAGACCACGCTGCCGGTCACCCCGTACTGACCGCTGGTGATACCGCTCGGTCCCACATACAGCCAGCGCTTGATGCCCGGAATCACGGACCCATCGGCGGCATACACGGTCGCTCCGGCTTCGACCACGTTGTAACCCGTGTCGGGGTACTGGGTCTTGTCACCGTTGATCCGGGACCGCGCCTCTTCCAATCCGGCGTCGGCCACCGTTTCGAGCGTGCTGAGCCGGGCCTGGTGCTTCTGGATCAGGCTCGTGCTGGAGCCGAGCATCGCCGCGCCGGCGATGATGGCCGCGACGGCCAGCACCACCAGCAGCACCACCACCAACGCGATACCGCGCTCGTTATCGATCACCCGTTGCGTCCGCATACAACCCTCGCTCCTTATGGAATGGTTACTGTAAGGCTTTGTGTCAACGACGAATTCGTCGGCGTGCAGTCCTGCGCCGCGAGCCCATAGATGTAGGTCTTGCCCGACACCAAGCCGGCGTTGTCGGTATACAGGTAGGTCGCTGTGCCCGCCGGCGGAATACTGAGATAGGGATCGCCCCAGGTCAGATCCGTGGACAGCCGCCGCCACAACACATAGCGGGTCACGTCCTTTTCGCCGGCGGTCTCGTCGATCGCCGCGTTCCAGCGCAGATCGACGGCGGCCCCGTTCAAGGTCGCGGTCAGGGCGGTGCCGAGCTGGGGCGCGTCACCGCAGGTCTGCCGGTTGGCGAGTCCCACATTGGGCAACCGAATGAAGCGGCTCAATGCGCGCTTGCGCTCGGCCGTCCCGGTGAGCCCGTTGGTGACCGTGAAGTTCACCTGCACCGCCCGCACGCTGTCGATGCGCGCCGCCAGCCCTGAGTCAGCGAGGGCGAGGTGGATCGGGATCGTGTGGCGCCAGGGGAGCGACGCATTGGGCACCTGGGCGACGGAAACGACGCCGCCCACCACGGTCTGCCAGTAGTACTGGAAGAAGGGCGTCGCGCCCGTCTGCAGTAGATTTCGGGACACCACTTCCGGCGCCAGATTGTTGATCTGGCGATAGAGGGTGTAGTCGTCGGTCCGCGTCGTCGTGGAATCGGACACGAAATAGAACGTGATCGTCTCCGAGGCGCTGTTAGTGACGCCCTCGAGGTAGTTGGTGTCGGGGTAGATAACCGACGTCAACGGGATCGTGAACCGCTGCGCCAGGCCCACGGCGTCGGTGCTGCCGTTGGGCGCGTCCGGGTTGTAATAGACCGCGAACACGTCGCCCGGCGTATTGGTGAGGTAGTTCGCGTTGAACGCGACCACCGACGCGCCGAGGTAGATCAGCTGCGGCTGAATGTCTGGAGCCCCGGCCCCGGCCGTGCGCAGGTCCTTGTCCAGCTCGTCGAAGGCAAAGCGGGCGTTCTGCAGCATCGCCACCCGTTGACTGCCGAGGGTGAAGCTCCGCCCCTGGGCGCGCAGGAACGCCAGCGCCCCCGCGAGCACGAAGGAAAACACGACCAACGCGATCATCATTTCGAGCAGTGTCAAGCCGCGCTCGTTCCGCATCTGGGACCTCGTCATGGGGCCGCCACCGTCACGGTCCGGACGATCGGGGTCAGGAGGCCCGGACCGGTCACGGTTACGGTGACTTTCTTGTAGTCGTTGTTGCCGCTTGTCGTCCGGACGATCGACGTCACGCGGGTGAACCCGGACAACGTCGGGAACACGGTTTCCGTCTTCCCGTACGCGGTGTCGAGACCGGCATAGAACGGATCGTTCCGGACCTGCTCCACGCGATCCATGGCGAGCTGAATCCCCGCTTCCTGGTTCGCGCCGGTGGCCGCGGTATGAACCGTTTTTCCGGTCGTATTGGCGAGCATCATCATCACCACCAGCAGGATGGTGAGGGCGAGGATCACCTCGATCAACGTAAAGCCGCTTTTGTTGTTCATGTCAGAATGCCCTCCGCCACACCGGCGGCCCGTAGCGATACCAGGTGCCGCGTCCCGTGGCCCGTTCCATTTCGATCGCCCGCGAATCCTGCGGGCGAGTCCCGGAGGTCACTGCGCGCGTCGACGTGATGTAGAAACCGCCTGCTTCACTGCCGCTCCCGTCGCGATGGAACACCAACGCGGGGAACCCCCCGACGAGCTTCACGAACGTCACCGGCCCCGCGCCCATCGGGCGCGCCGGCGCCGTGGCCCGACCGAACACCACACCTTCCGACAGGGGGACGCCGCGCGTCCGCTCACCGGCGTCCTGGCACGCCGTTGTTGTTCTTGTCGCCGATGATATGGATGACGCCCTGCGCCACGTCGAACGTGACGATCACGTCGTGCTGCTCGGTGATCGCCTGACGTTCCGCGGCCATGAGCGCCATCCCAAGGCCCTGCATGTCCGACTCCAGGCGGTATTTCATGGTGTCGATCTTCGGTGCCGCCATCGCCACCACGATGCCCACCACCACGAGAACGATCAGCATCTCGATGATCGTGAAGCCGGTACGGGAATGCTTTTTCATGAAATTCTTCTCCTTGTCATGCGTCTACAGTACAGGAAGCGTGCCTGAGGTTAACCTGTTGTAATTGTTGAAGTTATGTGTTCGATCGGTTGCGAAAACCTATGCAACTTACTGCACTAGTGCAAAATACTGCACTACGCGATGCCATACCGCTCCATCTTGTAAAACAGGCTACGAACGCTGATGCCGAGCTGCTGGGCTGCCGTGCGTCGGTTACCATCGGCCGCCGCGAGGGCGGAAGCGATCGCCTGCCGTTCGGCTGCCTCTACCGCGTCGCGCAGCGAGCCGCCCATCGAGCTTGGTGACCCTCGAGTGGGCGACAACGGTTGGGTCTTGAAATCCTCCGCGCTCAGCGTCTCATGGTCCGAAAGCACGGCCGCGCGCTCGATGGCGTGTTCCAGCTCGCGCACGTTGCCTGGCCACGCCTGCGCCTCGAGCCAGGCGAGAGCATCCGGCGTCAGGTCGAGGGCGTGTCCCATACGGCTCGCCAGGCGCCCCGCGAAGTGGCGAGCCAGGGGCACGATGTCCTCCCGACGCTGATCCAGGGGCGGAAGCTGGATGGTGACGACGTTGAGCCGGTAGAAGAGATCCTCGCGAAACCGACCGGCTGCGACCTCGGCGCTGAGGGATCGCGCCGTCGCGGCCAGCAGCCGAACGTCCACTCGGCGCGTGCGTTGATCGCCCACGCGACGGATTTCGCTTTCCTGCAGCACGCGCAACAGCTTGGCCTGGAGCCCGACTGGCAGCTCGCCGATCTCGTCCAATAAGAGCGTCCCGCCTTCCGCTTGCTCGAACAAGCCGGCCTTGTCCGCGGTCGCCCCGGTGAAGGCCCCGCGCATGTAGCCGAACAGCTCGGATTCGAGCAGGTTCTCCGGTATGGCGGCGCAGTTGATGCCGATGAAGGCGGCGCTTGCCCGTGGACTGGCCCGGTGGATGGCGCGGGCGATGACTTCCTTCCCGGTCCCGCTTTCTCCGGTGATCAGCACCGTGGTGCGATGGTCCGCCACCCGCGTGACCAGGTCCAGGGCTGCCTTCATGGCCGGGCTCTCCGCCACCAGGGCCCGCGCGTCCGGCCCGCTGGCCAGCTGCGCCCGCAGGCCCGCCACGGTCCGTCCCAAGCGCTCGCGTTCCTCGGCCTTTCGCAGGGTGAGCACGACTTCGTCCGGCCGGAACGGTTTGGGGATGTAGTCGTAGGCGCCTTCTTTCATGGCCGCGAGCGCCGCGTCCTCGCCGCCATAGGCGCTCATCATGACGACGAGGGCCGTCCCCCACCCTGGCGATAGCCGCGCAGGAATTCGATCCCGCCCAGGCGCGGCATCCGCACATCGCACAGCACGAGGTCGAATGGCTCGGCCAGGGCCCGGTCGAGCGCTCGTCGGCCGTCGCTCTCAGCCGTCACCTCGTACCCGGCATCGCCGAGCAGCAGGCCCAGCGACTGCCGCAGGCCGGGCTCGTCGTCCACGATGAGGACGCGACTCACGCGGTTACCCGGGGGAAGAACAGCTTGAACGCGGCCCCGCCCTCCCGCGCCTGCTCCAGCCACACCACGCCGCCCATGTCGTAGACGGCCCGGGCTACAATCGCCAACCCGAGGCCCGTGCCGCGGCCCGGTTCCTTGGTGGTATAGAACGGCTCGAACACCTTCTCCCGATCGGCCGGCGCCACGCCTTTCCCGGAATCGGCCACGAAGATGAGCACTCCGGGCATCCCCGGGGCGAGCTCGCTGCGCGACGGGCGCCGGCCTGGCGCACGGGGGAAGAACACTTCGGCGGCATCGTCGGCGCGTCGCGGGGTGATGCGTGCCTGTTCATAGGCCCAGGCGCGCGCTCCCAGCACTAGCTCTCCCTCGGGGGCTGCGTCCACGGCGTTGAGCATGAGATTGACGACGGCCTGCTCCAGCACGTGCGCCCGTCCCAGCACGGCCGGCAGGTCGGCCGGTACGTCGAGCCGGGCCTCGAGCGACCGCAACGTCCCTTGCGCCCGCAGCAGCTCAAACGCGGCGCCGAGGACGACCGCCACGTCTACCGGTTGCAGCGCTTCCTCGTGCGGCCGGGCATAGTCGAGCAGGCTGCGCACGATGCGGTCGATCCGGTCCAGCTCGCGCGCCAGGGCATCGACCACCTCGCGCTCGCCGCCACGGTGCCGCAGCACCTCGACGTAGGTCGAGGCGCCCCCCAGGGGGTTACCGATTTCGTGGGCGATCCCGGCGGCCAACCGACCTACGCTGGCGAGCTTCTCGGCCCGCACCAGCTGGCCCTGGGCGTCGAGCAGGTGATCGGTCATGCGGTTGAAGCGGTCCCCCAGGGTCGAGAAATCCGCAGTCTCGGCCTGGGGCGCCCTCGCATCCATGTCTCCGGCAATGACGGCGTCCGCCGCGCCCATGAGCCGGCGCAGTGGCTCCAGCACCAGGCGGGTGACGAGATAGGCGCCGAAGGCGATGAAAATGATCACGTCCCCAGCCACGACGGCCAGCACGAGGGGAAAGGCGTGATCGGGAGCGAAGGTACTGGCCAAAAGACTCGTGGCGACGCCCAGAATCAGGGCCGTCGCCGCGAGAAACGCCAACTGGACGAGGAGAACAGTCCGCAGTGATGGTTTGACAGCCACGCCGACGGCCATTCACCGGGGCCCAGAAAAAGAACGGCGGGGTAACCCCCGCCGTTCCAACCCAGCCATCACGCCTGGGAACCTACTTGCACTTCGGCTCGCCTTCTTTGGCAGCCGGAGCAATCGCCGTGCTGCCGATGAAGATGGCGCACGTCTTGGTGGTGTTCAGGTTCGACAGCGTGGCGGTCCAACCATCGGCCGTCAGCGCGAGCGTCGGGTTGTTGTTGCCCGTGGTCACGTTGAACGACAGGCCGCCAGCACCAATCGCGGTCGTGTACTTGATGGAGTCCGCGAAATAGGCCTCTTCCGCCGTCACCAGGTTACGGAGATCCGACTTCATCGAGGCGATGTACGCCTTCTCCTTGGTGTTGGCGAACTTCGGGATCGCGATAGCGGCCAAGATGCCGATAATCACTACCACGATCAGCAGCTCAATGAGCGTGAAACCCTTGCGATTCATCTGCTTGTCCCCCGGTCTTGGAGTTAAATGGGCGCCTTGATTCCTGACGGGAGTTAGGGCAAGGCTCGTGCCCTGCTATGGGCTGCCGCCTAACCCGATACAAGCTAATGAATTGGGCTGTTTCAGAACAGCCCGGGACGGGCTTCCAGCCCCCCCAAGGTCCCGCGTTTTGCAAAAAGGGCGGCTGGAAACACGACGGCCGGGCGACCACGTACGTAGTCACCCGGCCGCTCAAGAACGTGCCGTTAAGACGCTACTTGCACTTCGGCTCGCCCTCTTTGGTAGCCGGGGCGATCGCGGTGCTGCCGATGAAGACGGCGCAGGTCTTCGTGGTGTTGAGGTTCGAGATCGTGGCCGTCCAGCCGCTCGCCGTCAGCGCCAACGTCGGGTTGTTGTTCCCTGTGGTCACGTTGAAGGACAGACCGCCGGCGCCGATCGCGGTCGTGTACTTGATCGAGTCGGCGAAGAACGCTTCTTCGGCGGTGATCAGGTTACGCAGGTCCGACTTCATCGAGGCGATGTACGCCTTCTCTTTGGTGTTGGCGAACTTGGGGATCGCGATGGCGGCCAGAATGCCGATGATGACCACCACGATCAGCAGCTCAATCAGGGTGAAACCCTTGCGGTTCATGGCTCGGTTTCCTCAGGCGAAGTCACGGGGTGACCCATGGTAAGTCGCCGTGACGTTTGGGGCAACTGTCGCGCGGCTGCCTCAACCGGGCGGCCGCAATCTATTGCCACTAGCGAGATTACGGCACCGGTCGAGGCGGGGCCGTCGCGTCATACCAGGTCCGCTCGAACGGAAACCAGCGTCGGGCGGTGTCCGCTAATGCCGCGGCGCGCACGGAATCGCGTCGCGCCCGCGCAAGCAGATACTCCACCCGCATGGCCACCCGTTCGCGGGGGAGGCGTCGTCGTGCGTCTCGCACCAGCGCCGCGGACCGGCTCGTGTCGCCCAGTCCGATCAGGTAGTAGGCGTAGTCCGACTGGAGATGCGGATCTGCTCCAAATAACGAATCGGCCCGCGCGTATGCGTTCCGCGCCGCCGCTGTTTGGCCCATGCCGGACAGCACCGCGGCCGCCGATTGCTGCCCACGATAAGACTCGGGGTGGTCCTCGAGCAGCGTGAGCAGGAAGGCGCGGTTGTCGCGCCAGGCGGGGAGGCGATCCAGCGTTCGCGCCGCCAACACCCCGAGCACGAGCGCGAGTGGCAGCAGGACACGCGGTCGCTCCCAGCGCTCCGTCGCCCAGGCGATGCCGACGCCGACGACGGTCGCCGGCAGCAGGACCGTCAGATAGAGATTGCGCTCGGCCAGGACGATGCCCGAGGGAAACAGGAAGTTGGACGTGGGGAGGTAGGCCACCGCCGCCGCGAGCGCCGCGAACGTCAGCGCCGCCGTTCGACGACGGGCGACGATGGCTGCTGCGAGGACGAGCAGCACGATCCCCGCGCCGAGCAGCCCGGCAAGGGAAATCGTGGTGCGATACGGGATCACCTGCGGACTGTAGTCGGCGGACAGGGAGGCGGGGAAAAAGAGCAGCACGGCGGCCCGCAGAGTGGCGGGCAACGCCATGGCGAGCCGACGCCCCACGCCGGCGCCGAGAAACGGCGGCGCCACATCCGCCGTGGCCGCGTGGCCGATCCTCAGCCAGACCAATCCGAACGCGATGGTCACGGCAGCCACCGACCCGTAGAACCAGAGCGGATAGCCGCGTTGCTCCGGTGGCCGCAGCCTATCGTCGAGCAGTATCACTCCTCCGACGACGATCGCGTGCTCCTTGCTCAGCATCGCCAGCGCCGCGCAGGCCAGGGCCGGAATCCACCAGCCGCGCCGGGCAGACAGGACCGCCGCGAGCATCCCCACGGTCGCCAGCAGCTCATTGCGGGAAACGATATTGGCGACGCCCTCGACGTGCACGGGATGCACCGCGAAGACGAGTCCGGCAGCCAGAGCAGCCAGCGGCGGCAGCCAGCGCGCCAGAACCAGCACGACCAGGACACCAGCCAGCCCGTGCCACAGGGCGTTGGCCAGGTGCAGCCACCAGGCCCGGCCTCCGGAGATCGACCAGTCGACAGCGAAGCTCAGGATGGTGAAGGGCCGATACAGGCCGGCCTCGCTGGGGCGGGGCCAGTAGGGTTCATCGAATGCGCGGACCGCGGCGCCGACCGCGTGCGCGGCCGGATTGGCCACAACGATCGCGCGATCGTCCTGCACGTAGCCATATCGGACCGTCGGGAGGTACAGCAGCACCGCCACCGCGAAGACCAGCGGCAGCGACCGATTCAGGTTGACCGCATCACCGGTCACGATTCACTCTGAATAATGCCCGGCCACCCGGCCAGGCACGCTCGATGGTGAGCCATCCTGGATAGGCGCCGAGCAGGGCGTTCAGCTCGCGGTCGGAGCCGGAGCCGAAGCCCGAGAACAGCACCCGCGTCACCCCCTGCCGCTCCAGGTACGCACGATGCTCCGCGGGTGCCGGCTCGGTCTCCATGCCGTCATGGTAGCCATACAAATAGAATGGCACCGCCAGCCGGCGCGTGTACAGCCAGACGAGCGCTTCATCGTCGGTGGCCAACACGGTGCTGTCCGGCAAAGCCGTGAGCCCCGGCAGCAGCTCGGAGAAGTTGCCTGAGATCCCCTCCCGCTGGATCGCCCACCAGCGGCCAACCACACCACGCACCTGGTACTGCACGAACCCGATCAGCACCACAGCGACGATCGTCAACACCGCCACCCGAATCCGCGGCAGAGCCCGCGCCACGGCGAGGGCCCCCGCCGCCCACGTGAGCGCCAGCCATGGCAACACGCCCCACAGGAACCGATCGGAAGAAAACGGCCACAGCGCGAGAATGACCAGATAGAACACCAGCGTGTACCCGATCGCTGAACGGCGCAGCAGCAGGACCAGCCCGTAGATGCCGATGGCCAGCGCCGCGATGGCGAGCGGATAGTAGAGCCAGGCGGAGGGCAACCACCCGAGGGTGAGCGCGCCCAGCGGGCGGGCCAAGTCGGGGATGCTGCGCCACAGCACGCCGACACCGGCCTGGCGCACGGTTTCCCCGTAGCTGCCGTAGTTGATGGCCAGCGCGGCATCGATCTCACCCTGATGCGTCACGATCCACAGGCCCCATCCGCCGGCCGCCACCACGACCGGGAGTCCAGCGGCCAGCGCCTCGGCCCGGGGACGGCGGCGCGAGAGCAGCAAGTACAACGGTAGACCGGCGCCGGCCGCGAGCGCGATCGAGCGGGTGAGGAGCGCCAGCGCCGCCAAGCCGCCGGCCGTGGCGGCGGCCACGACCGGTCGCGGTCGTTCCGGCGCACCATCCGCCATGACGATCGCCCCGGCCAGCAGCAGACCGAACACCGGTTCGGCGAACAACACGGATTGCACCGTGAGCACCGGAATCGCGACCGCCGCTCCCAGGACGCAGGCCGGGGCGAGCCAGGTGGGCGCCTCGCCCCCCAGCAGCCGGATCCGCAGCGCATGCGCCGCAATCAGTCCGGCGGCGGCCGCGCCCAGGATGACGTTCAACACGAGTCCGAGGTAGGCGGCGGTTGCCAGCGGGAAGAACGCGAACAGAGGAGTCAGCAGGAGCGGATAGAACGGCGGATAGTGAACCACCGCGGGGGCGCCGGGCAGGTGCGGGTGCACGTACCCCAGGCCCTTCCCAAGGGCCACGGCGATACCGGCATACAACCCATCGTCGTAGAACCCGCCGACCAACGAGTGGTTGAGAGTGCAAACGCCCGCGGCCAGAGTCCCGATCCCGACCAGGATCCCCGCCCGCCTGGGCGTCAGCGGCGCCAATCCCCGCCCGGCGGGAACAGGTTGAATCGGAGGATGTGGAACACGGCCACGAGGCCGTCGCGCCACGTGATCTTCTTTCCTTCGGCGTAGGTGCGGCCGTCGTAGGAAATTGGCAGCTCCCAGATGCGGGCGCGCGCCTGGGCCAGGCGCGCCGTGATCTCGACTTCGAACCCGAAGCGGTTTGAGCTGAGTGGCAGCCGCTTCAGCAAGTCGGCCCGCACCAGCTTGTAGCACGTTTCCATGTCGGTCAGGTTCAGGTTGGTGAACATGTTCGACAGGAACGTGAGAAAGCTGTTGCCCACCATGTGCCAGAAGAACAGCACGCGATGGGGGCCGCCTTGAAACCGGGAGCCGTACACGGCGTCGGCGCGGCCGCTCTGAATCGGCTTCAACAACGCGGGAAGGTCCGCGGGATCGTACTCCAGGTCCGCGTCCTGCACCACGATGATGTCGCCGGAGGCGACGGCGATCCCGCTCCGCAACGCCGCCCCCTTGCCGCGGTTCGCTGGATGGTGGACGACGCGATCGACGATGCCGCCCTGGGCCAGCCGGTCGAGCGTCCCGCCCGTGCCGTCGGTCGAGCCGTCGTCGACGGCGATGATTTCGAGCGTGCAGCGGAAGGGCGCGCAGCCGTCGGGCCACCGCTTCGATCGTTCCGGCTTCGTTGTAAGCGGGGACGATCACCGACAACACTGACTCAGTCGACACCCTGGCCCTCGTACCGGGTCAGCTTGCGGTACAGGGTCGACGGATCGATCCCGAGCACCTCGGCGGCTCGGCTCTTGTTCCCCCCCTCGGACTGGAGCACCCAGGTGATGTAGGCGCGCTCGATCACGTCCAGCGTGGGGTTGGCCATCGCCCGCTCCGCGACGAGGGGTTCGGCGCGACGCTCGGTGACCTTGGCCGGCATGGCCGACAACGGGATCGTCTCTCCCTTGGTGAGCACGACGGCGCGCTCGAGCGCGTTTTCCAGCTCACGGACGTTGCCGGGCCAATCGTACGCCAGCACCGCATCCATCGCGTCTTCGGCCAGGCGCTTCGCGGTCTCACCCTGCTCCTTCACGATCCGTTCGAGGAACGCGTTGACGAAGATCTCGATGTCGTCGCGGCGGTCCCGCAACGGCGGCAGGTGAATGGCAATGACGTTGAGCCGATAGTAGAGATCGGTGCGGAACCGGCCGCGCTTGATGTCGTCCTCCAGGTCACGGTTCGTCGCCGCGACGACGCGCACGTCCACCGGAATCGCCTCCGTGCCACCCACGGGAATCGCTTCGCGCTCCTGCAGCACCCGCAACAGCTTCACCTGGGTGGCCGGTGACATCTCGCCGATCTCGTCCAGGAAGAACGTCCCGCCTCGGGCGGCCGCGAACAACCCCTGCTTGTCGCGCACGGCCCCGGTGAAGGACCCCTTCACATGCCCGAACAGCTCCGACTCCAGCAGGCTCTCGGGCAGCGCCCCGCAGTTGAGTGACATGAACTGCCCTTCGTTGCGGGCGGAGAGCTCGTGAATAAAGCGGGCGATGACCTCCTTGCCCGTACCCGACTCCCCCTGGATCAATACGGTGCTCTCGGTGGGCGCCACCTGCTCCGCCAGCTTCAGGACCTCGGCGAAGATCCGGGACTTCCCGAGCGGCCGGGCGAAGCGGGAGCGCTCGCGCCGCCGGATCTCCTGCTTCAGCTGCTTGTTCTCGGTGCGCAGGCGGCGGTGCTCGGACGCCCGCCGGCAGATGGCCACCAGATCGTCGTTGGAAAACGGCTTCTGGATGTAGTAGAAAGCGCCCTCGTTGACGGCCTGGATGGCACTCTGCAACGACGCCTGGGCGGTCATCAGGATGACCGGGGTTTCCGGGTCCTGCTGGCGCACCGCCGTGAGAATGTCGATCCCGGTCACGGACGGCATGCGCACGTCGGTGAGCACGATGTCGGGTTGGGATTGCTTCAGCTGCTCCAATCCCGCCTTGCCGCCCTGCGCGGTGTGCACCTCGAACCCTTCGTTCTTGAGCAGGATGCGGAGGGTATCCAGGATCGCGGTTTCGTCGTCGACGATCAGAATCGACGGTGCGGTTGCGCTCGTCATGCGGCCTCTTCCTTCCGGCGCCCGGCCGGGAAGTACACGGTGAAGGTGGTGCCCTGACCGGGAACGGAATCGACCAGGACCATGCCGCGATGGGCGACGACGGCCCGCTGCACGATCGCCAGCCCCAGGCCCGTACCGCCGGTGCGACCGGTGACGAACGGCTCGAACAGCCGCTCCCGGACCGAGTCCGGAATCCCCGGCCCGTTGTCGCTCACCCGGAGCGCGACGGGGTTCTCAACCGTGATGCCGGTCGGGAGGTCGTCCGGGGTGGGGCGTCCCGTGTGTACCTGGACCCGGGCCCCCGCGCCGGCCGCTTGCACGGCGTTGAGCACGAGGTTCGAAACGACGCGGTGCAACAGGTCCTCGTCGCCTTCCATCGGCGCCGTGCCCCCCACCAGATCGATCGTGACGTTGGCGGGACAATCCGGATGCTGGCGTACCAATCGGACCGCGGCGCCCGCGACCTGCCACAGGTCGACGGCCCGGTACTCGGTGACCCGCACGCGCGAAAAATCGAGAAATTCCGACAGGAGCCGGCTGAGCCGGTCGCTCTCGCGCACGATCAGGCTGGCGAGGAATCGCTCATCCGGATTGGTGCGGCTGGAGCGCGACAACTGCTCGACCGACGAGCGGATGGAGGCGAGCGGGTTCTTGATCTCGTGCGCCAGGCTGGCCGACAGCTCCGCCACCGCCTCGAGCCGCTCGGCGCGCAGGTGCAGCTCCTCCAGTCGCTTCGAATCCGAGATGTCGGTAAAAATGGCCGTGACGCGCGGCGGCAGGCCGACGCCGACGTCGATCGTGGTCGTGGTGAGGCCGACGGGAAACGTGCGGTCGGCGCGCCGGACGGTCGCTTCGACGCGCATCAGCCGGATGCCACGCCGGGCGGTCGACGCGACGGCGGCCCAGAACTCGGGACTGGTTCGGGCCAGCTCGGACAGAAACGGTCGACCCAGCCAATCTCGGGCGCGGAAGCCCAAGATCTGCTCCGCTGCCGGATTCGAATACAGCAGTTTGCCATCCGAGGCCACGGTGAGCACGCCGCTGGCGAGATTGTGCAGCACGTCGCTCGCCTCGAGGCGGGCCTGGCGCAGTTCCCCGGCCAGGGCCTCGTGCTCCGCGGTCATCACCGTGATGCGGCTGGCGAAGTAGGCCGGCACCGCCGCGACGACTGCGAACAAGCCGAGTTGGATCCACAGCGCCGCGCTCACGGCCGTGTCGTGGCCGAACAGCAGGTCGGCCAGGTACGCGAGGCCGACGAGCACGGTGATCAGCGCCGTGCTGGCCGGCGGCATCAGCACCGCCGTCACCGCGATGAGCGGAACGTAGAGGGTCGAGAACGCGCTGTCGGGACCGCCGGTGACGTGCACGACGGTGGTCACCAGGACGGTATCGAACAGCGCCTGGAGGTAGAGGAATGTCCGGCGCGGGGGACGGTTGCGGACGTGGGTGTGCCAATACGACGCGCCGGTGAACGCCAGCGCCGCCAGCAGCAGGATCGAGGTGACGAGGATGTCGAGCGGGGCCGCGACCTGCACCTTCAGGGCGGCGCTCAAGTACATCGCGATCGCGACCGACACGCGTCCCAGGTAGATGAACCGGAGCAGGTTCTTCGGCGTCGGAACCCGGGAAGCGCGCATGTAACCTCAAGGGGGAAACGGCGTTCAGTATTGGTGCGGGTGTGGCAGAATGCAAGAGAAAGGGCCTCCTGGTGGGGAGGCCCTGCTCGTTTTCGGGAAGCCTTCGACCTATTGGACCGCGTTCACCATATCGAAGATCGGCAGGTACATGGCGACCACCATGCCGCCGACGATCACGCCGAGCACCACGATCATCACCGGCTCCATGAGCGACAGCAGGGTCGAGACCGCGGCGTCGACTTCTTCGTCGTAAAAGTCGGCGATTTTCGAAAGCATTTCGTCCAACCCGCCCGTCTGCTCGCCCACCGCGATCATCGAGATCACCATCGGCGGGAATACCTTGGAGCGCTGCAGCGGGGCCGCAATCGTGTCACCGCCGGCGATCGACTGGCGCGACTCCATCACGGCGTTGTGAATGACCATGTTGCCGGCGGTGCGCGCCGTGATCTCCAGGCCGTCGAGAATCGACACGCCGGAGGAGACCAGGGTGCCCAGGGTGCGCGTGAAACGCGAGACGGCCGACTTGCGCAGCACGTCGCCCAGCACGGGAAATCGGAGCAGGGCCGCGTCGATCTGCAGCCGTCCCCCCGGCGTCTTGTAGTATCGGTTGAGGCCGAAGACCGAAATGCCGATCACCCCCAGCAGCACCCACCAATAGCCCGTCAGCAGCTTGCTCAAGCCGATCACGATGCGGGTCGGCAACGGCAGCTCGAGGGCGACCGATGCGAACATGGTCTGGAACGTCGGGATGACGAAGATCAGCAGCACCGACACGGCGATGGCGGCCACGGTCATGATGACACCGGGGTACACCATGGCGCCTTTCACCTTGCGGATGATGGCGTCGTTCTTCTCGAGGAACTCGGCGAGGCGCTGCAGAATGGTGTCGAGAATACCGCCGGCTTCACCGGCCGCGACCATGTTGACGTAGAGGTCGGAAAACGCCTTGGGATGCTTCCGCAGGGCGTCGGCGAGGGTCTGGCCGCTTTCCACGTCGTACACGACCTGGCGCGTCACCTCGGCCAGCACTTTGTTCTCGGTCTGCTGGGCGAGAATATCGAGCGCCTGCACCAGCGGCAGGCCGGCGTTGATCATGGTGGCGAACTGCCGTGTGAAAATAACGACGTCGCGGGTCTTCACCCCGCCCTTGAACATGCCACCGAGCGAGACGGCCTTCGGCGCCTGCCGCACCTGCACCACCACGAGGCGGTTCTTGCGCAGGTGGGCGACGACATCGTCCTTACTCGGCAGGTCGACCTGACCCTTTTCCAGGTCGCCTTTCAGGTTTCGCGCTGTGTATTCAAAGACTGGCATGGATCATTCCTCCAGTCGTTAGCGCCGCGCGGCCACTTTGGCCGCTCCGGCAGGGCTCGCTTGGATGTCCTTGTCATCCGGCGGGGCTTCACCGATCATGCGCAGGAATTCGTTCGGATCGGAGGAGACCCGCAGGCACTCTTCCTTGATGACGTCCCGCTGCATGTAGAGCTGATACAGCGAGTCGTTCAGGGTCTGCATTCCGTGCTTCTTTCCGGCCTGCATCGCCGAATAGATCTGGTGCACTTTGTCGTCGCGGATCAGGGCGCGAATCGCCGGCGTGCAGACCATGATCTCGGCCGCCATGACCCGGCCACGGCCCTTGGCCTTCTGCAACAGCGTCTGGGTGACGACCCCCTCGAGCACGAACGCCAGCTGCGCGCGAATCTGCGACTGCTGGTGCGAGGGGAAAATATCGATGATGCGGTTGATCGTTTCGGCCGCCGAGTTGGTGTGCAGGGTGGCGAAGGCCAGGTGGCCGGTCTCGGCAATGGTGAGCGCCGACTGGGTGGTTTCGAGATCCCGCATTTCCCCGATCGAGGACGACGTCGGGGTCCTGGCGCAGCGCATACTTGAGGGCCGCGGCAAAGCTGTTGGTGTCGGTGCCCACTTCGCGCTGGTTCACGAGGCACGACTGGTGGCGGTGGATGAACTCGATCGGGTCCTCCACCGTGATGATGTGCCCTTTCATTTCCTTGTTGATCTTGTCGATCATCGCGGCCAGCGTGGTGCTCTTGCCCGAGCCGGTGGGCCCGGTGACCAGCACCAGGCCGCGGGGGCGATCGGCCAGCTTGGCGACGACGTGCGGCAACCCCAGCTCGTCGAACGTGCGCACCGTGAACGGGATCTGCCGGATCACGAGCGACACGCAGCCGCGCTGCTTGAAGCAGTTGCCGCGGAAGCGCGCCAGGTTCTGGATGCCGAAGGAGAAATCGAGCTCGTTTTCGGTCTCGAACCGCTTCTTCTGGTTCTCGGTCAGCACCGAATACGCCAGCGACAGCGTGTCCTTGGGCGTCATGACGTCTTCGGTGGACGCGCTCGTCATGTCGCCGTCGATCCGCAGCTTCGGCCGCTCGCCCGCGACCAGGTGCAGGTCGGAGGCGTCCTTTTCGATCATCTCTTCGAGCAGCGCGCGCAGGTTCACCGGCATTGCGTATCTCTCCTTCAAGTCGGCGGCGGCCGTTTCTTTCACGACTTCTTCCAGCGTGGTCACGCCCTTCTTGACCTTGACCATGCCGTCCATGCGCAGCGTCAACATCCCCTCTTCGACCGCCACTTCCCGCAGCTCCTCGGTGGACGATCCGCGCAGGATCGCGCGCCGGATGGGCGAGGTCAGCAGCATGACCTCGTAGATCCCCTGGCGGCCCTTGTACCCGGTGCCGTTGCAGGTATCGCAGCCGGTGCCCTTGAAGAAGGGGCCCTGGCTGCGATCGATGGCGAAGGCATGCATCTCTTCGTCGGTATAGTCGTGCTCCTGCTTGCAGTCCACGCAGATCGCGGCGCACCAGCCGCTGCGCCACGATCAGGTTGACGGCGCTGGCCACGTTGAACGGCTCGATGCCCATGTCGATCATACGGGTGATGGTGGACGGGGCGTCGTTGGTGTGCAGCGTGGACAGCACCAGGTGGCCGGTGAGCGCCGCCTTGATGGCGATCGAGCCTGTCTCCAGATCGCGGATCTCGCCCACCATGATGATGTTCGGGTCCTGCCGCAGGAACGCCTTCAGGGCGGCCGCGAAGGTCATGCCGACCTCGTTGCGGACCAGCACCTGGTTGATCCCCATCAGGTTGTACTCGACCGGGTCCTCGGCGGTCATGATGTTCACTTCGATCGTATTGATCTTGGAGAGCGCCGAGTAGAGCGTCGTCGTCTTGCCCGATCCCGTGGGGCCGGTGACCAGCACCATGCCGTACGGGTTCAGGATGGCTTTCATCAAGTCCGCTTCGGCCTTCGCCTCGAACCCGAACTTGGACAGGTCGAAGGTCAGGTTGCCCTTGTCGAGAATCCGGAGCACGATCTTCTCGCCGAACAACACCGGCAGCGTGGACACGCGGAAGTCGATGACGCGGGTCCCCATCTTCAGCTTGATGCGCCCGTCCTGCGGCACGCGGCGCTCGGCGATGTTGAGCTGCGCCATGATCTTCACGCGGGACGTCAGCGCCGCGCGCATCTTGATCGGCGGCTTCATGACTTCCTGCAGCGCGCCATCCACCCGGTAGCGCACCCGCATCTCGTGCTCGAACGGCTCGATGTGGATGTCGGACGCCCCGCGCTTCACGGCGTCGGTGAGCAACCCGTTGATCAGTTTCACCACCGGGGCGTCTTCGGCCAACTCCGAGGCTTTGACTTCTTCGTCCTGCATCTCCGCGACGAGCTCGAGGTCGGAGGCGCCCTCGTCTTCGACGCTCTTCAACAGGCTCTGCAGCTGGGCGTCAGACTGCTGGTAATAGCGCTCGATCGCGGCGCGCAGCGTGTATTCGCCGGCGATGACCGGGAAGATGTCGCAGCGGGTGATGAACTTGATGTCTTCGATCGCCGCGACGTTGTTCGGGTCGGCGATCGCGATCGTCAACGTCCGCCCCTCACGCTTGAGGGGCAACACGGTGTACTTGTTCGCGATATCGGACGAAATCAGCTTGAGGATCTTGGGGTCGACTTCAAAGCGGGACAGATCGACGGCCGGCATGCGATACTGCCGCGCCAGCATCTTGGTGATCTCGGTCTCTTCGATGAAGCCGAGTTTCACCAGGGTATAGCCCAGCCGCATCCCCGAGCTGCGCTGCTCCTGCAGCGCGCGCTTCAATTGCTCCGCGGTGATCAGGCCATCGCGGACAAGGATGTCACCCAGCTTGTCAGGGGTTAGTGCTGCGGTGGTCGTACGCAACTCGTTGAAATAGAATGATCTAAACTATGTCGACGAGGAGTACTGTCAAGGCAGCGCACCCGAAAACGATACGTAGGGCCGAATTGCGTCCAACAATGCGGGGCCGATCCCCGACACACTGTCCAGTCGCGCGATGCCACCGAAAGGTCCATGTCGCTCGCGCCAGGCGACCATGCGTTGGGCCAGCGCCGGGCCGACCCGCGGCAGTCGTGTGAGTTCCGTCACATCGGCGCGATCGACGTCGACACGCTCACCCGGATTGAGCGGCCGGGCCAGCGCGGCCGCCCGGCGCGCCGTCGCCTGCAACGCCGATGCGGGCGTCGGGTCGGTGGTGACCAGGCGCACGTCACCGGGCGCTCGAACAGCGGAGGAGGACAAGAAGAAACGGACGCCGGCGCCGGTCAGGGCAAGGCCAGCCAACAAGAGGGCCGCGCGTTTGTCGTCCATAGCGGGACAGTAACAGTGAACTACTTGAAGGGCGGGATCGGAAAAACGCGGGGAGGATCCACAGCAACGCCACGCGAGTGCTCAGTTGGTCAGACAGACGCTCAGCGGCTCAGGCGCATAGCAGTTGACAGGCGTCAGAAGCCGAACGGGAGTCGCCTTTACTCTCATCTGAGACCTGTCAACCGCTTCGCGACTGAGCCCCTGAGCGACTTACGGTCCGTCTCCCCGTACTAGCGCCACAGCGACATCTCCAACGATTTGCAGTGAGTTTGCGCTGACCTTGTCTACGGTGTCGTCTGTCGTGTGCCAGTATCCATTGTTCGGCCCGTAATCGAAGTCCACCACATCGATCGCGTGAATCCCCGCTCGTTGCAGGGCCACGTGGTCGTCGACCAGGCTGGGGCCCGCCTGGCGCACGAAAATGTTGCCGTAGCCCATGGGCCTCGGCCACGCGCCACACCCGGTCCACCACCTCGGGGGCATAGGCTTGCGAATTCTGCTCGTAGGGGAGCATCAGGTTCTTGTCGCCGATCATGTCGAACAACACGGCGAAGAGCGGCGGATAGCCCACCGGTTGGTGCGCGGCGAACCAGCGCGAGCCGATGAGCACCTGCGTCGAATCGGCGAAATTGCCGAAGTCCTCGCCGTCCACGAACAGGAGATCCACTCCGACCGTCGGCGGCTTGACCTTCAGGATGTCCGCGACACCCAGCAGGACGGCGACGCCCGAGGCACCGTCATTCGCTCCGGGGACGGGCATGCGCTGCGCCCCCAGGTTAGCGCTCTGATCCGCGTTCGGGCGCGTGTCCCAATGCGCCAGAAAGAGGATCCGTTCCGCCGCCTGGGGCCGGAACCGGGCCAGGAAGTTGCGCATCGGCAGGGTCTGCCCGGTCGGCGTGCGGTGCGGAATCTCCTGAACGACCACGGTATCGGCCGTGGCCCGCAGCTGGGCCAGGATCCAGTCCCCGGTCTGCTCGTGCGCCGGGGTACCGGGAATGCGCGGTCCGAACTCCACCTGCTTTCGCAGATACCCGAAGGCCGCGGTGCCGTTGAATTCGCGGACCGGCCGTTTGGCCTGGGCGCCACACGCCGCGGCCGCCGCGGCGAGCGCCACGGCCAGCGACCGGAGCGGCGCGCTCATCGCACCTGCCCCACGTTGGTGTTGATCTGCACGAACGCCGTGAGCACGAGCTGAGAGTTCTTGCGGCTGATCTGTCGCTCGTCGTTCAAGACATAGGCCATCTGGAGCCCCGCGCTGAGTGTAGGAGGAAAGCTGGTGTCCATCGTCAGATTCGCCTCGGTGCGCCGGCTATCGACGAACGCCGTGCACAGCGGCTGCCCGGCCGCCTGTAAACAAGTCGTGTTCAGCGTATAAGTGTAGCGCGCCGTGGTGCGGATGTCGGTCTTGAGCCGGACCAGCGACGCCGGCGGCCGCCAGGCGAAGCTGAGCGAGCCCACCCGTTGCACGCGCGTGGTGCGGAACAGGTTGCCGGCGTTGCTGTCCTCGCTCACCAGGCGCGAGAAATCGACCGAGGTGAGCACGCCGTTCCCCCACGACGCGGTCGCGCTGGGCGCGAAGCTGCGCTCGGCCGACTGGGTCAGGGTGCGTCCGTTCCCGCCCAGCGTCACCTGCTCGCTCGCCGAGTGGCGTTGGCGCAGCCCCAGCTGGGCCGTGAGTCCGGTCAATACCCGACCAATGGTGTTGCGGGACGGGGACACCGTCCAGGTGATCGTGGCGGAGGGCCATTCCCGCGACCAGCTGGCGATCGGCGCCTGGCCGTCCGGGCGCAGCAGCCACGTGATGCCCCGCGTCCATTGGTAGATCGAGCTGATCCGCAGGCCCAGGGGCAAACTCGCCGCCGCCGACGCGTGGCGGGTCGAGTTCTCGGCGGCCGACGTGGCGAACAGACCCTGTTGCGCGCGGAACGCGTCGAAACTGATCAACGCCAGCTGATACCCGAACCCCGGCGTCAACGGCACCCCGCTGAAGCTCGAGGTGCGATCGCGCGTGAGCCCGATGTCGAGCGCGGTCACCCGGGCGAGCCAGCGCGCCAGCGTCGAAGAATCGCCGAACAGGCCGCGCCCCAGGCGGCTCAAGTCCAGCTGCGTCCCGAGATCGAGGCGCTGGCTATTACTGAACGCCGTCGGCAGCCGGAACGCCCCGGAGTCTCCGCTGGAGCGGAGCGGGTCCCGGCCATTGGGATCGCGGGTGAGCGAGAACCCGGTGCTGAGCGTCCCGCGCGGCCGCAGCCACTGGGCGATCCTGGGCGTGAGACCGAAAAACGTGCCGAGGGTGCGTTGCGATTCCAACCCGACGTCGAGACCGAGCAAGGAGCGGCGCGCCAACCGCGCCACGCGGGCGATGGGGGTCGAGTCTCCATAGTCGCGCAGGTCGCGCTGTGAGGCCAGGTCGGTTCGCAGCTGCACGCCCGGGAGCGGCAACAGGTCCACGGTGAGCGTGTTGCGCCACGCCTTGGGACGGGACCGGGAGGGCACGAGCAGGACGTCTCCGCTATCCGCCACGGGGACGCGGAAGCTGGTGCGCGCGGCGTCGGTGCCGCTCAAGATGGACCGGAACCGCACGGTGGTCGGCGACAGACGGAACCGGGCAGGTCCCAATCGCACGGCGGCCGAGGGCGGGGCCAGGATATAGTCCAGCGCCACGCCGTAGCTCTTCGAGGTAGCCTGCGCGAGGCTGGAGCGGTCTTCCCCGGTGACGTAGGTCCCGCTCACCCCCAGGGGGTCGAGCAGCCACCGCACCAACCCTCCGGCGGCGCGACGGGACCGGCGCAACGAGATCGAATAACTGCGCGCAGTGGACAGCGGCGTGCGCAGTCCCACCAGGGCGTCGCCGCGGAGATCGGTGCGGTTCAGGAACGTCGGATCGCTGGCGGTGGACACGTACCGCGCCGTGAACGGGATCGACAGTCCCAACCCGGGCGGGAGCATCCGTTCGAGGTGAACGGTGGAACTGAAGGTGAGAGCCCGGTCCGTCTGATAACTCGGGTCCTCCCCCAGCTGGCGGAAGTTGCCGTCGCGCCGCGTGAGGCCCAGCGCGATGTCGGCGAAATTCGAGGCGGTGACCGACAGGTCCAGGGCCGCCGCCGTCCCCGCGGTCTGCACCACATCGCTCAGCCGGATGTCGTCCACCCACAGCTCGGCCTGGTCGATGAACGTCGCATCCCGGACCCGCAACATGCCCGCCGCCACTTCCTGCACCGCCGCGAGATTGGGCGGCGCGATCGCGGGATCGCGCACGTGGGCGATGTACGGCCCGTCGCACATCACGTACGCGGTGTCGAACGGCACGATGGTGCTGTCGGGGCAGCCAGGATAGACCTGCGCCGAGTCACCGCGCAGCCATGCCTGCTCGATCCGCGCGCGCAGGCTCACCCAACGGTCCAAGGCGATGACGACCTCCGGCTCCCATGAGCTGGTGCGCGCCGGCGTGTGGTAGAGGTAGAAATTGTTTTCGTCCTTGCCGACCTTGAAGAAGAACTCGAGATCCCCATCCTCCCACCCGGGCCCGCGCCCGCGGGCCCACACCCGCAGCGCCCGGTATTTGAGGAAGTTCTTGTCTCCCTCGGAGCCGAAGCGCGTGAACGCCTCGGCGCGTTGCCCCAGGTTGAGCCCACGCGCCAGCAGGCGCAGCGACTGCTCGTTGATCTGCGTCGCCCCGACCTGGAAGGTCTGGTCGTTCCGGCCCGCCTGGTCCAGCACGCCCGGGGGTGGCGTGTAGCCCAGATCCCGGTTCTCGGTGCTCACGACCGACGCGGTCACCTCGCCGGTGCCGATGCCGCGGTCGCCCGCCAGGCCCGCGATCGGCGACTCGGCGCGCTTCAGCCAGGTACTGCCGACCAGCCGCACGCGCGACAGGGCGAAATAGACCTGGGGATCGGGTTCCCCGGGGGCAGCGGTTTCGGGCGCCAGCATCGTCATGCGCAACGCCTGCACCTGTCGCAGGCTGGGCGTCCCGATCTGCAGCGTGTCGGTCCGGAACGGGATGCGGTACAAGCGCCACCCGGAGGCGCCGCCGCCCTGGCTCGCCGCCACCGGGACCATGCCGCCGTCGCGCACGAAGTAGCGATCGTCGCCGATCGGGAATACGAAGCGGACGAAATCCTCCTGCGTCCGGGCGCCGACGGTGACGTCGAGCCGGGCATCGCCGTCCTGGTCTTCGGTATCGACGGCGCCGTTGTGCCGGCCGCAGCGCGACAGCGGGTCCCCAAATGCGCGGCTCAACAGCTGGCCGCCGACGGTCGCACTGCACAGCGGCAGCGTGTCGATCAGCTGGCCCGACGTCGCATTGCGAATGCCGTCCACCACGCGGTCGCTCAGGATCCCTTCGTCATCGGTCGCCGCGTTCCAGGCATGGGTAATCGGGTCGCGCTCGCTGTCGAGCCGTCCGGCCCCGGCGACGCGGACGCCGAAGTAGGTGGTATCGCCGGATGGGCTCACGGTAAACGAGTCGGGGGTGAAGGCGAGCGCGTCTTCGAACACCGAACCGAAGTCGAGGAGCAGCGCCGCCCGGTTGGCGCGCGCCACGCGCCGGTTGTCCTCCCACACCCAGAACTCCAGGTATTCCACGCGCGAGAGATCCACACCGGTGGTGGACAGGGTCTGGGTGATGGAGCGCCAGCGGGTGGTGGGGCGGGCGTTGTTGCCGCTGCCCGGCCGGCGCCAGTTGGGGATGCTGCGGCCGGAGCGGGATTCGGCCAGCCCCATCATGGTATCCGGCTTCAGCATGAGCCACAGCACCGGCTCGGCGGACTGCGCCTGCCCGACCAGGCGGATGCTGGGATCGATCTGCTGGGGCAGGAACTGCACCAGCACGCACTGACCGGATGAGTTGATGTTGCACGGCAGGCTCTGCCACGTCAGCGGCACGGCGTCCACCGTATCAAACCCGGCGAGCGGAATGCCGAACCCCGTGACGCCCCGGCTCGAGGACGGCACGCTGCCCCAATGCCAGGCGTTTTCGTTGAGCGAAATGAACCGCCCGGCGGAGGCCTCGAATTCCTCCACGAACGCCTGCCCCAGTGGATTGGGCCGCGGCTGCGACAGCGCCACCTCGCCCGACAGGTTCACAAACGACGGCGCGTCGCTCGACCCGGGCAACAGATTCGCGGCCCGCGTCAGCCACTCAGGCTGAAAGTGCAGGGTGCCGCTGATGCCGCCGATGAACCCGGACGCCGGCTCGAAGCCGAGCTGCGGGCGCGTAAACGCGGTTTGCTGCTTCTGGAACAGCCCGGTCAGATACAACTGCCCGACCTGCCCCAGGTCATAGCGGGCCGCCAGACCATAGATGGAGGTGGGCGCCGAGACGAACGTGGCGCGTTCCTCGAACTGGGCGCGGACGACGCCGGGCCCGGCGGTGAACAGCGAGTCCGGGTTCTTGAAGGTGACCTGCCCGACGCTGTAATCGATCGTGTAGTCCACGTCGCGGGTGAGCAGCGTGTTACCGAGGAAGAGCTTTTCACTGCCTTCCCGGATCTGAAAGCTCGAGAGCGACAGCGTGCCCTTGTCGCCCGACGCCGAGGCGTTGCCGTGCAGCTTCAGGACGAAGAGAGAGGGCGGACCCTGGATCGCGAGCAGCGACCGCGGGGTGCGGTACAGCGAGTCGTTGCGCTCGGCCGCGACGAGTTTGGTGGAATCGGCGAACGGTTGCAGATGCGGAAACACGGCGTAGTAGTCCCGCACCGGCGCGCCTTGCTGCGGATCGCGGTCGCGCGGAAACAGCCGGTTGTATTGATCGAAGCCGTTGGCGTCGTTCGGGAGAGCCAGACCGAGGCGCGACAGATACGTCTCGGTCGAGCCTTCGGGGCGCTCGCGCTGATTGATCCGGAGTGACAGCTCAATGCCGCTGCGATCCAGCTCGCGGCCCCCGATGCGGTAGGCCGAGCGGATTTCGAACCGGAATGCCGGGGACGCGGCGGTCACGCCCGGTCGCGGATCGTAGACCAGCCGCAGGGTATCGACGTCCGCGGTATCCGGATTCGCGGTCTGCGGAAAGGTGCCGACACAGCCGCCGGTACTGCAGTCCGCGACACCGCCGGGAATGTAGGACACCGCCAGGTAGTCGCTGGGGTCGAGCCGGCTGGCGAGGGCGAACCAGAGGCCGCTGGGATCGACGTAGTAGTCCTTCCCCTGCTGCAGCAGCTGCCATTGGAACGGGCCGGCGCGCTCGCCCGAGCAATCGACCGATCGCACGCCCGGTCCGCAGGCGACGGCGCGGATGCCGCCGATATTCTGGTTGGTGCCGCCACCCGAGATCGCGAGCGCGCGCACCCGGTACACGATCAGCCCGGTGACGCGCAGGGAGTCGGGGAGCGCGAGGGACTGCACGGACAGAATATCAACCGCCGGGTAGCCCGGGAGCGCGGCCGGATCCACGGCGAAAAAGAACCGACCCGGCTCGTAGTCCAGGTCGCGGAATTCCCGGTCGATCGCTTCGGTGGTCGTTTCGCCGACGGTGTAGGTGCGATCGCGCACCACGTTGCCCTTTTGCTGGGCGTAGATGCCGCGCATCTCGAGTGCGCCGACCTGCGCCACCGCCTGCACCCCGAAATTGTTGGCGGGGATCGCGGCACTGATGAACCGCGAGCCCGGTGCCTGAAACGACACGTTGCCCGCTTCCACGCGCCGCAACACTTCATCCTCGAGGCCTTCATACCAGACCTGGAGGTTGTTGTTGGCGTCGAACTCGCGCTGGCTGTCGAAGTCCACGTTGACGTGCAGCCGCTGGCCCACCACTCCGCCGGAGCGGATCTGGTATTGCGGGTTGGGGGTAATGGTGGGAAACCCCGCCTTGCATCCCGAGACCGCCTGTTGCCGCTCGAACGCGTTGCAGCGAAGGTTGCGAAACTGATCCGCTTTCAGCTCGAAGCGCAGGCTCAGGTCCATCCCGAGATTGGCGAACTGGCCCAGCACGCCGGTCGGACCGGCGGCTTGGAACGTCTGGGGGCCGGCCGGTCCCACGCCGCCGCTGGCGGCGATCCGCGCCAGCGCGGCGGCGATGGACGTGTCCCCGGCGGCGGGCGCCGCCCCGGGAGCGGCGAGCGCGTCGCGCACGCGTTGCGCCCACGCCGCGGCCACGAGCGCCGGTGGCACGCGAACGCCGAGCCGGCCGCCCGGCGCCAGCGCCGCGACCGGCGCCGGGACGAGGGACGGAAGGTGGGCGGGCACGACAAACGCCGGCTCGTGTCCGGGCTGGGCGGCGGAAGGCTCCTGAGCTGTGGCGAGCGAAGGAAGGAGCGCGAAGGTGAGGACAACGAACGAAACGGTGCGCCGCATCCCTTGTAACGACTTGGAGAGCCGAATATAATGGGCGGACCCCCCGTGCGCATCCTCAGCCGCTATCTGCTGCGTCAGCATCTGGCACCGCTCGCGTTCGCGCTCTCCTCGCTGACCGCGCTGATGCTGCTCAACCAGATCGCCAAGCGGTTCCCCGAGCTGGTGGGCAAGGGACTGCCGTGGAGCGTCATCGCTGAAGTGTTCGTGCTGTCGATCCCGTTCATCGTCGCGATGACGTTGCCGATGGCGGTGCTGGTCGCGGTGCTGCACACCATGAGCCGGCTCGCCGCCGATTCCGAGATCACCGCGATGGCGGCGAACGGCATCAGCGTGGGCCGCATCGCGCGACCGGTGCTGCTCGGCGCCGCGGTCGTGACCGTGCTTGCCTTCTTCTGGAACGACCAGCTGCTGCCACGCACCAATCATCGCCTCCGCACGCTGCTGGTGGATATCCAGCGCAAGAAGCCGTCCTTCGGACTCAAGGAACAGGTCATCAACGAAGTCGTGCCGGATCAGTTCTTCCTGCGCGCGGCACGGATCGACCGAGCCACCAATCGGCTCCGGTCTGTGACGATCTATGATTTGGGCGAGGCCGACCGACGGCGCATCATCACGGCCGACAGCGGGCGCATGGCTTATACCCCCGGCCAGACCGATTTGTACCTGACGCTGATCGACGGGGACATCCAGGAAATCCGGCGCGGCGACGACGTCCAGTTCAATCGCACCTTCTTCCACACCAACCAGATCCGGGTGCGGGGGGTGTCGAACCAGCTGGTGCTCACTGGAGAGGACACCTACCGCACCGATCGCGAGATGACGATTTGCGACATGCAGCGGGCGGCGTCCGCGGCGGGGGACGATGCCCGCACCGCGCACCGCGATGCCGACGTCACCGTGGAGCGGGACCTGCGCCGCCTGGCCGGCCTCGGCCCGGCGGCCCCGACGCTGCCCCTGGCCGCCGACACGAGCGGCGGGCGCTACTGCGGCCTGATGCAGCGCCTGGGACGCTGGCTCCTGCCGCAGGCGAAAGCCCAGACGGTGCAAAACCCCACGGTGCGTCCCCCGCCGCCCCATCCCACCTCCGGGCCGATCGCCCTCGGGGTGACCGCCGGAGAGGACGAGCGCGCGATGGGCGCGCGGCGTCGCGCGGCGGCCTATCAGGTGGAGATCCACAAGAAGATCGCCATCGCCGGCGCGTGCTTCGTATTCGCGCTGCTCGGCATTCCCGTCGCGCTGCGGTTTCCGCGCGGTGGCGCCGGCCTCGTGATCGGCGTGGGGGTCGTGGTGTTCGCGATCTATTATGTCGGCTTGATCGGCGGGGAGGACCTGGGAGACCGGTTGATCGTCTCTCCCTTCCTCGCGATGTGGGGGACCAACCTGGTGTTCGGTGTCATCGGGCTGGTCGGGTTGTGGGTGATGACCCGTTCCAGTCCGACGGCGCGCGGCGGCGACTGGTCCGACCTGCGCGATGCGATGTTCGGCTGGTTCCGCCGACGGCGGCGCGCCTGATGCGGATCCTCGACCGCTACGTGGTGCGCGATTGGATCCGCGTGTTCGTGGTCGTGATGCTCGGCTTTCCGCTGCTCGTCATCGTGATCGACCTCACGGATCGCCTCGACCGCTACCTCGCCCGCGGCCTGAGCAAGAGCCACGTCGCGCTCGGGTACATCTACGGCATGCCGGACACCATGTTCCTGGTGCTGCCCGCGGCCGTCCTGTTCGCCACCGTCTTCACCGTCGGCTCGCTGGGACGCCACTCGGAGCTCACGGCGGCGAAAGCCTCCGGCATTTCGTTCTACCGGCTGGTGCGACCGATCTTCGTGGCCGCCGCGCTCGCCTGCGTGCTCGGCGTGGCGCTGGGCGAGCTGGTCCCCATCGGCGCGGCACGCAAAGCCGAGCTGCTGGGGGAGAAGACGATCCGGACCGGATCGCGCGTCAATTTCGTCTATCGCGCCGACGGCGGGTGGGTGTACGCGATCCGCACGCTGGACATCCAGACGCGCCAGATGCAGGACGTGATCCTGGAGCGGGTGGGCACGGGCCCCGAGTATCCCACGATCGTGGTGACGGCGCCGCGGGCCCGGCACGCCCGCAGCGGCGGCTGGACGCTGCAGGACGGGCGCGTGCGGTACCTGTTGGGCCCGGGCGTGGAGCGGGCGTTCACCTTCCACACGCTGCGCACCCGCCTCATGGTCGAGACCCCCGAAGACCTGCTGGCCGAGCCCAAGACGCCGCAGGAGATGCGCTACGCGGAGTTGGGGCGCTACATCGATGCGCTGGCGCGCTCCGGGTCGGACACGCGCAAACTCGCCGTGGACCGCGCGCTGAAGCTGGCGATTCCGTTCACCTGCATCATCATCGCGCTGTTCGGCGCCCCGCTCGCCGTCACCAACCCGCGCAGCGGCGCCGCCTGGGGCGTCGCCGTCAGCCTCGCGACCACCTTCGTGTTCCTGCTGATGATGCAGCTGTCGCGCGCGGTGGGTGGCGGGGGCATCATGCCTCCGGCGCTCGCGGCCTGGCTCCCGAACCTGCTGGTGGGGGGAGCGGCGGTGTGGCTGCTGCGAAAGGTGCAAACCTAAAAGGCGGACAGAGGGCGGTAGAGGGCGGACAAAGGCGGGAGAGGGCGGAAGTAGATCCGCCTTCTCCCGCCCTTTTTCTACCGCCTTCTACCGCCCTCTACCCTAGAACGCGTACCGTCCCCCCAATTGGAACACCCAGCGCGAGCCGATCGCGTTGAGCGTCACCTGGTTCTTCACCGGGAGGTTGAGGGCGTAGGTGCCGCGCTGGTTCACGGCGTCGTAGCCGGTCAAGCGGATGAGGTTCTGCTGCTCGAAGCCGGTGCCGGTGACGCGCTGCAGTCCCCACTTGCTGTTCAGCAGGTTCAGCACGTTCAAGATGTCCGCCGTGATCTCGAGCGACTGGCCGCCCAGCGTGTTGATCACCTTGCTGAGCCGGGCATTCACGTTGTTCTGCCACGGATTGCGGCACACGTTGCGCGGCATGATGCGGCCGCGGTTCCCCTCGAGGCAGGGCTCGCCGCGGATATACGTGTCCAGGGTCGTGAACTGCGCCGGCGTGAGGCCCGAGATGTCGCCGATGCTGCGCGGCACGTACACCGGGTCGTTCGCGGTCTGGCCGTCGGCGTTGATGTCGCCGTTGACGACGTAGGTGAACGGCAAGCCCGAGATGCCGTTGTAGGTGAGGGAGAACCGGGACGCGAACGGCAGGTTCACGGTACCGCTCACGGTGACCTTGTGCGGCCGGTCGAACGTGGACGTCCGCAGGTTGCGGTTGCTCGGCACCCCGTCCAGCACGGCAAAAGCGTAGTTCGACCCGGTGATGTCCGACGTCATCGAGATCAGGTCGAGGGAGCGCATGTAGGTGTAGGCGGCCGAGAACTCGATGCCGTTGCCGAACCGCTTCAGCAGCTGGGCAGTGATCGACGTCGACCGATCCTTGCTCACGTTCGAGTTGCGGACAATGTCGAGGTACGTCCCGGTGACGCGCGTCGCGGTGGCCGCGCCGGTCGCCGGGTTGATGGTGCCGAACAGCGGCCGCCCCGCCTCGCCGGCCGACGACCCCTGCAGGCCGGCAAGATTGATGTCCTGGAGGAAGAACTGGTTGATCGCCTTCGTGTAGAGGAAATCGACCGTGGCTGACAAGCCCCAGGCGAGCTGGTGATCCAGCCCCAGCGCCACCTTCAGCGCCTGCGGGAACTTGAAGTTGTTGTCGAAATACACGATGCTCGGCCGGCCGGCCGACGGCGCCGCGCCGCAGCTGGTGGGTTGGTTGTCCGGGTCGAGCGTGAAAGTCGGGACCGTTGCCCCGCTGCAGAACAGGCTCTGCTGCTCCATGCCCGTGTTGCCGTAGGCGTTGGACACCCAGACGTACGGTGGCCGCCCACTGAACACCCCCACACCGCCGCGCACCACGGTGTTGCGGTCCTCGGAAATGTCGTAATTGAAGCCCAGCCGCGGCGACCAGAGAATGTTGCCGCTCGGGAAGTCACCGGTGTTGACGGTATTGCCGCCGATGGCCACGAAATGGATCGTATCCAGCGTCGGGTTGAAAGCCGGCGCCGGCTGATTGGGCATGTCTATCCGCAGCCCGGCGGTCAGCGTCAGTTTCCGCAGCGGAGAGAAGCGATCCTCGCCGTAGAACCCGTACTGTTTCACGCGGAAATCGGCGACCGGCCCGTCGGGGCGTTGCGCCGTCGGCAGCGCCCGGAAGAACTGGCTCGGCAGCTGGTTCGCCAGCGAGTCCGGACTGTTGAAATACCAGATCCCGATCGAGGCCGGGAAGAACACGTTGACGAAATGGAAGAATTCGTTGTGGGTGCCGACCGTGAGCAGGTGCCGGCCGGCCTGGAACGTCACGTTGTCGGTGATCTCGATGACCTTCTGGTCCAGCGTGTTGGCCTGCGAGAACCGCTCCGCCCCGGCCGAGATGTAGGACCCGACGCGGTTGCCCGCCACCAGGATCAGGGGCACCCGGTTGGGGAGATCGCGCACGTCGCTGATGGTGCTGTACGCCAGCAGCATCTCGTTCGAGTAGTTGTCGCCGAACCGCGCCAGCCACTTGCCGCGCACCGTGCGGGTCTTGTCGGTGAAATTGTAGCCGCTGTTGGACAGCTGGTAGCCGTCCCGCAGGTTGCCGGTGCCGGTCGGGAAGCCCGCCCGGTAGGAGTGGATCATGTTGAGGCGATTGGCGTTGACGAAAATCCCCGACACTTCGACGTGGCTATTGGTCCCCAACTCGAAGTCCAGCTTCCCGAACAGGTTGGTCTCCGGGTTGGGAATCGTCGGGGCCGAGAAGTTGCCCGGATCGAACCCGCCGGGCAGCGACTGCAGGATCGTCTGGACCGAGTCCATCCGGGCGCCCGTGATGCCGACGCCGGTCGTATCGGTGGGGTTGCTCAGCTGGACGCTCGAGGCGAACGGCCGCACGTCGTGGCGGAAGTCGCCGGAGAAGAAGAAGTGCAGCTTGTCCTTGATGATCGGACCGCCGAGCGAAAACCCGTATTGCTGCTGCTGGAAGTCGACGACCGGAACCGGCACGCCGGCGGTATCCTTGCCCACGAAATTCTGGTTCTGGAAAAACCCGAACGCCGAGCCGTGCAGCGCGTTGTCGCCGGACTTGGTGACCGCGTTGACGAGACCGCCCACGAAGCCGCCCTGGCGCACGTCGAACGGCGCGACCAGCACCTGGAATTCCCGCACCGATTCGAGCGAGAGCGGGCGCGCGTTCACGCTGCCGCCCGGGACGCCGTTGGTCGACCCGAGATTGAACAGATCGTTGTTCGAGCCGCCGTCAATCTGCACGTTGTTGAAACGGTCGTTCTGGCCGCCGATGGAGTTACCGCCGCCCAGGGTCGTGGTCACCTGCGGCGACGTGCGCACGAAATCGGTGAACGCCCGATTGAGCGAGGGCAAGCGGCGCAGGGCGGAGTCCGAGATGTAGGTCTGGGCGCCGGTGCGGGCGGGAGACCGCAGCGGATCGTTCGCCGCCTCGACGCTCACGCCGGCCACCTCGATGGCCGTGCGCCTGAGGCTCAGATCGAGTACTCGGCGCTGACCCAGCGACAGATAGAACGTCTCGGAGGTCCGCGGCTCGAAGCCGATGGCCCGGGCGGTCATCGTGTAGGGGCCGCCCACGCTCACGTTCTCGAAGCTGTAGGCGCCGTCCTGGCGCGTCCGCACGGCATGCCGCTCGCCCGTTGCTCCACTGGTGAGCGTCAACTCGGCGAGGGCCACCGCGGCACCCGACTCGTCCGTCACGTGCCCGGCGACGGCGGCGGTGGTGACGCCCTGGGCGGCGAGCCCGGCGGGAAGGGAGAACATACAGGCGAGCGCGAAAGCGCAGACCGACCAGAAATACCGTTTCATGGGCGGACTCCGAATGATGGACGAACGAAATGCGTGAGCAATTCTCGCAAGGGCGGGGAAAAAGATGCCCGCCCCGCGAGGCTTGTCAATGCGTAGGCGGGGCCGTCGCGGTCACGAGTTCGCCTCGCGCGCGTCACGTTTTCTGCGCCACCACCACAGCACGGGGACACCCGAGAGGATCACCGCGACATCGGTGAGAAACGCCTGCGGCTTGGAGATCAGGTAATTGCCGAGCAGAAACAGGGAGGCCACGAGAAAAACGGCGGGGACCACCGGATATCCCCAGGTGCGATAGGGACGCGGCAGATCCGGGCGACGGCGCCGCAACACGTACACGGCGGCGACCGCGAGCGCATAGAAGGGCCAGATGCCGATCACGAACTGATCGGCCAGCTCGGTGAAGCTGCGCACCAGCACGAACACCACGCCGAGCACGGTGGTGAGGACGATGGCGCCGGTGGGTGCACCGGTGACCGGGTCCACCCGGGCGATCGCCGAAGGGAATAGACGGTCTTCGGCCAGCGCGTAGAAGATGCGCGGCGAGGTCATCATCGATCCGTTCAGCGTGCCGAACGTGCTCACCGCCACCGCCGCCGAGACGGCCGCTACTCCCGCCGCGCCGAACAACAACTGCGCCGAATCGGCGGCGACCAGCTCGGCGTTTTTCATCTGGTCGATCGGGATGAGGTGGAGATAGACGAGGTTGGCACCCAGGTACAGGACGACCACCGTCACCGTGCCGATCAGCAGGGCCATGGGCAGGTTGCGCTGGGGATCGCGCACTTCCCCACCCACGAACGCCAGATCGCCCCAGCCGTCGTAGGCCCAGAGAATCGAGACCATGGCGAGCAACACCGCCGACAGTCCAACCGAGGTATGACTGACCCCTGGTGCTTGTGCGGGGTGAGTCACCCCACCGCCGAGCGCGAATCCCAGCACCACCAGGGCCAGCAGCGCCGCCACCTTGAAGGCGGTCGAGATATTCTGCAACAGGGCCCCGCGATGAATACCTCGATAATTCACCGCCGCCACGATCACCACATACACCGCCGCGAGCGCCTGCTCGGCGTGGATCGGCAGCCCGGCCACGGCAGCCGCCGGATCGATCCCCACGAGGCGCAACGTGTACGCCGCGGCGGTGATCGAAATGGCCCCGAAGGCGCCCGGCCGGATCACCAGCAGCTCCGCCCATCCAAACAGGAAGGCCGGCATCGGGCCGAAGGCTTCGCGGATGAAGACGTAAATGCCGCCCGAGCGCGGAAAGGAGGCCGACAACTCCGCGTACGTGAGGGCCCCGCACAGGGCCACGAGACCGCCCGCGATCCACGCCGCCAGAAACAGGGTCACGTCGTCCACGCGCGCGGCGACCGTCGCCGGCGTGCGGAAGATGCCGCTGCCGATGGTGGAGCCCACGAGCACGGCCACGGCGCTCCACAGGCCCAGCCGCCGCGGCAGGCGTTCGCCGAACTGATCGGGTGCGTTCGTCATGGTCGAAACTCAATATACGCCTCGGTTATTCCGAGGGTGCGTCTCCTCCCCTTCCCTCAACTTTCATTTCAAAAAGGAGCAAGCGAGGCTGTCATTCCGAGGGCGCGCAGCGCCCGAGGAACCTGGTTCTTGGGAGCCGGCGCGGGTGTCATTCCGAGGGTGCGCAGCACCCGAGGAACCTGGTTATTGGGAACCACCTCGGACGTCATTCTGACAACGGTGGCCCCAGGATTCTGTGAGAGATCCGTGCGCAATAACCAGGTCCCTCGCAGCCCCCTCACTTCCCCCTCGCCGCGCTCTGAGCGTCGGCTCGCGGGCTGCTCGGGATGACACGGTCCGTCCCCTCGTGATGGAAAGGAAATGGAGGAATCCGGACGAGGGCCGTGCGCAAGAACCGGATCCCTCGCGCCCTTCGCTGCGCTCGGGGCGCTCGGGATGACAGGGCCCTCGTTTACGATGAAGAACACCGGCTACGACCCGAGGATGCGCGACGCGAGATCCTGCCAGTCCGGATTCATCGATTGGATCAACGGGACCTTCTTGGCACGCGACCAACCCTTGATCTGCTTCTCCCGCGCAATGGCCTCCAACACCTCGGTCATGGATTCGAAATAGACCAGCTGCGTCACTTCGTAGCGTTTGGTGAATCCATCCAAGACATGATGCCGATGCTCAGACAGGCGACGATACAGGTCGCCGGTGACCCCGGTATACAAGGTGCGCCCATGATTGGAGAGGATGTAGACGTAGTACGTTTTCACCGTGCCTGGACGCGAACGGTACTCCCCTTCCCTCAATTCTCTTTCAAGAATGACGAGGCGCGCTGTCATTCCGAGGGCGCGCAGCGCCCGAGGAACCCGGTCACGACTAGATTCACCCTCCATGCGCACCCGCCCGCTCGCCTGGACCACCGCCGCCACCGCCTACCTCCTCATCGTGCTCGGCGCCCTGGTGCGCATCACCGGATCCGGACTCGGCTGCGGCGACGAGTGGCCGGTGTGCCACGGCCGGCTGATCCCGCGCTTCTCGGACACTGCCACGTTCATCGAATGGAATCACCGCCTGGTGGCGGCGATCCTGTCGGTTCTGGTGACGCTGCTGCGGGGGTCATGTGGTGGGAACGCCGGGGAGGGGGGACGGGGGACGGGGGAGTGAGTCGTCCCGAATCGAAGCCGGTTATCTCGCCGCCGGGCTACTGATCGTGCAGGTCCTGCTCGGCGCGGTCACGGTGAAGCTGCACCTGCCGCCGTGGACCGTGGTCCTGCACCTCGGCACGGCGATGGCCCTCCTGGCCACGCTGCTCGTCGCCGCCAGGGGAACACGCGCCACGACGCGTTCGGCGGTGGCACTGGGCGCGGCGGCGCTCGGGTACGTGACGGTGTTGTTCGGCGGTCTCACCGCGAACCTCGGCGCCGCCACGGCCTGCGTTGGGTTTCCGCTGTGCAACGGACAGGTGATCCCGGCCGGCAACTACCTCCAGCACATCCAATGGACCCATCGGTTGCTGGCTTTCAGCCTGTTCGCGTACCTCATCGTCTGGGCGCTGCGGTCACGGCAGCGCGGTCCGATGATGGTGTTGGGTCTCGCGGTACTGCAGATCGTCGTGGCGGCCGTAATGGTGCTGCAGGGCGTGCCGGGGTGGCTTCAGGTGCTGCACGCGGCCGTCGGCACCGCGGTGTGGGCCGGGCTCGCCATCGTGGCCCTCTAGACATCGCCAGAAAAAAAAGGCCCCGGCGGCTTGCCGGGGCCTTTTGCTGCTCAGCGAGCCTGCGTCAAGGATTCGAGACGGTAATCGTGATGAGGTGGGCTGGCTCGCCGGCCTCGGCGAATACATTGATCCACAGATTGTACGTCCCAGCGGGTAGCGTCACCGTGGATGATTCTGGGTTCGACGAGCCGGCACCGTCGAAATTGCCCACGAAATTGTTGCACCCCGCGTCGCACCACAGGATGTCGAGGTCCGCGGCCGTGCCCCAGCCGACGGAGACCGTGAAGGTCGTCGTCGTGGCCAGGGTGAAGCTGTAGAAATTGTCGGCCTCACCAGTAGCGAAGCCATCAAACAGCACGACGCTATTGCCTGCGGTCGGGATCGGCAGGGTCGCAGCCGGATCCGGCAGGCTGTTCGGATCGAAGGCACTGGTCAGCGTAAAGGTCCCGGCCGTGGGAAGATCGACCGTGAGCCCCGGTACATAGGTCACGTTGACGCCGGTGACCGTAATCGTCGATCCGGCTACCGCTACATCAGGCGATCTGCACCTGGACCGTCAATACCGTGGCAGTTTGTGAGATCACGGTCGCAGGATTCCCACCCAACGTTACGCCCGCCGACGCCGAGAATTGCAGGGCGCCTGCCGCCGTGAGAACCAAGGTGTCTCCAACCACCAGAGTGGTGGACGAAGCGGTGAGCGCGATGCTGGTCGGCAGCACGACGACGGAGACGGTGTCGGGCTTGGCACCCGCCGCCGATGCGATGACGCAGGTGGCGTTCGCGCCGAGACCTTTCACCGTCGCCTGCTTGGCGAGGGGCGGCTGCGGATCGAACGAGCCGTCCGGCGTGACGCTTGGCCGTGGCCCCGTCGCACGAGGTGAACGTGATGTCCGCATCAAGCGGGGTGAGACGGTTGTCCACGACCTTCGCGACGATCGTGGTCGAGTCGCCCTGGCTCAGGTTGAGGGCGGAGAAGTCGAGGATCACCTCAGTGGGTGCCCCCACGCCGCTCGCAGTCGGGTCCTTCCGGCAAGCGCTGGCGAAACCCGCGAGCAGTGCCGCGCTTCCGACGATTCCGTAGATCCGTGCTTTCATGCGGTCCTCACGTGAAGGGCTTCCATGGTCGCTCCCGATCCTATTGGTTCTGCTCGACGTCTCTGAGGCCGTCCGGTCCGAGCAGCTCCTGCCAATCCGGTCGGCTCTTCTCCCGTACATCGTTGGTGAAAATCAGCGTATAGTTGCCGAACTGCGTCAGATCCATGAACACGTAGCGCAACGCGCGGCTGCGCGTGTACTTCCAGATCTCATACGGCTGGCGCCCCTGCTGCACGCGGCGCGTGTACACCTCGTCCGGCGCTCCGTACTTGATGAAGATGCGGCCCCGATCGGTGTTCCAGCCCGGGATCGCCGACGCGCCGCCTTCCCGGTAACGACGGTTCGCCTCGGTGATCGCGGCGTAGAACCGCTCCCGCTCCTCGTTGCGATTGGTGCCGGGTGACGGATCGCGCCGCCCCCAGAACTGCCGCAACCACGACCGCTTCCCTTCCACCGACAGCGACGAATACTGGCCCTGCTCCGACGCCGTCATCAGGTACATCAGCGGCGCATACGCTTCGTCCAGCTCCGCCTCGGAGAGCGCCGCCGGCCAGGCCGCCGCCTCCATGATCGCCGCGGCGCTCGCCACCGACTCGAAGCCCGTCATACCGAACGGCGCCGAGCGCGTGACCTGCGAATCGGGCCCCGTCGCCGTCACCTCGAGGCGGTACTTCCCCGGCGGCAATCCGGCCAGATCCACGACTCCGTTGGTGAACCCACCTTCCGCCGGCATCGACACGGCCGACGGCGCGATGGCCACCACCTGCGTTCCCGACTCGGTCACCACCCGGGCCGCGACCGACGCGCTTTCGGCCCGCGCCGGGTACAGCTCGAAGTAGTACGCCAGCTTCGACGCTTGCGGCGTCAGCACCGGCTCGCCCGAGGTCGACACGAACAACGAGCCGAACCGGACTTCACCCGACCGGGCCGATGTGTCGCCCGGCGCGGCCAACCGCAGATCGTTCGCCAGCAGCAAATCCGAGCCGCCGGGGGCGTGGCCGTACGCCTCTACATCGGTCGCCGCCCGCGCGATGCGCCCACTCGCGGAATCGGTGACCGTCACCGCCACCGCGTACCGCCCGGGACGGGCGGCGAAGCGCAGATGCTCGGACGTCGACGCGCCGCGCGCGTGCAGCAGCTCGGCGCGCACCGGCGTCAGCCACGTCTGCGACACCAGCTCGAGTCCGGCCGAGTCCTTCACCGAGACCGCCACCCGGAACGCGCCCCCGCCCGACTGGCCGATCGGCGTTACAAGCAGCAACGGCACCCGGCAGAACACGTCCACCACCGTCTGCGACGACGCGGGACGATAGAACCGTACCGCGCTGAGGCTGACGACACTTTCGTTTTGCTCCGACCGGCTGGCACTCACGGTCACGAGGACCATGAGTGCCAGCGCGAATTGCCCTGCGTGCTTCACGTTCGGTCGGCTACCAGCTCACGCTGAAGCTGAGGAAGTTGGTGCCGCCCAGCGTACCCAGATTGCGGTACGCGTAGTCGAAGCCCAGCTGCCACGAGCCGCGGCCGTAGCTGAGACCGCCACCCAGAGCCAGGCCGTCCTTCGAAAAGTTCGAGATGCTCTGCGCGGTCGTGAACCCCGCGCCGGCGCCCGGATCGAGCTTGTTGTCCGGTTGCATCGTATAGCTGCCCCGCGCCGCGAGCGAAAAGCCCGAATTGCCGACGTTGGTGAGGGCCCACTCGAGCCCCGCTCCCGCACCCGGCTTGGTATTGACCGGCTGCGTGAACTCGCCCAGCACCGACAACCGGTTCATGCCCATGTTCAGGAGGTCGAGCGCCACACCGACGCGGAACTGTACCGGCAGACCCCAGCCGCTGGTCCGCAGGCGCGCCGGCTGAATCTCCTGAGGAATGTCCACCGTCCCGAGCGGCGGCTCGCGCACGACGCCCGTTTCCAGGGCCGACCCGTCATGCTGCAGGTTCGTCCCCAGGTTCTGAATCACGAACGCGGCGCGGATCGGCCGGTCGCCCAGCATGGCATGGAAATTCGTGCCGAAATCGAGCGCGAACCCCGTCGCCTTGGTGGAGCCCAGCTGATCCGAGATCAGCTTCCCGGTAAAGCCCGCCGAGAAGCGATCGGAGAAGTTCTGGCTATAGGACAGCCCCAGGAACGTCTCCGCCACCGCGTAGGTCTCGCCCGTGCCGTCCGGGTCTTCCAGCGTGTACACCGGCTGCCCGCTGAAGCCGAACGACCCCACCTGCACGCCGATGGCCCGGGACCCGCCGGACATCGGCAGGCCGAGGCCCACCCAGTTGTAGCGGGTGTTGTCGACGTAGCTGTAGGTCGAGACCATCGCCCCGGGCCGGGTCATCTGCGACAGGCCGGCCGGGTTGTAGTAGAGCGCGGTGACGTCGTTGGTCAGGGCCGAATACGCCCCGCCCAGCGCCGCCCCCCGGGCGCCGGCGCCGAACAGCAGGAACTCTCCGCTGGTCGTGCCGTAGCCGGTGTTGTCCTGTGCTGCCTGGGCCGCGAGCGGCGTTACGGTCAACGCCGCCAGGCCCATGAGCGTGCCGAGCACGCGTAACAGTCGAAAGGTCATGGTTGTCAGTCTCCTCACGGCGCGAAGTTGACGACGGTGAACCGGCCCACCTTGGACTTCCCATCCGGGGTTTCGACGTGATAGAAGTACACGCCGCTCGCCACGAACTGGTTGTTCCGGTTGCGCAGGTTCCAGGTCAGATCGCCGCCGCTCGTGACGTCGTTGTGCGTGATCACGTTGACCAGCACGCCACTGAGCGAATAGATGCGGACGATCGCCTGCGCCGGCAAGTTGACGAACTTGAGCACCTTGGTGTTGGCCGTGGCCTCAAGCGCGTTGGTGACATAGTACGGATCGGGCACCGTGTGCACGCGCGCCAGGTCCGCGGCCGTCGTGGTGGACGGATCGAACGTGGAACCCGTGTACGTGATGACGGCTCGGAGCCCGGGCACCGCCGGCGGACGGATGTCCGGCGCGAAGGCGAAATCGCCTCCGGCCGCTGTCCCCGTGATCACGCCCGCGTAGAACCGGCCGAACCACGTGGTCCCGGCCGCGGGGAGCGCCGCCATCTGCATCAAGAAGAAGTGCCCGTTGAGATAGAGCACGAACCCGTTGCCGCCGGAGACCAATGCCGATGTGCCGGCGTAGGTCGCCGAGTGGGCCGCGACCGGCGACAGGATCGCGTGGTCCATCAGGACCGCCGGACTCTGCGCTCCTCCGCCACACTGCGCCAGGAAGCTCGGCGCCGGATCGACGCAGTAGATGTCCGACCAGGTCAGCAGGTTGTTCTTGCCGTCCGCGGTCGTGGCTTGATTAGTGCCGCCGAGGACGAACGAGGAGTCGTTCAGGATGCCCCAGGAGGCGCGGATCTTCGTGCTGAACGGCACCGGCACCTTGTGGGTGAGATCGACCACCGAATCGACGGCGCCGTTGGCCCCCCACACGATCTTGATGTCCGCCGCGCGATACACCGTGGAAGTCAGCCCCTCCATGTTGCGCTGCGGCACGTTGGGCACGTTGAGATAGGCCTGCGGGTGGAAAATCGTATCCACCCCGGGCAACGAGCCAGCGGTCCGGCTCAGGTTTGCCTGCACGCACGCCCCGCTCGACGGGACGCACCCGGTCCCGTTCGGGTCGGGCGTGTTCTCATTGGCCGCCCCTGACCACAGGCGTGGGCCGTTGACGGCGGAATTCGCCGGTGCGGCATTGGCGTCGCCGCGACCTTGCCCCGTGGTGTGCCAGGTCCCAGACAGGCTCACCGACGCGCTCCCGAACAGCGCATAGGATGCGTCGCCGCCGAAGCGGGCCGACTGGGTTGCATCAATGTTCGTCGCCGGGAAGCTCACGCTCGCCGACGTGTTGCCATCGAACCCGTCCTGGTGCACCGGGAACACGAGCGTATCCACCGCCGGCCCGGAACCCTGGGCGCGGGCATAGTAGACCGGATCGAGTCCGTTCAGCTCGGCGCCCGGCGTGACGGAGTCAATGGTGAGACTCACCTGGCCGCTCGCGCCCAGCAGCTCGGGCAGGAAATTCGCGAGCCCCAGGATCACGCCGTCAGCCGGTGGAGCAGCGCCGGAGAAAATGCCCGTCGCCGCATCGATGGTGGGATCGGTCCCCGTAAGCACCGAACCATCGGCACCCAGCAATTGGAGCGAGCTCAACACGCCCTGGACTTCTTGGTTGGAGCTGGCCCGGGGCGTGACCTGCTTCGTGATGCGCGCCGACTCGAGCGACGACGGACCCGAAGCAAACGAGTTCACGTCGAACGAGGTGACGGCATAGAAGTAGTTGAATGTGTTGCGGACACCGCGATCCGTAAACGAGAACGCAATGCCGCTGTTGGTGAGCGGAGGATGGCTGCCCGACGCGGCGCCAACACCGGCAGTATCCGCGCTGAGGATCAGCACGCTCGAGTCGGCCAACGCCACCCGGCCGCCGGCCGGCACCTGGATGATGTTGCCGACGATGTCATGGTCCTCGCCGTCCACGAACGGCGTGTCGGTCGCGAACGTAATGGGGCAGTCCTGCTGCAGGCCCAGCTCGGGCGCGCAGCGCACTTTCCCGTCGCCGTCCAGGTCTGACGTGTAGGCGAAGGTGCCGGTGTAGTCCGTGATCGTGGTGCCGGCGTAGTCGAACTGCGCCACAATGCGGAGATCACTGGTGGAGCGGCCGCGATAGATGCGGTAGCCCTCCACGTCGTACTGCCGGAAGTTCGGATCGTACAGCACCGAGGTCGGATCGGACGCCACGGCGAAGAACGGATCGCCACCGCCCGGCTGCACGGTCTCCGACACGCTCTTCTGCCACACGATGGTGACCTGATTGTCACCCGGAATAAGGAAGAAGGGCGGCGCGTCCGGCGCGAACGGCAACAGGAACTTCGCGTCGTACACGGCCTGCGCCACGAGCGCCTTGTTGAGCAGCGAACGCGGCACGGTGCGCACTTCGTTCTGCGTAATGGCGAAATTCGAGTCCTCGTCCTGCTGCGTGACCCACCCCATGATGCGCTCGATCGTCCGCACCTTGGTGGTATCGAGCCCGATCTGCGACTCGGTGCCCGGGATGCCAGGCTTGAGATCGCCGCCGATGAACGGCACGACGGCCGAGGTCGGCGCGGCATTGATATAGGCCACGACAATCGTCTGCGACTGGCCCGGAAGCAGCGTCAGCGGACCGGAGGACTGGAAGAACCGGGTGTCGGCGAAGTTCTGGGCCACGAAGCAGAAGTGCAGCGTGAGCTGCTGGCCCTGGAACGTGCAGGCGAAGTCCCCGTCCGCCGGGCTCGAGGTGCCCGACAGATAGCGGAACAGCTGGATCACGCCGACCGGATCGGGATAGCCCGTGGCCGAGTTCAGCGTGTTGGAGAAGATCGTGAGGCCCACCTGGTTACCGGCCGAATCGAGCGGCGAGCGCAGGTATTTCACGCCGATGAAGCCCGGCGAGGGCACGAACGGTGGCCCGAAGATCTCGGCCGGGAACTGCCACGACGGCTCCAGGAAGTCGGACTTCCACGCCACGCCCATGGCGAACGGCACCACCGCGCTGGCGTAGTTGACGCCGGCGTCGCCCACGTCCATGTCCGCGAAGAAGGCCGCGTACATATTGTTGACGGTGTAACCGCCGTCCGGAATGTCGATGCCGAAGCGCGCTTCGTTCCGGTTCTGGAAGTCGGCGCCGATGGCCGAGATCTCGCCGCGGATCGCCGGGTCGAGCGTGCTGTACGCCGACGCGTCGCGGGCGGTCACGTTATAGAACGTGTACACGAAGTAAATGATGTCTTCGTTGCCGGTGGGGAAGTTCCAGGCCATGCCGCGCTCTTCGACCAGGATACCCATCGGATGGGTCCGGCCCGACAGGAACGCCGGATTGCCGTCCCAGGTGCGGACCCACAGGTCCTGCTGCGACACGCTTTGCCGCGACAGCAGCACCGACGAATAAATCGCGGTGTCCCGCACGATGCCGCCATTGGGCCACGCCGCGTTGTCACCCAAATCGAGCGAGTTGTAGACCAGGGTGATCGGATCGCCCTGCGCCTGGGTGCCGCGCGGATCCATGAAGTAGGCCCCGACGGTGTCGCCGGCCCACTGGAACCCGGCAGTCGCGGGAATGGTGCCGGCCAGCTGCAAGCCGGAGTTGAACACGTACTGATCCGGCGTGCCCTTGGGCCAGAAGCCGCCGCCGACGACCGGTGAGTTGGTCGGATCGACGCAGACCTCGCCGATGTTGTTGATACCGCAGAACACGCGGTTCACGTTCATGACCCCGAACGTGAGGGCGAACAAGTTGAGGCCGCTGCGCTTGGTGGGACGACCCGGCGTGGGTTTCCCCGACGCCGGCGTCACCCCGACCGTGGCGAGTACCACCGCCAGGGCCAAGGCCGCACGGCCTCCACGAATAAACCAGGTTGAACGCATACGTTGAGTCCCTCTCTCGGTAGAGAACCAGGGGCGGCGTTCCCAGCTCGGGAACGCCGCCCGTTATCTCCTTAGAAGTTCAGCTCGAAGCCCACCCGAATCGACCGCGGCTGTCCATAGAAGTTCTGGACGCCGTTGAACAGGTCGTAATACGCGTTGAACGCGTTGGCCTGCTCGGCGAGCGTGTACACCCCGTCGCCGTCCCCGAACCGGGCTTCGGTCCGGCGCAGCTCGACGCAGTTCACCGGGCCATCGACGCCGGCGGCGCCGGACGTCCACGAGCCGCACGCCGGCCGCAGATCGACCGAGCCGTTGCCCAACAGACGCCCATTGCTCTGCGCCTCGATCCGCAGGTTCGCAAACTCGGGGCTCAACAACGTCTCGCGGTGCACCGCGTTGACCACGTCATCGGTCTCGGCGAACAGCTGCGTCACGTTCTTGAAGTTGAGCGCGTTGCGGAAGTCGGCGAACGCCGTGATGTCGGCGCGCCCGATCCGCAGCCCCTTGTTGATGCGCAGATCGATGTTCTTGTTCCACGGCATGGTCGACGAGTTGATCGGCTCGACCTGCGTGGAGATCAGCCCGAACCCGACGGCCGGCGCGGTGTTGCCGCCGCCCGTGTTGCGCAGCCGGGTATAGGGCAGCCCGCTGATCGCCCGGAACGTCGCGAACACGCCGACATCCCGCAGAATCATCCCGACCGTGGAGCCCTTCTGCCAATCAGCCGGCACGGTGAGCGACAGCGACCCGACGAAGTTGTGCATCCGGTTGTCGTTGGTCGACAGCGGCTGCTCGGGCGGGGGAAGCCGATCGCCCGTCACCTGGGAGATCTGCCGCGCCGAGGTGTTCAGGTACGAGAACGGATCCGACCCCGTGCTCCGCGCCACCTGGAACGTGTAGGAGCCCGAGAAGCTGAGCCAGTTTCCGACGCGCTTGTCGAGCTTGAAATCGACACCGCGCGCGTAGCCGAAGTCGGCGTTGGTGAGCACGTTGACGTTGACGACATCGCCGGGGACGGCGGGATCGGCGAACGGCTTAATACGGTAGGTCAGGTCGGAGACCTTGTCCTTGTTGTACGCCGAGACGTCGAGCACCAGGTCGGGGCTGAACGCGTGGCGCACGCCGAATTCGAACTGGATCGACTTGCCGAACGTCACATCGCGCCCGAACGCGTCGTTCGTGTTGGTGAACGACAGGTCGTTATTGCCGCCCGAGAGCAGCGTGAGGAAGTCGGGCGTCTGGACCTGGTGGGCGTAGGACAGATGGAAGTCGGTCTTTTCGGACACCGGGAACCCGACCAGCAGACGCGGGGAAATCGTGTGATGCGCCTCGGCCGGCGTGAACACTGCGGCCAGATTGGCGGCGTACACGGCGTCGTTCGTGGCCGCGCCGTTCTGCCACGCCGGGTTGGTGAAGATGCGGCCCGGGGTATTGGCGAACAGCGCCTTGGTGTCCATGTAGTCGTACCGAAGACCGAGCTCCAGCACGACGTCTCCCAGATCGAGCCGGTCCGCGGCCCACCCCGCGTAGACCACCGGATCCACTTTGAAAGCGTCCATGGCGAACTGCGTGATGAAGTTCGAGCTCCAGTACGCGATGTTCTCCTTGCGGTACTCGCCGCCGAAGTTGAACCGATGGAACCGGTTCGCCTGCCAGTCGACCTGGGCAGCCGCGCGGTAGCGATTCTCGCTGTACAGCGTACCGGTGGCGTTGAAGCCATCGGTGATCCAGCTGCCACCCAGCATCCCGTAGGGGTTCATGCGGAACGGCTGCCGGTTGCGGAGATCGGTACGGTCCAGCAGCGGGATCCGCAGCCCGTTGTTGGAGCGAATGTTCCGGATGATCTGATCGGTCACCGGGAACGGCATGTCCGAGAGACCCGAGAAATTCAGGGTCTTAAACTCGACGCCGAACGACGGATCACGCGATTCCGCCTCGCTCGAGGGATCGAGCGGGCCCGCCAAGCCACGGTTCTGCTGGAAGCTCAGGTTCACGTTCAGCGCCAGCTCGCGCTCGGCCGACTTGAAGAAGGAATGGTTCAGGTTGGCGACCGCCAGGCGCTGCCACGTGTGCGCGCCGGAATAGAGCGCGGGGTCGCCGATATTGGTGCCCGGCCAGTTGCGGAGCTGCTGCCCGTAGGCGAGGCCGGTGAGCGAAATGCTCGACCCCGACCCGTAGCTGTAGGACAGCTTGCTCTGCAATTGCATCGTGCTGGTCCAGTCCATGTTGCGGCGCCGGCCCTGGCACTCGAAGCCGAAGTTGTTCCCGGCATCGCAGCGTCCGCCAACCTGCACGAACAGCGGCACGGCGAACGAACTGGTGTTGCCACCCGTACCCGTGGTCACCACGGTGTCGGTCCCGCCCAGCGTGTAGGTGGGCACTTCATCCCACCCGAAGCCGCGGAACGCGGACTTCTGACCGCTCAGGATGCCCGACACGAAGAAGCGGAGATTATTCAAGATCGGAATCGGTCCGCCGAGCGAGCCTTCCATCCGGTTCAGGCCGACGCTGATCGCGTCCCCGAACGGTTCGTCGGTCGCGTAGTTCAGGCTGCCCGACAACTTCGAGCCGCCGGCGCGCGTCGTGAACGAGATGACGCCGGACTGCGCGTCGCCGAACTGCACGCCCAACGCGCCGGTCGTGACGGATGCTTCTTCGATCGCGTTCGTCCCGACCGAGATGTTGGAGCAGGTCTGGCTCTGGGCGGTGCAGTTGCCGCCGAACACCTGATTGCGCACGGGGGCGCCGTCGATGTAGACGTTCGCTTCCCCCTGCCGGCCGCCGCGCAGAATCAATCCGCCGGACACGCCCTCGACCACGCCGGGCTGCAGCGAAATCACCCGGTTGACGTCGTCCACCGGCAGGCTATTGATCGTCGCCCCCGTGATGGTCGACTTCGACGTGACCTGGTCGCGCGGCACGATCGGGTTCGAGGCCTCGATGCTCACGCCGCCCACCTGAATCGCCGAGGGCGTCAGTTTGACGTTCTGCGTGATCGTCTGGCCACCCAACACGCGCACGTCACGCACTTCGGTCGGCGCATAGCCGATGAACTGCGCGCGCAGCAGGTAGGTCCCGACTGGGACGTTATTGATGAAGTAGTAGCCCTTGTCGCTCGTGACCGCGCCAAACGAGGTCCCGACGACGAACACCTGGGCATTGGCGAGCGGCACGCCCGCCTGATCCGTCACCGTGCCTTCGATCTTCCCCGACGTCTGTTGTGCCGCGAGCGGGGCGACGAACGACGTCGCGACCACGAGAACGGCGCACAGCGCGAGGAAGCGATTGAAGGCGCTTCGCACACGATGGGTCATGGACACATCCTCCAGAGACGTGAATGCGCGTGAACTACCGGACGGAAAAACGCTGGCGACACGTCACCTCCCTCCGGGTGAGTGTTTCCGTGGAACAACACAAGATCCGCATGTGGAACCTTGGAACCTTTTCAAAGCTGCGGCCCGCTCCAAGGGCCTGTCAAGGCAAGCCCTACTCGTGCCTTGTCCCCCAGAGTGGACACGCAAAGCGGCGCGAATGTGTCCTCGCAACCGCCACTCCGCAAGACCCCCTCAAACCGTGAACAGCGATTGCTGCGGCTCGGCCGGCGTCACCTCCGGCCCCGCGGCGCCCAGGTAGACGTTGATTTCGCTCCGCACGCCGAACCGCCCGGGCAAATAGATGCCCGGCTCCACGGAAAAGCCGATGCCCGGCTGCAACAGTCGGGTGTCGGCGGTCTCGAAATTGTCGATGTGGGGCCCCGAGCCGTGGAGCTCCCGGTCGATTGAATGGCCGGTCCGGTGCACGAAAAACTCCCCGTATCCGGCCGCCACGATCACGCCCCGCGTCGCATCGTCGACATCGGCGCCCGTCACGCCGCCGCCGTCTTTCCCACCCACCGGACGCCACCGCTCCCGCAGCCGGGTGACGGCCGCGTCGCGCGCGTCCCGCACCGTCTCCCACACGCGCTGCACTTCCGCGTCCACCGTGCGTCCCGCGAACGCCATCCAGGTCTGATCGGCGAACACGGTGCCGCGCGCGGTCCCCGCCCACAGATCGAGCAGCATCACTTCGCCCGCCGCGAGGCGGCGATCGGCGCCGGCCTGCGGCTCGTAATGCGGGTTGGCCGCGTTGGCGGCGAACGCGGCGATGGGCGGATGATCGGTGACGAGTCCGGCGCGGTCGAACGCTTCCATGACGGTGCGCTGTACCCCGGTCTCGCGCACCTCGACGCCGCGGGACAGCTCGGCCCCGGCCCAGACGAGGGCCTCCCGGGCGATGACCGCGATCGCCTCCGCGGCGCGCCGGTGTCCCGCCAGCTCCGCGGCGGACCAGCGCGCGGCGAATTGCGTCACGAGCGGCGCCGACGACACGACGCGGGCCCCGAACGACTCCAGCAGCTGCACCACGCCGTGCGGCACGCGGTCCAGATAGGGCACCGCGTCCAGCGGCGACACCTCGAGCGCCAGCGTGCGCCCCGACACCAGCGGGGCCAGCGCGGCGTGCAGCTCGCGCCACGCGGCATAGGGACGGACCTCGCCCGGAAACTGCTCGAACGCCTGCAGCTCGATGCGGTGCGCCACGGCCACCGGCGGGCCCGACGCGGGCAACACCACGAAGTAGCGCCGCGTCGCCATGCCGTGCACGTCGAGCACGCGGCTGGCGATCGGGTTCACGCCGCGGAAATCGAACAGCAGCCAGGCGTCGGCGCCCATCGCCTGCAGCGCGGTGCGCAGCGCGGGAAAATCGAAACCGGCGAGCGGCGGCATCAGCGGTGCCTCGGATCGGGAGGGGCGGCGCGCCATTCGCAGCGATCGGCGCCGCGGCCACGACACGCGGTATGGAGCATAGCGCCTTCAAAGCCGGCGAGCAGGCGGAGCAGCTCCGCGAATCCGGCCGCGTACAGCTCGCACGCCGCCCCGTCGGGCGTCGCGCGGATGGCGAGGAGGTCTGGCACGCGGGCCACCGGGAGACGGGCCTCGCGACGCAGCTCGCCGCCCAGCACCACGCCCGCCGCATGCCCGGCGGCGGCGAACCCCAGGCTGCGCGGCGCGGCCGCCGCGGCGATGCGGGTGCCGAAAAACATGCGGTGCACCGCCCGCCGGGCCGCGCGACGGCCCGCATCGGCGAACACCAGGTCGGCATCGGGGCGCCGCCCGACCAGGCGCAACAGCGCTTCGACGTGCTCGGGGGCCACGCGGGCGTCGCGCCGCACCAGGGCCTCGTACTCCGCCAGCTGGGTGCGGACCGTGGCGGACAGCCCGAAGCGTTTGATCAGGAGCTCGTCGGCGAACTCGCCCAGTCCGTCCTCGACCGGAGTGTCGAGATTGCGGATGGCTTCGAGCACCGCGAGCGGCACGATGCTATGGATTGTCACGGGGCGAGAAACGTACCACCCCATTGCGGAACCGGGGAGCCCAAGCCACCGTTCTCGTCGAGTCCTGTGCCCGTGACCTCCCCGACCCCTCCCCCGAATCCTCCGTCGCCGGACACGGACCAGAAGCGCGCCGGCTTCGAGCGCGAGGCCCTGGTCCATCTGGACACGCTGTATCGCGTCGGCCTGCGCCTCGCCGGCAATCCCGCCGACGCCGAGGACCTGGTGCAGGAAACCATCCTGCGGGCCTACCGCTCGTGGGAGCAGTACACGCCCGGCACCAACGCCAAGGGGTGGCTGCTGACGATCCTGCGCAACCTCTTCATTAATGAATACCGCCGCCGGACCCGGCACCCGGAAACCGTCGATGTGGACACAATCGAGCCCTATGCGGTGTTCCCCGAGATACAGGATGAGGATCCCCAGGCCACCTTCTTCGATCACATCGTGGACGACGAGGTGCTGCGCGCCGTAGACGAGCTGCCGGTGGTGTTCAAGGAGGCCGTGATGCTGTCGGACGTGGAAGGACTCAGCTACGAGGAAATCGCCAAAGTGCTCGACGTCCCGGTCGGCACGGTGAAATCGCGGCTGTTCCGCGGCCGGCGCCTGTTGCAGACGCGCCTGTACGACTACGCCGTGAGCATGGGCTACATCAAGGGTCAGGCACCATGAACTGTCGCGAATGCGTGGAGCACTTGTACGAGTACATCGATCGGGAGCTGACGCCCGAGCTGGAGCGCGAGATCCGCGCCCACCTGGTGGATTGCCCACCGTGCGGTGAGCACCACGATTTCGAAGCGATCTTCCTGAAATTCCTGCACGCGCGCTGTTCGGCCCAAGGCGCGCCCCCCGCCCTGCGGCGCCGCATTCTCGGAGCTTTGTTCGACGAGTGAATTGGCTCACCCGGGGCGGCGTCGCCGCCGCCGTGCTGGTGGGCGGAGCCGTTGCGTGGGGACTGGGGTGGTGGGGACTGGTCCCCCTGTTCGCATTCCTGATCAGTGGCAGTGTGCTGGCCCGGTTGTCGGGCGGCCAAGAAGGACCTCGCGACGCTCGCCAGGTGATCGCGAACGGAGCGGTCGCGGCGTTCGCCGCCCTCGCCCACCTCTGGCCCGCGGCGACCGGAGCGATCGCGGCGGCGGCGGCGGACACCTGGGCCACGGAAATCGGCGCCCTCTCCCCACGACCGCCACGGCTCATCACCACCGGCCAACAGATCCCCACCGGCACCTCTGGGGGTATCACGGCGCTCGGGACGGCGGGCGGCATCGCCGGTGCGGTGGCGATGGCGCTGTCCGCCGCGGCGGTCGCGGGAGGTCTGCGCTGGCGCGGGGCTGTAATCGTGGCCGTAGCGGGAGTCGCCGGGATGTTCGTCGACTCCCTGCTCGGCGCCACGCTGCAAGCGCGGTACGCCTGCCCTGAATGCGGTCGCGTGCTGGAACATCCCAGTTTCTGTCATGCGCCGCTCCAGCTGGCGCGAGGGTGGCGATGGTTGGACAACGATGCCGTCAACCTGCTCGGGAGCCTCGCCGGCGCACTGCTGGCGGCGGCCGGCGTCCGGATGGTAAGCGGCGCATGAAGTGGGATGCCGTGGTCGTCGGCGCCGGGCCCGCCGGCTCGGCCGTGGCCACGGGACTCGCGCGCGCCGGCGCCACCGTGCTGCTGCTCGACCGGTCGCAGTTCCCCCGCGACAAGCCCTGCTCCGAATACCTGAGTCCCGCCGCCACGCCGCTCTTGGAGCGGCTCCACCCGTCGCTCGTCTCATCGATCGAGCAGGCCTCTCCCGGGCGCCTGTTCGGGATGCGCGTGGTGGGACCCGACGGACGTTCCGCGGTGGGCCGCTTCAGCGCCCTGATCGATCACCAGGCGCCGCGTCCGTATGGCTTCGCGGTACCCCGCACGGTGTTGGACTCCCTGCTCCTGCGCGCGGCGGCGCAGGCGGGAGCAGTAATAGAGGAAGGGACGCAAGCGGAGGACCTGGTGTTCGACCAGCGCGCTGTCGCCGGTGTGGTGGTGCGGCGGCCCGGTGCGTCGCGCAGCCAGCGGCTCGAGGCACGCGTGGTCGTGGGCGCCGACGGGCTCCGTTCGGTGGTCGCACGTCGTCTCGGGTTGCGTCGCCGCTCGCCCCCGGAGCGGCTGGCCTTCACCGCGCACTTCACCGGTGTGGACGCCGTGGGCGATGTAGGGGAAATGCACATCGGCCACGAGGGCTACGTCGGCCTCGGTCCGATCGGCGACGACCTGACGACCACCGCCCTCGTACTGCCCGTCGCCGTCGCGCGGCAGCGGGCGGCCGGGTTGCGGCGGCCCGAGACCTTCGTGCAGGCGTTGGAGCAATTCCCGGGTTTACGTGGGCGCTTCACCGCCGCTCGCATGGTGCGCGACGTGCTGGTGACGGGACCGTTCGCGCAGTGGTCGCGCCATTCGGTGGCCCCTGGGGGTGGCGCGTTGCTGGTGGGAGATGCGGCGGATTTCTTCGATCCATTCACGGGCCAGGGACTCTTCAGTGCGTTGCGCGGCGCCGAGCTGGCGGTGGACGCGATCGTAGCGGCGTCCGACTCTGCCGGATCGTTGGCGCCGTATGCCGCGGCGCGGCGACGCACATTTGCGGGGAAGTGGATTCTGGAGCGACTCATCGGCATCGGCGTCGGTTGGCCGTGGCTGGCCTCGCGAGTGGTCGCCCGGCTGGCGCGGCGTCCCGCGCTCGCGGATTTGCTCATCGGTGCCACCGGCAACGTGGTGCCGGCCCGCGCTGTGCTGACTCCATCAATGGTGTTGCGGTTACTCGTGTGAGCGCCGCCGTCCACCCCGATCTGTTTCGTCAGCTCCTGGGCCGGTTCGCGACCGGCGTGAGCGTCGTGACCGTGCGGGGACCCGGGGGCCGTCCGTTGGGAATGACGGCCAGCTCCGTCGCCTCCGTCTCTCTCTCGCCGCCGCTGCTGCTCGTGGCCGTCGATCGGCAGAACGACATGCACGACGTGTTGCAGGCCGCTCCCCACTTCGCGATCAACATCCTGGCGGCGGACCAGGAGGCGTTGTCGCGTCGCTTTGCGGACGTCGATCCGAACCGGTTCGAGGGCGTGGGGTACCGGGAGAGCCGAGCGGGCGTGCCGCTCCTGAACGACGTGCTGGCGCACATCGAATGCGACATGCACGAGGCCGTCTCGGGCGGAGACCATACGGTGTTCTTCGGCCTGGTTGTGGGCGGCGATGTGACGGAGCGGGTGCCGTTGATCTATTATCGAGGTGGGTATGCGAGTCTGTGACAGGCGCTATCAGCTATCAGCTATCGGCTATCAGCTCAAGGCAAAGCTGATGGCTGACGGCTGATTGCTGATAGCCCGAACCGCATGCGCACCGTGGACCGTATTACAATCCGCGCGCCGCTTGATCGTGTCTTCTCCGTCGCTTGCGACGTAGAGCGCTGGCCCGACATCCTGCCCCACTACCGCTGGGTGCGGATGATCGAGCGGCGGCCCGACGGCGGGACGGTGGAAATGTCGGCCTGGCGACCGTTCGGACCGCCGCCGTTGCGCTACCCGGCGTGGTGGATCTCGGAGATGCACGTCAGCCCCGCCGACCGCGTCATCCGCTATCGGCATACCGCCGGCATGACGGCCGGGATGGATGTGCGGTGGGACCTGCGCGATACCCCAGACGGAGTGACTGTGGAAATCCTGCATGAATGGGACGGGCCGTCCTGGCCGCTCGTGGGTCGCCTCACCGCCGACGTGGTGATCGGCCCGGTGTTCGTGCACGGCATCGCCTCCCGCACGCTGGCGGGGATTCGGCGCCGCGCCGAGGCGGCGGCATGAGCGTCGCCCCGCGCCGGCGGGTGGTGATCACGGGGGTCGGAGCGGTCACGCCGATCGGCACGGCGGCGGACGGTCTCTGGTCCGGTCTGGAAGCGCGCCGCTCAGCGGTGCGGACCTTGACGCGATTCGACCCGTCTCCATTCCGCAGCAAGATCGCCGCCGAGATCCCCGACTTCCGGCCGCAGGACTTTCTGGACGCCAAGCGCGCTAAACGGCTGGACCGCTTTTCGCAGCTGGCGGTGACCAGCGCGCGCCTGGCCCTGGGGAACGCCGAGCTCGACCCGGCGCGAGAGAACCAGGATCGCGTGGGGGTGATGATGGGCTCGGCGTTGGGCGGCGTCGCATTCGCGGAATCCCAGGTGGGCCACTACCTGACGGAGGGACCGCGCGGTCTCGATGCTTCACTGGCGCTGGCCGTGTTCCCGGGCGCCGCGAGCTGCAACATCGCGATCGAGTTCGGGGTCTCAGGCCCCAACGCGACCAACGCCATGAGCTGCGCGTCCGGGACGATCGCGGTGGGCGAGGCGTTCCGCGCGGTGCGCGACGACCAGGCCGACGTCATGCTCGCCGGCGGGTCGGAGGCCCCGCTCGCCCCGCTGACGTTCGCGGCCTTCTCGAACATCCGCGCCATGAGCACCCGCAACGACGACCCCGCCACCGCTTCGCGTCCGTTCGACGCCGAACGGGACGGGTTCGTGATGGGCGAAGGCGCCGCCGTGCTGGTGCTGGAGGAGCGGACCCGGGCCGTGGCGCGCGGCGCCCCGCTGTACGGCGAAATCGTGGGCTACGGCATCACCAACGACGCCTACCACATGACCGCGCCGCGTCCCGACGGCCGGCAGGCGGCGCGGGCGATGCAGCTCGCCCTGGCCGACGGCGACGTGACCGCGGGCGAAATCGGATATGTCAACGCCCACGGCTCGTCCACCCCGCTCAACGATTCCACCGAGACGCTCGCCATCAAGCAGGTGTTCGGCGATCACGCCTACCGACTCGCCATGAGCGGCACCAAGGGATACTACGGGCACGCGCTGGGCGCCTCCGGCGCCATCGAGACGGCCATTTGCGCGTTGCTGCTGGCGCGCGGCTGGCTGCCGCCGACGATCAATCTCTCGCGCCCCGATCCGGCGTGCGACCTGGACTGCCTCCCGGGCCGCGACGGCGGCCGGACCGCCCGCCCCGAGGCGATCCTCACCAACTCGTTCGGCTTCGGTGGCGTGAACGCGACGCTGGTGTTGCGGCGCGCCTGAGTTCGCCGGTAGATTGGCGCCGCCGCACCCCCCATCTTCGGAGGAGCTCTCGGTGAAATTTTCCTTCCGGCCGTTGTTCGCGGAATTCCTGGGCACGGCCCTGTTCGTCTTCATCGGTACCGCCAGCATCGTGGCCAACGCCATGACGGCGGGCGGGGTCACCAATCTCGGAATCGCGCTCGCGCACGGCGTCGGCATGGCCATCATCATCAGCGCGCTGATGAGCGTGTCCGGCGCGCACTTCAACCCCGCCGTCAGTGTGGGGCTGCTGGTCGCCGGCAAAATCGACGCCCGCACCTGTGGCCGCTACGTCATCGCCCAGCTCGTCGGCGCGGTGATCGCGGCGCTCGCCGTGCGCGCGGTGTTCGCGGCTCCGGCGGTGAACGCCGTGTCCGGCGGCACGCCCCAGGTGGCGCTCAACGTCGGACTGGGGCAGGCCATCGCGATCGAAGCGATCCTCACGTTCTTCCTCGTGTCCGCGGTGTTCGGGACCGCTGTCTCCAAGGACGCGCCCAAGATCGGCGGATTCGGGATCGGGCTGGCGATTTTCGTGGGCGCGCTCGTGGCCGGTGGTCTCACCGGTGCGGCGTTCAATCCCGCCCGCGCGTTCGGTCCGGCGCTGGTGTCCGGGACGTGGCATTCGCAGTCGGTGTACTGGATCGGACCGCTGCTTGGGGGGGCGGCGGCGGGGTGGATATGGAAAGTGTTCCTGTTACCGAAGGCGTAAGGAGAACAGCGTAGGGTCGGAAAACGTACGGAAGGACCGTGATGCACGATACGGTTTCTTCCGTACGTCTTTCTACCTTACGTTTCATCCATCGCCTCTCATGAAACCCGTGCTCACATCCCTGCGCCAATCCGTCGCTGATTTCGCCGGTCGCCGTGCCGGGGCGACGCACTCGGCGCGCGCCTCGCAGCGGTGGCACCGGCTGGCGTGCGCCGTGGCCCCGACGTTGGTGCCGTCGTATCGCGTGCTGGTCGAGCGGATGCGGGACGGAGACGATCGCTGGGGGGCGCGTTCCCTCGCCCAGGGGGCGGCCGAGCGGTTTCCCGACAACCCCGACGCCTGGATGCTGCTCGGGCAGGCCTGGCTGGGCGTCTACCGCCATCAGGAAGCGCTCGCCTCGTTCGAGCAGGCGCTGGTGTTGGAGGAACGGCCGGATGCGGCGATCGCTGCCGGCGCCATCTACCGGCGCTCAGGCCAGTTCTCGGAGGCCGCCGCCCGGTTTGCCCGCGCCTATGCCGCCGGCGGAGGGCCGGAGGCATTGCTTCAGAATGCCGAGGCGCTGTTTGAGGCGGGGGATGTGAGGGCCGGGGAGCAGGCGCTCATGCTCTGGGCCGCACAGGTGCCCGACGGCGAGTCGCAGGCCACGGCGATGCGCGCCAAGCTGGACGCCGCCCGGCGCGCGAGTTAGCGGCCGCGCGAGCGGCGGGCAAGGATAATCGCGTACCCCACCAGGATCACTGCGGCCGCGGCGTAGGCGGCCACCATGAACGCACCGTTCTGCGGCATCACCTCAGACATCCGATCCACCCGCGCGATCCCCACCAATCGCATAGCGCTGCACCACAAAGGCGATGTACAGCAGCGTGAACACGCCGAACGACAGCAGCAGGGTTTCCACCATCTGCGGTGGGGCTGAGGGGGCGCTCGGCTTGAGGATGATCGGCATCGGGTGCAGCGTGCGAAACAGGTAGACGCTCAGGTGGATGAAGGGGAGCAGGACGAGCCCGCAGATGCCCACCACCGCGGCGTACCTCGCGCGCAAGGCGGGATCGTCGATCGCGCCGCGCAGCAGCTGATACCCGATGAACAGAAAGAACAACATCAGGGTGAGCGTCAGCCGGGCATCCCACGTCCACCAGGTCCCCCAAATCGGCTTCGCCCACAACGGGCCGGTCGTCAGCATGACGAGTGCGAATACGGTGCCCACCTCCGCGGACGCCGCCGCGAACCGGTCGTAGCGCACGTCCTTGAGCATCAGGAACAGAATACTCGCGAGACCGACCAGGCCCATCGCGAGCATCGCCGACCACGCCGCGGGCACGTGCACGTAGAAGATCTTCTGGGCGGGTCCCTGGTGCAGCTCCACGGGCGTGAACCGCAGCGCGCGCACGTAGATGCCAGCCAGGAGGAGCAACCCGATGGCCGACATCCACCGGCCGGTCCGGGCAGCCGTCATTCGCTCACCGTTGCGGGAAAGAGCAGTGTCGCCAGGGTCACGAAGGTTACGTCGTAGGCCAGGAGCAACCTAAGCCAGCCCGCCACCTCACTCAAGGGACGATCCGCGAACAATCGCGCGGTGACGGTCACCGCCGCGATGAGGGGTGGCAACAAGAACGGCAGCACGAGCACGGGCAACATCAGCTCGGCAAAGCGGGTGCGCACCACCATCGCGCTGAACAAGGTGCCCACCGCGATGAATCCCACACTGGCGAGCGCCATCACCGCCGCGAGCGGCCACCACACGTGCCAGACCGGCACGTCGAAGAACAGCGTGAACAACGCCAGCCCCGTCAGCTGCACCACAGCCACGAATACCAGGTTGGCCGCGAGCTTGCCCCAGAACAGGCTGCTGCGGCTGACTGGGGCCAGCAGCAACCCTTCCAGGGCATCGTTCTCGAGCTCGGATTGAAACGCGCGGTTCAGCGCCAGGATGGCAGCGAAGCTGAACGTCACCCAGAGGATGCTGGGCGCCAGATCGAGCGTCGGCACGGCGGTGGGATCGCGCCCGTACTCGAACACCACCAGCACCAGCGCCGTGAACACCAGCGCCGACGTGAGCGCGGTGCGGGACCGGAACTCGACCCGCAGATCCTTGCGGGCCACGATCCACGCGTGCCGGAGCAGGTCAGGCACCGGCCATCACCCGACGATACTCGGCCCCCAGTGCCGTCGCGTCGCGTCCGGCGCGCGGTCCCAGCGACGCGAAGCGCCCGTTGCGCATGAAGGCGACATCGGTGGCCAGCTCGGTCCCTTCCTCCACGCTGTGTGTGACCAGCACGCTCGCCCGTCCGGCCGCCGCCAGCTCCCCCAGCAGCTGGCGCAGCTCCTCCGCTGCGAGGCGGTCCAGACCGGTGAACGGCTCGTCCAGCAACAGCACGGCCGGGTCGTGCATCAGGGCGCGGGCGATCGCCGCGCGCTGCGCCTGCCCGCGCGACAATGTCCGCACCGGTTGGTGCGCCTGACGCTCGAGTCCCAGACGCCGGATCAGATCGCCCGCGCGCGCCTCGGTCACGCCCGGCGGGACATCGTAGAGCGACGCCCAGAAGCCGAGGTTTTCGCGCACGGTGAGTTGTGCATACAGCTGTGATTGATGGCCGATCCATCCGATCGCCTTCCGCCCGCCTTCGACCCCGGCCGATCCGGCGCGCGGCCGGATCAGGCCCGCGAGGACGCGCAACAGCGTCGTCTTGCCGGCTCCGTTGGGACCGAAGATGACCAGGGTCTGACCGCGCTGCAGGGAAAAGGTGATGCCGTCGAGCGCCTGGATGGCGCCGAACGCGTGGCTCAGGTCACGCGCCCACAGCATCGATGCGCGCGCCGAGCTCGTTCAGATCGAAGGGTTTGACGAGGTACGCGCTGTGGCCGAGGTCGAGCACGTGCATCAGCGGCTCCATGCTCACATACGCGGTGGTGACGACGACGGGGAGGGTCGCCCGCTTCTGGCGGATGCGCTGCAACAGCGCGATGCCGTCGGTGTCGGGCAGGCGCAGATCGAGGACCAGCACCTCGGGCTCGAAGCTCTCGAGCTGCACCATGGCCTCCGCCCCGGTACGGGCGAACGCCATCTCGTAGCGTGAAACGAAGTAGCGGGCGTAGGAGGTCTGCAGAGCAGCCTCGTCCTCAACGAACAACACCCGGCGTTTTGTACTCGCGGCGGCCATAACCGTGGCAATATACCCGCGCGCCCGCAGCCGTCTACGAGCCGGTCAGGCGGTGCCCGGCTCCAGCTCGAACAAATCGTCCAGCTTGGTCAACACCAGCAGGAACCGCAGCTCCTCGTTCGCTCCGCGCAGACAGACGGTCTGGCGGCGTTCTGCGGCCTTACGCTGAATCATCATGAGGGCTCCAAGCCCGGCGCTGTCGACCTGTTGTGTGGACGTCAGGTCGATGACCAGGCGGCCGGAGCCTTCCGGAAGCTCATCCAACAGCGCCGAAGCGGTGCGGCGAAAGCTCACGCGCGAGTCGAGGCCGAGCGCTTCGGGCGCCGTTAGGGTGCGATCAGTCGGTTGCACGGTCATCATTGCTCGTCTCGCATGGCCGCCACATAAGCCACTTCGATGCCAGTTCCGGGGCCTCTCACAACTTATTGATCGCCAAGGGGTTGCCGAGCCCGTGTCCCAGAACACATGTCCCAACCGGCTGGCAGGACGCATGGCCCGGGGCATGCTGCAAACCCGCTTGACCGGGCCGCCCCCCGCGGCCATACCTTAGCACCCCTACTCACCCTTGAGCCAATGACTGACCGAATCGAGACCCTGCTCGACGAGCAGCGCACCTTCGCCCCACCCCCCGAGTTCGTGCGCCGGGCCCTGGTGCGGGACCCCGAGGTGTATGAGCGCGCCCGCAAGGACCGAGAGGGATACTGGGCCGATTGGGCCAGACAGCTGGAGTGGATACGCCCCTGGGACCAGGTGCTCGAGTGGACACCGCCCCATGCCAAGTGGTTCGTGGGCGGCCGCTTGAATGCATCCGTCAACTGTCTGGACCGCCATGTGAAGGCCGGACGAGGCGGACGGCGCGCCCTGATTTGGGAGGGGGAGCCTGGGGACGTGCGGACCCTCACGTACGCCGACCTGCTGGATCAGGTGAACCGGTTCGCCAACGTGCTCAAGGGGCTGGGAGTGCAACGCGGCGATCGCGTGGCGATCTACCTCCCCCTGATTCCCGAGGTTGTCGTGGCGATGTTGGCCTGCGCCCGCATCGGCGCCCCGCATACCGTCGTGTTCGGCGGGTTCTCCGCCGAATCGCTGCGTGACCGGATCAATGACGCCGCCGCGAAAGTGCTGATCACCGCCGATGGAGGGTACCGTCGGGGCAGCGTCGTCCCTCTGAAGCAGAACTCGGATGACGCCCTGAACGACACGCCCAGCATCGAGCACGCGGTGGTCGTGAAGCGCACCGGGCATCCCGTCGCGATGAAGGCGGGTCGCGATCAGTGGTGGGACGACCTGATGGCGAAGGCCGCACCGGAGTGCGCCCCGGAAAGCATGGACGCCGAAGATCCCCTCTACATCCTGTACACATCCGGAACCACCGGGAAGCCGAAGGGGATCCTCCACACCACCGGTGGCTACCTCACCCACGTCTACGCCACCACCAAGTGGGTGTTCGATCTGACCGACGACGATGTCTTCTGGTGCACGGCCGATGTCGGCTGGGTGACCGGACATTCCTACGTGGTGTACGGACCGCTCGCGCTCGGCGTCACCGAAGTGATGTACGAGGGTGCCCCGGATCATCCGGGGAAGGATCGTTTCTGGGACATCTGCGCCCGTCACGGCGTCACCGTTTTTTACACGGCGCCCACGGCGATTCGCGCCTTCATGAAATGGGGCACCGACCTTCCGGCCAAGCACGATCTCTCGAAACTCCGGCTGCTGGGATCGGTGGGTGAGCCAATCAACCCCGAAGCGTGGATCTGGTACCATCGCTTCATCGGCGGCGGGCGTTGCCCGATCGTGGACACATGGTGGCAGACCGAGACGGGCGGCATCATGATCACGCCGCTGCCCGGGATCACGACCTGCAAGCCCGGCTCGGCCACGGTCGCCTTCCCCGGCATCGACGCGCAGCTGCTGGACGGCGAGGGCAAACCGGTCCCAGTGGGCGGCGGGTATCTGGCGATCACGAGCCCCTGGCCGGGGATGTTGCGCACGATCTGGGGAGACGACGAGCGCTACCGCAGCGTGTACTGGAGTCGCTGGCCCGGCGTCTATTTCCCGGGTGACGGCGCCAAACGGGACCCGCAGGGGCTGTTCTGGATCCTCGGTCGCGTGGACGACGTGCTCAATGTCGCCGGCCACCGTATCGGCACGATGGAAGTCGAAAGCGCCCTGGTCGACCACCCGGCGGTCGCCGAGGCAGCCGTGGTGGGACGAACGCACGAGCTGAAGGGGCAGGCGCTGGCGGCCTTTGTCACCCTCAAGGAAGGTCGCGCGCCCAGTGATGCTCTGCGGGAAGAGCTCAAGGCGCATGTCGCAAAAAAGATCGGTGCCCTGGCCCGGCCCGACGACATCCTGTTCAGCGCCGATCTCCCCAAGACGCGCAGCGGGAAAATCATGCGCCGTCTTCTAAAAGACATCGCGGAGGGGAGAACCTTGGGCGATACCACGACGCTGGCCGATCCGGCGGTCGTGGCCCGCCTCAAGGATCAGTACGAATCGCAGGAGTCCTGAGCGCGGCGGGGATAGCGATGGCCGTGATGAGGGTCATGATCACCGCGCTGACGACGCACCAGCGGCAGATGGCGTGCAGGACGAACAGCTCGAGGCCGGTGAGGTACAGCGTAAACGCAAATCCGACGGTCGCGAGCAGGGCGAGCACCCGGGTCGGCCCGGGGCTCGCCAGGTACCGCAGTTGCAGACCGACCAGCGCCGTCACTAGCAGCACCAGGTAGCCGGCCACTCCGTACAAGGCCACCGGCTGGCCGAACAACCAGGCGTACCGACTGGACTGGACGAATTCGCACGAGCCGGTGCCGCACTTCAGTTCCCCGATGACGCCGATCTTGTAAAACCAGAGGTACAGCGCGACAAAGAACCCGACGGTGGCCAGCAGGGCGATTGCCTGCCGGTGCCGCACTACCGGCGGCCCGCCGTCAGGCTATCGACCAGAGCCTTGAACGCATCCGAGGTGGGCCCGCGCTGGAATTCGTGCAGCCGGCCGTTCACGATGAACGTCGGCGTACCCGAGACGCCCAAGGCCTCCCCCTGGGCGTGGCTCGCGGCAATGCGTCCATCGTAGCGATGGGAGTCGAGACAGGCGTCGTAGCGGCTGCCATCGAGCCCGATCTGCCGCGCCATGTCCCGGAATCGGCCGCTCGGGTTTCGGGTGCTGGTGCCCCAGTCCGATTGGGCCTGATACATCGCGTCAGCCATTTCCCAGAAGTGCCCTTGCTCGCCGGCGCACTGCGCCGCGACGGCGGATACCTGCGACCAGGGGAAATTCAGCGGGAAGTCACGGAACCGCCACCGCACCAGCCCGGTGTTGATCAGCTGCTCCCGGATGGTCGGGAATTGGACCGCGGCAAACTCGCCGCAATGCGGGCACTGGAGGTCGGCGAATTCGATGATTTCGACCGGGGCGGAATCGCTCCCCAGGGAATATCCGGCAAACGCACTGTCTGCCGCGGTGATGGCGACGGGTGGTCCACCACTTGGGGCCGCCTCACTGGGTCCGGCCTGAGAGCCTTTCCAGATGAGCACGCCAGCGATCACCGCCACCGCCGCCAGCAGGCCGTAAAACCGCTTCATGCGTCGGGTCCCTTCCGCCAGGGTTCGTCGTCGTCCGGCTCATCAAACAGCTCGTCCCGCACGCGTCGTTCCGCCTCATCCACAATGCGACGGCTTTCGGCGATTTCCGGTGTGTCGTAGGTGAGGCGCACTTCATAGTGAAACAGCTCGCTGCGCGCATCACCGAGCAGGCGCTGCAGTTCCGGCGCCGCGTCAAGCAGCCGCCCTTGCTGGTCCAAATCTTGAATACGGACCACCAGCGCTCGCAGCAAGGCGACTAACCGCTCCGAGCGTTCCGGACCGTACACCTGATCGTGCGTGTCCACACCGGATTATACCACCGTGGCCCGGGATCAGAGTCCCCAGGTCGATGGGTTTGCCTGGGGTGGAGGGCCCCATTAAATTGCGCCCCCGTTACCCCCGACCACCCGGAAGGAGCACTATCGAATGGCGAAGAAACGTGAACCTCGTAAAACGGCGACCCCGACGGCCTTCGAGCAGGCCCGCGACGAGCTGTTTTCCCACATTTTGCGCTGCGGCGTACTGGAAGCCGCTCCCGAGCATCAAAAAGAGTGGTTCGACGACACGATGCTGTATCTGTCCGATCGGTACGCGGATCTCGAAGAGCAGGACCTGGAACAGCTCCGCACGCTGGGCGAGCGGTACTGCCGCCCGGTGGTTCCCCGCCCCGCCACGGTAGGGGCGGAAGCCTAAAACGGCGGCCGCTGCCTCCAGCGGTAGCCGGCCCGCACCCGCGCCCCGCCGCCCAGGCCGAGCTCGGCGAACCAGCCGCTGCGCCGCCCCTCCGGGGCCTCGATTCCCAGCAGGGCCACGAGCACACCGGTCCCGCGGTAGTGCCTCGCCCCCATGTACGCGATGCCGAGTCCCGCGTAGGGTGAGATGCCGGTCTTGGCGTCCGGCACGACCAGAAACTGTCCCGTCAACTCGATCCGCACCGCGGCGTCTTCTCCCAACGCGCCGCCCGCGACGCTGAGGGCCGCGCGACCCTGCCCACTGGGGCGCCGAGAAGCTCCGACGGAAAAGCCGTAGAAGTCCCGACGCGCCCAGGTCGCCACCGGTCCCATGTCCAGCTCGGTGACCGGCACCCCCTGTCCCGGCGCGGCGCGGGCGATGAGCGCCAGCCCCAGGGACGCCAGCGCGCTACGCAATGACGACGTCGTACTCCACTCGGATATCGGGCGCGAGGGACGCCATGACCGAGCAGTACTTCTCGAGCGACAAATCGACCGCCCGCCGCACCTTGGCTTCGTCCGCGCCTTCACCCCGTACGGTGAACAGAAAGTGAATCGCGGTGACGCGCCGGGGATGCTCCTCCCGACGGGTTCCCACCACTTCGATGTCCAGAGCTTCGAGCTGGACGCGCATTTTTTCCAGGATCCCCACGATATCGGCCCCGGTGCAGCTCGCCCCGGCCACGAGCAGCAGCTCGACGGGTGACGTGCCGGCTTTGGAATCTCCGTCGATCAGAAACGGGGGTCGGCCAGGGCCCCCGCCTTCGAAGACGAGGTCCTGCCGCCACCGGACTACACCCTGCGTCGTGATGCTGGCCACGGGTTGATCCTCGGTTACACGGATGGAGGCGGATCGGTCGAGCGCGTCGCGATCCGCCCGTAGTCCCAGATGGCATACACCGAGATCGCACCGGTGGCCCAGGCGAGCGGACGTGCCAGCGGCGATGCCGCAATGAGGGCGAGGAGGGTCAGCCCCTGACTGACCGTCACGGCCTTGCCGCCGGCCCGCGCCGGGAGGGCTACGGGCCGCCCCAACAGGGCGACGCCGACGAACGCCGCCACCGCCACGGCGTCCCGCAACAGCACGGCCGCAATCTCAAGCGGATGCAGCAGGCCCCCCCCGGCGAGCGTGATGAACGCGGTAACCATGAAGACCTTGTCGGCGATCGGATCGAGCACCGGGCCCCAGCGCGAGCCGCCGGTGCGGCGGGCGATGAGGCCGTCCGCCACGTCGGTCGCGGCGGCCGCCGTGACGATGGCCAGCCGCGCCAGGGGCTGCGGCGCGAAGGGAAACAGTGCGGCCAGGGGAAATCGCAGCAGCGTCAGCACGTCCGCCGGCCCCAAACGCGGTTTCACTTGTGCCCCTCTCCTCCGTTCAATAGCTTCAGCGCGTGGACCTCAATCTGTTGAAGCACGCCGCCATCTTCCAGGACCTCGACGAGGGAGAACTGGCGCGCGTTTCGGAGGTGTGCCGCGAGCAGAAGTTCACCGTCGGCCAGTATGTCTTCAAAGAAGGCGAACCCGGCAACCGCCTGTTCATCATCGCCGAGGGCGAGGTGCGCATCTCCCGCACCATTCCCGGGTCGGGGGAGGAAGCGCTCGCCGTGCTGAAGCCGGGGGCCAACTTCGGCGAGATGGCAATTTTCGACCGCTCCGAGCGGTCCACCGACGCCATCGCCAACAACGCCTGCACCCTGATTACGATCTCCCGCTCCGATTTCGAGCTGCTGCTCGACTTCAACCGCGACATCGCCTACAAGGTGTTGTGGTCGGTGGTCCGCCTCTTGTCATCCCGGCTGCGCGCGACGAACGACAATCTGCGGTCGTTCCTCGCCATGTCGATGTTCTGATTCTAAGGCCCGCGACACAATCGAATGCCACGTCTCGGTCTGACTCTCGCCCTCGCTGGGGCGCTCGCCGGATGCTCCCTCGGCACCGAGACGCCCGGCGTCCCGCACATGATCGTCGCGCCGGTGCTCGACTCCCTGTTCGTCGGCGATTCCGCGGCGGCGCACCTGGTGCTGTACTACGACGCCCAGGGCGTCCAGCAGGACCCCGGTACCGTGCGGTGGTCGACGAGCGACACCAGCGTGCTGCAGGTCGACAGCGTGAGCGGGCTCGTGGTGGGTCGCCGCGGGGGGTTCGCCCGCGTGATCGCGACGGCGCAGGGTATCCAAGGCACCGCGCTCGTCGTGGTGTCGCCGTCGTTGCAGATCACGCTGCTGATGGACTCGCTCTACCTCATGTCCGGGGACACGCTCACCGTTCCGGTGCACGTCGAACATCAGGCGCCGGGATCGCCCACCGTGTGGTTCTCGGCCGTGGCGAACGCCGTGTTCAGGATCGACTCCGCCACCGGCAAGGATAGTGCGACCGCGGCCGGCGGGCCGGTGCAGTTCGTCGCGCATGCCGCCCTCGGCGCCGACACGGTCGCCGATTCGGGAACGGTTGAGGTGCTGAGCCTGACCGACACGATCGGCGGCAAGGCCGGGTATACCATGTTCGGTACGGTGATCCGCAGCGCCCGGGCGCAGGCGCGGGCGACCAACTATCCTCGCCGCGGCGACACGCTCACGTTCCGGGTCCGGGCGTTCATTCTGCAGGGCACCACGACCGTCGAAGCCATCGTGATCACGACGCGCACCGCCGTCACGGTGCCGGCGAGTTTTTCGATCGACTCGCTCTCACCCGCCGAGGCGCTCACGGGCGGCGACCCGGTGTGCCGGCCCCCACGCAATTGGGGGACGTGGTCGACCATCGCCACCGTGCCGCGACTCGATGCGCTGTCCCGCCTTGGCGGGGTCATCACCATCACCCGGGTGGTACCGGTCGCGCATGGGTTCGCGGTCGCCGGCCGGTTCAACTTCCCGGCCCAGCGTCTCGACATGTATTTCGACCCGCTCGGCGTGCTGCCGATTCGCGGTACGTTCGTCGCCCCACTGGTCCCAACCACGGATCGTTGCGAACCAGCCTGACGGAGGCGCCATGAACCTGAGCCGCTTCTCCCCCTACGCGGCCGTCGTGCTCCGTCTCGCCGTCGGGGCGGTGTTCCTGCACCATGGCTGGTGGAAGCTGCACAATTTCGGCGCCGTCACGGAGATGGTGCATGGGATCGGCTTCCCTTTTGCTACCGTGTTCGCGGCGATTCTGACGGGCGTCGAAACGCTGGGCGCCGTGTGCGTGATCCTCGGCGTCATGACCCGTGTCTGGGCGTTGATGATGGCGGTCGACATGACGGTCGCGATCCTGGCGGTGTTGCTGCCGCACGGCCAGACCCCCGAGCTGGAGGGCATGCTGCTCGCCGGATCCCTGGCGCTGGTCGCCCTCGGGGACGGGCCGCTGTCGATTGGAGTGACGCTGAAAAAGGGGAGCGACTAGCTCCCCTGCTGTTTCAGGGCAGGATGCGCAGCAGGCCGGCTTCCGCGCTGCCGCGGATGAAGCTCTCCGCATCGGTCGCCGGGATGGTAACGCCGGTTTCCTGCCGGCCCTGCCGGGCACTCGCGGCCATGTAGTCCTCGACCGTCCCGTCCGCCCATTGCGTGGCGGCATCCTTCATCTGCCGGACGATCTCCTCCCACGTCCCGACGTACACCGCCCCGGCGCGGGTCCGCACGCGATGGACATCGCCCGTCGCCCCCTTCTTCATGCCCTGCAGCTCCGTCAGCAGCGTCCCGAACAATTCGAGCTGACGCGGATCGCGCACCTGGCCGTCCGACCCGATGGCTTCGATCTCCGCCAGCAGCAGATCCTCGGGGGCCGCCTCCGACGTGAGCTCGCCCAGGCGCCGTTGCCACGGTCCCAGCTCGGGGTCGTTGTCGGCCAGGCGGTACACGCTCCGCTTCAGCTCCAGCAGACGCCAGATGGCGAGCGTATCGACGTGATCGTCGGGCTCGGTCCGCTCGAGGTGGAACAGCGCCGCTTCGTACTCCCCGCGGTCGTAGAGCAGATTGGCGAGATAGATGCGGGCTTCCGACTGGCCCGGTTCGACCTCCAGCCCACGCCGCAGCCAGTACAACGCCCCGCCTTCGTCGCCCAGGCGATGGGCCGCGTAGCCGACGCACGCCGCCGCTTCTGCGGAATCTCCATGCGCGGTGAGGGCGATCTCGAAGAAGCGCCGCGCCTGATCGAGCACCCCTTCGCGGAACAAAGCCCGGCCCACCTGGAGCATCAGGTCGTGGTCTTCCTGGAATCCGAGGCTCAAGATGCGCTCGAAACACGCCACCGCGGCGGCGCGGTCGCCGAATTTCAGGAGCACTTCCCCCAGACCGGCGAGCGCGTCTTCATGATCAGGATCGAGACTCAACGCCTCGTCGAAGGACCGACGCGCCCACGCGAATTCCTCGCGGGCGAGCCGTGCGTACCCCATGCCGACATGCAACTCGACGGCGGTTGGGTACAGGCTCAGGCCATCGCGCAGCACCTCGATGGCGTCGTCGTATTGTCCTTCATTGTACAGCTGATGCGCGCGGTCGTCGTATTCGTCGGAGCTGAGGAACGGTTCCCCAGTCATTCGAATGGGACCCCTTGGAAGGTTGGGCTATGATACGAAAAGGTGGGGAGTTACACAAGCGGAAAAACAGGTGTCAGGTTCCAGGGGCCAGAAGCCAGGAACGGGAGGAACCCTGACTCATGAACACCCTGAAACCCGACACCGGACACCTGGTCCCTGCCGTTACGGCTTCTTCGTCGTGTCCTGGGTTGAGCCGACCGGCTTCGCCTTGGTCGTGTCGTTCGCGGTCGAAGTGGTCTTCCGGCGGTGATGCGTCGTCACCGGCTTGGCTTTGGTCTTCGTGGTGTCATGGGCTGCGGGCGTCTGCGCCGCATGCTGCGTGGGCGTCTGCGCGACAGCAATCGCCGGGGCGGCGACGAGCGCCAGAGTAAGAAGCATCTTCCGCATACTGTTCTTGCCTCCGAGGGTTGGTCCTCGCGGCCCACCGTGGACCGCTTCGGCCTTGAGACCCCGCACGGCGCGGGGCCGTCACACCCTCAGGGGCGCTCGCCGGGCGGGGACAACCGCCGTGCCTTGGAGACGGTGGCCGGAGCCGGCCGGGGCGGCGGAGGGACGTTGGGCAGCATGTCACGGACGCGGGCGAGCGCCATCGTCTGCGTCTGCCCGCGTTGCAGCTCCTGCACCACGGCCGCGGCGACATCGAGCAATCGCAGGCCGCGCAGGCCCGCCTGCGCGGCGTCCACAATCAGGTCCACCGCCGCATCCTCGGCAGAGCCGTGGCCCACCAGGTCTGCCACCGCATGCAGCGCCGGGCCGGTCGGCTCCCCCGGCAGCGCGGCGCTCAGGCTGGAGACGAGCTCCGGAGACACGCCGCGCGCCAGCGCAACGGCCACCGCCGTCACTTCGGCCGTCTCGGGGCGGGACTCGCCGGACAGACGGAGCAGCGCCAGCGCGCTGCGCAGCTGGGAGTCCAAGGCGCCGACGGCCGCCACGATGCCGGCCGACGGGACGCCCTTAGCCCCTCCCTCCAGGGCTTTCTGGATCAGCGGCTCGGTGGGAATCCCCTCCGCGTCGGCTTCGCCCACGATCGAATCGAGCGCCGGCAGCGCCGCGTTGGGCACCCGCCCCACCAATCGCGCCCGGGCCTCCTGACCGGCGAGCGGCACCGTCAGCAGCAGCCCCAGGAAGGCGACGCGCCGCGCGATCATCGCGACGCCGCCCGGACGATGAGCAGGGCGTTTTGCCGCCCGAACCCGTCGTCCACGTACCGGCCGGCGAGCGGATCCGTGATCCAGCGCTCGCCGTCCACGACGAACATGTATTGGTGCGGGCCCACCGGGAGCACCACCGCCGCGCGCCACACCCCGTCGTGGTCGTCGTCGCGCAGCACGACCGCGCCGGCGCGCCAGTCCGTGAAGGAACCGACCACCTCGACCGACTTGGCGCCGGGGAACCGGCCGACGAATTGGGCGATCCCTTCTTCGGCTCCGACGAAGGGCGCCGGCCGGCGACCCGGGAGGAGCGCGATCGCCGCGAGCACCGCGGCCAGGGCCAGGCTCCAGGCCGGCCGGATGGTGATCGTGATGGCGTGACGCTCGCCCAGCCAGTGGATCAGCCGGCGGCCAAGGCCAGGCACTGGCCGGCGCACCTCCGCCATGACCCGGTGCGCGACGCTCGCGGGCGGCATTTCGGCCAGGAGGGTGGCCGCGCGCTCGAGGTGCTCCAGCTCGGCGCGCTGCGCCGGCGTGAGTACCTCAGGCGGCAGCTCACCGTCCAGCACCCGGTTGACCAGAGGATCGATCCGCATCATGGCTCTTCTCGCAGCAGCTCCAGCAAGGCCGCCCGCGCCCGATGCACGCGCATCTTCGAGCGTCGGGATCCGCTCACCCGTGGTAGCGGCCATCTCTTCGTAACTCAGCCCTTCGACATGCTTCAGCAGAAACGCCTCACGCTTTTCCGGCGACAGGGTTTCGAGCGCCCGTTCCACCCGCGCCAGCTGATCCGCCCGCTCGGTGTCGGCGGCGCTGTCTCGAGGGTCCGCGAGGGGCGGCGCGTCTTCCAGCGACACGTCCGACGAGGAACGCCGAGCGAGATGACTGCGACAGCGGTTGCCGACGATCCGGTACAGCCAGCTCTTCAGGCGGTCCGGCTCGCGGCAGGAGGCCAGATGCCGGAATGCGCGCACCAGTCCTTCGGCCACCGCATCGGCCGCCGCATCGACGCTGCCGAGCATGCGTGTCGCATAGCGCAGCAGCCCCGCCTCGTAGCGGCGGATGATGAGCCCGAACGCTTCCACATCTCCGCCCAATACCCGGGCGATGATCTCGGCGTCCGACGGCTCTCGACCGGCTGACGACAAGACCTCGATGGGATTCAACCGGTCACCGGTAGTCGCGCGGCGTCGTCAGGGCATCCCGCGCCACCAGCAGAAAACTGGACGCGCGCACCCCCTCCCCGGCCACGGCGCCCGCGAAGGCCTCGAGCGTGGCCTCGCCGCGCCGGCGGTAGTCCGGATCCCCGGTCGCCGCTGCGAGCCCGAGCAGCATATGGGCCGCCCAGGCATTGGCGCCGGGGAGCAGGTCATCCAGCACCGGTTTGACGCGGTCGTCCACCGGGGCGGCCGGGACGTCCCGCGCGGCGACGTCGAAATAGCCACCGGAGGGGTCGGCGAAGTCTCGCTCGATCACCGCCGCCAGATCGCGGGCCACGTCCAGGTAGCGGGACTTCCCGGTGGCGGTGTACGCGGCGACGCAGGCGTCGGCCACCTGCACCTGATCCTGCAGCAGTCCGGTCAACGCGCCGGCGCCGGTGTGACGCACGCCGCTGCCGCGCGCGTAGACCCGGCGCAGCAATGAGTCGAGCGCCGCCAGCGCCCGCCGCTGCGCCACCGAGTCGCGCAAACCGTCCGCCGTCGTGATCGCCGCGGACAGGGCGAACCCATCACGGTCGGCGAACAGCGCGCGGCCGTCGCCGAAGGTGAGGGTGTGCAGCAGGGCGGTCAGCTGGTCATGGCTGGCCTGGAAATAGCGCGGCTCCGCCGTGAAGACCCAGGCGAGCGCGAGCGCCCGCGCCAGCGAGGCGCGGATGGTCTCCAGCGGCTCGTCCACGGTCGCCGCTACCACGCCGGAATCGAGAAGAGCATCGAGCGCGCGGCGGGCCACGCCGAGGTTCAGGGAATCGCCGCCGCGGCTGTACTCGGTGAGCAGCAGCACCGTGGCCTGCGTCGGCGCCAGGCCGCGCAGTGGTCGACCGGCCTGCCGCGCGGTTTCCAGCGCCCCGCGCACGGTGCCGATTTCGAACGCCAGGGCCTGCGGCCGCAGCACGCCGTGCGCGCCCAAGCCGCGGGACAGGGCGAGTTGCCGCACGACGGCGGCGTGCCGCAGCAGCGACTCGCGCCGGTCGCGGAAATCGCGTGCGATTTCCGGCAGCAGCTGCTTCAGTCCCCGGCCCGTGACCGGGTCGTTGGCGGGGAAATACGTTCCCCCGAAAAACGGCGCGCCATCGGGCGTCAGGAAGACGGTGAGCGGGTAGCCGCGCAACCCGGCGAGCGAGAGGATCGCCGCCTGGTAGCGCTGCGCCACATCGGGTCGCTCATCCCGATCGACCCGCACCGGGACGAACAGCGAATCGATCAACGCGCCCAGCGCGGGATCCGAGTAGACCTCACGGTCCATCACCGTGCACCAGCGGCAATCTTCGGCGCCCACGTACAGCAACACCGGACGGTCGAGTCGCGCCGCCAGCGCGAACACGTCACGGCTCCAGGGCTGCCAGCTGACCGGTTGCCGCGCGGCGCGCGCGAGATAGGGCGTCGCCGTGTGGGCCATACGATTGACGAGCCCGCCGTGCTCACTCGCGCAGGCGAGGGCGAGCGGTACGAGGCTCAGGATGACGTGTGGGCGGGTGGGCATGGGCGAACCGGCAGAATCTACATACCCGCCCGCAACCATACCGGTCCCGCTCGGACCGGCCGCCTTAGCGGTGCAACACCAGACCGATCGTGAAACTCGGCAGTGGGAGGGTCTCCCCGTCAAACTGGAGTCGGCGGTAGGTGTAATCGGCCCGCAGCCCTACCGGGCCGTTCAAACCGAACACGACGCCACCGCCGAAGTGGTAGCCACCCAGTGCCGCAGCGCCGCCCCCACCGATGCCGATCAAGGCGCTGCCTCCCGCCCGCAGCTCGAGGCGCACGTCGCGCGCCAACCCAATGGTCCCGGCGAGCGAGAGATCCGTCAGCCCGATCAGCGCCCCTTCCGACAGGAACTGGGGAATCGCGTCAAACGAAAACCCCAATCCGACCGTGTTGGCCCGGGCGGGACTCACGCGCACCCCGACTTCGAACGCGTGGTCGTACTCGCCGGTCATGGCGCCCATCTGCAGGCTGACGGCACTCTGCGCGGGAAGCGTGGCGGGTGTCCCGAGAACGAGGATGGCGGCGAGAGGCAGCAGGTATCGCATGACGGTCTCCGGTGAAGGACGTCACGAGATTCGCGCCCGGCCCTCAAGCCGGCATCAAGTCGGCGCGGGGGAGCCTCGTGGCCCGCGCGGTGTAAGTGGATGACCGCGCAAGTCCTTGTGCGGTGGCATCGTGGCGAGCGGGCGACGAACCCGCTCCCCGGTCGCCGGTAGGGGGTGTTATAGTTGGTGCCGGTCCCGGGCCTCCGTCCCCGCCCCGTCTCCACAGGGCCGGATGGCAGGCCCCAGTTGTGAGCCCTGCCCGACCTGGAGGAGACGAGAATGGCGAAGGCTGGAAAGGTCCCGATGGCAGCCGATGAAGGCTACTGCGTAAAGTGCAAAACCAAACGC
>CAWGDK010000007.1:0-85924 GCA_963821385.1 uncultured Gemmatimonadales bacterium
ATCTTTTGCCGGAACAGCCCGAGGTCGATCTCCAGCCCGGCGAAGAACATCAGCAACAGCATGCCGAGTCGGACAGGAAGTCGGCGACCGGGTGCTGGCTCGAGTAGACGTCGAGCGCGTGCGGCCCGAGCACCACGCCGCTCAGCAGCAGGCCCACCGCCTCGGGCAGGTGGATGCGGCGCGAGATCCGCGGGATGCTGACGATCAGCACCATGCCGATCGCGAACTTCGCCAGGACGGGAAGATGTTCGGCCGCGTGATGAAGGTATTCGAGAACGGACATGTCCCCACGGAATATTCGTCGCGCCGGCCTCGCCGGAAACGCGTAGCCGAGAGAGCGCCGGGCACCAGGCCCTGTGCCGCGTACGTCGATCGACGTATGCCGATCGGCGTGCGAATCGCTTGCCAATGTCCGCCGATGGGCTAAGAGCGCACTCCGAGCTCGAGATCAGGTCCAGCAGAGCTCCCGGGTCCGATCCATGAGAGGGATTCCGCTCGTCCGCACGTCCGCAGCGCTGCCGTTCGCGTCGTTCCTCGCGGCGAGCGGTGCGCCCCTGCAGCAGCTATGGACGCGCGCCGGCCTCGCGCCGCACGCCCTGTTCGAGCCCGAGCGATTGGTGCCGCTCGAGCTGATCAACCGCTTCGCCGAGCACGCCGCCGCGAGCGAGGGCGTGCGCCGACCTCGGCGTTCGCGTGGCCCGGCGGTCCGGCCTCGATTCGGCCGGGCGGTTCGGGACCGCGATTCGCCGCGCGCCCACGCTGCAACACGCGGTCGAGCTCGCGCGCGACCTGGTCCCGATGCACAACTCCGGCGCCCGCTACTGGATCGTCGAGGACGGCGCGTCGGTGCGCCTCTGTCGCCGCTTCCGCACCAAGGAGACGCGCTTTCGCCAGGCCGACCTGCTCACGGTGGCGCTGATGGTCGACCTGGTGCGGGTGGTGGCCGGACCGGATTGGTGACCCGGCACGCGTCGAGCTGCAGAGCGCCGGCGGCCGCGCAGCCCGGCATGCTCGACGCGGTCGGCGACGCACGGGTCGAGGTGGGCAGGCCGGTCACCAGCATCACCTTCCCGCGCGCCTTCCTCAGCCGGCCACTGCCGCCGCCGAGCGCGGCGCGCCGGCGCGTCTCGCGGACGCGACACGGGCCGAGGCGCCGCGCCACCGACCGACTTCCTCTCCTCGCTCGAGGTCGTCATCGCGACGCTGCTCGAGTCGGGGCACGCCGACCTCGCCACCGCGGCCAGGCGTCGCGGGAACGAGCGTGCGCAGCTTCCAGCGTCGGCTCGACCGAGCTCGGCGCGAGCTACTCGGAGCTGGTCGACCAGGTCCGCTTCCGTAGCGCGAGCCGCGCCTGCTCGAGGATCCGAGCGTCAAGATCATCGAGATCGCGCTCGCGCTCGGCTACTCGGATCCCGGCACACTTCACGCGCGCGTTTCGCCGCTGGACGTCCGTCGACGCCGCTCGAGTACCGCCAGCCGCACCTGAGCGGCGACGCTCGGCGAGCGCGGCGCTCCGCCTGAGACGGTCGTGCGGGAGCGTCATCACGGCGCGCGCGTCGCCCGCGCGACGCCAGGCATCGATCACCGACCACGAGCGCGACCAGCCAGGAACGGGCAGCGACGCGAGCAGCACGTTGCGCAGCCCGCGCACCGGATCGTCGATGTCGATGTCGACGTCGAGCGGGTTCCACGGCCCGAAGCCGGTCACGAGCGGCGGCCGCGAAGAAGCCCAGCGCACGCCAGGGATCGCGGTTGTAGAGCTGGCCCAGGCCCGGGAAAGAGGCCCGACAGGGTCGATGCGCCAGCACGCGGCTGCGTGGCCGGCGCGGCGCGCGCCGGGCTGGCTCGCGGCGGATCGTGCTCATGCCGTTCACCTCCGGCACCGTGCCGGATCGCGCCCGCCGTGGCTCGAGCGCGGCAGGACGTCGGCCGTGGTCACCTCGTCGAGCGTGAGGGCGACGCGCGACGAGAACGGCTCGCCGGCGCACCGGACAGTCCGGCATCGTCGCAGCTCTCGCACAGCGCCCGCATGCAGGGGTCGAGGTGGAAGACGATCTCGCCGTCGATCGTGGGCCGCGCGAACACGCGGCGCTCGAAGCCGACGACGGCGTCGTGCGCCTGCTCGACGCGTCCAGTACTCCGGCACGATCACGTGCGCGTCGGCGTGCGTCTCGCGGCCGGAGCGGATCGCGCGCAGGCGGTGGATGCGGATGATGCCCGGGACTGCGCTCGGCCTCGAACGCGGCGCACGAGCCGCGCGAGCAGGGCGTCGTCCTCCTCGTCGAGCAGCCCGCCCGCGGCCTCGCGCACCAGCGCGGTAGCCCGTCGCGGCCAGGTTCACGCCGACCACGAGCGCCGCCAGCGGGTCGAACCAGGCGATCCCGGTGAGCTTGCACGAGCAGCGAGGCCGACGACGACGCCGACGCTGGTCTTGAAGTCGGCCAGCACGTGCTGGCCGTCGGCGGTGAGCGTGATCGAGCGGTGCTTGCGCCCCATGCGCAGCAGGAACCAGCCGAGCCCGGCGTTCGCGACGCCCGGCGCCGACCGTGAGCAGCAGCCCGAGCTCGAGCTCGGCGACCTCGGCGCCGCGCACCAGATCGCGCACCGCGTACCAGACGATCGCCAGCGCGGCGAAGGCGATCAGGCCGCCCTCGAAGGCGGCGCTGAAGTACTCGATCTTGCCGTGCCCGTAGGGATGCCCGCGATCGGGCGGACGGCTCGCGAAGCGCAGGCTGATCACCGCGACGATCGCGGCGGCGACGTTGATGATCGACTCGAGCGCGTCGGACAGGATCGCCGCCGAGCCGGTGTGCAGGTAGGCGACGTACTTGACGGCGAGCAGCACGATGCCCACCAGCAGCGAGACGATCGCCGCCCGGACGCGCAGCCCGGCCGGCTCGCCCGTCGGCGGCGGCGCCGCCGCCCGGCGGTGACCGGGCGTCGCCGTCATCGCGCCGCGCGACGGCGCGTCATGCGCTCACAGCCGGACCGGCACGTCGCGGCCACGCAGGTACTCCTTGCAGTGCCGGATCGCGTGCTCCTCGTAGTGGAAGATCGACGCCGCGAGCACCGCGCTGGCATGTCCGTCGACGAGCGCGTCGTAGAGGTGCTCGACGCCGCCGGCGCCGCCCGACGCGATCACCGGCACCTCGACCGCGTCCGCGACCGCGCGCGTGAGCCCGAGGTCGTAGCCGTCGCGCGTGCCGTCGCGGTCCATGCTGGTGAGCAGGATCTCGCCGGCGCCGAGCCGCGTCATGCGCCGCGCCCACTCGACCGCGTCGAGCCCGGTCGGCCGGCGGCCGCCGTGCGTGAAGACCTCCCAGCGCCTCGCGGCGCGACCTGCTTCGCGTCGATCGCGACGACGATGCACTGCGTGCCGAAGCGCTCGGCGGCGCGCGCCACCAGCTCCGGCTCGGCGACCGCCGCGGTGTTGATCGAGACCTTGTCGGCGCCGGCGCGCAGCAGCGCGCGGATGTCGTCGAGCGTGCGCACGCCGCCGCCGACGGTGAGCGGCATGAAGCAGCGCTCCGCGGTCGCGCGCGACGACGTCGAGGATGATGCGCGCGCTCCTCGTGCGACGCGGTGATGTCGAGGAAGCAGAGCTCGTCGGCGCCCTCGCGGTCGTAGCGCGTCGCGACCTCGACCGGATCGCCGGCGTCGCGCAGGTCGACGAAGCTGACGCCCTTGACGACGCGGCCGCCCTTGACGTCGAGGCAGGGAATGATGCGGCGCGCGAGCATCGTCAGCTCGCGTCCGTCGCCGGCGGCGCGTCCGGGCCGTAGGCCGCGGCGACCGCGTCCGGCAGCCGGATCGCGTTCTCGTAGAGCGCGCGGCCGACGATGACGCCGCGCAGGTTCGCGCCGGCGTCGAAGGCGGCGCGCGCCGCGCCGCACGTCGCTCGAGCCGCGCGACGCCGCCGGAGACGATCACCGGCACGCGTGTGCGCGCGCGCGAACGCGAGCGTCGCCTCGAGGTTGGCGCCGGCGCCGGTGCCGTCGCGCCGGATGTCGGTGAAGACGATCGCCGCGGCGCCGGCGCGCTCGGCGCGGCGCGCGATCTCGAGCGCCGTGGCCGCGCTGTCGCCGAGCCAGCCGTCGACCGCGACCCGGCCGTCGCGCTGGTCGATGCCGACCGCGATCCGGCCCGGGAAAGCGCGCGCAGGCGCGCGTCGAGCAGCGTCGGGATTCGCGCGCCGCCGCGGTGCCGAGGATCGCGCACTCGGCGCCGGCGTCGAGCACGCTCGCGATCGCGTCGAGGTCGCGCAGCCCGCCGCCGACCTGGACCGGGATCGACAGCGCGGCGCAGATCTCGCGCGATCACCGAGCCGTGCGCGCGCGCGCCGCGCGCCGCGCCGTCGAGGTCGACGACGTGCAGGCGGCGCGCGCCCTCGCCCGCCCAGCGCCGCGCCATCGCGACCGGGTCGTCGCCGTACGTGCGTCTCGGCGGCGAAGTCGCCCTGCCGCAGGCGGACGCAGCGACCGCCGCGCAGGTCGATCGCCGGGATGACGTCGAAGCGCCCTCACGCCGGGACGGCGACCTGCGACCGGCGCGCTGGCGGCGCGGACGAAGTTGCCGAGCAGCGCGAGCCCGGCCTGCCTGGCTCTTCTCGGGATGGAACTGGGTCGCGAACAGGTTGTCGCGCGCCGACCGCGGCGGTGAACTCCTCGCCGCCGTAGGTCGCGGTCGCGGCGATCATGCGCCGGATCGGCCGGCTCGGCGTAGTACGAGTGCACGAAGTAGACGTAGGTCCCGTCGGGATGCCGGCGAGCGCGGGCGCCGCGCCGGCTGCATGCGACAGCGCGTTCCAGCCCATGTGCGGGATCTTGACGTCGCGCGAGCGGAAGCGCACCACCTGGCCGGGCAGCACGCCGAGCCCCGCGACCGGGCCGAACTCCTCGCTCTCCTCGAACAGGATCTGCATGCCGACGCAGATGCCGAGGAACGGCTTGCCCGAGCGATCGCGCGCAGCGACGACGTCGTCGAGCCGGACTCGTGCAGGCTCGTCATGCAGGCGCCGAACGCACCGACGCCCGGCAGCACGACCGCGTCGCGCGCGCTCGATCTCGCGCGGCCGTCGCGCTGACGCGCACGTCGACGCGCGAGCCGCGCGTCGGCCGCGGCGCGCTCGAGCCCCTTGGCGGCGCTGCGCAGGTTGCCGACGCCGTAGTCGACGATCGCGATCACAGCACGCCCTTGGTCGACAGCACGCCCGCGACGCGCGGATCGAGCTGCGTCGCCACGTCGAGCGCGCGCGCCGAGCCCCTTGAACGCCGCCTCGATCATGTGGTGCGGGTTGCGGCCGCGGATGCAGTCGACGTGCAGGTTCAGCTTCAGCTCGTTCACGAACGCGAGCAGGAAGTCGTGCACCAGGCTGGTGTCGAAGCTGCCGACGCGCTCGCGCCCGGGCTCGAGCTCGTAGACCAGGTACGGCCGCCCGCTCAGGTCGACGACGACCGACACCAGCGCCTCGTCGAGCGGCACGCGTCGCCTGGCCGAAGCGGCGGATGCCCTCCTTGTCGCCGAGCGCCTCGCGGAACGCCTGGCCGAGCGTCAGGCCGACGTCCTCGACGGTGTGGTGCTGGTCGACCTCGAGATCGCCGGTCGCCTGCACCGTGAGATCGAAGAAGCCGTGCTTGGCGAAGAGGTCGAGCATGTGGTCGAGGAACGGCACGCCGGTCGACGATCTCGCCGCGGCCCGCGCCGTCGACCGCGAGCGCGACGCGCGACGCTGGTCTCCTTGGTGGTGCGCTCGATCGTCGCCGCGCCGCGGCTGCCGAGCGCCTTGCCGGCCACCTTCGCCGCCGGCTTCGCGGGCTCCTGCCCCACCGGTCGCCTCGTGACGCCGGCGAGCTTCCTGACGCGCGTCGATGTCGGTCGTGCCATGACCGCTACTATTGACACACGGGGCCCGGTGGCGCGAGGCAGCGGCGGGCGCGCCGGGCTCGCCGAACGTGGAGCGCGAGGAGCCCGGCCTCAGGCGGCCGGCGGCGCGCCGGCGCCGGCGCAGGCGGCGCGCCACCGCCGCCCCGTGCGCCTGCAAGCCCTCCATCGCGGCGAGCCGCAGCGACCGGCTCGGCCAGCCGCTCGAGCGCGCGCGGCGGCGCGTGGATCACGCTGGTGCGCTTGACGAAGTCGTAGACCCCGAGCGGCGACGAGAAGCGCGCCGTGCCGCCGGTCGGCAGGACGTGGTTCGGGCCGGCGAGGTAGTCGCCGAACGCCTCGGGCGTGCGTCTCGCCGACGAAGATCGCGCCGGCGTGCTCGATGCGCGCGACGTAGCGCTCGGCGTCGCGCAGCGCGAGCTCGAGGTGCTCGGGCGCGATCTCGTTCGGCCAGCGCGATCGCCTCGTCGAGGCTCGCGCACCACCAGGATCGCGCCGTTGGCGCGCAGCGAGCGCGCCGCGACCGAGGCGCGCGGCAGCGCCGCGAGCTGCTCCGCGAGCGCGCGCTCGATCGGCGCCGCGAGGCGCGCGCTCGGCGTGACGCACGATCGCGCTCGCGTCGGCGTCGTGCTCGGCCTGCGCCAGCATGTCGGCCGCGATCAGGCCGGCGTCGGCCTGCGCGTCGGCGATCACCAGCACCTCGCTCGGCCCGGCGATCATGTCGATGCCGACCATGCCCGACGACCAGCCGCTTGGCGGTCGCGACGTAGATGTTGCCCGGACCGACGATCTTGTCGACCGGCGCGATGCGTCGCGGTGCCGTAGGCGAGCGCCGCCACCGCCTGCGCGCCGCCGACGCGGTGGATGCGGTCGACGCCGGCGATGTACGCCGCCGCGAGCAGCGCCGGCGGCTCGCCGCCGGCGTGCGGCGGCGACACCGCGACGATCTCGCTGCACGCCCGCGACGCGCGCCGGCAGCGCGTTCATCAGCACCGACGACGGGTAGAACGCGTCAGCGGACTCATTGGTGGACACCATAAGCAACGGGTTCACCATCAAGCCGAACTCGCCGACGCACCTCGCCTTCACGGTCCAACCGAGCGACGCGGCACCCGGCGCCCTGATCGCGCCGCCGATTGAAGTGACTGTTCGGGATGCGTATGACAACACCGTCCCTAACGCTGGAAGTGTCACGTTGGCGATTGGATCCAATCCCGCTGGCGGCACGCTGTCTGGTACGAAGACGAAAAGCGCTTCGACCGGTGTGGCGACGTTTGCGAACCTGAGCATCAACAACGCCGGTACCGGTTACACGCTCGTGGCGACCTTGGGCAACCTACCGAGTGCCACCAGTGCCCCATTTAACATCGGGAGCGGCAACCCTCCGACCCAGCTGGCGTTCACGGCCCAGCCGAGCAATACGGCGTCAGGCGCCGCGATTGCGCCACCGGTGCAGGTGTTGGCCAAGACGCCCAGGGCAATCCAGTGAGCAGCTTCACTGGCAACGTTACCGTCGCCATCGGATCGAACCCGAGCGGTGGAACGCTGTCGGGAACACTGACGGTCGCTGCGGTGTCCGGTGTTGCCACGTTCTCCGATCTCAGTACCAACAATGCAGGGAGTGGCTACACCCTTCAGGCCAGCTCGGCGGGGCTGACGACGGCCACGAGTGTCGCGTTCGACATCACCCCGGGACCCGCGACGCAGATCGCGATCGAGGCCGGGGATGGGCAAACCGCGAGTGTCTCCTCCGCTGTCGCTATAGCGCCCGCTGTGCTGGTTCGCGATCAGTTCGGGAATCCCGTGCCGAGTTTCGGCGTGACGTTCGCTGTAGCCTCCGGAGGCGGCACTGTCACCGGCGAGAACGCGAGCACGAACTCGAACGGCATTGCGACAGTAGGGAGTTGGACACTCGGCTCCGCACCTGGGACGAACACGCTTACGGCGACGGCTTCGGGGTCGGGAATCGCTGGAAACCCTGTGACCTTCACCGCGGAGGCCGTAGCGCCTTCGAACACGTGGAGCGCCAAAGCGTCCATGCCCACGGCGCGTGTTGCCTGGGCGCGGCCGCGATAGACGGGACTCTCTACGCGGTCGGCGGCAATGCCCGGGACGCGCTGGAGGCATATGATCCGGCTACCGACACGTGGACCAGCAAATCGCCCATGCCCGCGGGCCCGCGCGGTGGCCTTGGCGCCGCCGCGATCAACGGGATTCTCTATGCGGTCGGTGGCAGGAGCGGCACCGTCAACGTAGCGACACTTGAGGCGTATGATCCGCTCACCAACACGTGGACCATGAAGGCTCCCATGCCCACGCCGCGCACGTTCCTGGTGTCGCCGTGATCAACGGGATCCTCTACGCGGTCGGCGGCAGCGACAATAGCGGTAACCGGTTGGCGACGGTTGAAGCGTATGATCCTGTCACGGACATGTGGACCGCGAAAGCACCCATGCCTACGGCGCGCGCAGACCTGTCGGCCGCCGCGCTTGGCGGGATTCTCTACGCGATCGGCGGCGTCACTAGCGCCAGCAACAACGCGACGACCGTGGAAGCGTATGATCCTGTCAGCGACGCGTGGACTACGAAAGCGTCGATGCTCGTCGGACGCGATATTCCGAGTGTCGCCGCGCTCAGCGGAGCTCTCTATGTGCTCGGCGGACTCAACGGGAGCTCTGGCCTCGCCGGGCTGGCATCAGTTGAGGCGTATGACCCGGTCAGCGACATGTGGACCCCGAGAACGTCCATGCCCACGGCGCGCTGGGGGTTGGGTGCCGCTGCACTCAACGGGAGGCTCTACGCCGTCGGGGGTTACAGCAACGGCGTGCTGGCGACACTCGAAGCCTACGACCCGTAGCGGATCGTGAGCTGCAGCACGTTGTGGGGCGGGCCGGTTCAAATCGGCTCGCCCTTTTGCCGTCTAGCCCTCGACCGCTCGAGCCGTGGAAGACGTAGTCCGGTGAAGTCGGCCGACGCGCTCGCCCCACGGAGCCACTGAAGCGGTTTCGACCGTGATCAGCTACTTCAGGCGAATGGTGCTGATCGGGCTCAACCCACAACAATTGTTCTCCGCCGTCACGAGCAGCGAACCGTCCGCCGACATGCGCACCAGGGACGACAGAATCGGATTCACTGTCCGATCCACGATCGCGCCGTCACTCACGCGTGTTCGCACGACGTCTCTGAAAAAGGTCTGGTACGCGTACGTCCCGTCCGGTGTCAGCGCCACGGGAACGTCTCCAAGCGCGCGTGTGCGCATCCGTCGTAAGAACTGGAGGTTGGCGTCGTAGATATCGAGATCGAGGGCAACGTACTGCCCCGTCGAGTCGAGGACAGGGGTGAGGCCGTACGTCGTTGCGCTGCCAGCCGGGCCGAAGACGTCGCTGGCGGCGGTGTAGCGTTGAAACAGCCCTGCGCCGCCATTCCAGACCAGTACCGAGCGGTCGAATGATGCCCCGACAGAACCGTTGCCAATGAATCCACCAATTCCGGCATCCGCTCTGAACGCTTGAGTCCCGGTCGACAAATCCACCTCGAGCAGGGTGTATGCGGCCGGAGTGTTTCCTTCAAGGCTGACGAACGCTTTCCCGTTCGCCGCCAGGCGCAGCGTCGTTGGACGCTGGGCGAGCGTCGTGTCGAGTTGCAGCGGCACGATGGTGGCCGAGAGGATGGGCTGGCGCAGATCGATGATGGCCAGCGCTGGAGGCTGCACCAGCGCCACCACCAGCGAATCGCCCCCCGGTGAGAGGTCGAACGCGAACGGTGGCGGCAGTGGCAGCGTCTTCGTGACGGTCAGCGTCGCGATGTTCAGCACCGCGATGCGTCCCTGGTTCGTCTGCAGCAGGTAGATCACGCCACGCGGCAGATCGATCGCCAGGTCGCGGATTGCGCCGTCGATCAGGGCGGAACGGGTCGGCCGCGCGACGGTGGGATAGATGCGGAGCGAGTCCAGCGGTGTCACCAGCGTATCACTGGTCAGCCCGACGGCGTCGTGCGCGTAGAGCCGGAGCTCGATGGATCCCGTGAATCCCTGCGGTACCGGAATCTTGACCTGCTGCTGGAATTCGGACGCATTCACGACGAATGAATCGCGGGCTCCAATCGGCGCAATCTCCCAAATCGCCGTTTGCAGGAAATGGTTATCCGTGCCATACAGGAAGACGTCGATCGAGTCGCCGCCGAAATAGTCCCCTCCGGCAACGTCCATGTAACTCCCACCCGCCGGGCGCGCGTAGAGCGCGCCGAGCTGGGGCGGGGTCACATCCACGAGCACCGGAGTGAGGAACGCTCGCGAGCTCTGCTGCAGCGCGGCGTCCTCCACCTGGACCGTCACCCTCATGGGCACGCCCAGGGTGCAGTCGGCGGGGAGATGGAAGAACGCCGTCTCGAATGCACTGTGCTGCGGGTACTCCACGATCCGTTGTTGCAGGTGGCAGGGTCCCGACAGATCGACCACCGTCTCCCACAGTGCCATCGGGCTGCTCACCGTGTACTGGATGCCGAGCGTGTCGCCGGGTTCGATCGAATCCGGGGCGCTGGTGAGTGACACGTTCTGAATAGAAGGCGGAGTCGCGTTCGGCGGCACCGAATCGCCACAGGTATGGGATACCGACGCCGTGCGCACGTGGCCAGATGCGCGGTAGCGGAACGCCATGGTGATCGCAAACGGGATGCCGGCATGTACGGTAATCCCCGTCAGCCGGATTTCCCCGGGGTTGATCTCGGCGGCGCCCCACGCGGCTTGGACATCGCTGGCCGCGAACACCGCGGAGTCCACCGGCCTGGTCCGATCGCGCCCGAGGTAGAACTTCAGGGTCGCGTCCAACCACGTGGCGGCCTCAGTTGCCCTCGCCTGAAGGTCGAGTGCGCAGGTAATGACGGGCAGACTATCGGCGCCCACAAACACGACGGGCGGGCTTGCTTCGCTCGCGATAATCGTCACGGAGCCAGCCGCATCGGGGCCCGTGCCGTCGCCACAGCCCCATGGCGCGCCAAGGAAGGTCACTGCTAGTACTGCAACCGCCCGACGGCAGGGGAGGTTCATGAGGGGATGGTAACTGCGGAGGAAGCTGTCAGCTATCAGTATCGGCTTCGTTCTGCGTGATTCCAAGCCCACCTGCAACGGTTTGATACTCACCACGGGTAGGTCGCTTCACATCTTTCGAACCGCGAGCGGCAGCGCGTAAGAGATCCTGCGTCTTGGCCTTCGGGATTGCCGGGGTTCGCAGCCAACGAGGTGCTGGTGTGGCGAAACCGGTAAACGCAGAGACCTTTCACGTCTCCGGGCGAAAGCCCTTGTGGGTTCGAATCCCACCACCAGCACCCTCGCTATCACTTGACTCCGTGCCGGCTCATACCGATGTTGCACATACGTGAAAGGTCTCCGCGTAGCCAGTTTCGCTACGCCAGAAGCGCCGAGGAGCTATGACTCCCCGGCGCTTCGTCATTCCCTCACCCCGCCATCACCGTCCTCAGGTTTTGCACCATCGAATCCAGCCGCGACGGCACGTTTCGATTGGACCGGAACTTGACCTTCAGCCACGCACCCCACGACGGCGGGATCCACACCTGTTGCACCGTCAGCCGGGTAGACGCGCCGGCAAACTCGAGCCGGAAGAACGTTTTCCAGTTGAGCCGGCCGATACGCTCAGCCCACCCGAACACCGTGGGCGGGTTGTAATCCACTACCTCGATCTCCGTATCGCGCACGTCGTACACGACGCGGACGCGGCTCCCCTTCTTCAATGGACCGACGGCCTCCACGGCCCGCGCGGCCGGCAGCCACAAGGCCATCTGGTGCGGATCGGTGAGCGCGCCGAACACCTGCTCGACCGTGGCCGGGATGGTGGTGGTGAGGGTGTAGGTGATTGGGCGCATGGCGAACCGAAACTACGCCCTGGCGCCCCAAGCGCCAACGGTCCTGATCTTCCATCGGCGCGCCGACGGGCGAGTGCGGGGTGCGGAGTGCGGTGTTGGATCCGGTGATTGCTTAGCGAACGGCTACGTAGGCGGAACCCACCGTTTCCCCGTCAAATACTCCGCACTCCGCACCCCGCACACGCCAGCCAGGGAACCGTTGGTCCGTCGTCCGCGGGGTTGTTTGTCGGGGGAGAGGAGCCTAGTTCGCAGCCCCTCGGGGCTGTAGCTCAGCTGGGAGAGCGCCTGGATCGCACCCAGGAGGCCAGGGGTTCGAGCCCCCTCAGCTCCATTGAGGCAGGTGTCAGGAGCCGGGTTTCAGGTGTCAGGGATTCGCGTGGCACACCCGGCGGTCGACGGATCATCCAGAGGTCCAGTCCTACCTGACACCCAACACCTGACACCAGACACCTGCATCTCTGCCCCTTGGTGTAACTGGCAACACGCCTGACTCTGGATCAGGAGAGTCCTGGTTCGAGCCCAGGAGGGGCAATCAAAGCCGCAGCAACTTGCTGCGGCTTTTTGATTCCTCCCTCCCGGTACTCGGCCCTCCCGATGTGACATCTAGCTGCCATGGCAGGTCGTACTGTGCACAGAGGTCTGAGCACGATCCCCGTTCCGGAGGTTGCCATGCGTTCCCGTTTCGCCATCGCCGCCATCGCGGCTCTGGTCCTGCCCGCGGCGGCCCACGCCCAGGCGTCCGCTCCAACCTGGGGCCCCGCTCCCGCGGTCTTCCCTCCCGGCGCCAAGATGGCGGTGCTGCAGGGGGATCCGAGTCAGACAGCATTGTTCACGGTGCGGCTCGACATGCCGGACGGCTACCGGATCCCGCCGCACTTCCATCCGACAGACGAGAGCGTGACGGTGATCCGCGGGACGTTCCTGTTCGGGACGGGCGATTCGCTCGATGCGGCGCACGCCAAGGCGCTGCCGGCCGGCGAGTTCATCACCGTCGGGGCAAGCATGCACCACTACGCCATCGCCCGGGGGCGCACCGTGGTGCAGGTCCACGCGATGGGGCCCTTCGCGTTGACGTACGTCAACCCCAAGGACGATCCGCGAGGCGCGCCAACCACGCCCTGACGCCTGGTGTCGGCGCACGGGGGTCGCCCGATCCTCGTGCGCCGCGTTAGTCCAAGAACGGCACCTCCACCGTCAACCCATCCTTCGCCGCGACGGTCTCCGGAAACACCTCCCGCGCCTCCTTCACCAGCTCCTCGGCACTGATCGAATACCGCGCCGACAAATGATTCACCACGAGCTTGCGCACCTTGGCCGCGAGCGCCACCTGCGCCGCCTCGCGCGCGGTCGAGTGAAACGTCTCCTTGGCGCGGTCCTGCTCTTCTTCCCCGAACGTGGCTTCGTGGACGAGCAGATCCGCTCCCGCCGCTGCGTCGATGACGGAGGCGCAGGGACGCGTATCACCGGTAATTACGACTTTCCGTCCAGGACGCTGTGGGACCGACTACGCTATCAGCTATCAGCTGTCGGCTATCAGCTAATTCAATCGACTCGCCACGTTGCAGCTTGCCCCATAGCGGACCCTCGGGAATCCCTAGAGCCCGGGCCTTGTCTGGATCAAAACGCCCAAAGCGCATTGCCTCGACCAAGGCATAGCCGATCGATCCGCCGCCATGCTCGGTCGCGAATACGCTGGAGGGTGTACCCGTCCCTCTTCCCCCTTCCCTCTTCCCCAATGACCTGCCCTGGCTTCACTTCTTCCACTTCAACCTCGAACGGCACCCGATCGACGCCGAGCAGAATGGCCGCCTTGAGGACCTGCTTCGCGCCCTTGGGACCCCACAACCGCAACGGCTCCTCGCGCCCCTGCAGGCCGAGCGTGCGGACCAGGCCGATCACGCCGAGGAAATGGTCGCCGTGGAAGTGGGTGAAGAAAATGTCCTTCAACGCAAAGCTGACCCCGTAGCGCATCATCTGGCGCTGGGTGCCTTCGCCGCAGTCGAATAAGAGAGTTTCGCCCTCCCGAACCAATGCCAGCCCGGAGACGTTTCGTTCTACGGTTGGCCTGGCGGCCGAAGTGCCAAGGAAGGTGACGGCTAGCATGACGGGGGAATATAGAGGGAGGTGTGCGGAGTGCGGTGTGCGGTGTGCGGAGCGCAGGAAAAGAATCCTGAGCGGATAATTCTGGTACCGGTGTTAAACGCTCCTACCGATACCCTGCATCATGGACAGCTACCGCTCTTTGTATGCCTGGAAACAGGCGCATGAGGCCCTGTTGCTCGCGCTAAAAGCTACAGACGCAGCCTATCATCCACGCTCAAGATCTCTATTCGACCAAATCCGAAGAGCCGTCGTCTCCATCGAGGCGAATATCGTTGAGGGGTACGCCTTGAACACGATCCCGCTATGTCGAAGACATCTGCGCATTGCCCTTGGATCAGCAGCCGAAGCCGAGTCGTTGCTGCGAGCAGCAGGCGAGCTGGGCTACCTCCCTGCGTGGGAACGCGTCCTACATCCGGTCGGTGAAGCCCTCGGCGCGCTCCGCGGCCTGCTTCGCAACCCTCCCGGAGGGGCACTCCCCTCCCCTGGCAACCCACCGCACTCCGCACACCGCACTAGAAAACCTTGACGGTGAGGTATCTCCCGGGACGTTCGCGCAGATCATTCAACAAACTCGTCAGCGATTCTAAGGTTTTGTGGAGGTCACCGTAGAGGACAGTGTCGCTCGCCAGCTTCCCAAGCGTCCCCTCTCCTCTATTGATCTTCGCCAACAGCAGATTCAACGTCTCGGTCGATTGCGACAGCTGGCCCGTGAGCCGCTGCAGATTGGCGGTGAGGGTATCGACGCGCAGGCCCGCGGTCTTGACGTTGGCGTTGCCGAGCAACGTATCGAGACGAGACATGACGCGGTTGAGCGAGGCGAGGGTCTCGGTGCTCTGGTTCACGAGCGGACCCTTGGTCGCCTCGGTGAGCGCCGCCATGCCGCGCTGCGTGGCGATGAGGGTGTTGTGGATGTCCTCGCCCAGCTGCCGGTTGACCACGCCGGTGGCGCTGCCGAGCAGCTCGTTGGCCCGCGTGGCGACGCCGGCCGCCTGGTCCATGATCGACGGCAGCTGCTATCCGCCGAATGGTCTGGCCCGACGGCAACAGCGGATCCGACTCCGCGCCGGGAAAGTAGTCGATCGACTTGGTGCCGAAGAAATCAATCGACGCGACGCTGGCCGTGGCGCTGGTGTGCGGGCGGATGCGCGTGTCGTTCGAGAGCTCGAGCGTGACCTGCACTCGTCCGACGCCCTGATATTTGACGGCGGACACTCGGCCCACTTTGACGCCCGAGATCATCACGGGATCGCCCTGCTTCAACCCCACGACGTTGGCGAAGACGACATTGTAGGGCACGCCCTTGCTGCCGATGGAGCGGCCGCTGAACCAGAACAGGCCCAACACGAACAGCACGAGCCCCGCGAGCACCAGCGCCCCGACGCCGACTTCCTGCTTGTAGGTGAGGTCCATTCAGTCCTTTCCGCCTTGCAGCACAGCCATCTCGAGGTCGCGCTCCAGGAACTGCTGCACCGCCGGATCCTTGGACGCCACGATCTCCTCGGCGGTGCCCACGGCGCGGATCTTCGACTGCCACAACAACGCGATGCGGTCGGCCACGCGGAACGCCCCGCGCACGTCGTGCGTGACGACGACGCTCGTGACGCCCAGCTCCTGCTGCAACCGCTCGATCAGCGTGTCGATCACGTCCGAGTTGACGGGGTCCAACCCCGACGTCGGCTCGTCATACAAGAGATACGTCGGTTTGCCGGCGATCGCCCGCGCGATGCCGACCCGCTTGCGCATCCCGCCCGACAGCTCGGACGGCATCTTCTGCATCACCTCGGGCGCCAGATTGACCAGGCGCAGACACTCGCGCACCCGCTCGTGGCTGAACTTGAGGTCGCGATACGACGGGTCGTCGGTGATCCCCAGCCGAATATTCTCGAATACGTCCATCGAGTCGAACAGCGCGCCGTTCTGAAATACGTACCCGATGCGGGTGCGCAGCGCGGCCAGCTCCTTGCGCTTGAGATGCGGCACGCTCAACCCGTCCACGATGACTTCGCCGGAATCAGGTCGAATCAAGCCGATGATGGTCTTCAGCAAGACGCTCTTGCCCACGCCCGAAGGGCCGAGCAGGGCGACCGTCTCGCCTTTGCTGACGGAGAAGTCCACGTCGTCCAGCACGACGTGATCGAGGAAGCGTTTGGAGACGTGCTTCAGCTCGATCATTTGATACCGCCGAGCAGCAGCTGGGCCAGCAGCAGATCGAGCAGCAGGATCGCGACCGACGCGGAGACGACCGCCTGCGTGGTCGAGCGGCCCACGCCCTCGGCGCCCTGCTGCGTATTGAAGCCCAAGTAGCACGGGATGGTGGTGATGGCGATCGAGAAGAAAAACGCCTTGATGACCGAGTACCACAGGTCGAAGGAGCGGAAAAAGTAGCGCGCGCCGTAGGTGAACTCGGCGTTGGTGATGCCGAGCGACGACTTGGCGGCGAGCCAGCCCGACCAGAAACCCGGTCGCGTCGGCGAACAACACCAGTGCCGGAATCACGACGATGCCGGCGATACAGCGCGGGATCAAGAGATGGGTCACCGGGCTGCGGCCCAGGCTCTCCAGGGCGTCGATCTGCTCCGTCACCCGCATGGTGCCCAGCTCGGCGGCAAAGCGCGCGCCGATGCGGCCGGCCAGGATCAGCCCCGTGAGCACCGGCCCCAGCTCGAGAATCACCGTCTCGGCGATGAGCCCGCCCGCGATGTAGAGCGGGTAGGCGTTGTTGAACTGGTAGCCGGTCTGCAGCGACGTCACGCCGCCCGCGAATCCCGCGATCAAGAGGACGATGAACAGGCTGCCGTAGCCGATCAGGTTCGCCTGCTCGACGGTGTAGGGCAGCCAGGTGCGCCATTCGGGAAGCCCGCGCACCAGGTCCATCATCATGAACGAGAAGCGCCCGACGTGCCCGGCCACGATCAGGCTGATGCGGCCCACGGGACGGCGCAGATCGACGGCGCGCTCGACGGTCGAGATTCGCATTGGCGCTGTATCTTGGAGAACCAAGCCCCGCCCGTCCACCCCCTCCCGGTACCCCAAGAGGCGTGGTGTGTGGTGAGTGGTACGTTACGGTTGCTTGGGAGTCCGAAGCCCCTTGGAGGACCGAATCGTACCACGTACCACTCACCACGCCGTTGTCGTGCCTCAGGAGCTAGTCCGGCGTTTCCGGACTCGCCTCCTCCGCTGGTTCTCCACCCACGCCCGCCCCCTGCCATGGCGCATGACCCGCGATCCATATCGGGTGCTGGTGAGCGAGTTCATGCTGCAACAGACACAAGTCAGTCGAGTGGAGCAATTCTATCCGCGCTTTCTCAAGCGGTTCTCAAGTATCGAGGTGTTGGCGCGGGCTCGGCCAAAGGCGGTCAGGGAGGCTTGGGACGGACTGGGTTATTACGCTCGAGCTTCTAATCTCCACGCGCTTGCGCGCGTGGTGTCAGGATCTAGCCGGGGTGGTGCCGGAGAATCCCCGAAGACCTGGAAAAGCTGCCGGGAGTGGGGCGATATACGGCCGGAGCAATAGCATGTTTCGCGTACGAGAAGCCGGTTCCGGCAGTCGACACCAACGTTGCAAGGGTCATCGCGAGGGTCTTCCAGGGGCAAGTGAGAAGAAGAACGGGGACGGGCGCTTGTGGGAGATTGCCGCGGCGATCGTACCGAAGAATGGAAAACGAGCATGGAAGTTCAATCAGGCGATAATGGAGTTGGGGGCGACAGTGTGCTCGGCCAGGAAGCCGAGGTGCCGCGAATGCCCTGTCCAGCGGGACTGCAAAGTTGGTAGACGGACAGACAGGGGCTAAGTGGCTAAGGCGCTTAGCGGTTTATAGTCTACAGACAGTTTTGAGTCATTAGTTTGTAGCCTATTCGCATCCTTCTCAGTTTGGAGGCCCGTCTTGCTTGCTTCTCTCGTAATGATTTCCGACCCTCTATGCGCAGCCGCCGGAGCTACTTCCGCTGAGGTGGCCGCCCTGATGCGCACCAAGAACATTTCGGTGGTCCCCGTGATCGACAATCCCAAGGATCGTCGCTTCAAGGGGACGGTCTCGGATCGGGATATCGTGGTGCAATGTGTGGCGATGGGGCACGATCCCAAGGAGTGCTCGGTCGAAGATCACATGCGCACTGATACGGCGATGGTGAGTCCGGAGACAGAGATGGCGGGGTACAGACTGACGAGGCAACCGGATGCGATGGATCATCACATACGAGCCACGATAGTGGTCGTAGATGCGAAGAGAAAGGTGGTGGGATTCATTCCGCATCCGGAAGAGATACAGGGGATTCTTATTGGCTAGTGCTAAGACGGACAGACAGTCGCTAAGGGGCTAAGACGCGTAGCGGACGGGCAGTTGTCAGGAAATAGAATGGCGTTTCATTGAGTCGGTGATCTTGCGGAGAAGGCCCCAAAGCGTCTTCGCAGTCTCGGTTGCAATCGCGTCCAATCGTTCAAACTCGCCATCGGGCAGATAGCCCATCTCATCGGAGATCTCGAGGGCGGCTTGCAACTCCGACAGGGATCCTCGCGCCATGTCGAGGAATCGCCGAAACTCCTTTGAGCCCTTCCTTGAAGCACCCTCGGCAATATTGAGCGCTACGCTGTAAGCAGCTCGGCGCATCTGGTCAGCCAAAGCCATGCGCTCTTCTTCAGGGAATTGGCGAACTGCCTTGCCAACCTCAATCGACAGTCTCTTTGCGTGTTGCCATACCCGCAAATCACGATAGGAAGACACTGCTCATGCTAACGGCCGGACGCTCTCATTCGTCATCATTTTGTTTCAAGTGGTGCCGTTTTGTTGCCTTTTCTGTCCAACTATTGACTGCCCGTCGGCTAAGCGCCTTAGCCTCTTAGCCCCTGTCTATCCGTCTCCTGACTAGTTGATAGTTTTCTACCCATGCCCAGGTATTTCACCGCCGCTGAAGCCAACCGCACTCTCCCACTAGTGCGCCGCATCGTCGACGACATCACGATGTTGTATCCCGAGTGGCGTGAGCTCGTGAATCAGTATGAACTCGTCGCTGCCAGCGCCAAGCCTGAATGGGGTGAATCGACGGAGCAGATCGCTTTGCGCTCGCGCATCGAGGATATCGCGCGCCGCATCACGGCGTATCTTGCCGAGCTGGAGACGGTCGGCTGCGTGTTCAAGGGATTCCAGGAGGGCCTGGTGGATTTCTACGGCAAACTGGACGGCCGCGACGTGTTCTGGTGCTGGAAGCAGGGCGAGGATCGAATCGAGCACTGGCACGACATCGAGGCCGGGTTTGCCGGCCGGCAACCGATCCCCGGCTGATGCGCGGCTTCTGGCTGGTGCTGCACCTGGTCGGCTTCACGCTGTGGATCGGCGGCGGGGTCGCGACCATGGTGGCCGGAATAGCCGCCAAGAATTTCGCCCCCGAGTCGCGGTTGGCCGTGTACCGCATCATGAGCACGGTGTGGCGCATCGTGGTGGGCCCGGCGGCGCTCGCGGTACTGCTGTCGGGCATCGTGCTGAGCATGCCCTTCATGAAATCGGGACTGGTGCCGGGCCCGCTAGGCCTGATGATCGGCGCCGGTTTGCTGGGTGGCCTGATTGCCGTGAGCGTGGCGTTGCCGGCGACGGCGGCGCTGGGCCAGCTGGCAGCTCGATGCGAACGGGCAATTGCCGCCACAGTTCGCCAGTCTGCGGAAACGACTGGCCATTGCCGCGTCGATCGCCGGCGGTCTCGCCTTGGTGGCGCTCGTCGCCGCGGCGGCTGGGCCCTAACTAGCGGGTAGCCAGCGCCGCCTTCGTCGTCTGGTATCCCGCCTCGATGTAGCGACTGACGTTCTCCACCGCGAAGGTCGCTTCCCGCTCTTTCACCGGCCGCACCACAATCAGCTTGGTGCCATTCGCAGGCCACGCCGCGATCGCCTGCTGCACCTGCGCCGCCATCATGATGCGCTCGGATTCGCCGTGGGCGCGAACTAAAGGCGGAATAGGGCGGGAGAGGGTGGTAGAGGGCGGTAAAAGACTTCGTCGAACCCTGGACCTACGTGGACCGCGACGACCAGATCGGCGGGGATCGCTTTCGCGGGCTCGAGCGGCAGCACAGCACGTAGACCACCGTCGGCGTAGCGGTGCCCGTCGATCTCGGCGGGCGGGTAGTAGAGCGGCAACGCGCAGCTCGCGTACAATGCCTCCCGCACCCCGACTTCCCTTCTGCCCCCCGTCCCGAACACCGTCAATTGGCCGGAATCGAGATCGGTCGCCACCACCGAAATGGGGATGGTGAACTGGTCGAACTGTCGCACCGGGACGAGAGCCGCGATCAGCGCATGGAGTGGTTCCGGCTTGATGATGTGATCGGCGTACATGCCCTTGACGAGCGACAGCAGATCGATGGGGGCGATCTTGCCGCGCGTGGCGCCCACCAGGTTGGTGACGAGCGACTCATAGGTCGCCCCGGCCGCGAAGGCGGCCCCGATCACCGCGCCGAACGACGTGCCGACGTAATGGGAGGGACTGAGACCGGCTTCGACCAGGGCCCGATTGACGCCGATGTGGGCGGCGGCCTTGGCACCGCCGCCGCCGAAGACTGCAACAACCCTCATCCCGTCCCCTCCGCCCCAGTGCGTTGTGCGTAGTGCGTTGTTCGCGACGGTGAAAGACAATCACGCGGTACCGCGAACCCGCCGTGCACCGAAACGAACAACGCACAACGCACTACGCACACCGCCTCACTCACCTTTTCCCTGATCATATCTCCGCTCCATCACTCGGGTCGCGCGCCGTTTGGCCGCTCTGTCATAGCGCCGTTTTTCGTCCGGCGTCTGCGGCACGATCGGCGGCACCGGGGAGGGCTGGCCGTTTTCGTCCAGCGCGACGTAGGTCACGTAACACGAATTCGTATGGCGCCGCTCGCCCGACAGCACGTTCTCGGCGATGATCTTCACGCCCACTTCCATCGAGGTGTGGCCCGCGAAGTTGAGGCGGGCGTAGGCGGTGATCAATTCGCCGACGTGGATCGGCTCGCGGAAGTCGACCTTGTCGACCGAGACCGTGACGCACTGGCCGGCGCGAGTGGCGGATGGCACATACCGCGGCCACCCGGTCCACCAGCGACAGGATCACACCGCCGAACACGTTGCCCATGATGTTGGCGTGCTGCGGCATCATCAGCTCGGACATCACGGTTTCGGATTCGCTGGGATGGCGTGGTTGCATGGCAGGCTCCACCGGTCAGCGCTGCACTTCGTAGCGGGCCTGCATGCCCATCCGCAGGTGTTCGGATACGTGACAATGGAACAGCCAGATGCCGGCGTTGTCCGGCACCATGTCGGCCACCACCATGCCCATGGGCAGCAGCGCCGCCACGTCGGTGCGCATGTGGGCGACTTGTACGGTATTGCCGTGCCAGTGCGGCGAATGGAACTCGAAGCCGGTCGAGGCCATGAGATACCAGCGCACGCGCTCGCCCACACGCATGGTGGGCATCGGGCCGTTGCCGAACAGGAACCCGTTCATGGTTTCCTTGAAATTGAACTGCGCTTCAGGGCCTCCGGCGGTCGCCACGCCGAACGAGAACGAGACCGGAACGCTGTCGGGCTGGGTCGCGTAGCGATGCAGATTGGTCGTCAGGTAGCGCGAGACGTCCTCGTCGATCTCGTCGAACGCCACGACCACTTCGCGGTCCACGTCCTTCGGCGTCCCGTCCGGACGAGTGGAGCCGCGGGCGCTGACGATGATGGGCCCCAGTAATCCGGTGGACAGATCCTGCTCTTCGTGCACGTGTGAGTGGTACATCCACAGGATCGAGCTCATGTCTCCCGACGCCGGGCCGGCGCGCTCGGGAACGGGCCACACGTACACGTGCGTGGCTCCCGGTGGCACCGCGTTGCCCGTGAGATCCCGCTCCCCTGGGCCTGCGGCGTAGGGCGCGCCTTCCGATTCCTTCGTGTAGAAGACCCCGTGCGGGTGCATGGTGGTTGGCGCGCCGAGGTTATTGCGGAACACCACCCGGATGGTGTCGCCCACCTCGGCTCGGAGCAGCGGTCCCAGGATCCCCAGGTACTGCCACGCGGCAGGCCGTGGTTTGAGCGTGGCGAAGGTGGAGTCGGTGTACTCGCGGTAGATCGCCTTCAGGGCGAGGTGACCGATGTGCCACTTCCCCGCCTCGACGATGGGGCGTTCGACGGAATCGAACGGTTGCCCGGCGATGACGTTCGATCCGCTCGGCGTGTAGTCCCAGGTCACCGTGTCGGCGGCGACATAGTAGGTATTGGTCCGGCGCGACCGGGCCTGACCGTTCAGGTTCGCGGCACTCGCCACGCCCGCAAGTGCGACCAGACAGGAAACCACTGTGCGACGGCTCATGCGGTCCTCTCGAGGGGGGCGTTCGACCGGTGGCACAACATAATACGCGACGCGATGTGGCATGCGGAATGAGCCCACGCGCGCTAGGTTGGCTCTCCACATGCTCGGCGTACGGCTGTCGCTGCTCAGCGCGCTCCCCTTCGTGGGCTTCCTGGCGGCGATCGCGCTGGGCCCGCTGGTCGCCCCCCGGTGGTGGCACTCGAATCGGAACAAGGCGATCGTGGCGCTGGTGGCCTCGCTCCCGGTCATCTGGTTGCTCGGGATCTCTCTGGGCGAGCCCGGCCGGACGGCGCTGGCGGAAAAACTCGGCGACTACTTCTCGTTTATCGTGGTGATCGGCGCGCTGTTCGTGATCACGGGTGGGATTCACATCCAGGGCTCGCTTTCCGGCACGCCGCTCGTCAACACCGCCGTGCTCGCGATCGGCGCGGTGCTCGCCAACGTGCTGGGGACGACGGGTGCGTCGGTGCTCTTGATCCGGCCCTTGCTCCGGGCCAATCGCACCCGGCGGCACAAGGCGCACATCGTCATGTTCTTCATCTTCGTGGTGGCGAACTGCGGCGGGCTGCTGACGCCGATCGGCGACCCGCCCCTGCTGCTGGGCTTTCTGCGGGGCGTTCCCTTCGAGTGGACGCTGCGGCTGTGGCCGCAATGGCTCACCGCGTGCGCCGTGCTGCTGGTCGTGTTCAACGTGTGGGATCAGGTGGTGTTCGACGCGCGAGGAACGGGAGCGCCCCGGCTCGCAGCTCGAGCAGGTGCTGAAGCACGAACCGCTGCGAGTGCGCGGCGCGGCGGCGGTGGCGGCTCTCGCGGGAACGCTCGTGGCGATCGTGATGGCCGGCCGGGCCGCCGCGGCGGGGCACCCGTGGGCCGCGGGTGCCCGGGAAGCGATCATCGTGACGCTCGCCGCGACCGCATACCTGGGACCCTCGCGTACCCATCGCGAGAAGAACGAGTTCACTTTCGGGCCGATCATCGAGGTGGCGGTGCTGTTCGCGGCGATCTTCGTCACGATGGCGCCGGTGCTCGAAATCCTGAACGCCTGGAGCGAGGGCGCGCGGACGGTGTTGGGGCTGCGGTTCGGGGTTTCCCGCCCGTGGGAGTTCTTCTGGACCACGGGCGCGCTCTCGAGCGTGCTCGACAACGCCCCCACCTACCTCGTGTTCGCCGCCAGCGCAGCCGGTCTCCACGGTATCCCGGTGCACGGGCCGTTCGTCGGCGCGCTGGCGCTCGATCCGGCCGGGGCCCGGCTGCTGGCCGCGATCGCCACCGGGGCGGTGTTCATGGGCGCGAACACCTACATCGGGAACGCGCCCAACTTCATGGTGAAGGCCATCGCCGAGGAGAGCGGGGTCAAGATGCCGTCGTTTTTCGGATATGTGGCGTACAGCGGCGTGATTTTGTTGCCGATCTTCGTGGCGATCACGTTCCTGTTCTTTCAGTAATCCACCGGTCGCAGGTAGAACTCCCCGATCGCCGTCTGCGACAGCACCGCCACGGTGGGTAGCCGGCGCTTCCAGTGCGTTGATTCGAGCCGTTCCTCGACTGCTTTGACTACTCCAGCGTCGAAGCCCTTCGCCACGACCTCTTCGGGGCCGTAGCCCTTGGTGAGGAAATAGAGGATCGGGTCGGCTTGCTGATAGGTGAAGCCGTAGTCGCGCTCGGTCTGTTGGCCGGGAATCAGGTCCGGGGTGGCGGGCTTGTCCAGGATGACGTCGGGGACACCGATGTGGCGCGCCAGCGCCCACACTTGCGTCTTGAAGAGGTCGCCGAGCGGGTTCACGGGCGGCGCATCGTCGGCGTGCCAGGTGAAGTAGCCCAGCAGCCGTTCGGACTTGTTACTGGTGCCGAGCGGCAGCGCCTGGTGCTTCGCGGACAGGTCGAACAGCACGATCATGCGCTCGCGCGCCATCACGTTGCCGGCGCGCTTGGGATCGATGGCGCCGTCTCCCGCGGCCGAGACATAGCCGTCCACCGCGGCCGTGATGTCGACCGTGACGGACGGGATGCCGAGTGAGTCGATGACCAGCTGTGCGTGCGTCAGGCTCTCGGGACTCGAGGTGCGGTACGGCATCCGGACCCCGATCACGTTCTCCTTGCCGAGCGCCTCGGCGGCGAGAAAGGCGGTGAGCGCGGAGTCGACGCCCCCCGAGATCCCCACGATGCCCTTCTTGAAGCCACGGCGGCGCACGACTTCGTCTCTCAGGAAGCTGACCAACCATTTGCGAGCCAAGGGAGGGTCGATCGCAAGCACGTCGCCTTCCCCTGCCGCCCGACGGAACACGTGAACGGGAGACGACAGGGAGTGGGGAGTGGGGAGTGGTTTGCTCCCTGCGCCGTTGACGGCAGGATCGAACTTGACCGGCTTCGTTTTCCCGCTCCCCGCTCCGCGCTCCCCCTTCCCCAGTCCCTTGGTGAGAATCGGCAGGGCGCTGTGCAAGTCGGCCAAGAGGGGGGAATCCGCCCGCGCGTGCGTCAGCTGCTCGAGATCGATTTCAGCCGTGACGAGGCCTTCCTCAAACAGCGGCCCGCGCACCACCAGCTCACCCATCGGGTCGATCACGACCGAGGCGCCGGGGAATCCCTTGCCGCCCTCGAAGCCGACCAGGTTAGCGAGTACCACGAACACTCCGTGCTCCTCGGCGATGCCCCGCACCACGCGCTCCCAGCGCACCATGCTGGCCGGCAGACGGGTGCCCTCTTCGTCCACGCCGGTGCCGCGGGCGGGCGAGGCGCTGGGGACGATGATGATCTGGGCGCCTTCGAGCGCCGCGATCGTGGCGGCGAGGCCGTGCCAGGCGTCTTCGCAGATGAGGATCGCGGCCCGTCCGCCCCACGACGTGTCGAACGCGCGCACGCCTTCCTGGCCGCGATCCACGAAGCGCTCTTCGTCGAACACGCCGTAGGTCGGCAGGAACACCTTGCGGTGCACGTGGCGCACCTCGGGCTTTTTGCCGCCGAGCGTGGCGTAGAGGCAGGAATTGAAGAAATGGTTTTGATAGCGCTCGTAGAATCCCACGGCGACGTCGACCTTGGGGCGGCTCGACCCCTGATAGACGCGATCGAGGTCCTGCAGCAGGGTGCCCGCCGAGACCGCGACTTCCTTCACGCCGCCTTCCACGAAGTAGCCCGAGGTCGCCGTCTCCGGGAACACCACCAGGTCCGGCGGTCCCTCGAGCTGAACGGCTTCGCCCAGCACTGCCCCGATGCGCTCGAGGTTTTGGGCGTACTCGCCCTTGGTGGGGCGGAACTGGCTGATGGCGAGATGCATGATGGAGAAAGATAGTGCTCCTGAAAAAGGCGTGGTGTGTGGTGAGTGGTACCATCCTGCCAGGACGATTATCTTGCTACGAGGCGATGGAGTTCGCCTTTAACCGCCCATCGGGCTGATGACTCCTACCCAAAACGCTCGGGAGGAGTCTTTTTCATGAGTATGACCGTCCTCTACATCGCGCTCGCCGGCACAGCCGGAACGCTGACGCGGTATTTCCTTCAGGGGTGGATTCAACCGCGCGGTGGCGTCTTCCCGCTCGGCACACTGGTCATCAACATTGCGGGCTCGCTGGTGTTGGGCTTCGTGATCCGCTACGCAACCGGGTCCACCGCGATATCCCCTGACCTGCGCGCGGCGCTCACGATCGGCTTCTGCGGGGCGTTTACGACCATGAGCACCTTCAGCTACGAAAGCATGGCGCTGCTGGGCGACGGCGAGTACGTGCGCGCCGGCGTGTACATGGGTGGGACGATCGTGGGGTGTCTGGTGGCGGTGATTGTGGGGACGATGGTGGCGGAGAAGATGCTATGAGAAAAAGGCGTGGTGAGTGGTATGTGGTTTGTGACGGCGCGCATGGAATCTCCGTCTCTCGCCGTCAGGTACCACGCACCACTCACCACGCCTTTCTTGCGGAGAGGATCTCACTATGACCCACCGGTTCAAGGGCGAGCGCACGCTGATGCGCATCTTCATCGGCGAGAGCGACAAGCACCAAGGCAAACCGTTGTATCAGGCCGTGGTGGAGACGCTGCGCCAGAAAGGGCTGGCGGGGGCCACGGTGCTGCGCGGCGTCGCTGGATTCGGCGCCTCGAGTACGATGCACACCGACAAAGTGCTGCGCCTCTCGTTCGATCTGCCGATCATCATCGAAGTGGTGGAAACCGAAGCGGCGATTCAAGGGGTGCTCCCCGATCTCGACCAGATGATCGGCGGCGGATTGATCACGCTGGAGCGCGCGCGGGTGATCATGTACCGCCCTGGCACGGTGCGAGAGAGCCAGCGCGAGCTGCACCGCATCGAGGGACTCGAAGCCGATGAATAGGGGGATCGCGATTTTGGCCGTCGCGTTCGTCGTGTGGAGCGTGGCGGTGGCGCTGGGGTGGCTGGTGCCGATCGATACGGCGGCGATCAACGCGATGGCGGCGGTCCGTTCACCGCTCCTGACCCAGGTCGCCGACAACTTCACGGCACTGGGCAGCGCTCCCGTCGTGGCCTGTTTCGCGACGCTCGGCGTGGTCTACTTCATGTTGGCCGGCCATCCGCGCTTGAGCCTCGCCCTGCTGTGGACGCCGCTCACCTTCGTGGTCTGCTCGCTCGTGAAACTGGTGGTGCACCGCCCGCGCCCCGTCGACGCGCTGGTCATCGTGCCCGGCCACGTTTTCCTACCCGAGCGGGCACTCAGCGGCGGCGAGTGCGCTGTTTCTCACGCTGGCGCTGCTCGCGGCCGGAGCGGAGCGACGCACCGGGCCGCGGCGCGTGCTCGTTGGCGGTGGCGTGGCCCTGGCTCTGCTGGTGGCGTGGAGCAGGGTGTACCTCGGCGTGCACTACTACACCGACGTCATCGGCGGGCTTCTTCTAGGGTCGGCTGGAGCCCTTGCAGCGACATTAGTTGCTAGGCGGACAGACAGGGGCTCAGGCGCTTAGACGCGTAGCAGTTGTCAGTGACTTCCGACCATTCCAAGTAGGTACGTGCCCAGGATGACGACCAGCGCGATCCCGGTGACCGCGGGTTGCGCCAGCACCGCTCCGACGAACAACGCCAGATACATGAGGACGAAGCCCAGCGGCAACACCGGATACAGCGGAACGTGGAACGGGGCGCCCGGATCCCGGCGCCGCAATACGAGCAAACTCAGTACGGCGATGGAATCCACCACGAGAATGAGGGTGATGGACAGGGCCAAGAGTTTCTCGAACGATCCCGAGAAGGCGAGCAGCATCGCCGTCACACCGACGAACAGCATCGCGACCCACGGCGAGCCGCCGGGATTGACCCGGGCCAGCAACGCGGGGCCGAGGCCTTCGCGTGCCAGGCCGAAAATGACGCGCGGGGTGACGAAGATGTTTCCGTTGAGTGAAGCCAGGACGACGAGCAGCGCCAGCGCGGACAGCACGATCCCGGCGCGGCTGCCGAACAGCGCCGCCATCACGTCGGCCGCCACGAGCTTGGAGCCCGCGATCTGGTCGAACGGCAGCACCTGGAAGTACGCGATGTTGAGCAGCAAATAGAGCACAGTCACGGCCGCGATCCCGCCCAGGAAAATGCGCGGCAGGTTCTTCGCCCGGCTCCACCACCTCTTCGGCGATTTTCCCAGCATCGAGGTAGCCGTAATAGGTCCAGATCACCGCCTGGAATGCGACGGCCAGCGCCGCGCCCAGGGCGGCGCCGTGCGGGGCGGAGGCGAGGGCGGTGCCCCACCCCGCGCCATCGCCGCGCCACAGCGCGGCCACGATCACCACCACCAGGCCCAGCAGTTTCATCGCGGTCGAGATGTTCTGCACCCACTTCCCCGAGGCGACCCCGCTCAGATTGATGAGCGTGAACAGTCCGATCAGCGCGATGCCCAGCGCCTTCGACTGGCCCTCCGAGGCACCGATCAATCGTCCCAGGTACTCGCCGCACACGACACCGATGGCGGCGATGGCCGCGGTGTAGATCGCGAGCCCTTCGACCCAGCCGACCACGAATCCGGCGCGGGGGCCGAACGCCGCCCGCGCATAGACGTACTTGCCGCCGGCGCGCGGGTAGCGCGTCGCCAGCTCGGCGAAGATCAGGGCGCCGGCGAACGCGATCAGTCCACCGGCGACCCAGACGATGAGCGTGAGGCCGGGCCGACCGAGTTGCGCCGCCACGGCTCCCGGCGTGCGGAAGATGCCGGACCCCACCATGATCCCGATGACCATGGCGAGGCCGTCCCGAACGCGAAGCGACCGTTTGAGCTCGATCATCCGAGCCCAAACGGTCGCCCGCCTGCGGAACGGCGCTAGGCTAGTGGCGCCGCGTGCCGCTATTGGATGGCTTGGATCCCGAGGAGCGCGCGGGAGTCGACGCTCGCGGCGTCGAGGACCGCGGCGTCGATGCCTTCGGTGTCGACGCCCTCGGCGTCGACCAGCTGCCGCCCGATTCCCTGGGCCGCGCGTCGCTCGGCGTTTCACGACGCCGGGGGCGGGCGATCACATCGGGCCGGCGATCGGGATCCCGGCCGGTGGTCACGAGCGGCGCCCGTCCACCGAAGCTGACCGGAGTTCTCGGGAATCGATCGCGCGGCAGCACGAGCGGCGGCGGCGCGGCCGGCCGTTTGAACACGAACCCACTCCCGCCACGCCCCGGCGCGTAGCCGTAGTTGCGGCGGAAGCCGAAGCAGAACGGGTCCGAGTAGCAGGAATAACGGAACGGCCGGTAATAGAAGCCGTTATAGAACCCGTCATAATAGAAGGGATCGTAGTAGTACGAATCGCAGGCGTACGGATCGTAGAACGGATCGTAGTAGCCACAGCGGTAGCGGGACCCAAAGCCGATCCCGATGCCGAAGGAAGGCCGGTACCCGTAGTGGGTGTAGCGGTATCGCTCGGCGCCGTCGACGGAGTAGCCCAGCACGTCGTAGTCGAAGTGCGCCGAGTCCGCCATCGCGGTGACGAGATCGAGCAGTCCGGATTCCGGATCGTCCTGCATCCGGTCGCTCGCGAGGACTCGATAATCCCAATGATCGCCGCGCGTGAAGCGGTCGAACTGGAACGCGTCGTCCGAGCGCGCGGCCAGGACCGTGCCGGCCCCCGAGCGGTCGTCGACGAAGAAGGTCTCGCGCCCGCCGCGGCCGGGCAGCTCATAGTCCCGTCCACCGCGCACGAAGTTGTCGTCACCCGGATCGAGGGGGAACAGCACCCGCACTCTCCCGTCCGCGTCGGCGCGCAGCACGATCACGTAGCCGTCCTGGGCCACGCGCAGCCGGACTTTGGCCCGATCGCCGCGCTCGTAGTTGCCGCCGGAGTTGAGAGAAACGCGAATGGGGGGGTCACCCGAGGGGGTGGCCTGAACAACGGTGGGTGCGATTGGGGCGGTCAGAACCGCCAGCAGAGCCAAGACCATATGTCCTCCTCCTCAATTCTACCCTTTCTATAGACAAGAATTGGGCCGAGGGAATTAAGCTGCACCCCTCGGCCCAAACGTCCCATTCCGGGGACAACTGATCGGATTTAGCGGTTCCGGTGGTGCTCCTCGTGCTCCGGGCCTTCCTGGTGCTCCCGCTTCATCATCGTCCCCATCTGCTGCATCGCGTCCATCCAGCCCTGCACCCGGCTGCGCTGAATGTCGGTCAGGGCCGCTTTGGCCTGGGCCGCGGCGCGCAGCTGGGCAAAGTGGGCGTTGCCCATGGCCGCGTGGGCGGCCATGAAGTGCATGCGCAGCGCGGCGGTGTCCGGCGCATTGGCCTGGAACGCCTTCTGCAATTCATCCATGTGCATCTTGGCCTCGGCCATGGCAGCGTCCGAAGCGGTCTTGGCGGCGTCGCGCAGCGCGGTGAGTCGGGTCACCTGCTGGTCGGTGAGGGAGAGTCTGTCCTTACCCATCTTCAACAGATGATCGGGAGCGAACATCATCACCCCCATCATCGGCCCTTCCATTTGACCCATCATCCCCTCATGGCCCATCCCACCCATTTGCATGCCGCCCATTCCCTGGTGCATCATCTCCGCGCCCATCGGCATGCGGTGCGCGCGGGCGCTGTCGGGGGCGGGGGCGGGGCGGGCTGCTGCGCGGCGAGTGGAGCCGCGAGCAGGCCCAGGATCGAAAGCATTCGCATTGTCTTCATGTTGAAGTCCTCATGTAGGGTCGAATTACGGCTCGGTGGGGATCACCTGGCTGCCCAAACATACGACCAGCACGGTCCAAACGTTGGAGCATATCTTTCCGGGTATGAGTGAATTGCTCGATGCGATCGCCGGCGTTGCCAACGCCGCGGAGCCTGTCCCTGGACTCGTGACCGGGGGCCAGCCGAAGGGTTCACACTTCGCCGCGCTCAAACAGGCGGGCTGCGCCCTGGTGCTCGACTGCCGCGATCCGATGGAGCCGCGCCCGGTGCGTGAACCGCAGGACGTGGAAGCGGCCGGGATCGAGTACGTCTGCATTCCCGTGGGACATGGGCGCGGCGACGATGACACGCTGCGTCGTATCCGCGAGCTGATGCAGGCCAATGTCGGCAAGCGAAAGGTGTTCTATCATTGCGCCAGCGGCAACCGCTGCGGCGCGACGCTGATTCCGTACCTGATGCTGGACCAGGAGCTCACAGAAGAAGAAGCAGTCAGCGCGGCGATGAGGATGGGAACAAGAAACGCCGAATTGATCGAATGGGCGCTTGACTACGTTCGGAAAAATGCAGCGGCGTAGGCGGACAGGAAGGGGTTCAGACGTTCAGGCGCGTAGCGGTTTACAGGAGACAGGAAGCAGAACAAAGCGCTGCTGACAGCTACCAACCGAAGACTGCTATGCGACTTGGCCTCTGAGCGTCTGTCTGCCCGACTGTAGACTACGGTTTGGGTTCTTCTCTGCCCCCTGCATTGCGATGCCAGTACATCCTCATTTCGCTGATCTTTCCGTCCTTGGTCTCGCAGAAGATGGCTCCCCGGGCATCGACCCATTCGCCGCTGCGGCGGCGCCGGAAGGTGCAGCGGAACTCGGTGGCGAACCAGGGACCGACGGCGAAGATTTCCCCGGACCGAAACGAGGTTTCGGCCTGGGTCATGGGCAGGTCCTGCCAGTACGCCCGGATCGCCCCCACGCCCACGTCCTTCTTGCTGAACGGGGTCTCGAGAAACACGGCGTCCGGCGTGAACACGGAGCATATTTGGTCCAGGTCGGCCTTCTCCCACCCCGTGCCGAAGGTGTCGATCAGTCCCCGGTAGGTCTCGGTCATGGCGCCGAATATACCGAGATCCGGAACACCCGGTAAAAGCGTACGTACAACGGGGACGTCACTGGGACGTTCCACTCCCCGAACACCCGCTGGAGGACCCATGATGAAACGGATGCTGGGCTCGGCACTGGCGTTGGCGCTGTTTGCCGTGCCGCTGGCCGCGCAGGAGATGCAACACCCGGCAGGCGACAAGATGACCCTGACGGGACAGGTGATCGACGTGAACTGCTTTGTGACGCACGGGGCGCAAGGCGCGTCGCATAAGTCGTGCGCCACGGCCTGCGCCAACAAAGGGGTCGGCCTCGCGATCCTGTCGAGCGACGGCACGATCTACATGCCGGTGAGCGGCAAGCCCGGCGATCCACAGAACCCGCGGCTGGTCCCCTTCATCGAGGGCAAGGTGAAGGTCACCGGGACCCACCGCATGGCGAACGGACTGCACACGATCGAGATCGAAACAGTCGAAGCCGCAACCTGACCCGAATGCGTCGTGCCACGGCGGGGAGCGCCGTCGTCATACTGGTGACGGCGCTCGCCTGCCGGCCGGCGACGGATGGGGGGGGGAGTCTCACTCTCCTCTTTTTCAATCGATATCCCGCGGCCGTGCTGGACGGCCGGTCCTGGGCCGCCGATCCCGATCACAGCCGCCTCATCGCGTTCGACGGGAGCCTGCGACCCGTCCGCACGCTCACCAGTCCCGCGCTCGCCACCCCGATGGCGGTCGCTACGTTCCGCCAGCACCTGCTCGTGAGCGAACAAACCGGTGAAGGGGTGCTGCTCGACACGACGGGCGTACTGGTCGCCGAGTGGGAGAGTCAGTTTCCGGTATCGCTGTACGCGGCCGCCGGGGGACATATCATCGCGGCCCGCTCGCCCTACCGCGTGCCGCTGCTGCTGCCGGACGCCGCGGACGCGCCGCTGCTCATCGTGCTCGACTCGCTGGGGCATTCGCTGGAAGGGTTCGGCGTCATCCATACGCCGGCGACCCCGTTTCTGGCTCAGATCACCAATGCCGGCGCGGTCACGGTCGACAGTTTCGGCACGGCCTACTTTGCGCCGCTGGTGCGCGATGAGATCGTGAAGATCGATCGCTCGGGCGCCATCCGGTGGCGCGCAACGCGCGGTCTGATTGCGCACGAGACGGATCCGGTCTACCTGCCCGCCGATCACGGTGAGCCGCGGGTGTCCCAGGCAGTGGTCAACCTCGCCCTGGTGCTCGGCCTCGACGGCCATCTGTACGCACTCGGCGCGAACGACTCCGCGGCCACTCGGTTGAGGATAGACGTGATCGATACGGCCACGGGCGCCATCATCACGACGAGACAGCTCGATTCCACCGAGACGGCCGTCGCCGTCGATCGTCGCGGCCGGCTGGTGACGCGCCGCGCCGAGACGCTGCTCGCCGCTACAACGGAGCCGGGGCGCGAGCCGTTCAGCCCGGCATTCGCGTTGCCCGATACGGCGGGCGACACGGTTACGCTGGCCGGTTTCGCGGGCAAGGTCACGCTGGTCGATTTCTGGGCCTCGTGGTGCGATCCTTGCCGTGAAGAGTTCCCGCATATGATCGCTTTGTATGGTGAGCTGCCACGAAAGGATTTCGACATCGTGGCGATCTCGGACGACGTGGATCGCGGCAAGATGCTGGCGTTCATCCGGGAGTTCCACCCGCCCTTCCCGGTGCTGGTCGGCGGGGGGCGCATGAAACAGCGCTATCACTATCGCGGGCTGCCTTATTCTGTATTGCTCGACCGCCAGGGCCGGATCATCGAGCGCTACTTCGGCTTTGGCGGCGAGGCGGAATTCCGCCGGCTGCGGACGACCATTGCCGTCGAGATTCGGACTCCGTAGGGTTCGGCATGAAACGATTGCTCTCCCTGGCGATCCCCGCACTGCTGGCGTGCGCCTGCAAGACCCCCGAGCAGCGTGCCGCTGCCGCCCAGGTCGCGGCGACCAGGCCCCTGACCCAGGACACGGTGGTGCTGGTGGGGGCGGGCGACATCGCGGACTGTCAGTCGGATGGCGACGAGCAGACCGCCCGCCTGCTGGACAGCATCGCCGGCTCGGTATTCACAGCGGGCGATAACGCCTATCGCAGCGGTACCGACTCGGAGTTCAGGAGTTGTTACGCACCCAGCTGGGGGCGGCACAAGGCGCGCACCCGACCGGCGCCCGGCAACCACGACTACCGCAGCAGCGACGCCGGCCCGTATTTCGCCTACTACGGGGCGCTGGCCGGTGACGCCGGGCGCGGCTACTACAGTTACGATCTGGGTGCCTGGCATCTCGATCTCGCTCAACAGCAACATCAACATGAAGGCCGGATCGCCGCAGGAGCGGTGGCTGCGTGCCGACCTGGCCGCGAACCCGGCCCAATGCGTGCTGGCCTACTGGCACCATCCGCGTTTCAGCTCCGGCACCGAGCATGGCAACGCCCCCAAGACGGCGCCACTGTGGCAGGCATTGTACGATCAGGGCGCCGACGTGGTGATCGGGGGGCACGAGCACAACTACGAGCGGTTCGCGCCGCAGACGGCGTCGGGCGCGGCCGATTCGGCGCGCGGGATCCGTGAGTTCGTGGTGGGCACGGGGGGCGCGGATCACTACCCGCTGGGATCCCCCATCCCCAACAGCGAAGTCCATGATGGCGAAACGTGGGGCGTGCTGAAGCTGACGCTCACCCCCGGCGCTTATCAGTGGCGGTTCATTCCGGTGGCGGGCAAGACGTTCAGCGATTCCGGCAGCGCGACCTGCCACTGACGCGCTACGGTTTGCGAACCCCCGCCGGATCGTAGTTGAGGAGGCGGGTCCGCCCACCTTTGCGGACCTGAACCTCGTACACGACCACCGCGCCGGTCGTCACGCGCTCGGCGCCCAGAATGGTCGCCCCCGCGAGATCGCGCTCGACCGCGGCGCGCACCGGTGCGGGCACCGAGTCGGCGGGGAGGATGTCCTCGATTTCGATGGACTGCCCTCGCAAACCGTAGATCAGGTCGCGCCGCATCGGGCCGTCCTGGCTCTCGATCTCATACACGACCTTCCCGTCGCGCCGCTCCCGGCTCACGTGCAGGATCTTGGCGTTGGGATACGCGGTGCGGAACGCGGTCGCCACGACGGTCGGCAGGGTGTCCGCGCGTTGACCGACCGCAGATCCGACACCGGCCACGAGCATCAGGGCGAGCAGCGAGCATACGAGTCGACCGGAGCACGACGACCTCCTGTAGGAGGGTTGAGTATGGAGCCTGCAAGTTCTGTGCGGGAAGCTTGTCGCTGGCATGCCACACGTCGCTATTCGCCAGCGTTGCGGGTAGTGGCTATCGTAGTATTGGGAACACGATGCTCGCTTCTCACGGGAGGGCAGCATGGTCCGTCTCTTTGGCTGCTTTGCATTCGCCGCCGTCCTTATTTCCCTTCCGCTCCAGGCTCAAGACTCGGCCCCGTACCTGCGCGATCGTGATCCCGGGGTCCCGATGTCGATGCTGGGCAGCTACGTCGACAAGGGTCATTTCCTGGTGTACCCGTTTTTCGAGTGGTACGCGGATCACAACCTGGAATACAAGCCGAGCGAGCTCGGGTACTCCCCCTCGACGCTCGACTACCGGGGACGGTACCGGGCCTCGGAGGGGATCTTCTACGTCGCCTACGGCATCTCGCACAGCCTCGCGATCGAGATGGAGGCCGCGGTCATCACGGCCGAGCTACGCACCTCATTGAGCGATACGTCCACCGGTAGACCGGCCCGCGTGCACGAGGCCGGACTGGGCGACGTGGAGGGGCAGATCCGCTGGCGCCCGCAAACCGAGACCGCGTCACGTCCCGAAATCTGGACCTTCTTCGAGACGGTGCTGCCGCTGCAACGCAAGCGGCACATCATCGGGACGCAGGATTGGGAATTCAGCGCCGGGTTCGGTCTGATCAAGGGGTTCCGCTGGGGCACGATGACGTTCCGGGCCAGCGCCGAGTACGCCGATGGTCAACTCGACGCCGGTGAGTACGCGGTCGAATACATGCGGCGCGTGTCGCGAGCATGGCAGTTCATCGGGGTGATCGAAGGCACGCAGGTGGACGAGATCTCCCTGATCACCCAAGTCCAGTGGTACTTCAGCCCCCACGCCCGTTTCCGGCTCAACAATGCCTGGGGAATCACGCCCAACGCCACCGACATCGCGCCCGAGGTCGGCATCATGTTTTCGTTCTAGGGCGGACTAGGACTTCGTAATCAGTTTCTGAATCGCACTGACGATCAGCATGCCGCCACCGACCAGCGCGCCGTCGGCCGCGGTGCCGGCGGTGTCGAACTGGCCGGCGTCATGCTTCTCTTTCGCCTGCAACACGACGAAGGCGACGACGGCCGCTTTCACGGCGTCGGTCAGCACCTGTTTCCAGCTCATCGATCCCTCGCTCAGAAGTTGACGGTGGCGTTCAACCGCAGGCGCTTCTGATAATCACGCGCCGTCCCGGCGGCCACCGCGTGTGGGCGATAGTAGTACAGGGTGGCGTTCAACAATAGCCCGGTGAGCGGCACCGCGTCCACGCTGAGCGTGTGCGTCTCGTAGTTCGTCCCGATCGTCGTATTGTCGTGTGAAAACGCGGCGAGCACCGCATCGGTCTCCGCCATCCCGTAGCCATAGCGGTAGCGCAGGTCGCCCTTATTCAGGGTCTTTCCGAGGATGAGATCGGCCTCGTATCCGGTGTTGAGGTCGCTGGCGCCGGAGTTGTGGACGTAGTCCCCCACCACCCGCAGGGGATAGTGCTCTCCGAACCCCGCGTAGTCGACGGCGATCAAAAAATCGAACAGCTCGAAGTCCGAGAGGTACGCGGTGCCGCCCGGAGCGAGCCGGTTGGTGCGGGTATCGCCCGCGTTCGCCGCCGTGAGGCTGCGGATGCGATAGTCGTACAGCGCGGCCGACGCGGACATCTTCCACCGGCCGGCCGGCGCGCTGAGCGTGAACTGCCCGCCGCCCATGTCGCTCGACAGGTTGTTCGCCTGCTGGTCCACGATGAAATAGAGTCCGGTGATGGTGGCCGACAGTTTGGCCCGGTCACCCAGGGTGAGGCGTCCCGCGACGCCCTGCGGGTTCACGTCTCCATCCCAGACCAGCTCCGTGTATTGGAACGGATTGGTGAACTTTCCCGCGGACGCGCCCCAGCGCGCCCGCGTGACCTCGATCGAAGCCAGGTCCAGGCTGACGGCGAAATCATTCACGAACGAGCTCACGGTGACATCGGTTGAATTCGGGTCATCCGGATCGCCGGTGGCGAGGCGCGCGCGCAGCAGGATGTCCTGGCGCAGCGGATAGGTGATACCGGCCCGCAGCCGTACCACTTCCCGGCCCAGGGCCAGGGCCCCGTTCCCGGCACTCGTGTACTCGTAGCGCACCCGGAAATCGCCGTTGAAGCGGACCGTAGGCGCGACTTGCGCCACCGCCTGGGAGAGGGGGAACGCGCACAGCAGCGCCGCTACACCGATCGATCTGGTCATGACGTGGCTCCGACGAGTTGTGGCCGAGCGAACCGCAGATACAGGCTCGGCACGATGAACAGGTTGAGTAACGTGGACGTGATCAGACCGCCCAGGATGACGATCGCCATGGGATGCTCGATCTCATGGCCCGGGATGCTGCCGGCGACGACGAGCGGCACGAGCGCGAGTCCGGTCGCGAGCGTGGTCATCAGAATCGGATTCAACCGTTCTTGCGCGCCGCGCAGGACGAGCGCGGGGCTGAACGGCTCCCCTTCGAACCGCTCCAGGTGCTGGAAATGGTTGATCATCATGATGCCGTTGCGCGCGGCGATCCCCAGAATGGTGAGGAACCCGACCAGGGAGCCGAGCGAGATGATGCCCGTGGTCGCGTAGGCGGCGAGCACACCGCCGACCAGCGCCGAGGGCAGAGTCACAAACGAGAGCAGGCCCAGCCGCCAGCTCCGGAACGACGTCTCGAGCAGGAACAGGATGCCGATGGCGGCCACGATCCCGAGCAGAACGAGGTTCTTCTGGGCCTTCTGGCGCTCGGCCCACTCCCCCAGCAGGTGCGCGTGGTAGCCAGACGGGAAGCGCACGTTCTCGAGGCGGCGTTCGACGTCGGCCACGACGTCGCCCAGCGCGCGGCCGCGCACGTTGGCCTGGACGTCAAGACGGCGCGCGGCGTTCTCGCGTTGGATCATGTTGGGGGTTGCTTTGACGGTGACGCTCGCCACGTCCGCCAGCCGCACGTGCCCGCCATTGGGCGTGTCGATCAGCATGTCCCGCACGTTGGTGAGATTCTGACGCGCCTCGGGGATGGACCACACCTGCACGTCGTACACCCAGCCATCGCGGTGAATGTCCGACACTTCCGCGCCGGTCATGATCCGGTTCGCCGACCGCAGCACTTCGCCCGGGGTGAGCCCGTACCGATTGACCGCCTCCAGGTCCACTTTGACTTCCACGAACGGGATCAGCGTCTGGAGCTGGACGTGCAGGTCGACCAGTCCGTCGGTCCCTTCCAGCGCGGCTTCGACGCTTTCCGCGGCGGCGCGAAGCGTGTCGAGCTCGGGACCGAACAGACGGATGATGATGGCTTCCCCGCCCCCGGTGAGCACTTCCCGAATGCGCTCCTTCAGGTAGGTCTGGACGTCGCGGTAGACGCCCGGATAGCCCTCGACCGTTTCGTGAATGGCGGCCAGCGTGGCGGCATAGTCGGCCTTGGGATCCACGCTGATCCAATTCTCCGTGAAGTTGATCCCATACGGCTCATCCCCTGTCAACGCGCGTCCGATGTGGGCGCCGAAGTTGCGGACGCCCGGGATGGACCGGAGCTCCTTACTGGCCGCGACCGTGATCCGGTACATCTCCGGGTGGGAGCTGCCCGGCTTGTTGAGCCAGTGCATCAGGAAATCCCGCTCCTTGAACGACGGCAGTAGCTCTTCTCCGAGCCTCGGCGTGACCACGATGCCGGCCACCACGACGACCCCGACGAGCACGTAGGCCCGGCGCGGCACCTGGATGATGCGCGCGAGCACGGCCTGGTAGCGCGTCTGGAGCCAGCGGGCCAACGGCGACCCATGCGCCTTGAGCGGCGCGTTCTTCAGTAAGAGGAGTCCCATCGCCGGTGTGACGGTCAACGCGACCAGCAGCGAGGCCAGCACGGCGAGCCCGTAGGAGATCGCGAGCGGCCGGAAGAACGCGCCGGAGAGCCCCGCCATGAAGAACACCGGCAGCAGGGCCAATACGTCGATCAGCGTGGCGTAAATGATGGCGCTGCGCACCTCGAGTGAGCCCTCGAGGATGATGCGGGCCGTGGACTTGGTACTGCCCTCCTGGCGGTACTGCCGCAATCGCCGCGTGATGTTCTCGATGTCGATGATGGCGTCGTCCACCACGACGCCCACCGCGATCACGAACCCGGCCAGCACCATCGTATTGATGGTGGTGCCCCGCAGGTACAGCACCAGCGCGGCCGCCATCAGGGACAGCGGGATCGCCACGACGCTGATCACAGCCGCCCGCCAGTCGTACAGGAAGAACACCAGCACCATCACGACCATCAGGCAGCCCAGCAGCAACGCGCGCACCAGGTTGTGGATCGACAGCTCGATGAACGTCGCGGGCCGGAAGATTTCGTGATCGATGGTGATCCCGGCCAGCCCCGGCTCGAGCTCCCGCAGCGCCGCTTCGACGCCGCGCGTCACTTCGAGCGTGTTGGCCCAGGGGAGCTTCTCGACGATCAGCATGAGACCGGGGCCGTCGTTGATGACGGCATCCCCGACCAGCGGCCAGGTGTCCCACAGGATGTTCGCGACGTCGCCCAGCCGGACGGTGCGGCCGGCGACCGTCTGCACCGGAACCCGCTCCACGTCCCCCGGCTCGATGACCGGCTGCACATGCCGCATCGGGAGCCGCTGGTTGGGCGTATCGATGAATCCCTCGGTCTGCGTTTTCGAGGAGGTCGAGTACGGAATCAGGCCGAAATCGAGGGTCTGGGAGGCCACCTCGTGGATGCGATCGAGCGAGACGTTGTGCCGGCGCGCGCGCTCGGGGTCGACCTGGATCGTGAACATTTTGATCCGCTCGCCCCACATCGGCACATTGGCGACGCCCGGCACCTGGAGCAGCCGGAACTTGATCGTCCAGTACGCGATCATCGACAGGTCTTTGAGATCGTACTGGGTCGAGGACAACCCGATCTTCATCACGCGGCTCGTTGCCGACAGCGGCTGCAGCATGACCGGCGGTGTCGCCGCCGCGGCAGGCAGGTTGGCGACCGCCAGCTGGAGACGTTCCTGGACCATCTGGCGCGCGTGCAGCAGATCGGTGCCGCGCTTGAAGAAGAGCACGATCTGCGACAGCCCGTTCACCGACCGGGAGCGCATCACGTCCAGCTCCGGCGTGCCGCGGAGCACCAGCTCCATCGGACTGGTGATCAGGTCCTCGACCTCGGCGGAGGACATGCCCTGACCCTCGGTCTGGATCTCTACCTTCGGCGGCGCGAATTCCGGGAACACGTCTACCGGGACGTGTCGCAACCGGGTCACACCGAAGACCATCAACGCCACGGCGCCCGCGAGGACGAGGTAGCGGAATCTCAGGCTCGAGCCAACGATCCATCGCATCATTGGACGAATCTCCTCAGTGGCCGATCTCAAATTCAGCGCCGAACAACTGCAACGCCCCGACGGTGACCACCATCGTGCCCGTGGGCGGGCCGCTCGACAGGACGGCGAGGTCGCCGTCGACATAGTTCACCTGGATCGGGTGACGGACGAACCGCAGCGATTCGGGGCTCGCGTACACCCAGGTATCGCCCTGCGCGTCATACAGGACGGCGGCGTAGGGGACCACCGAGCGGCGACCGGCGCGCGCCGTGTTCACTTCGCGCACCGCGACGGTCTCGATCCGCAGCCGCTGCGCCGCGTGCTCGGTCAACGTCACGCGAGCGAGATCGGAACCCTCGATGTGTTCGACGGTGGCCGGTTTCACCTTGGCCGGCGCGGCGGTGTGCTGACGGCACCCCGCCAGCGTCAGTCCGGCCGCGATCACGCACACTTCAATACGGAGTTGCATTGTGTTCCTCACATTGCGGTCGTTTGGGTCGGAATCGCATCGGCGAGCTCTAGGTCCGGCTCGCGCCGGACGCCGAACTTGAGGTACAGCGCCGGGACCACGTACAGGCTGAACACGGTCGCCGTGACGAGCCCGCCCATCATGACGGCGGCGATCGGGTGCACGATCTCGAGCCCGGTCTGGCTCCCCAGGACGACGAGCGGCAGCATGGCCGCCGCCGTGATGAGCGACGTCACCAGGATCGGCGCGAAGCGGTCTTCGGTGCCGCGCCGGACCAGCTCGGGCCCGAACGGCACGCCCTCCTGCTCCTCGAGCGCCTGATAGCGGCGGACGAGCATGACACCGTGTCGCACGGCGATGGCGAACACGCCGAAGAACCCCATGAGCGAGCCGAGGGAAAGCGCGTCGCCGTCGATCCACGCCCCGAACACCCCGCCCGCGAGCGCCGCCGGCGTGGCCAGGCAGAAAGCCAGTGCGAGGCGCCAGCTGCGGAATGCGGCCTGGAGCAGCAACAGGATCCCGATCGCGACCGCGACCGCGAAGCCCTGCATGCGCTCTACGACCGCCTCCCGCTCGGCGGACTCCCCCAGCACCGCCGGGTAGTATTCGAGCGGGAATGGGACGTCGTCGAGGCGACTCTCGACGTCGTCCACCACGGCGGCGAGATCGCGACCACGGACGTCGGCCACCACGTCGATGCGATTCTGCAGCGCCTCGTGATGAATGGCGGTGGGGGTCGGCGCGATCCGCACGTCGGCCACGTCCCGCAGCCGCACGTGACCGCCGCGCGGCGTGTCGAGCAGGAGGTTGCCGATGTCGCTCACACTGTTCCGCTTCTCCGGCACGCCCCACACCACGACGTCGAACACGCGCTGCTCCTCGAACAGGAACCCCACGTTCAGGCCCGAGAACATCGTGGCCGCGGCCCGGCGGACGTCGCCCGGCTTCAGGCCGTGGGGCTCTGCTTTCTCGAGGTCGACCTCGATCTCCACCGACGGCTGCTCGACGTATCCGCTGACCCGGAGGTCCACGAGGCCCTGAACGGGAGCCAGTGCCTGACGCACTTCCTCCGCTTTGGCGCGCAGCAGGTCGCGCTGCTTGCCGTAGATCCGCACGACCACGGCCTGGCCCGCACCCGCCAGGACTTCGCGGATGGTGCCGCTGAGGTAGCTCTGCACGCTGTGCGTGAGCCCCGGATACCCATCCACCACCGCCCGCACCGCCGCGACGGTGGCGTCGTAGTCGGCCTTGGGGTCGATGCCGACCCACAGCTGGCTGGCGTTCACTCCGACGACCTGATCACCGGTCACCGCCCGCCCCAGGTGCACATAGGCGCCGGCGACGCCCGGGATGGCGCGCAACTCCCGGCTGGCCAGCGTCATGATGCGGGCGGTCTCGGGATGCGACGTCCCGGGGGAGCCCACCCAGTCGATGCGCAGATACCGCTCCTGGAAAGTCGGCAGGAACGACTGATGGAGCAGCGGCCACGGCGCGAGGCCCGCGGCGATGAGGACCACGGCGGTCACCAGCCCCGTCCGCGGCGCGCGCACGGCGCGCGACAGGATGCCGGCGTAGAGACCCTGGAGCCGGCGGACAAACGCCGAGTCTCGTTGCTGCAGCGGCCGATGCCGCAGCAGGAGTGAAGCGAGCGCCGGCGTGACGGTCACGGCGACGGCGAGCGCGGCGAGTAGCGCGAAGGTGTAGGTGCGGGCGAGCGGCCTGAAGAAATCTCCCGCCACGCCTTCCATGAGGAACACCGGCACCACGGCCAGGAGCAGGATCAGCGTGGCGAACAGCATGGGGCCGCGGATCTGGTGCGCGGCCTGGGCCACTTCGGGCCGTCGTCGCATGGCCTCCACGCTGATGATGGCCTCGTCGACCACCACCGCGAGCGCGACCACCATCCCGGCCAGCACCATCGTATTGAGGGAGCCGCCCAGGCACCCGATCACCGCGCCCGCGGCCACCAGGGCCAACGGGATCGTGACGAGACCGATGACGGCGGCGCGCCAGTCGTACAGCACCACGCCCAGGATCAGCACCGCCAGTACGGCGGCCATCACCAGCGCCCGACCGAGGTTCGAGAACGCCGTCTCAATGAATGTGGCCGCCCGGTAGATCGACGGGTCCAGTTGGACGCCGTCCAGCCCGTGCCGCAGCTCGGTCAACGCCGCCTCCACTCCGCGTGCGACCTCGAGCGTGTTGGCGCCGGGGAGCTTCTCGACGACGAGCAGCAATCCAGGACCGTCGGCGAGCACCGCGTCCCCGATCAGGGGGGGATGGCCTTCCACCACTTCGGCGACGTCCCCCAGCCGGAGCGACGAGCCCGAGATCCGTATCCTGGCCAGGTCTGCGGGGTGGGAGATCGGCAGCACGTGCCGCACTTCGAGCCGCTGCGTGGGGCCGTCCAGCCATCCGCCGGCGCCGGGGAACGACGCCTCGAGATAGGTCAGGGGCGAGATCCAGAGGGAGTTGCCGGTGGTTTCGATCAGCTGGCTCTGCGTGACGCCGTGGGACGCCAGTCGGTCCGGATCGAACTGGACCTGCAGTTGACGGTCGCGGTCGCCCCACACCGCCACGTTGGCGACGCCGGGGATGCCGAGCAGCCTGGGCTTGATAGTCCAGCGCGCGAGCACGGACAGGTCGATCAACGACACGGTCTGCGACGAGAGCCCGATCATCGCGACGCGGCTGGTCGCCGAGAGCGGCTGGATCATGATCGGCGCCTTGGAGGCGTTGGGGAGCGCGTAGGCCCCCGTCAACCGCTCCTGCACCATCTGCCGCGCCCGCCAGATGTTGGTGCCGGGCTCGAAAATCATCATGATCGAGGACAGGCCGGGGACGGACTTGGAGCGCATCGTCTCGAGCCACGGCACCCCGGCCAGCAGCTCCTCGACGTTCAGCGTCACGAGGTCTTCGACCTCGCTGGCCGAAAGCCCCAGTGCTTCGGTTTGAATCTCGATGTAGGGGGGAGCGAATTCGGGTAAGGCATCCACCGGCATGTTGCGCATCCTGCCGATGCCGACGACCATGACCACCGCCGCGGCGGCGATCACCAAAACCCGGAGTCTCAGACTTGCTTCGATGATGCGACGTATCATGGCGGCGGCCCTCTCCCTAGGTCCTGTGTGAACGTCTATTCGCGAGAATTGACTGCCGGCGCCCGTTCGGCCACGGCCGTCTGGGCGTACACGGTCTTGCTGCGCTGATATGCGTTGCGTTCCATGTCCATGGCGCTGGTGCGCACCTGGGCTAGACCGTACTCATCCAGCTGCTCGATCTCCGTGAGCTCGAGCGACTCCATCGTGCGCTCTCCCTCTCCGCGCCAGCTGACGCGCACGTTGCCGACCCCGCGCGCGTAGTACTTCAGCTGCTGCGCGTTCAGCTCTCCGGCGCTGGTCTCCGCGATCACCAGCACGTCTTCGAAGCAGCGCACGGGGACGCAGGTCTTCTGCCCCACCTGGTCGACCTGACCGCGATCGGTCCAGTTGACCGCCGGTCCCCAACCCTGCGCATAGCTCGGCGTCCCGGGCTTCGGCTCGGCGTGCATCATGATTCCCGCACGGGCATCCTCGACCCCGTGAATCCAGGCCGGTGCTGCGATGAACCGCCCTTCCTCGTATTCCTCCGGGTATTCCCCGACGCGCCACACGGCGCCGGTCGAGTCCTGGGCGAAGAACGCGAGCTCCGCCTCGACCAGCTCCCCATCGCTGTAGTCGAGATCCCACGTGATCACGGTGCGGACACCAGCGATCACTTTGGTCAGGTCCGTGACGTTGATGACGACCTTGTGAGGCACCTGCGTGCCGTCGTCTTCGACGGTCGTGCCCTGATAGACCAACCGGGTGCCCGGCTGCAACGGCATCCATGGGTTGACGATTCGAGTCGGGGCCGTGAAGCGGCCGGCCTCGAAACCATCGGGAAGGTGAGGACGGTCCTGTGCGGCGCAGGCGACAAACAGTGCGACGCTGCAGGCAGCCGTGAGGACGGGCAGTCTACTCATCATGGCTCGTCACGGTGCCATTCATGGCGTTCACGGTCACTTCGGTGATGCCGCTCTTGCCGGTAACCTTGATGTCCCACACCCATTCCAGGTTTCCCGAATGGCGCACCAGCTCGACTGCGTCCGGGACGCCGTGCGGGACCCGGCCGAGCGCCAGGGCGAGCGAGCTGTCCTCGCTGATCTTCGCCTGCGGAACGAGCGCCGCCGGGACTTCGCGTTCGTAGGTCGGCCGCTGGCTCGCCGGCTGCTGCGCGGCGGCGGCGGTGGCGCCGAGCGTCAGGATGAGCGCCAGCCCCAGCATGGTCATCGTCCTCATGGTGAACTCCTTGCTCGAGTGGTTACGCTGAGGCGCCGTCGTCGATCTCGCGGTGCCGGCGTTTGAAGACGACGAATATGAGCAGTCCCAGCAGTACCGGTCCCCCGATGGCATACGGGAGCACTCCACCCGGATTGAGCCTTGTGTACTTCGACACCATCAAATGGATGCCCGGGCTGGTCACCGGATGGCTGGTGGCTGTCGGGCCGGTGGGCGACGGGATGGCCACCATATAGACCATGTAGTTGCCGTCGAGGATCGCGTTGATGCGCCAGTCGAGCGTGGTCGATTGGCCGGCGGGGATCGGATCCACGTATTGGGTGCGCTGTGGCGACCAGTCTTCCGGATCGACCACGTCCCCGGTCTTACTCAGATTCACGATGTTCATCGCCACGATCATCGGCGCCGACGTCTCGGTGCCGCTGTTGGTCACGACGGTGTGGTATTCGATCGGCGTGCCGGCGCGGACGTCCTTGACCTCCGCATCGATGCTCATGCTCAGCGTGCTGGCGGCCGGCGCCTGGGTCGGCTGTTGACGCATCGCCATGAGCGGCGCGGCGGCGAACGCCAGGCCGGACGCGATCAGCATCGCGGCCCGGCGCCCAGCCACTTTCAGGCGGACCTTGCCCGCCTCGAGGCGCAGCGCTGGGCCGGCGTACCAGAACAGCAGCACGAACGTGAGCAGGACAAACGCCACGGGAGACAGCAACCAGGACCAGGCTCGCTCGAGCGTCCAGTTATTGACCAGGATGGCGGCGAGGAAGAAGCGTGGCGCCGCCAGTGGATTCACCAATTGAAATAGAAGTCCCATAGTTCCGCCCTGGGCATGCCCAGTGAGTTGGGTGGGGAGGAGAAACACGACGTACAGACACAGGCTGACGAACAAGCTCGTCTTGTTGGAGTTGCACCAGAAGCCCACGAACATCGACAGCGCCGTGAAGGCAAGCGTCAGCGACGCAGCCCAACCCCATGCCCCAGAGGACCGCCGGACCGATGACGTCGTCGCCCTGGGACAGCACGTACATGTAGGGGATGGTGATGGCCAGGGCCACAGGACCCGGGGACGCCGCCGCCAGGAACTTGCCGACGACGATCTGGCTTCGGCTGGTCGGAGTCAGCAGCAGCGCCTCGAGTGTGGACCGCTCGCGCTCGCCGCTCAGGCTGTCGGCGCCGATAATCAGGCTCACGAAGACGCTGGCGATCATCGCCGCCTTGGTCAGCTCGAAGACCATTTCCTTAGGTGGGATCAAGCTCAAGGTGCTGTCGCGCGCCGTGACATAGGTGTAGATGCCGAGCACGACCGTGTAGGCCACCGTGAGGTGGAGCGCCTTGCCGCCGACCCAGAGATCGCCGAGCTCCTTTTTGAACACGACCCACCAGGTGGAAGCCGCGGGTGTCTCCGGCAGCGGCCGTCGCTCGATTGGCCGTGGCGCCGGCTTGATGGAAGACAGGACGGGCAGGCCCTCCCCTGCTCCACTGGACGGCTCGCGCGCCCGGACCGGTCGCCGAGCCGGCATGCCGACGACGCTCTGCCAGCGTTCCCAGTAGCGCTGGAACTTTCTGGCGGTTCCCGCTTCCAAACGGAGACGAGGACCGGCGTAACCGAACAACAGGGTCAGCGTGACGATGGCGAACGCGGCGCAGAGCAGCGGCAGGTACCAGACCTGGGCCAGCGGTACCTGGGCGGCGAGTGTCTTGACCAGGAAATTCGAGCCCGCGTCCCACGGATTGACGAGCGAATACAAGAACGTCTTTCTCGCCTCCGCGGCCGACTGGACGATGCCGGGCCGGGACAGCTCCGACGGCAGCAGGATGAGCAAGAACAGGCACAGGCTGACGAGCATGCTCGTCTTGTTCGAGTCGCACCACATGCTGACGAGGATCCCGATGCTCGTGATCGCCAACGCCAGCACAGTGCCGATGGGGATACCCCAGCGCAGTCCCTCACCGAGGACGGGGTCGCCTTTGGCCAACACGACCCAGTAGGGGATGGCGACGAGCAATGCCGCCGGCCATGCGGAGAAGGCCGCGAGGAACTTGCCCAGCACGACCTGACGCCGGCGCGCCGACGTCAACAGCACGGTCTCGAGCGTGCCGCGCTCCCGCTCGCCGCTGAAAGCGTCCGCCGCCACGATAATGCAAATGAAGAGACCGAGGGCGATGGAATGCTTCACCATCTCCGAGATCATCTCCCGCATGGGGAGCAACTTCACTTCGGCGTTGCCGGCCAGGGTGTACGAATAGATCCCCAGCAGGATCATGTAGATGAGGATCAAGTAGAGCGCCTTGCCGCCGACCCAGAGGTCTTTGGCCTCGCGCTGGAACACGATCCACCAGGTGGGCGACCCGGACTCCATGGCCACCGCTCGGTCGCTCATGCCGTTACCTCCAGGTTCTTCCGCAGCCGGAACAGGCTCGCCCCGCCGGCCTCCAGACGCAGTCGCGGGCCGGCGTACGCGAACAGCAAGACGATCACGATGAGGGGGAACCACTCCGGCCCTTTGAGCCAGGATCCGTAGTCGTGCAGACTACGGTTATTCACGATGACCTTTTCCAGGAATTCATCCGCCGCGGCCAGGGGGTTCGACCGTTGAAAGAACTTCCCCACCAGCCCCTTCTGTGCCGGCCCGGGCAGCAGCGCGGGGAGCAGGAACAACAGATAGATGGTCAGACTGGTGAACAGGCTGGTGCGGTTGGCGGTGGACCAGAAACTGACGAGCATGCCCAGCCCGGTGAACCCGATCACCAGCAGGCTTCCCACGAAGCCGACCCACTTGAGTGCCGGCCATAGAATCGCATCGCCCTGGGACACGACGAGCAGGCACGGGAAGGTGACGGCCATGGCCGCGGGCCACGGAGACATACTGGCGAGAAACTTGCCGAGCACGATCTGCGTGCGGCTGGCGGGGGTCAGCAACAGCGTTTCCAGCGCGGAGCGTTCCCGGGCGCCGCTCAAGGTATCGGCACCGATGAGCAGGCCCATGAACACGCCGACATACATGCAGATCTGCAGCGTGGACCACACCATTTCCTTGGGCGGGGTCAGGTCGAGCTCGCTGTTGCTGACCATGAGGAACGTCATGACCCCGATCACCACCGTGTACACGAGCAGCATCATCAGCGCTCGTCCGCCGACCCAGAGCTCCTGCAGCTCCCGTCGGCAGACCACCCACCAGACGAACGGGCCCGGACCCGAACGGTGGAGGCCAGGGGCGTTCATGCCGTCCTCGTCCGCACGCGTTTCATGCCGCCTTCCAACTGCAGGGCGGGCCCGACGTAGGCGATCAGCACGGCGAGCACCACGACCGGGAACAGCGCCGGCGTCATTAGCCAGCTCCACACCTGATGCGCGGCCGTGCCGCCCATAATGCTGTCATGCAGCAATCGACTGCTGGCGCCCATGGGATTGAGCAGCTGGAACACGTTGGATCGCTCGGTCATCTGGGTGCTCACCGTCACGGTCGCCAGGCCTGAATACTGGGACGGCAGGATCAGCACGAGGTACAGCCCGACGCTGACCAGCATGCTGGTCTTGTTGGAATTGCACCACACGCTCACGAGCATGCCGAGGCCCGCGAATGCGGGCGCGAGCAGCGTCCCCACCAGCGGCCCCCACACGAGCGCCTGCCCCAGCGCCGGGTCTCCTTTGGAGAGCACCACCCAGTAGGGGATGGCGACCGCCAGGGCCACGGGCCAGGGCGACAGGGCGGCCAGGAATTTCCCCACGACGAGTTGCCGCCGGCTGGTTGGGGTCAGCAGCAACCCCTCCAGCGTGTAGCGCTCCCGCTCGCCCGAGAAACTGTCGGCGCCGATGATGAGGCAGACGAACAGCCCGACGAAAATCGCCGCCTTGACGATCTCCAGCACCATTTGCTTCAACGGCAACAACTGCAGCTCCGAGTTGCTGGCGAACAGGTAGGCATAGATGCCCAACAGGAGCGTGTAGACCAGAATCATGGACAGCGCCTTGCCCCCGACCCAGAGGTCGCGCAACTCCCGCGCGAACACGATCCACCAGGTCGGCGACGCGTCCTGCGGCGCCTCCCGGCGATCGACGGCCATGCTCACTTGATTCCTCCGGCGGTGAGCTGCAGAAACACGTCCTGCAAGCGCCCGCCCTCGGGCTCGAAGCTCACGATCGGAATGTCGGCGCGGATCAGCGTTTCCAGGATCCGGTTGTTGATCGGATGGTCGTCGGAAGCGCCTTCGTCCAGCTCCACGCGCAACCAGCCGGGCTGTCCGCTGGCGGGGACCACGCGATGCACCGCCGGGATCGCTTCCAGCTCGCGCTGGGCGTCCTCCATCGCGTCGGTGGGGACGCGGATACGGATGACGTTCTGCTCTGTTTTTCCGATGACTTCGCTCACTGCGCCCGGACGCGACGATCTCACCCGAGCTCAGGATGACGACGTCGTCGCACACACTCTCCACCTCCGAGAGCAGGTGGCTGCAGAGGATCACGCCGGCGCGGCGATCGCTGGCAATCTGCTGTACCAGCCCGAGCAGCTCCTGCTGCCCGCGCGGATCGAGACCGATGGTCGGCTCATCCAGGAACACCACCACCGGGTCGTTGACGAGCGCGCGCGCGATCCCGATGCGCTGGCGCATGCCGTGACTGTAGGTGCTGACGAGGGACCGGGTCCGCTGCTTGAGGCCCACTTCCTCCATGAGCCGCAGACCGATCGCCTTGGCGTCGGCAGCGGTGCGGCCATAGAGCTGGCCGAAGTAGGTCAGATACTCGATGCCGGTCATCTGCTTGGGCAGCCCGAAACTCTCGGGCAGGACCCCGATGCGGCGGCGGATCTGGTCGGGGTGCTTGTGACTGATCCCGTCCACCGTGAACTGCCCGGCATCGGGCTCCATGATCGTCGTCAGGATGCGGATCGAGGTCGTTTTCCCGGCTCCGTTGGGGCCGAGAAAGCCGAGCATGCGTCCGGCTCTTAGCGTGAACGACAGGCCGCGCAGGGCGTGTCTCGGTCCATACGTCTTTGCCAGGCCCTCGGCCACCAAGACGTCCTGATTGTTCTGCGTCATGAGCGTCGGACTCCCTTCTGGGTCATATACGTTTACTGCGCCTGCCCAGCGACCTGGGTCTGCTGATAGATGGCGCTGACTGCGAACGCATGTCGTTCCAGCGCCAACGCCGCAGCGCGGGCTTCCGCTAGTTGCTGCGGGGTCAACTGCAAGACCTGCACCAATACCAATGTCTCGTCTTCGGGATCATCCACCGCCGCGATCTGCACGTTGCCCACGCCGGACGCGTAGAACTTGCGCTGGTGTCCGCTCTCCGGATCGTGCGGGCTCCACTCATCCATCACCAGCACGTGGTCGTAGCAGGTCGTGCCCACGCACACCCGCTGATCCATCTGGAGCACCCGGGCGCAATCCAGGAAATCGATCCTGGGCGCGATGCCCTGGTTGTACGCCGTGCCGCCCAGGCGAGGCTGACCCTCGATGGCGAGGCCCGCATGCGCGCCATCCAGGCCGTGAATCCAGGTCTTGGGGGCACCGGCGAACTTGCCGTCCTCGTACTCTTCGGGGTACTCCCCGAAATTCCAGACGTGGCCGTCGTCGTCCTGGGCGAAGAAGGTCAGCTCCGATTCTTCGACCTCTCCCTCGTTGACGTCCTGATCCCACAGCACGACCGTCCGCACGCCGTCGATCACCTTGGTGAGATCGGTGACGGTGAGGATCACCTGGTGCGGCAGCACGCCGCCGCCGCGATTGGAGCGCCCTTCGAGCACGAACCGCGCCCCCGGCGCGAGCGGGAGCCATGGGTTGTCGATACGCGTCGAATGCGTGAACCGGCTCGGGTCGACGGCGCGCACCGAATCACAGGTCTGGGCTACCACCCCGGTTGGAGCACCGACCCCGGCCAGGAGTTGCAGCACCAACCCCACGAGCGCGGGCCTTCGCATCAGGCGGCCTTTCCGAAACGGAGATACAGGCTCGGCACCACGAACAGGTTGAGCAGCGTCGAGGTGATCAGCCCGCCCAGAATCACGATCGCCATCGGATACTCGATCTCGTGACCGGGGATGTCGCCCCGCGCCACGAGGGGCACCAGCGCGAGACCGGTCGCGAGCGCCGTCATCAGGATCGGGGACAGCCGTTCGCGCGCGCCTCGCAGGGCCAAGGTCGCCCCGAACGATTCCCCTTCATGGCGCTCCAGATGCTGATAGTGACTGATCAGCATGATCTGGTTCCGCGCCGCGATCCCGAACACCGTGAGGAAGCCGACCAGAGAACCGAGCGAGATGACGTCGCCGGTGAAGTAGACCGAGAGCAGTCCGCCCACCAGCGCCGACGGCAAGGTCAGGAAGCCGAGCACCGCGAGCCGCGTGTTTTCGAACGAGGCCAGCAGGATGAGGAACACCCCGATCCCGGCGGCGATCGCGAACCACAACAGGCGGGTCGAGGCCGCCTGCCGCTCCGTATATTCGCCCAGGATGACCGCGTGATAGCCCAGCGGGAACTGGATGTTGTCGAGGCGATCCTCGACTTCATCGGCCACGGCGCCCAGATCGTGGTTGGTGACTTCGGCGCCCACGTCGATGCGGCGCGAGTCGTTCTCCCGGTAGATCACGCTTTGCGCCGGCCGGATGCGTACGTCGGCGACGTCGCCCAGCCGCACGTGCCCGCCATTGGGCGTATCGATCAGCAGGTCGCGCACACTGGAGATGCTGTGCCGCGTGGCGGGCGTGCTCCACACGTTCACGTCGTACGCCTTGCCGTCGCGGAAGATGTCGCCGACCTCCTCCCCGGCCAGCAACGTGCCGGACGCCCGGCGCACATCGCCGGGTTTGAGGCCATAGCGCTGTGCTGCGGCGAGGTTCACTTCGACCTGGATCTGGGGCACCTCCGACTGGAGCTGCACATTCAAGTCGATGATCCCGGGGATCCCCCGCAGCGAGTCCTCCACTTCCTCGGCCATCTCGTGGATTTTTCTCAGGTCCGGTCCATAGATGCGCACGACGAAGGTCTGGCTCGCGCCCGACAATACCTCGTCGATGCGCTCGTTCAGGTACGTCTCGACGTTGTGGAACAGGCCGGGATAGGCGTAGACCACTGCTTCGACCGCGGCGATCGTCTCGTCGTAGTCGGCTGCGGGATCTACGCTGATCCAGCTTTCGCCGAAATTGACGCCGTTCAGCTCGTCGGCCAGCAACGCCTGCCCGATGTGGGAGCCGAAGTTGCGCACGCCCGGAATGGCCCGCAGCTCCTTGCTGAGTCGGGTCACGATGCGACGCTCTTCCACCACGGAGCTGCCGGGTTTCGTGATCCAATGGATCAGGAAATCCCGTTCCTTGAAGTGCGGAAACAGCGACTCGCCCAGGAACGGCAGCACGCCAAATCCGACCACCATCACGACCGCCGTGCCGACGAACACCGGCCGGGGGCGCGAGATGATCCGCGCCAGCACCCGTTCATAGAGGCCCTGCAGCCACCGCACCAGCGGCTTTTCGCGGGGCGACAGGGGCGCTTTGGCCAGCAGCATCAGGCACATCGCGGGCGTGACCGTCAGGGCCACGATCATGGACGCCATCACCGCCAACCCATACGCGAGCGCCATCGGCTGGAAGAAGGCGCCGGACAACCCCCCGATGAAGAAGATCGGGATCACCACCACCGCGTCGATCAGGGTCGCATGCACGATGGCCTGGCGGACCTCGAGCGACGCCTCGAGCACGACGCTGGCCGTCGATTGACCGCTCCCGGTCGCACGGGCCAGACGCAATCGTCGCGTGATGTTCTCGACGTCGATGATGGCATCATCCACGACCACCCCGATGGCGATGACAAATCCGGCGAGGATCATCGTATTGATGACCGCCCCGGCCAGGTAGAGCACCAGCGCGCCGGCCATCAGGGACAACGGGATCGCCACCATGCTGATCAGCGCGGTCCGCCACTGGAACAGGAACGCGGCGATGACGGCCATCACGAGGATGCACCCGATGATCAACGCGCGGGTGAGATTGTTGAGCGCGACCTGGATGAAGTCCGCGGGTCGAAAGATGGTCGGATCCATGTCGACCCCGGGCAGGCCGGGACGCAGCTCATCCAGCGCGTTCTCGACGCCATGCGTGACGTCGAGGGTATTGGCCCAGGGGAATTTTTCCACCACGAGCATCAGCCCCGGGCCGTCGTTGATCACGGCGTCCCCGAACAGCGGCCAGGTGTCCCACACGACGTTGGACACGTCACTGAGTCGGAGTGCGTTGCCGTCCGGCCCGCGGCGGTTGGCGATGGGGACCCGTCCCAGATCCTCGGGTGAGGAGATGGCGAGGACGTGGTGGATGCCGAGCCGCTGATTGGGCGTCTGGATGTAGCCGCCGGTGCCGATCACCGCGCCGGTGGAGAAATAGAGAATTCCCACGTCGAGGGCGTCAGCCGTCGTTTCCATGACTTGATCGAGCGAGACGTTGTGCGCCAGCATGCGATGCGGGTCGACCTGGACCTGGGGCATTTTCACCCGCTCACCCCAGATCGCGACATTCGCGACGCCCGTGACGCCCAGCAACCGGGCGCGAATGGTCCAGTAGGAGATCATGGACAGGTCCATCAACGACACGGTCGACGAGGACACGCCGATCTTCATGACCCGGCCGGTGGACGACACGGGCGGGATGATCACCGGTGGCGCCGCCCACGTGGGCAGCGTGGTGAGCACGGTGGTCAGGCGCTCCTGCACCAGCTGTCGCGCCTCGACGACATCGACCCCGGGTTTGAACAGCAGCTCGATCGAGGACAAATCCGGGATCGATTTGGAGCGCATCAGGTCGAGGCCGTCGACGCCGTTGAACGCCTGCTCCAGCGGCACCGTGACCAGCGCTTCCACTTCATCCGCGGACATCCCGAGCGATGGCGTTTGGACCTCCACCCGGGGCGGCGCGAACTCGGGGAAGGCATCCACCGGCATGTTGGGGATCTGAGCGATCCCATACCCCATCATCGCCACGGCGAGCGCCAGGACGATGTGCCGGAACCTCAGGCTCGATCCAACAATCGAGCGCATCATGGTCGGCGCCCTCCCCGCGGGCTCATTCTTCCTCGAACTCTTCTTCGCTGCCGTACAGCTCGGTCGCGCCAACAACGACTACCATCGTGCCGGCGGGTGGGCCGGACGACAAGACCGCCACCGAGTCCTCGACGTAGTCGACCGAGATCGCCGCCCGGACGAACGTGAGCGGACTCTCGGTGGTGTAGGCCCAGGCGTCGCCGTCTTTGTCGTAGAGCAGCGCCGAATATGGGATCACCGAGCGCCGGGTCCCCCGCACCAGCACGGTACGCACCGGCGCGGTCTGCAGATCGAGCCGCTTCGCCCCGTCCTCGGTCACGATCAGGCGATTGAGGTCGTCCGTCCCCTCGATCGGCTCGACCTTGACGGTTTGGCTCTGGGTTTCCTCTTCCACCGGCGGCTTCGCGCACATCGTCAGGGGCAGACAGGCGATGCACAGGCCGGCCACTTTCCATCGAACGCTGGACTTCACCGTTTCCTCCTCGTGACCGCGTGACTCACGCGTGAACTTCCAACAGCCCGCCGGGCACTCCTAAATCCAACTCGCGCACCCCAGTGACTCCGAGATGCAAATACAGAGCAGGGACGATGAACAGGTTGAGCAGTGTGGACGTGAGCAGACCACCCAGCATGACGATCGCCATTGGCCGCACGACCTCGAGACCGGGGACGTTGCCCAGGAACACCATCGGCAACAGTGCCAGTCCGATGGCGAGGGTCGGCATCAAGATCGGAATCGCCCGTTCCCACGACCCGCGCAGAACGAGCCCGGAGCCAAACGCCTCTCCGCCCTGCCGCTCCAGGCGCTGGTAGTGCTGGATGAGGACGATGCCGTTGCGCGCGGCCAACCCGAACAGCGCCACCAAGCCGACGACGGAGCCGAGTGAAAACAGACCGCCCGTCAGGAAAACGGCCAGCAGGCCACCCACCAGGGTCGCCGCCAACGTCGCGAAGGAGAGGGCGGCCAGACGCCAGCTCCCGAAGGCCGCCTGCAGCAGGAAGAAGATCCCAAGCAGGGCGGCAATCGCGACGGCGAGCATGCGGCCGCGCGAGGCCTGCTGCTCGGCGTATGCGCCGAGCACCGCGGCGTGGTATTCGAGCGGGAGGGACATCTGGCGCAGGCGTCCCGTGACGTCAGCCGCGACCGCAGCCCGATCGCGTCCCCGCACGCCGGCGATCACGTCGACATAACGCTTGACCGCCTCATGGCGGATGATGCTCGGACTCGACACGACGCGGACACGGGCGACATCCCCAAGGCGAACATGGCCGCCGCCGGGTGTGTCGATCATCAGGTCGCGGACGCTGTTGAGGCCCTGACGCGTCTCGGGCGTACTCCACACGACCACGTCGAACACCTTTTGTTCTTCGAACACGTTGCCGACCTGCAGGCCCGAAAACATGGTAGTGGCCGCCCGCCGAACGTCGCCGGGCTTGATGCCGTGGCGCAGCGCCGCGGTCAGATCGACCTCGACCTCCATCACCGGCTGCAACACCGGAAGGTCGAGGCGGAAATCAGTCAGGCCCGGGACGCCGGTCAGCGCGGTGCGGACGTCACCGGCGACGCTCCGCAGCACGGCATCGGTCCCTCCATACACGCGCACGACGATCGAATCATTCGATTGGGCCGCGATGTCGCGGCTGCGATCCATCAGATAGGTCGCCACTTCGTGACGGAGACCCGGGTAGCCCCGCACCACCTGTGCGATGTGGGCGACGGTCTCGTCATACGGGGCCTTACGATCGACAGTGACCCAGAGCTCGGCTGAGCTGACATTGACGATCTGATCGCCGAAGATGGCCCGGCCCACGTGGGCACCGACGTTCTTGACGCCGGGAAGCGTCCGCAACTCGTGACTCATCCGCCCGGCGATCCGGCTCATTTCGGGCTGCGAGGTCCCCGGGGCGCTGCGCAGGTGGATCAGGAGGTCACGCTCTTTGAATCGCGGCAACACCACCCGCGCGACAAATGGCGTCACCACGAACCCCAGCGCGACGATCAGGACGAGACCCCCCAACGCCAGACGCGGCCGCCCAATCACCCGGGACAACGCCCGCTCGTACCAATCATGCAGCCACCGCACGATTGGGGACGGCTGCGGATCGAGCGGAGCCCGAGCCAGAAGCAGCAGGCTCAACGCCGGCGTCACCGTCAGCGCCACCACCAGGGAGGCGAGCACGGCCAGCCCATAGGAGACCACCAGCGGTCGGAAGAACGCCCCCGGGAGCCCGGCGACGAAGAAAAACGGCGACACCGCCAGCAGGACGATCAGCAGCGCGAACAGCACGGCACTCCGCATCTCGGCCGACGTCTCGAGAATGATGGATGCTGGCGTGGTCGGACGGCCTGCCTGGCGATGCTCCCGGAGGCGCCGCGCGATCGCGTCGACGTGGAGGATCGCGTCGTCGACGATGACGCCGAGGGCCATGAGGAGCCCCGCCACCATCATCAGGTTGATCGAGGCCCCGCGCAGGTAGAGCACCACGGCGGCGGCCACGAGCGACAGCGGAATGGCGACCGCGCTGATCAGCGTGAGGCGCCAATTGTTGAAGCACAAGGCCAGGAACAGCACCAGGAGCGCGAACCCGACCATCACGCCGATCCCCAGATTGCGGATCGACGTGTCGACGAAATCGGTGGGCCGGAAAATCTTGGCGTCCATGTCCAGACCGGTCAGGCCCGGGCGGAGCTCGGTCAACGCCGCCTCCAGCCCGCGGCTCACGTCCCGCAGGTTGGTCCCGGGGAATCGGTCCACCACCAGCATGAGGCTCGAGCTGTCGTTGGTGAGCGCGTCCCCGATCAGCGGCTGATGCCCTTCGACCACCCGGGCGACGTCCCCGAGGCGGACGCCGGTCGCTTCGATGGGTACCTGGGCGAGACCTTCCGGCGACACGATCGGCAGGATGTGCCGGATCCCGAGCCGCTGATTGGCGTTGTCGATGAACCCGCCGGTGCCGGGCGTCGAGGCCTCGACGAAACTCAGCGAGGACACCCACAAAGCGTTGCCGGTGGTCTCGAGCACCTGGAGCAGCGACACGCGGCGATCCTGCAGCCGTTTGGGATCGACCAGGACCTGGAGCTGCCGCTCGCGCTGCCCCCAGATCGCCACGTTCGCGACGCCAGGCACACTCAGCAACCGGGGTCCGATGGTCCAGCGGGCGAGCACCGACGTCTGAATCAAGGACAGCGTTTTCGAGGACAGCCCGATCATCATGACCCGGCTGGTGGACGACATCGGCTGGAGCATCGTCGGCGGCTTGGACACGTGCGGCAGCGCGAACGCCTGGGTCAGGCGTTCGGACACCATCTGCCGGGCGCGCATCAGGTCGGTCCCAGGCTTGAAGGTGAGGACGATCGAGGACAACCCGGTGACGGACTCGGACCGAATCGATTCCAGCCACGGCACGCCGTTCAACAAATCTTGCTCCAGGCCCAGCGTGATCAGCTGTTCGACTTCGTCGGCGGACAGGCCGAGGGCTTCGGTCTGGATCTCCACGGAGGGCGGCGTGAACTCCGGCAGGACCTCGACCGGAGCTTGGCGCAGCTGGCGGACACCGAACACCATCGTCACCGCGGCGATCACCACCACGAGGAGTCGGTATTTCAGACTCGACGCAACGATCGAACGCATCATGGCAGTCCCCCGTGCTCTCTAGAAGCGGTAGGCATACTGAGCCTTGACCAGTAGCTGGTTGGAATCGAACGCGAAGCGGTTGGTGATATCGCGCAGCATGTTGTGATTGAACACGACGAACAGCTCGCCCAGTGGATTGAAGGTCCACCTGAGCCGCGTGTTGGTGCCGAGACTGCGGCTCTCGTTGTCGTACTGGACGAGGCTGGCCACCTGCAGGTCGGCCGACACATTCACCTGCACCCGGCCGCTATAGAGCTTCTGCACGAAGTGGCCATCCGGGAGTTGCGCGCTGTTGCGCTCCAGGCCAAGCTCGGCCGTCAGGAACGACGACGGCTTCGCGCGCAGGGTCAGCTCCAGGCTGTTCAACGTGCCGCCGTAGAAGGACCCCGTGGAGAACGTGGCCTCGCCGTTGACCCGGCGTTTGGACGCGAACGCGGCCTGCACGTTGTAGCGGGTCCACCGGTACACATCCGCCGGCACGGCCACCGAATCGGTACCGGAGTTGAACAGCTCGAAGTCTTCCGTGGGCCGGTCGCCCTGCGGGACGATGCTGAACTCGAATCGATCACCGCTCTCCAGCTGCCAGTCGAGCGGCTTGATCTGCACCTCGTAGCTCTCCCAGCGGTTCCCGAGGTCGCTCACGATCGACGGATTGACCTCGAAGAACATCTGTCGCACGAGCGACCAGGAGGGCCGAGGGTTGAAGGCCATTTCTGCCTGGAAGATCTGGACGCCGGTGCGCGGCACGAACCCGAGTGAGGGCGCGAAGTCCTCGCCGATCCACTTGTAGGACACGGCGACGTCCACCAGGTCGTTGGGGTAGTCGATCATGCCGCCGAACGCCTCGTCCGAGCCGTCACTGGTGTGATTCTGCAAGCCCCATACGCCGACGAGCAGATTCTTTTCGCCGCGGAACGCCGACGTTTGATAGGTGAAGTCCACGCCGCCGGTCCAGCTGCTGGGAAGCCGCAGCGGATCGCCCACCGTCGCGATCATGCCGACCGACGACTCCGACAGGATGTTCTGCTTGATGCGCACCACGCCCATCGTCGACGACGTGTTCAGGGTATCGGCCCGGCGCGTGTGCACCATCAGCGCGCCGATGTTCGTGTTGCCGATCCGCCCGTTCACCTTCGTGCCGACCGAAATGGGGATCTCCAGCAGATCCTCTTCTTCTCCCGTCAGGCCGATGCGCCGGCTCTGGAACGGGATCAGGTCTTCCCCGGTGCCGAGGCCGAAGTCGAAGATGTCGGCGCCCTCGAGGAAGAAGGTTCGTTTCTCCGGAAACAGCAGATCGAACCGCGTCAGGTTGGTTTGCCGGGCATCGACTTCGGTTTCGGCGAAGTCCGTGTTGATGGTGAGAGAGGCCACCAGGTTGGAGCCCAGCCGCTTCGTCGCGTCCAGACTGCCTTCCATTTTGTAGACGCGATCCTCGTCGGGCGCGGGCTTGTTGGCGTTGGCCACGAGACTGGGACGAACGCTCAGCCCAAGCCCGAGGTCGAACGCCGGTAGATCGGTCAGCAGGCCCGCGTGGCTGGTCTGATAGATCTCGTAATCCCGATGGGCCCCCGCCCACCGACTGGTCTCCAGCAGACGCTGCACGCCGCGCTCCACGTTGAATCCCCAGGCCGTGAGGCCCGGCTTGAAGCTCAGACTCTTGATCGGGATCCGAATCTCGGCACTCCAACCAGACGCATCCCGCGAGGTCGCCGCCTCCCAGATCGCGTCCCAATCGGTGTTGACCTCTTCACCGCGCTCGGCCACCAGGCCATCGAACCGGGCCCCGTTCGGGTTGACCGCGAACACGTAGCCCGAGCGCCCGTCCTGAAACGGATCGAGCACGATCAGCACGTAGTCCTCGAGCTCGAGCTCGAAGTCCCGCGTCTTGGCGAATGCGACGATGCCGGCGGGGTTGCTGTCGTGGCAGACCACGCCGAACACGATCTCGTTCGCGTTGACCAGGATCTTCACGATCGTCTGGCCGGCCGGGACGCCGCCTTCCTCCGGCTCGATGGTGGTGAGGTTCTCGATCGAGTCGGCGGTTTGCCAGGCCGCTTCGTCCAGGCGGCCGTCGAGCTGGAGGTCGCCCGTGAGTGATGCGACCCGCAGCGTGCGCGTGGCACCGGCCGTGGCGTCGAAGGCCGCACTCACGACATCGGTCATCCCCGCGGCCGTGGCCGTGAGCGAGTACCCTGCGGCTTCCACGTCGATACTGAGCGAGGAAAAGGTGGCCACCCCGGCCACCGCCGCGACGGTCGTCGTCCCCGACAACTCGGCCTCGTCGCTGCCCGTTCCGTCGGTCAGGTCGACCGTGATGTTGCCCGTGAAGTCCGTGACGGTCTGACCGGTGGAATCCTGCACCGTGACTTGTACGGCCGGCGTGATCGTCGCCCCGGCCGCCGCAGCGCTGGGCTGCACGGTGAACGCGAGCCGGGTCGTGGTGGCGGCCGCGACCGGTGCCGCGGTCGTGGAATCGGCCGTCGGCGGAGCGGTGATATCGAAGGCTTCACTCGCCGTGTCCGTGAACCCATCGGCGGAGGCGGTGAGGGTGTAGCCGGTGGCCACCTGATCGATACTGAGGTCGGCGAATGTGGCGATCCCGGCCACCGCGGCGACCGCCGCTGTGCCGGAGAGCTCGGACTCGTCGCCCCCCGTTTCATCGGTGATCGCCAGCGTCACGATGCCGGTGAAGGTCGTCACGGTCTGGCCAGCAGTGTCCTGCACGGCGACCTGAATCGGGGGCGCGATCGCGGCGGTCGCGGCCGTCGCACTTGGCTGGACCACAAACACGAGTCGGCCGGCGGGGGTTTGGGCGGCTAGTGGGCGCGCCAAGAGGAGCGCGAAGACAAAGGAAGCAGGCCAGGGTTTGACGCCCCGAGCGAAGTGGTTCATGCCGCCTCGAAGTAGGTTGTCTGAGACTGATCGCCGCGGTACTGCGCACGCCGTTTTCAGCCCACCGCTGCCCCGCCCTTCCTCCGCAAATTCCAAGCTGACCAGTTCGCAGTCATAGACCGGCAGTGTCGACGCTATCCGGGGAGATATCCGGCGGGATTGCGATTGGCCCTCGATACCATGGGATTAGTTCCATCGGGCGAGCCACGGTCGTCTCATTCGACCGACCGCACTATAGACGGTGGGATAGAACCGCCTATAACTCCTGGATACCGCTTCTATTGCCGAGCCTATGCAGCACTGCGGCCAGGGTGCCACAACGGCAGGCCTGCTATTCCCCGCTTCCGCGCGGCCAGTATCTTGCTCCACCCGGTAAGGACGATCCTCACAATGGACGACCGCACGCAGCAAGGACCATGGGGCGCCGGCATTACGACCGCCACCGTGAGCGGGAGGCTGGTGGGCACGGATTACGCCCCCCGCATGCGTGCCGAACGCCTGATCGCGACCAGCCGTGTCGTCCTGGCGGTGTTCTCCCTCCTGGCCGTATGGCTGGACCCCTACACCCCGGACATTCACGAGCGGACGACCTACATCCTGCTCGTGTGCTACTCGACGTATGCGTTGATCGTCGCCGCGGTCGTGTGGCTGTCCGACGCGCCGCTCTACCGGCTGGGACTGGCCACGCACGCGTTGGACCTGGTGTTGTTTTCCGTCCTGACCTATCTGACGGAAGGTCCCACCAGTCCGTTCTTCACGTATTTCACGTTTGCCATCGTCGCGGCCACCCTGCGGTGGCAGTGGCGCGGCGCGTTGTGGACGGCGGCGGCGGCCCTGGTGCTGTTCAACGGCACCGGGGCATACGCCTCCGAAGTGATGAACGATCCCGCGTTCGAGGAGAACAAGTTCGTCATCCGCAGTGTCTACCTGGCGGTAATGGCGGGCCTGCTCGGCTACCTCGGTGCCTATGAAGAACGGCGCCGCCTCGAGATGTCCGAACTCGCCGCGTGGCCGCCCCATCGTGGCCGCAGCGCCGATCTGCCGCAGCCGGAGGTACTCGAGAGCGCGACCCGGATTCTCCGGGCGCGACGGGTTCTGGTCGCGTGGGAGGAACCCGATGAGCCCTGGTTGCACCTCGCGTCGTGGAGCGAGGGAGAGTTCCGGGCCTGGCGCGAGGCCCCGGAAACGTTCCAGCCGGTGGTGGCCGAGCCCCTCGCCGACCTGGCCTTCCTGTCGAAGGATGTCGGGGCGCCGGCCCCGATCGTCCTGCACCACGCCGCGCACATCACTCGGGGCTGGCACGGCGCGCCGATCCACCCCGCGCTCCTGGCACGGTTCGCCATGAGCTCGGTGCTGTGCTGCCCCCTGCGCAGCGAATACGTGGAAGGCCATCTGTTCGCGCTGGACAAGCCCGGGATGACGGCGGACGATCTCCTGCTCGGCGAAGTCGTCACGCACGAAGTGGCCTCGTCGATGGATCAATCACTGCTCTCCCGGCGGCTCCGTCATGCGGCGGCGGTCGAGGAGCGCAATCGCTTGTCGCGCGATCTGCACGACGGGGTACTCCAGTCGCTCACCGGCGCGGCGCTCCAACTCGAAACCGTGCAGCGGTTGTGGGAGACCGAACCGGCGGCGGCGCGCGAGCGCTTGTCGGCGATTCAGCGGCTCATCGTGGACGAACAGCGCGACCTGCGATTCTTCATTCGCGTCTCCAAGCTCGCTCCGTTCGGGCTGGCTGCGGGAAACGCCGGCCTCAATACGACGTTGCGCCAGCTGGTCGCGCGGTTGGAAGGCTTGTGGGGGTTGCGGGTGGAGCTGCACCTCGAGCACTTTGACGATCGCTCGTCCGACGCGCTTGCCTACGACATCTGTTTCATCGTCCAGGAAGCGTTGGTCAACGCAGCCCGGCACGCCGCCGCCTCCGAGGTGCGCGTGTCGCTCGCCAAGATGAACGGCCACGTCCACGTCGGCGTGACGGACAACGGACGGGGATTCCCATTCGAGGGCGACTACGACCACGACACGCTCGATGCCCAGCACCTGGGGCCCGTCATGCTGAAGGAGCGGGTCAAGGCGCTGGGCGGGACGGTCTCGATCCGTTCGACGAAGGCCGGCGCACACATCGACATCCAGCTGCCGCGGGAGTCCAGGGATGGATAGCGTGCCGATCCGGTTGGTGCTGGGTGACGATCACCCGATCGTGCTCGACGGTTTGGAGAACCTGTTCCGCCTCGAGCCCGACTTCCGGATCGTGGCCCGGTGCATGAACGGCGAGGAGTGCCTGGTCGCGGTGCGCCGCTACGAACCGGATGTCCTGGTCCTCGATCTTCGCATGCCGCGCAAAGACGGCCTCAGCGTCCTGCGGGAGCTGCATCGCGAAAAGCACCCCGTGAAGGTGGTGCTCCTCGCGGCGGCGCTGGAAGAAGAGGAGGTCCTGGAGGCGCTCCGCCTCGGTGTGCGCGGCATGGTGTTGAAAGAATTGGCGCCGCAGATGGTCATTCAATGCGTGCGAAAGGTTCATGCCGGAGAGCAGTGGCTCGAGAAGCAGGCCTTCGGCCGCGCGCTGCAGACGCTGCTCCGACGGGAGGCCGGGGAACGGGAAGCCGGCGCGGTGCTCACCCCGCGCGAACTGGAGATGGTGGGAATGGTTGCCCGTGGACTGCGCAACAAGGAAATGTCGGAGCGGATGAACATCAGCGAAGGCACCGTGAAGATCCACCTGCATCACATCTACCGGAAACTCAAGGTCGAGAACCGCGTGGAGTTGATTCTCTACGCTCAATCCAAGCGCCTGGTCTAGGCGCTATTGCGAAGGGTTTGTCGGAGCCGTAGCCTAGGTTCCGTGTCACCTCCAAACGCTTCCGGATCCTCGCGCGAGCCTGGAATCGCGCTGGACCTCCCCGTCATCATCGACACCGATCCGGGGATCGACGACACCCTCGCCCTGCTGCTGGCGCTCAATTCCCCCGAGCTGGACGTGCGGGGGATCGCTGTTTCCTACGGCAACACGGTGGTCGAGCACGCGCACCGCAACGCCCTGGAAATCCTGCGGCGCGCCGGGAAACGGCTGCCGGTCGCCATCAGCGCGCGCCGGCCACTGGTCCGGCCGCTCGCGACCGCGCACGAAACACACGGGCCCTCCGGCCTCGGGGATGCCCCGGTCCCACCCGCCGGCGTGATCCTGGACTACGTCAAGCCGCTCGAGCGGCTGCTGGATGAACAACCGGACCCAGTGACGCTGGTGACCCTCGGTCCGGTGACCGGACTGGCCCTCGCGCTGCGCCGCGATCCCGGCATCGTGCGGGCCAAGGTGTCGCGACACATCGCGATGATCGGCAACCTGCGCGCCGCCGGCAACACGACGCGGTACGCCGAGTTCAACGCGTGGTGTGATCCCGAAGCGCTGGGGGAAGTGTTACGCGCCGAGCTGCCGACGGAGCTGGTCGGCCTGGACGTGACGCGCAAGTTCGTCCTCACCGGAGGAGAGATCGAGCGGCTCGGACGCCTCGATGACGAGCTTGCCCGGTGGTTGTACGGCGCCCTGCGGTTCTATCACGCCTTCCACCGGAAGTACGAACAGCTCGACGGCTGCGTCATCAACGATGTGTTGCCGATCGCCGAGCTGATCGCCCCGGGCATGCTCGAGTTCGAAACGCTGCAACTCACGGTCGATCTCGAGGACGGCGACGCGCGCGGCCGCACTCGCGTCGATCCGGCCGGGGCGCGCGTCCGCGTGGCGACCGGCGTGCACCCCGAAGTCGCGCGCCGGCTGCTCGCGGAACGGGTGCTCCCGGCCGCCGCGCCGGCGGGGGCGACTCGATGACCGCTACGCCGGGCGCGCTGCCGCAGAAGGTGGCAGTCATCGGCGCCGGAGCGATCGGCGGCGGATGGGCCGCGCTGTGCGCGTCCGCGGGATGGCCGGTCAGTATCTACGACACCAACGCCCATGCGGTCGAAAACGCGCTGGAGGAGATTCCCCGCCGCGCGCGCGCGTTGATCGCGCTCGACCGCGCCACGAGCGGCATCGTGGAGCGCGGACTGCTCGAGCTGCAACAGGCGAAAAGCCTGCTGCAGGCGGTGCGCGAAGCCGACTGGGTGATCGAAGCGATCCACGAGGACCTCGGGGCCAAACAGCGCCTGCTCGAGTCGATCGAGCAGGTGGTGGAGCCGCAGGCGATCGTCACCAGCAGCTCGAGCGGTCTCGCCCCCGGCGACCTGTTCGGACGGTTGCTGCGGCGCTCACGCTGCCTCGTGGCCCATCCCCTCAATCCGCCGGAGCTGTTGCCGCTGGTCGAGCTGGTGCCCTCCGCGGAGACCGATCCGGACGTGGTGGTGCGGGCGACCGGGTTTCTGCGCGCCCTGGGACGGATGCCCATCGTGCTGCACAAGGCGGTGCCGGGCTATGTTGTCGGCCGCGTGGCCGCCGCGGTCTGGCGCGAGTGCATCGACCTCGTGTTGACGGGCGTGATCGACGTCTCCGACCTGGATCGAGCCGTCTCGCTCGGGCCCGGCCTGGGCTGGGCCGCCGCCGGGCCGCACCTCACCTACCACCTCGGCGCGGGCGCGGGCGGCGTCAACATTTTCCTGCAGCACCTGATGCGCAGCTTCGAGGCGTGGTGGGGAGACCTGGCCTCGTGGGATCGTCTCGACCAGTCGCAGCAGCGGGCTCTGACCGCGGCGATCGAGAAAGCGTATGAAGGAAAGGTGGAGATGCTGCGGGGAGCACGGGACCGGCGACTCGGTGCAATCCTGAGGGCACTGGAGCAGGCCAGAACGACGTAGCCCCTTCGCTTGGTTTCTACGTTTTTGCTTTCCCCACTCTCACCATCAAAACCGGCACCATCGTCGTGTGCCGCACCGCGCTCGCGACACTGCCGCGGACCACGTCGTTCAGCCCCCGGTGACCATGCGTGGCCATGGCGATGAGATCGCACTGCTCGCGCAGGGCCGCCTCGGCAATCTCGCGCGCCGGCTCACCGGCGGCCAAGACCGACTCGCACTTCAGACCATCGGCCTCCAGGGCGCTGGTGACCCGCTCCAGATATTCGCGGTCGTCGCGCATCTCCTCCGATTCCCGCAGGTCGAGCTGCTTGATGTTGCGCGCCACCCATCCGTCGGCCACGTGGATCAGCACGAGCGAGGCCCCAGACTCAATGGCCAGCGGACGGATGTATTCCAGGATCGTCTCGTCGGTCGGCGTGTGTTCGAGCGGCACCAGGATCCGCTTGAACATCAGCTCAGCCATCTCCCCACGATGCGCACCATGAGGTAGGCGTTCAGCGATGCGATCACGAACGCCACCGTGTAGGCCAGCGCTTTCAACCAGGTTGGGTTGACGAACTCGCCCATTTTGGCCCGTTCGGACGTGAAGCGAACCAGCGGGAAGACGGCGAACGAGAGCTGCAGGCTCAAGATCACCTGGCTCAGAATGAGGAGTTGAGCGGTACCGTGTTCGCCGAAAAAGATAGCGGTGAGCGCCGCCGGCACAATCGCGATGCCCCGGGTGATGAGCCGCCGCAACCAGGGACGGATGCGAATGTTGAGGAAGCCCTCCATCACGATCTGGCCGGCCAGCGTCCCGGTCAGCGTCGAGTTCTGGCCCGAGGCGAGCAGCGCCAGCGCGAACACCGCGCTCGCGCCGGCGACGCCCAGCAGCGGAGTCAGCAGTTTGTAGGCGTCCTGGATCTCGGCCACTTCGGCGTGCCCGGACTGGTGGAACGCGGCGGCGGCAACAATCAGAATCGCCGCATTGATGAACAGCGCGAACGAGAGCGCAATGGTGGAATCGATGAACGCGAATTTGACCGCGGTGCGCTTTCCCGAGGGGGTCTCATCGTACGCCCGGGTCTGCACGATGGAGGAGTGGAGATACAGGTTGTGCGGCATCACCGTGGCGCCCAGGATGCCGATCGCGATGTAGAGCTGATCCGGGTTGGTGAGAATCGATGGTTGGGGCACGAACCCTCTGAGCACTCCCCCGAGCTCCGGACGCGAAATCACGATCTCGAACAGGAAACACGCCGCAATGGTGGCGATCAGCGTCACCACCAGCGCCTCGACGAGCCGGAACCCCTTGTTCTGCAGGTACAAGACCAGCAGCACGTCGAACGCCGTGATCCCGATCCCCCACGGTATGGGAATGCCGAACAGCAGATTCAGCCCGATCGCCGACCCGATCACCTCCGCCAGGTCGCAGGCGGAGATCGCGATCTCGCACAGGATCCATTGGAAGAAGGCGACCGGCCGGGAGTAATGGTCGCGGCAGGCCTGCGCCAGGTCACGGCCCGTGACGATGCCGAGTTTGGCGGCGAGGCCCTGCAGCAAGATCGCCATCAGGTTGGACATCAGGATGACGGCGAGCAGCGTGTAGCCGAACTGCGCTCCGCCGGCGAGATCGGTGGCCCAGTTTCCGGGGTCCATGTAGCCGACGGCCACGAGATACCCCGGACCGGCAAAGGCCAGCGCTTTCCGCCACCACCCGGCTTGGTCCACCGGGATGGTGCGGTAGACCTCCTGGAGACTCGGGGCCAGGCGTGGTTGGCGCCACCCCGACTCCGCCGGGGGCGGGGGCAGGCCCGGCATCACGGGACCACTGGGCGCGCTCATGGTGCCACGTGCCGGAACGGGTGCTCGAAACTCAGATACACAAACACCAGGTCGGTACCGCGACTCGGGCCCACCCCGATGGGGAAGGCGATTCCCGGCACGATCTGCAGCCCGCCGAGATTGTGGGCCCATCGGATACCCGGGCTCACCAGCAGCTGAGTCGTTGCGCCCGTTGCGCCCGGCCCCGTAACAATGCCAGCACGGGACCAGGCGACCTCAAGCATCACGTTGAATGTCGGGAGGGCAAGCCAGATCGCGCTGGCACCGAGGTTGACCGCGGTGCTCGTCGCGCGATCTCCGGCCGCGTTGGCGGCGGACGGCGTCACGGTGAAACCGGCGTTGGCATGCGTGACCAGCCAGGAGGTGACCACCGCGCTCACCGGAAGGTTGGCCTGGAGTCCCATTCCGCCCGATCCGGCACCTGCGGTGGCCGAACCGGTGGGCATGACCACCGTGATGCGGGGTGCAACCGCCACGCGCCCTTCGGTCCCGACGAGTTGATAGCGATAGTTGAGCGCCACGTCGCCGATCCGTGTGGCATCCTGGTGCAGAACGGGGAGTGTGTAGCTCAGTTGATGACGCGGCCCGCCAAGTGGCCACTCCTGGGTGAACGTGTACGCCCAGGTTCCAAGACCTCGGGGCCAGGAAATCGTGTTGATGTGCTGCACAACGCCGCGCTCTTGATTGTAGGCTTCCTCGATGAGGAAACTGTTGTCCGCGATTGGGGCGGCGCGCGTGGAATCCTGCGCAAGGGCGGTGGTCGGCAGGGCAAGGCTTCCAACGACCACCGTTGGCCAAAAGAAGGGTCCCGGCCTCATCCGTTCCGTCCCCGGCACCACAGCAGTTGGGCCAGTTCGCGGCCCACGATGCGGGAGGTGCCGGATGCGTAGAGATAGACCGTAGTCGGTCCGTTGAACGGCTGACGATCGGTGATCGACACGCGCACGCCGGGCACCAATCCCTGCTCGGCGAAGTACCGCAGCCGGGCGGCGTCCTGCGTCCCGACCTGCCGCAGCTCGAGATCCTCGCCGACCGGGGCATCGGCCAGCGAGACGAGCTCGGTTTCTTCGATGTCACCGGTGGCCGTGGGAATCGGATCGCCGTGGGGATCGTAGCGCGGGTCACCGAGCGCGGCGGCCATGCGTTCGATCAGATCATCGGACACCGCGTGCTCCAGCCGTTCCGCTTCGTTGTGCACGTTGCCCCAGTCGTAGCTGAGGTTTCGAGTGAGATACAGCTCCAGCACCCGGTGGCGGCGGAGCATTTTGAGGGCGGCGCGACGCCCTTGAGCCGTGAGCTGGACCCCCCGATACGGCACGTGCTCGATCAGGCCCATCTCCGACAACCGTTTCACCATGCCGCTCACTGAGGGCGCGCTCAGCGTGAGCAGCGCGGCGATATCACTCGTGGTGGCGAATCCGCCCTGGGCCGAAAGGCGATAGATGGCCTTGAGGTAGTCCTCGACCGACCGGGTGAGGGATGGTTCTTGGGCTGTCATGCCACTCGGCATATGGTCTCTTAACTCAATGTCCAAATAGGGTTTTAGCATATACTAATATGACCATGCAGTCAAGCTAATATGGCGATTAGTCGAAACTACTACAGAGCAACGGAGTCGGACGATCCGCACACAAACCCGGACCGAATCCGACGCACATGCGGACGCTGTCGGGTCAGGCGCTGTAGCCGATGAGCTCGAGAAACGGGGTGAGGATGCGCTCGGTCATCCCCCAGATGACCTCATCGCCCAGATCATAGGCGGGAAACACTCGCGCCTCGCCACGCAGCTGCAGCGTCACGTCCCGGCGGACTCCCGGGGCCACCAGCCGATTGAGCGGGATCCAAAACGCGTGTTCGACCTCGGCGTTCGTCACGATCCGGGGTGATGCAGCGAGGGCGAACACGAATGGTCGCACGACCACGGGCGGGAGGGTCGGCGTTCGCGGGTACAGATCATCCAGCACCCCCAGCCGCTCGGCGCCGGAGAGGTCAATCCCCGTTTCTTCCCGCGTCTCTCTCACCGCGGTGACGAGGAGATCGGCGTCGGAGGACTCGCGACGCCCTCCCGGCAACGCGATCTGACGCGACCAGGGGTCGCCCGCGCGCTCCGCGCGCTTGATGAACAACGTCTCGAGGTCGCTCCCAGGAGACCGCTCGAGCAACATCAAGGCGACGGCAGCGGGTTTCGCCTCTGGAGCGTCCACCGCCCGTGCGGCGTACCGGGCCAAGGCCTCACGCACCCGCGCGAGCGTCATCGGAGCAGATGCCGGGTGAACCACCCCACCGTCGCCTCGGCCAACTGATCGAAGCTGGGGCTCGATCCCCTCCAGGGATGCGCGATGCCGAACGTGTGCCCGGCGCCGGTCAACAGCAGCAGCTCGGATCGGTCATTCGCGGCCAGCAGCGACCGCGCATCCTCGGCCGGCACGGACTCGTCGGCGGCGCCGTGCGCGATGAGCCATGGGACGGGCACGTGCGCGGCCGCACGACCGACGTCCAGGGTCGTCGAATTGCGCTCCAGATCGTCGAGGATGTCCGTGTACAGCGGCAAGATGTCTCCGGTGCGTTGATTCACGACGTCGAGCGTACCCTTCGCGCGCCAGGCCGGCACCTGATCCGCCCGCCACAGCCGACCGAAGCGGGCGGTCGCCGCCCACGTCACCAACGCGCGCACCCGCTCGTCGCGTGCTGCCTGCAGCACCGCGACCCCGCCGCCCATGCTGTGCCCCAACAATCCGATGGTTGGGGGATGCAGACCGAGGGTGCCGTCGGATACGGCACCGAGCATGAGATCGAGATCAATCAGCTCTCCGGAGTAGGTATTGTGACCGAACCGCTCTCGCTCACTGAACGTTCCGTCCTCACCGACTCCGGAGCCGGAGAAATTGAACGACACGGCCGAGCAGCCGGCGCGGGCCAGGCGGTCCGCGATGACCGGGAAGTAACCCCAGTCCTTGAAGCCTTTGAAGCCGTGACAAATGATCACCGCGGGCCGGCCTGGGCCCGCGGTCCGGATGTCTCCACGGAGCGGCCCGCCATCGGCCCCGGTGAATCGGAACGGACGAAGTGTGGGAGTGGCCACGCTGGTCGAATCTAGCGTGGCCACCACCCACCAACGCGCGGCTCAGTGCCGGAAGTACACCTTCAGCTGGGGGACGCTGTCGGTCGCACAACAGGACAATTCCGCGTCGCCAAAATCCACATAATCGCTGGTGCCGTCGTTGTTGCCGTCGGACAGCGAGAACCGCAGCCGGTACTGGGATCGGGTTCGGGCTGCCGCGAGGTCGGCCTGCACCGAGCTCGTCACCAGCAACGACTTGTATCCGATGGACGTGTCGGACGCGATGGTGCCGATGTTGGTCTGCACCGCGCCGGCGAAGTAGTCGCTTCCTTCGAACGTCGCGCCGTAGTCGACGTGGTCCACGATCACATCACCGAGCTCGGCAAATGGATTGAGGCTGTGCGTCGCCAGGAAAACGCGCAGCCGCCCCGAATCCACCACGGCGCCGGCCGGAATGCCCGTGATGTCGAAACTGTAGAGCGTGCGGTACGACTTACCAGGGACGACCGCATCGAGATCGCCCACCAGGGGACCGCCCCCGGCCGCGCTGCCGGTTGAATCGTTGAGCACAAACCCATCGAGACCGGCGGTCGCGACAATCGTGAGACTGTCCGCGGTGAGATTGCTGGCCGTGCCGTCGTCACCGCAGCCGCTCATCACGCCCATCCCCGCCATGCTACAAACTGCAACGGCTGCAATAGTGCGCGCATGCATGGATCCGCCTCCAAAGAAAAAGTGACGTCGGTCGTACACCGATGTCGTGGTGACAGATCGTGCGTGATCGCCCTCACGCCACCACCGGTCAGCGTATATGATGGTCGTCCATGCGCGGTCATTTCTGGATGGCGGTCGGTCTTGTCGCGGGTCTCGTCACGGGACTCGTCGCCGCCGCGACGCAAAGCGCAACGTTGTTGGCCATCACCACAGCGCTCCGACCGCTGGGCACGCTGTTCCTCAACCTGCTCTCGATGTGCGTCATCCCGCTCGTGGTCGGCGCGGTGTTCAGCGGCGTGGCCGGACTGGGCGACCTGCGTCAGGCGGGTCGACTCGGCCTCCGGACGGTCGGGTTCTTCTGGGGCACGGCCATTGTGGGAATCGCGATCGGTTTTGCCATCTCCGCCCTCGTGCTCCCGTTCGCCACCATCGCGCCGGCGCAGCAGGAGACTCTGCGACAGCTCGCGGGCGCCGACACCACCATGGCCCGGCGTGCCGCCGAGCTGCCGCATGGGATCGCGTTCCTGGTGGAGATGGTGCCGCGCAACCCCATCCGAGCCGCCGTCGACGGCAGCTTCCTGCCGCTCGTCGTGTTCGTGGTCATTTTGGCGGTCGCCGTCACCGCACTGCCGGAGGAGAAGCGTCGCCCCCTCACCGATCTCGCGGACGTGCTCACACAGGTCATGATCCGCATAGTGCACTGGGTGTTGCTGCTCGCTCCGATCGGGATTTTCGCGCTCGTCAGCTCCACCACGGCCCAGTTTGGCTGGGCCGTCGTGCGCGCGATGCTCGTGTTCCTGGTCGCGTTGATTCTCGGGTTTGCGGTCCTGATTCTCGGCGTGCTCGTCCCGTTGGCCGTCACGCTCGGCCGCCACCGCCCGCTCGCGTTCTTGAAGACCGTCCTGCCCTCGCTGACCATGGGATTCTCCACGACCTCGTCGATCGCCAGCCTGCCCGTGATGCTCGAGGGGGCCGACCAGCTGCGGTTGCCGCGCCGGGTGTCCAGCTTCGTGCTGCCGCTCGCCGCGAGCATCAATCGCCCCGGCGGAGCCTTGTATCAAACCGTCGCGGTGTGCTTCATCGCGGCCTGGTACGGAATTCCCCTTGGCGCGGCGGCGAAGCTCGAGGCGGCGGCCGCGGTGTTTCTCGCTTCGCTCACGATCGCGAGCGTTCCGTCGGCTTCCGTCGTGAGTTTGGCACCCGCGTTTCTCCAGATCGGGCTGCCGCTGGGCGGCCTGAGCCTCCTGATCGGTCTGGACCGGGTGCCCGACATGTTTCGCACTATGACCAATGTCATGGGCCACGTCACCGCGGCCGCGACGGTCGCCGGCGCGGAGCGCGAACCCGGCCGATGACGTCCTGGCTCTGGGCCATGCCCTGGGTCATGGTGTTGCTGCTCGTGGTGCGCCGCTACGCCCTGCGCCGGCCACGGCTGTGGGAATACGCCCCCCGGCCGAGCGGCCCGCGGTTATCGGTGATCATCCCGGCGCGCAACGAAGCGCTGAACATCGAGCGCTGTGTGCGCTCGATCCTGGCGGCCGGCTACGAGCCGCTCGAGGTCATCGTGGTCGACGATCACTCGACCGACGGCACCGCCGGTATCGCCGCATGGCTCGCCGCTGCTCCAGAAGTGCGGGGACGGGTCCGCGTCCTGCACGGCGCTGAGCTGCCGGCCGGGTGGTTCGGCAAGCAGTGGGCCATCGTGCAGGGGTTCCGGGAGTCGACCGGAGAGCTGCTCCTGTTCGCGGACGCGGACACGAAACACGAGCCCGAGCTGATCCCGCGCGCCGTGTCGGTGTTGCGGACGGAGCACGTGGATCTGGTATCCGTTTTGCCGCGACAGGAGATGGAGTCCTTCTGGGAGCGTCTGGTACAGCCGCACGTCTTCTTCGCGCTCCAGGCACGGGTGGGTGACCTGCGGCAGGTCAATCGGACGCGGATCGCCTGGAATGCGATTGCCAACGGACAATTCATTCTCACGAACCGGCCCGCGTACGAAGCGATTGGGACCCACGCGGCCGTCAAAGACACGGTGGCCGACGACCTGATGCTGGCCCAGACCTATGTGCGGGCGGGTCGCGACATCTTTCTCGTGCATGCCGAAGCCTTCATGAGCACCCGCATGTACCGCTCGCTGCGCGAAATCATCGAAGGCTGGTCCAAGAATCTGGCGCTGGGAGCGCCCATGATGATGCCGCCGATTCCACTCGTGCGCGGGCTGCTGCCGTACCTGATGTGGCTGCCGGTGCTCGCCTGGATCGGTCCTCCACTGGCCTGGCTCGTGTGGCGGTGGGATTGGCTGGTGCTCGCCATGGCGGCATCGCTGGCGACCTGGGTCGAGATCTACCGGCGTGAACGCGCCCCGCTGTGGTACGCCCTGCTCTACCCGGTCGGTGCCTCCATGGTCGCCTACATCATGTGGCGCTCGGCCTGGCGAGGCCGCCGCAAGGTCGAGTGGCGCGGCCGGGTCTACCGCGCTTGAGGAACCCCCCCGGAATCCACCGGGTATCTTCCCCAACTCACATGCGCCACTACGCCATCGCTTTGTGCATGCTCGCATCGCCGTGCGTGCTTGCCGGGCAGGGGATGACTCTGTCTGCGGGGCCACTGCACGTCGCTCCAACTGGCGAGCTCGCGCACTATGTCGCGCCGGGCTGGGGCGGTGCGGCAACCCTCTCGTGGCGCGCACCGGATCATCTCCTCGGCCTGCACGTGGAAGCGACCTACGTCGACTTTCCTTTCGGGCCGGCCGATCATTCCGATCGTCCCCCGCCCAGTCAGGTTGCCGTGCTGGTCAGCTCCGGGTCAACGCGGCTCACCCTCCTGGCCGGTCCAGAATTCGTGACGCGGATCGGCCCGGTCCGGACCAGCGCGCATGTCGTTGCCGGCCCGGTCGGTGCATTCTCGGTCATGTCGCTCAGTGGCCTGGGAACGGACGATCGTTACTCACGCCGCAAACGGTTTTCGGACCTGGCGGGCGCGATCCAGGCCGGTGTGGGCGTCGGGGTGTCGCTCGCCCGGAGCGTCGCGATCGATTTCTCGGCCGCCTACGGCGTCTTGAGCCCGACGTCCTACGGCCTGCGCAACCAGATCAACGTGGGCGTGATCTCCGGTCCGTATTGGGGGCCGCAACATCGCTGGTCGCAGTACGCGAGCTACCGCCTCCTGGTCGCCATCGGTCCCTAGCCCTCGTTTCCCCGCGGTCGCACGACGCGTATGGCTAAGACTGCCGGGGGCAGGCAGTTAGAACACCGGACTGTTCAGCCTGCAACCTTCGCTCCTTCTTTATGTATCCAACGACGCGAACCCGGCTCAACAAGGTGCGGGAGTGTCGACCCTGAGCACTGATGCAATCACAGCAGCGATGGACGCAGAAACAGCGGACGTAGCGCTCGCGCAGAGCGGTGACGGCAGCGCGTTCGAACGACTGTATCGCACGCACGTCCCCCGGGTGCTTGGCTTGGTGCGGCGCATGCTGGACGGCGCCCATGCCGATGACATCACGCAGGATGTGTTCGTCCGTGCGTGGGAAAAGCTGCACACGTTCCGCGGCGAAGCGGCGTTCGGCACGTGGCTGCATCGCCTGGCGGTGAATGTGATCCTCGCCCGGCGCAAGACACTGGGTGGAGAGCGGCGCCGTTTTCACGAAGACGGCGAAGTGCTGGATATCATGGCGGGCCGGCGGGAGACGCCCGAGCACGGTGTGGATTTCGAAGCAGCGATCGGCCGGCTTCCGGAGGGTGCCCGGCAGGTGTTCCTCCTCCACGACGTGCAGGGATATCGGCACGAGGAGATCGCCAAGATGTTGGGGATCGTGCCAGGGACGTCGAAGTCGCAGCTGCATCATGCCCGGATGGCGTTACGGAAGTATCTCGATCGGTAGCACCGAGCAGGGAGCGTTGATATGAACGATCAATGGACGGACCAACTTTCTGATTATCTGGACGACGAGCTGGATCAATCGCAGCGCGTCGCCCTCGAGGCGCATCTCGCGGAATGTGAAGCGTGCACGCAGACGCTCGCCGAGCTGCGGCGCGTGGTGGGGCGGGCGCACGCCATCGACGACCGCCCCCCGACGAACGATCTCTGGCCGGGCATCGCCGAGCGGATCGGCGTTTCGACCGACGATCTGGCCCGGCGTCGCGCGCAGCGTCGCGTGAGCTTCACCGTTCCCCAGTTGATCGCGGCAAGCCTGCTCCTGGTCGCCGCATCCGCCGGGGTCGTCCGGCTGCTGCTGCGTGACGACCGCAAGCCGGAGCCAGTCGCCGGGACCCCGTCGCCACAGGTCCAGCCCACCCTGGCCAACTGGAGCACACGGGTGGACACCAGCGCGGATCAGGCCGTGGCCGAGCTGCGGATCGCGATGACGGAAGGACAACGGACCGGACGCCTCAATCCCGTCACGGTCCGAAAGATCGAGCACAGCCTCGCCGTGATCGATACGGCCATTGCCGAGGCGCGGCGCGCGCTGGTCCTCGATCCGAACAGCACCTACTTGAACCATCACCTGGCCGACACCATGCGGCTCAAACTGGAGTTTTTGCGGGAGGCGAATCGCATCGCCACCGCTCGGACATAGAGAGGGGTTAGCAATGTTGTTTGCATTGGTCGCCGTCACGAGCTTGTCGCTGATCCAGGACACCGATACCACGTTCGCCGTCCGTCAGGGACAGCGACTGGAGATCAGCGATTTCGGCGGCCAGGTGGTCGTCAAGGCCTGGCGGCAGAATGCCGTTCGGCTCCGGGCGACGCATTCGAGTCGCGATCGAGTCCAGATCTCGACCGAGGGCACGACGGTGAACATCAGCGCCTCGTCGCGCCACGGCCCCGCCATGGTCGACTACGAGATCCTGGCCCCGGCCTGGATGCCACTATCGATTTCCGGGACCCCGTCCGCCGAGGTGACGATCGAAGGCACTGACGCCGAAGTGACGGTGGAAACCGTCGAAGGCTCGATCCGCGTCGTGGGCGGCAAGGGGAACATCTCGCTGCACTCGGTCGAAGGCGAGGTGTCGCTGGAAGGCGCCACGGGGCACATCGAGCTGAACAGTGTCGACGGCAGCATCGAGCTGCGGGAGAGCTCGGGCGACATCACCGCGGAGACCGTCGATGGTTCGATCACGCTGATCGACATCGAATCGGCCGACGTCGACGCGAGCAGCGTGGACGGCAGCATCGAATACGACGGCACCATCAAGGACGGCGGGCGCTACCGGTTCCAGTCGCACGACGGCGACGTCTCCGTGTCGGTACCCGAACGCGCCAACGTCACCGTGTCGGTCGCGACGTTCAGCGGGAGTTTCGACTCCTGCTTCCCCGTCACGCTCAAGGACAAGACGAAGCATCGCTTCACGTTCATCCTCGGCTCCGGAACCGCCCGGCTCGAGCTCGAGTCGTTCGATGGCAGCATCAACCTGTGCCGGCCGGGGAAGATTCACGACCAGGAAAACCAGGAGTAACGCCATGCGTCTCACGATTCGATTGCTGCTGCCGCTCGTCGCCACGGCCGTGTTGGCAGGGCCGGCGTTGGCGCAGGACTTCCACTGGACCGGGCGTCTCGCCGCCGGGAAAAAGCTCGAGATTCGTGGCGTGAACGGCAGCGTCCGCGCGGTCGCCGCGACGGGTGACCAGATCGATGTGACCGCCCGAAAGACGTCCCGCCGCTCCGATCCCGACGAGGTGGAGATCAAGGTCGTGCCGTCCGAGGACGGCGTGACGATTTGCGCGGTCTACCCCACCCCGGCGCGAGCCCGGCATGAGAACCGGTGCGAGCCCGGGGACGATTGGAGCTCCTCGACCGACAACAACGACGTCAACGTGGACTTCACGATCAAGTTGCCGGCCGGCATCGCCTTCGACGGCCGCACCGTGAACGGCGATGTCGATGCCGAAGGGCTGGGAGCCGACGCCTGGGTGAGCACGGTCAATGGCAGTGTCGATGTGTCAGCCGCGGGTCACGTCGAGGCCAGCACCGTCAACGGCTCGATCCGGGCGGCGATGGGTCGCGCCGACTGGACCGGGGACGCGGACTTCAGGACGGTGAACGGCGGCATCACGCTCACGCTCCCCGATGGCGTGGCCACCGAAGTTCGCGCCGAGACCGTGAACGGCGACCTGGAGACCGATTTCCCCATGACGGTGAGTGGTCGATTCGGTCCGCGCCACATGCGCGGCACGATCGGCGGGGGCGGCAACCGGACGCTCGAGTTGTCGACCGTGAACGGCAGCATTCGGATCAAGAAAGCGCTGTAACCAGCAGGGAATAGGCAGCAGGGGCAGGGGCAAATAGCTCCTGCCCCCTGCTCGCAGGTTTTTGATCCCCCCAGCAACACTCCGGTACCAGACTCTGCAGCATTCCGTTTCATGTTACGGCCCTTCGAACCGAGGGGCCCGTGGTGTTACGGCAGCTTCTCACCCGCACCGAGCAGATCTCTGATCTCCGCGACCTGTTTCGCGCGCTCGGCTACCAAGCGGCGTGGGAGACCGTGCCACCCGGGCCCTGGCTCGGCGCCACCGACGCGACGGCTGCCGGAATTACGGCGGCGGCGCTCGTCGCGCGGCACGATGCATTCCGGATCATTGGCCTGGCAGCTCTCGACCCGGAGATCGCCGCCCGCGCGGCCGCCAGGCGGCTCGCCGCCGGGGCTGATCGGGGACTCGCCTGTGCCATCGGCGGAATGCCGCGCCGGATCGTCCTCGCGGCGTGGCGTGCCACGACCGCTGGGACCCTGGGTCTGCGCCTGGCGCCGATCCCGTTGGACCGTCCCGGTGCCGCGGCCCTCGCAACGCTCGAGCGCCTGGCTCCAGAGCCGGGGGAATCCGCGCTGGCACTGGCGCTGCGGGTCGGCGACGTGCTCGCGAGCGAGACGGTTACGGTGCGCTTCTTCCGGGCGTTCCGCTCCGTCCTCGAGCAGTTCACTGATAGCCATCGCACCCCGCTTTCCCGCACCGACCGGCACGCCCTCGCCCTGACCGCCCTCACCCGTGTGCTGTTTCTCTACTTCGTCCAGGAGCAGGGATGGCTGGACGGTGATCGCCGCTACTTGCCCCGGCTGCTCGACCGGACCGTCTCGCGCGGGCGGCACTTTCACCGCATGGCCTTGCACCCGCTGTGCTTCGGCGCGCTCAACCAGCCCGTCGCCCGACGTTCGCCGGCCGTGCGGGCGCTGGGCCGGCTGCCGTTCTTGAACGGTGGCCTGTTCGAACCGACGATCTTGGAGCGTCGCGTGGGGCCGGCGGTGTGGTGCAATACTCTGTGGCGCGCTGCGTTCGAGGAATTATTCGAGCGCTTTCATTTCACGGCGCGCGAGAGTGACAGCGAGGCGCGCGTGGCCCCCGACATGCTGGGGCGCGTGTTCGAAGGGGTGATGGAACCCGGCGAGCGGCGCTCGAGCGGCAGCTACTACACGCCCAATGCGCTGGTGCGCGACGTCGTCCGGGCCGCATTGACGGCGACCCTGGTCCATCGCCTGGGACTGACCCGCACCGCAGCCGAGCGTTGGATGTACCGCGGTGAGCCCCCCGCCGAACCCCCGCTCGTGAGTCGACTGCGCGTGCTCGACCCCGCGGTCGGGTCGGGCGCCTTTCTGCTCGGTGCCCTGGAAGAGCTGGCACGGTTGCGCGTTTCCACCGGCGAGCCAGACACGGCGGCGTTACGGCGCGACATCATCGCGCACTCGCTGTACGGTGTCGATCTCTCGCCCACGGCGGTACGCCTCGCTGAGTTGCGTCTGTGGCTCGCGCTCGCCGCCCAGGACACCATCGTCGACCCCGGAGCCGTGGCGCCGCTCCCGAATCTCGACGGCCATCTGCGCCAGGGGGACACGCTACTCGACCCCTATACGGTTGCCGCGTCCCTCGCGGGCCCCGCAGCCGCCGCCGTGCACCGCGACACCGCCGGCCTCACGGCCCGGCGGCGCACCCTCTTCTCGATGTGCGGGAGCGCCAAGCGCGAGGCCTCCCGCGCGCTGGCACGAGCCGAGCACGACTATGCCCAGCGGCTCTATGAACGAGCGCTCGCCGGGCTCGAAGCCCGCATCCGTGAGATCGGCGTCGCCGCCAAGAGTCTCGATCTGTTCGGCCGGCGCCAGGGACTCGATGCCGCGCAGCGGGCGGCGCTGCGCCGCCTGCGCCAGGCACGCCGCGAGCTCCGCACGGCCCGACGCGGGCTGTCGCGCGACGGGGGCGCCCCGTTTTTCAGCGTGGAATCCCATTTCGGCGATCATCTCGCACTGGGAGGGTTTGACCTCGTGGTGGGCAACCCGCCCTGGGTCCGCGGCGAGCGGCTGCCGGCGCGCGTCCGTGAGGCGCTCGCGTCCCGCTACACCACGTGGCGTACAGAGGCCGGCGGCCGATTCGCCCACGTCCCGGATTTGTCGGTCGCCTTCTGTGAGCGCGCGTTGGAGCTCGCGGCACCATGCGGCGTCGTGGGGCTGCTGCTTCCCGCCAAGCTGGCCACGGCCGGGTACGCCGAGGCGTTGCGCCGCCGCCTGGCCGGCGCGACGCGGCTGGAGCGGGTCGCTCCGCTCGAGGACGCCGCCGACGCCTTCGGGGCAGCCGTCTATCCCATGGCGCTCGTGACGGTGCGTCGGGATCCGGAGCCGGCAGCGTCGCTCCAGACCGCGCTCGGGTCTGAGCCCACGCGTCCGCCGCTGCCGCAACACCTGCTGCAGACCCCGGGGCCGTGGACGTTGGTTCCCGACGCCGCTGCCGTCGCACGGCGGCTGGCTCGTGATTGTCCGCCCATCAGGGACCGATGGAATCCGAGCCTGGGGGTGAAGACCGGCGCGGATGCCGTGTTCCTGGTGAACCAGAAACTCCCGGGCACTCGCCCGGCTGTCCGTGGACGGGACCTGGCGCGCTGGCACGCCACGCCGCGGGTGTTCGTGCTGTGGCCACACGATGGCGCGGGCCGACCGTTGCAACGGTTGGAGGGAGCGCTGGCCCAGCACCTCATGCCACACGTCGACCGCCTCAAACGGCGCACCGACTACCGCGGAGGACCTCCCTGGCAGGTGTTCCGCACCAGACTCGCGCTGTCCCCACACCGCGTGCTGTGGCCCGATCTGTCGCGCGAGCTCGCGGCCGTGGTTCCATCGTCCGACCTCGTGCCCCTCAACACGGTGTATGGCATCGCGACCCGGACCGCCGATGACGCTCACGCGCTTGCCGCCCTGCTCAACACGTCGTGGTGCACGGCGCTGGCGCGGTTAACGGCCGATGCGGCTCGCGGTGGCTACCGTCGCTTCAACGCTCGTGTCGTTGGGGCGCTGCCGCTCCCAGTAACCGACCCGCCCACCTGGGCCACGCTCGCCGAATACGGCCGGCGGCGTGAGCCCGCCGACGCCCTCGCCGCCGAGCTGTATCACCTCGATGCTGCCGACCGCCGCGCGCTCGCGCGTCTCGTCCCGGATCCTCGCTGAAGCGCTCCAGACACCGGATGAGCCGCTCCTCTTCCTCCTCCAAGCCGGGTCGGAAACGTCGCCGGCCACGGCGTGTGCGGCAGCGGCGCGCACCCTGCTCGACCTCCCGGCGGTATCGCCGGGCGCGCCGTCGTGGCTCGCGCCGCATCAGGTTCCGGCCCACGACCGTCTCCTCGCGATCCTGACCCGGCACGGCGGTGCCGTGCTGGCGGACGCCGTGGGCCTCGGCAAGTCGTACGTGGCACTGGCGGTCGCCCGCACGCTCGGCGCAGAGCCGATGCTCGTCGTGCCGGCCGTGCTGGTGCGGCAATGGCGGGCCCTGCTGAACCGGCTCGGGATGCGGGGCCGCATCGTGAGTCACGAGCAATTGAGCCGGGCATCGATCGGCCCCCGGTGGCAGGAGACGTCGATGCCGCCACCGTTGTGCATCGTCGACGAAGCGCACCATTTCCGGAACCCGGACACGCGTCGCTATCGCGCCTTGGCACGACGCGTGGTCGGCGTGCGGCTCCTGCTCGTGACCGCGACGCCCGTGCATCATCGACCAGCGGAGCTGTTCCACCTGCTACGTTTGTTTCTGCGGGACGACGCCCTGGTGGCCGTCGGTGTGCCGTCCCTGATTCGCGTGGCTCGCGATCGCCATCCGCCACTGGCGGCGCTCACCGCCACCACGCGATTCGTCGTCGCGCGATCGCGGCTCCGCATCACGACGGCGTGGCGCGGGCTCGCCTTCCCGAGCCGCTCCGAGACGGAGCGGATCGATGCATCACCCGCCCCGCCGGATCTCGCGAGCGAGCTCGTTCACGGCATCACGCAGGTGTCGTTGCTGCATGGCGTGGGCTCCCTGTTTCGTCTCACCCTGCTGCGCCGATTGGCCTCCAGCGTGCCGGCGCTGCGGGAGAGCCTCAGACGGTTCGACGCGTTCCTCGCCATCCGGCGTGAGGCCGCGGCACTGCAACGGCGACTACGGCCGCGAGAGTTCCGTCGCCTGTTCCCGATGCAGGACGGCTCAGACCTGCAACTCACCTTGTTGCCCTTGTTGCTCGAGGCCGAAGGCGCACCGGATGCGGCCGTCGACGATGGCGATCTCGTGCGCCGCCTGTTGGATCGGACCCACGCGACGCTCGATCCCAAGGCGCAGGCGTTGGCCCGGCTGCTCGCCGCGGCTCCGGCCAAGACGATCGTGTTCGCGGAAGCCGCCGCCACGGTGCACCATCTGCGGCGGCGTCTCGCTCCGTCGTTCCGGGTCGCCGCCGTCGTCGGCCCCGCGGCCTGGCTCGGCATGGGTCGTTCCTCGCGACGGGAGGTGTTCGAAGCGTTCGCCCCTCGCGCTCACGGGGTCGCCCCTCCGCCGGTCACGTCCCGAGTCGACATCCTGATCGCGACCGATCTCGTGGGAGAAGGACTCAACCTCCAGGATGCCCGGCGTGTGGTGCACTACGACCTGCCATGGAGTCCCGCGCGCCTGGCGCAGCGGGTGGGACGAATCGACCGCCTGGCCTCTCCGCATGAAAGCATCGCCGTGGTGACCTTCTTCCCTCCCCAGGTGCTCGCCGCCGCGATCGCGATCGAACAACGGCTGACGCAGAAGGTCACGGCGCAGATCGCCGTCGGAGCGGCGCAGGTCGAAACGATTCGTGGCCCGACGCCGGGCCCCGCGCCGCTGGACTGGTGCGACCGGCTTCAACCGCTTGTCGTCCCGGTGGGTGGCGACGAACCCGGGGCCGTGGTCGCGGCGGCGAGGGCCGATATCGACGCGGTCATCCTGATCGTGCGCCTGGGATCGCTGGTGGAAGCGATCGTCGTCGAGCACGGGATGGCCGTGGCCGATGCGCCCCGGGCAGCGAGCCTGATGGTCGCGACCAGCGGCGCCCTATCCGTCCCGGTGGACCGGGTGGCGTTCGACCAGGCGGTTCGCGCCGCCGCTCCATTGATCCGGGAACGATTGGCCGCCCTGGCCGCCGCCCGTTGGCGCACGGCGGACCGGGACGGCGCCGGGCGCCGGCTGGTGGCCCTCGCTCTGGCCGCGGCTCGCCGGGCCGCCCGGGCGGGGAAGCACGTGCGGTTGGGCCGCCTTGATGCCCTGCTCGCGCGCCTGTGCGGAGGACAAACCGCCGGGGAGGCGCTCCTGCTCGAACAGCTCTTGGAGCGTCGCCGGCCTCTGGACGCGAACGACCTGCTCGCCTGGCACGAGCAGCTCCCTCCCGTGACCGGTGCGGTCGACGCCCCGGAACCTCAATTGGTCGCTGCACTCCTGCTGGTCGGGCCGACCTAGGCCGCCCTTGGGCTGGCGGCCGAATCTCGACCTTACGGGCACCGGGTTGTCTCGTTTTGGGGTTCGAGGACACTTTTAGTGTCCAATGCGCCACCCTACCCAGCCCCTCCGAGTCTATATCGACCGTCTCCGCGGCTTGTATGGCCGCCCCAAACGTCCCATCCCCAGTGGGCCGTTCGAATGGATCATCTGGGAGCACGTCGCCGCGGTCCCCGACGACGAGCAACGGGCGCTGGCGTTCCGCACCTTGCGGCAAAAAATCGGCACCACGCCGCAGGCCATCCTGCGGACGCCGAAACCGAAGATGCTGGAGCTGCTGGAGCCCGGCGGTCCGAACGCGACCACTCGCCTGGCCCGGCTGCGGGAGGCCGCCGAGCTGATGATCGAAATCGGCTTGGCCCGCGTGCGCACGTTGGTGCGCGAATCACCGGCCGAGGCCATGAAGCTGCTGAAGCGCTTCAAGGGGATCGGCGAGTCGGGAGCGGACCGCATTCTGTTGTTCTGCCGCACCCAGGCGTCGCTCGCTCCGGAAGCCAACGGCCTGCGGGTGCTGAATCGGATCGGGTACGGCAAACCGAACGCGAACGGCCCGACCGCCTACCGTCAGATCACCGACTCGGTGGCGCCTGAGCTGCCGCGCGACTACAACTGGCTGATTCAGGCGCATCAGCTGCTGCGCCGCCACGGACAGGACATCTGCCGGACGACGCCGCGCTGCGACGCGTGCCCGCTCGCCCCTGATTGCGCGTGGTTCCGCCGCAGCGGCCGCTAGTCCGCGCGGGGCCGCTGACCACGTTCCTGTTCGATCTCGATGGAACGCTGATCGATTCGATTGATCTGATCCTGCGGTCCTACCGTCATACTATGCGCACCCATCGCGGGGTCGAGCCGCCCGACGCCGTCTGGATGGAAGGTCTCGGCACGCCGCTGTGGGTTCAGTTCCGTCATTGGACCAGCGACGAGGCGGAGATTCGCGCCATGGTGGAGACCTATCGCGAGTACAACCTTGCGCACCATGACGAGATGGTGCGGCCGTACGATGGGGTCGTTGCGCAGGTGCGGCGCCTCCAGACTGAGAGCAAGGTCCTGGGGCTCGTGACCAGCAAACTGCGGGGCGGCGCACTCAAGGGTCTGCGGCTGGCGGGCATCGAGGATGCGTTTGCCGTGATCGTCGGGGCAGACGACGTCACCAATCCCAAACCCCATCCGGAACCGGTGCTCTCGGCCCTGGCCCGACTCGGCCGCACGCCGGCCGAAGCGGTATTCATCGGCGACTCACGTCACGATCTCGAATGCGGCCGCGCGGCCGGTGTGGCCACCGCCGCCGTTCTTTGGGGTCCCTTTGACCGGGCGCATCTCCAGGATCTCGAGCCGGACTACTGGCTCGAGCAGCCCCACGATCTCGTGCAGCTCACCTAGGAGCCCTCCGTGCCATTCGTCACTTTCGATCTCGAGCGTTGGCAGAGCACCTGGGAAAATCGGGTGCGTTTCAATTTGTCGGAGTCCGGCGTCCACCCGCTGAGTGTACGCGAACTGATCACGCTCGCGGGCGCGTCCACCGATCCGCTGCTCGACGTCCGGCTCGGCTACTGTCAGTCGAACGGCACCGACGCGCTGCGCGCCCGCATCGCCGCGCTCTATCCCGGCGCCTCGCCCGATCAGGTGCTGGTCACGACCGGGAGCGCCGAAGCGAACTATCTCGCCGCGCTGCGTCTTGTCCAACCGGGCGACGCCGTCGCCATGTTGTTACCCAACTATCTCCAGCTGTGGGGGCGCACCCAGAATCTCGGCGCGCAGGTGCGGGGGTTCCGGTTGCACGAGGACCGCGGATGGGCGCCCGATGTGGAGGAGATCAAGGCTGCGATCGCGCCCGGAACGAAGCTCGTGGTGGTGACGAACCCGCATAATCCCACGGGATCGATTCTATCAGAACCAATGCGTCGAGCGATTCTCGAGCGCACCGCCGAGGTCGGCGCCTGGCTGCTGGCCGATGAGGTGTATATCGGCGCCGAACGTGACGGTCAGACGACGAAATCGTTCTGGGGCAGCTACGACCGGCTCGTCTGCGTCGCCGGCCTCTCCAAAGCGTATGGACTGCCGGGGCTGCGCATCGGCTGGCTCGTGGGCCCAGCATCGCTCGTCGCCGAAGCCTGGGCGGGCCACGACTACACCACCATTGGGCCGTCGGGCACGAGCGATTACCTCGCCGCCCTCGCCCTCGAGCCGAAGGTGCGCGAGCGTTTGCTCGCCCGCACGCGTGGCATGCTGCAGCAGAACTGGCCGGTCCTCGAAACGTGGCTGAAAGGATTCGGCGACACGTTCTCGTGGGTGGCGCCCCGGGCTGGAGCGATCTGTTTCGCGCACTATCGTCCCACCATCCCGGGCGAGCAGCTGGTGGAGCGGGTGCGCGCCGCCGAGAACACGCTGCTGGTACCGGGCGAGCACTTCGGCATGCCTGGCTACGTCCGCTTTGGGTTCGGCAACGAGGCCACCGAGTTGCCCACGCGCTGGCGGCGGCCGCGGCGGGATTGCGACGGGCGTTTGGGGACTAAGCTGCGGGTCGTCGCCTTGGAGGAATTCCGGGACAAGGTGTCGATGACGGCCGCCATAGCGGCGGTGGAGCGAGGCTTTCGCGCCCTCGCGCTGGGCCAGGCGACACTCCCCGAGCCGATGGTCGTCGAGTTGTCCCGCCCCACCGCCGAAGTCCACGTCAAGGGCGCCCATCTCTCCGGTGGGCGCTTCATCGTTTTGAAGGTGGCCACCGGGTTTCCCGCCAATCGCGACCGCGGCGTGCCCTCGGCCGACGGCATGTTCGTCCTGCTCGATGCCACGACCGGCGCGCCCGGCGTGGTCCTGGAAGAGCACGGATACCTGACCGACCTGCGCACCGCCGCCGCCATCGCGCTGACGCTCCGCTATCTGGCGCCGCGAGAAGCCAAGTCGGCGCTGCTGATCGGGGCCGGCGGCCTGGCGCGACTCACCGCTCGGGCCATCCTCGCGGAGCGGCCGATCGAGCGGCTCACAATCTGGAACCGGACAGAAAAACGCGCCGCAGCACTCGCCAAAGAGCTTTCCACGGCGGTGCCGACCCACGTCGCGCCGGTGCTCGAGTCCGCCGTGCGCGACCATCGCCTCATCGTCGCCGTCACCTCGAGCACGCGCCCGCTGGTCCGAGCCGACTGGGTTGTGCGCCTACCACATCACGTCGGCGGGCACCGGCAGCCCCGAAAAAGTGGAGCTCGAACCCGCCCTGCTGCTCAAAGCGGACAAACTGATCGCCGATCGCGTGGTGCAGACGGAGCAGTACGGCAACCTGCATCACGCCATCGAGGCGGGGGTGATGACCCGCACGCGGGTCACGGGCGAGCTCGGCGACCTGGCGACCGGACGGCTCCCCGGACGCGAGCGTGCCGACGAGATTACCATTGCCGATCTGACAGGCGTCGGCGTTCAGGACGCGGCGATCGCCGAACCCGTGGTGGAGGCCCTGGGGATATGAAGACCGCTGAACGTGAACCCTCCGTCATCCGCGCTCCGCACGACGGCAGCGAGGTCGGCGTCTGCACCCTGGCGA
>CAWGDK010000008.1:0-241808 GCA_963821385.1 uncultured Gemmatimonadales bacterium
AACACTAACTGGAACCAGTAAAAAAAAAAAAAAAAAAGAAAAAAAAAAAAAAAAAAAAACCAATTGCTGCCCCTTCCGTCCGAGTCGTGCAGCTCCGCCGGCGTGACGCCGGGCGCCAGGCGGATCGCCCGGAAGCCGCCCGCCGCGACGTCGAGGACCGCGAGGTCCGAGTAGACCCGGGTGACGACCGCGATCGCCGTCAGCGGGTAGGTGCATTCGCGGACCAGCTTGGCGTCGCCCGTCCTTCGGTGGTGTGGGTGGTCATCACCCAGACCCGCCGCGAGCCGGCCGCCAGGTCGGCGGCGCCGCCGATCGCCCCGCCCGCGGCCGGGCAGCCGCCAGTTCGCGAGGTCGCCGTCGGCGGAGACCTGGAAGGCGCCCATGACCGACAGGTCGAGGTGGCCGCCCCGGATGATCGCGAACGACATCAGCGAGTCCATGTAGGCCGCGCCCGGGCACGATCGTGACCGGGTTCTTGCCCGGGTCGGTGATGTCGGGGTCCTCCTCGCCGGGCGCCGGCGGCGGCCCGACGCCCAGGATCCCGTTCTCGGAGTGGACGAGGACCGCGCCGGCCGTGCAGGCGCTCGGCGACCAGCGTCGGCAGGCCGACCCCGAGGTTGACGTACCAGCCGTCCTCGATGTCGCCGGCGACGATGTCGGCGAGCTCCTCGTTCGTCCAGGCCATGCTCGCGCGTCCGGCGTCTACTCGAGCGAGAAGAGCGCCGGATCGACGCCCAGGATCTGGCAGGCGTTCTCGTACATGACCATCGGCGCGGACCTTGTCCTTGATCTCCAGCGTCGGCCAACTCCTGCCAGCCAGCGGTCCGGGTCCAGGAGCGGGAAGTCCGGTCCCGAACACGAACTTGTTGCGGGATCACGCTGTTCATGTCCTTGATGACCTCGGGCGGGATGTACTTCGGCGCATAGCCCGACAGGTCGATGTAGACGTTGCCCTTGTGGCGGGCCACCGCCAGCAGGTCGAGGTGCCAGGGCCAGGCGAAGTGGGCGGCGATGATCTTGAGGTTCGGGAAGTCCGCCGCGAGGTCGTCGAGGGCGGGGACCGGCATGGCGTACTTGAGCTTGAGGCCCGCGGCCACCCGGGGCGCCGGCGCCGATCGCCGTCGTGCCCGGTGTGGATGATCAGCGGCAGGCCCAGCTGCTGGCAGGCGTCCCAGATCGGGTAGTACTCCGGGTCGTTCATCATGAACGCCTGGGTGATCGGCTGGAGCTTGACGCCCTTCGCGCCCAGCTCGTGGATCCGCTCGAGCTCGCGGATGGCCGCCGGCCCGCTTGTACGGGTCGACCGAGCCGAACGGCGATCAACCGCCCGTCCGACCGGCCGACGAGCTCGAGGACCTCGTCGTTCGACATCTTCTCGCGGCTCGCCGTCTCGGCGTCGACGTCGAAGATGACGCGCCATCATGTTCCGCTCGGCGTAGTACTCGACCGGGTCGACCTCGCGCAGGTCCGTCTTGAACTGCTTGTCGGCATCCTTGTTCTGCTCGGCGAGCACCTTGCGCTCGCCGGTCCGGAAATGGGCGTGGATGTCGAGCGCTCGATACGTCACGAAGGGCCTCCGGTGGTCGCGACGACGCGATCCACGAACACGCTGGGGATGTGGATCTGCTGCGGGTCCAGCTCGCCCGGCTCGACGATCGAGGCGACCTCGGCGATCGTCAGGTCGGCGGCCATCGCCATCAGCGGATTGAAGTTGCGGCCGGCGAACCGGCTGATCAGGTTGCCGTAGCGATCCGCCAGCGTGCGCCCGGATGAGGGCGACGTCACCGCGCAGCGGCAGGGCCAGCAGGTAGCGGCCGGCCGTCCACCTCGATGACCTGCCGGCCCGTCTCGAACTCGGTGCCCGAGCCCGGTCGGCGTCAGCACGCCGCCAAGGCCGGAGCCGCCGGCGCGGAGCCGCTCGGCGAGCGTCCCCTGGGGCGTCAGCTCCAGCTCGATCCGTGCCGGCCTCGATGCCCTCGAGGACCGGCTTGACGCGTGCCGCCCACCGGGATACGAGCAGATCGACCTTGACGAGGCCGTCGTCGTAGACGAAGCCGCCGAAGTCGGCGTTGTTGCAGACGATCGTGATCCGCTTCGGGCCGGCGCCGGATCAGGGCCTCGCGGAGGGCCATCGGGAAGCCGGAGCCGCCGAAGCCCGCCGACCAGGACGGTCGCGCCGTCGGGGACGTCGGCGACGGCCGCGTCGGCGGATTCGACGACCTTGTCGAGGGCCTCGAGTCGGCCGGACCGAGGACGGATGGCGTGCCCGATCCGTCAGCTCTGCCATTTGACGATGCGGTGCTCCGCGATCCGGATGCCCTGCTCGATGACCAGCAGGGCGACGATGAACACGACCAGGAACGACATCATCCGGTCGAGGTCGAACATCGTAGTACGCGCTTCGGATCGCGAAGCCGAGCCCGCCGGGCATCCCGAAGACCTCCGTCAGCATGACGACCTTCCACGACTGGCTGAACGCGATCCGCGCGGCGGCCAGGATCGGCGGGATGAGGTACGGGATGTAGACCTCGAGCACGCGCTGGCGCGTGGGAACCCGGTACGAGTCGGCCATCGCGGCGATGTCCGGGTCGAAGTCCCTCATCACGTCGCGCATGTAGATGGAGACGTTCGGCGCGACGACGAGGCCGGCGATGATGGCCACGGTCGCGTACGCCGACGCCGATCATCGACGTGCCGAGGTAGATCAGCACGAGCGTGGGCGCGAACAGCAGGACGTTCATCGACGGCGCCGTCGATCGCCTTGAACGTCGGCGCCTGGGCCGTGGCGATGCCGATCGCCGTCCCGGCCACGAACGCGACCACGAAGCCGACGGCGGTCCGGCTGACGGTCTCGAGCAGGGGGCGTCCAGTACCCGCCGCTCTGCAGGATGCTGAAGAACTCCGGCGCCGTGTCGAGTGGGCCAGGGACGATCGCGTGGCCTCCGAAGGTCCCGATGGCCGTCGCAAAGGCCTGCCACAGCAGCAGCAGGAGGACAAGCGAGCCGAGCTGGATTCCGCGGTCCCGCAGGGCAGCCGAGAGCCACGGTGACAGGCGCGGAGTGAGCAATACGCTGAGCTTTGAAGGACTACACAAAAAAAAAAAATTACCCCCAAAAATTGCCGTATTGCTCGATAGCCCTTACTGGTTCCCGGAACCGTATTGCCGAGGAATTGAGAATTTCTTTTGCGGGTCTGGCAGGTCATGGCCTTACAACCCCTCTTCCGGGTGTGACCCGGAACGGGCACCAACTTTGCTTTCGTTATCCCTCGGCCCAGTGCTCTCAGTAACTCAACTTCCTGGATGAAGGAGGTGGATCATGATCACGAAAGAAGTCGCCAAACCCTTACCGCGGATGTTGGCGCGGGACCTGATGAGCCGCGACCGTGGTAATTCCGGCGACACGTCGTCCGCAAGGCGGCTCAATCTTCCCACGGCGAGATCAGCGGCGGGCCGGTTGTGGACGACGAGGGACGACTCGTCGGCGTGCTCTCCGCCACCGACTTCGTCCACTGGGCCGAGAAGGGGGCACGGGCCATCACGCTCGCGCCATCGTGCCCGCCGGCTTACTACGCCGACTGGGAGGTGGCCAACGGCCCTACGGGCCAAGCGACGGTGCCCGAAGGCCTGGTCAACGAACACTACCCCGGCACCCGGTGACGGTCGGAGCCGTCTACCCCCGTCCCCGAGTTGTGGTGCGAGACGCTCGACGCACACATCCACCGGGTCATCGTGGTGGACAAGGGGCGGCGGCCGGTCGGACCCGTCAGCAGCACCGACGTGCTGGCTGGGCCGTGGCCTACCAGCGTACAACAAAGGCATGAAGACCCCCGTACGCCCCCGCTACCTGCCCCCGCCCTACCAGGACTCGGCCGAGTCCGGCCGGCTCATCCTGCGCGACGGCACCACGGCCCAGATCCGCCTCGCCCGGCCCGAGGACCGGGACGCCCTGCGGACTTTTTCGGGCGCCTATCGCCCGAGTCGCGCCGGCGGCGGTTCTTCTCCGCGTCGCCTGCCGCGCCCGGACCTGATCGCCACCCTGTGCGACAGCTCCGACCCGCGCGCGCGCCCTGACCCTGGTGGTGACCCGCTGCGCAGGAGGGCGAAGCGCACATCATCGCCACCGGCTCCTACCTGGCGCAAGGCGAGCGGCCGGCCGAGGTCGCCTTCGCCGTGGACGACGCTCTTCCAGGGCAAGGGACTGGGCACGCTGCTGCTGGAGCGGCTGGCCTGCTGGCGGTGCGCCACGGCTTCACGCGCTTCTGGGCCGTCACCCACGCCGACAACCGGGCCATGCGCGACGTCTTCCGCGAGTCCGGGCTTCGCCGTCGAGGAAACGCCGGAAGGCGGCGACATCGAGGTCGACCTGTCGGTGCGTGCCGCAGCGAAGCGAGCGTGGCCCGGCTGGAGATGCGCGACCGCGTGGCGACGGCGGCCTCGCTGCGGCCGTTCTTCCAGCCCCGAGGCGGTGGCCGTGGTCGGCGCCTCGCGCGATCCCGGCCAGCATCGGCTACCGCATCCTGGAAGCGCTGGTCCTGAACCGCTTCCAGGGGCCGGTCTACCCGGTCAACCCGAAGGCCGCCGTCGGTCGGCTGCATCCGGGCCTACCCGTCGGTGCGCGACCTGCCGGAGCCGGTGGACCTGGCGGTCGTCGCCGTGCCGCGGGACGCCGTGCTGGGCGTGGTCGACGACTGCGCCGCCCGCGGCGTGCGGGCGCTGGTGGTCATCACCGCCGGCTTCGCCGAGGTCGGCGCCGAAGGGCGCGAGCTGCAGCGACAAGCTCGTGGACAAGGTGCGCGGCCACGGCATGCGCATGATCGGCCCCAACTGCATGGGCCTGCTCAACACCGACCCGGCCGTGCGGCTCAATGCCTCGTTCTCGCCCGGTGTTCCCGCCGCCGGGCCGGGTGGCCATGTCGTCGCAGAGCGGCGCCCTGGGCCTGGCGATCCTGGCGGCCGCGCGGCCGCCTCGACCTGGGCCTGTCCACCTTCGTCAGCGTCGGCAACAAGGCCGACGTCTCCGGCAACGACCTGCTGCAATACTGGGAAGAGGACCCGCACACCGACGTGATCCTGCTCTACCTGGAGTCGTTCGGCAACCCGCGCCGCTTCGCCCGCATCGCCCGGCGCGTCAGCCGGCGCAAGCCGATCGTGGCCATCAAGAGCGGGCGGACGAGGGGCCGGCGGCCGGGCGGCCGGCTCGCACACCGCCGCGCTGGCCGCCAGCGAGGTGGCCGTCGACGCCCTCTTCCGCCAGACCGGGCGTCATCCGCGCCGAGACAGCAAGACCAACGGTACCAGTAAAAAAAAAAAAAAACCGTATTGCTGGTGACTCCGGCGCCTTGGGTAATGTGCTGGCCAACCCGGACTTCTGTAATCGTTATCTCAGAGAGCGGCCAGGCCTATACCTGGAGCGAGACGCCCACGAGTTCCGCCTCACCCCTGGGGGAACGATCCCGTGAGCGATGCGAGCGGAGAAGCCTTTTACCTCCGTGACGAAGAGACCGGCCACTTCTGGTCCCCCATGCCGCTGCCCAGCCGTGGCGCGGCGCCTTACGCCACCCGCCACGGCTTCGGCTACAGCGTTTTCGAGCACACCGAGGACGGCATTAGCTCAGAGGTGTGGGTTTACGTGGCCCATGATGCACCGATCAAGTTCACGGTGCTCAAAGTACGGAACGTGTCAGGCCGTCGCGCCGGCTCTCCGCCACGGGCTACTTAGAATGGGTTATGGGAGAGCAGCGGTCGAAATCCGCCAGGCACGTTTTCACTGAAGTTGACCCGAATAGCGACGCCCTCGCGCACAACCCCTATAACACGGAGTTCACCGATCGAGTTGCCTTCTTCAAGGTGGACGCTACGCCCCGGACCTTAAGCGGCGACCGGACTGAATTCCTGGGACGTAACGGCACGCGGCGCATTCCGTTCGCGATGTCCCGGTTGCGGCTGTCTGGAGTGGTAAAGGCTGGATCCTGCTGCGTTTCCATCCTTTCGAATTGGCCGACGGGCAAGAGCGTGAGGTCATCTTCACCGGCGCCGGCGAAACGTCGATGACGCCAGGGACTCTGGTGCAGCGCTTTGAGGCTCAACCGCAGCGCGTGGCGCCCTCGATGCGGTGTGGCATTACTGGAATCATCGGCGCCGTGCAAGTGGAAACCCCCGACCAGTCCCTCAACGTGCTCACTAACGGGCCGGCTTTTTATACTACTTTTCGGTGCCGCCTTTCGTGGTGGAGCCACTACCAGTCGGGGGCGCTTTTGGTTTCCGCGATCAGTCGCAGGAGGAAGTTGCCGGCTGATCAATGCCTAGGTCGCGTCTGGGTGCGGCAAGCACCTGCTCCTGTGCGCCTCTCGCCAGTTCCCGGAAGGAGATGTCCAGCATTGGTGGCACTCCCCGGGCCGGGGCGTACGGACCCATTGCTCCGATGATTACCTCTGGCTGCCATTGGCGACCTGCCGCTACGTTTTGAACACCGGGGACACCGGCGTGTTGGATGAGCCTATCCAATTCATCCAGGGCCGCCTGGTAAACGCCGAGGAAGACTGAATGGCCACTGTCGATTGGTCTCCAGAATCGGCCAGTTTATATAACCACTGTGTGCGAGCCATCCTTAGGGGCCTCAGATTTGGTGAGCACGGCTTGCCGCTCAATGGGCTCCGGCGACTGGAATGACGGCATGAACCTGGTGGGCCAACATGGCAAAGGGGAAAGCGTCTGGTTGGGCTTCTTCCTCATGAAGTGCTCACGCGGTTCACCGAGGTGGCCCGTAAGCAGGGTGATGTGCCCTTCGCCGAGCGTTGCGCCAGGGAGGCGGCCGGGCTGCGCCGCAATATCGAGGCGCATGGCTGGGACGGCGAGTGGTGGTATCGCCGCGCCTACTTCGACGACGGTTCACCTCTGGGGTCGGCGTCAACTCCGAATGCCGGATTGATTCGATTTCGCAGAGCTGGTCCGTTCTATCCGGTGCGGGAGATGCGGCCCGGGCGCGCCTGGCCATGGAAGCCGTGGATCAGCGCCTCGTGCGCCGGGAGCAGGCGCTCATCCAAACTCCCTGGATCCGCCGTTTGACAAGTCGGAGTTGAATCCGGCTACATCAAAGGGTACGTCCCCGGGGTGAGAGAGAACGGCGGGCAATACACGCACGCGGCGATCTGGGCGGCGATGGCCTTCGCGGCGTTGGGCGACGGAGGGCGCGCCTGGGAACTCCTGGCCATGATCAACCCGGTGAACCATGCCAGATCTCCTGAGGAGATCGCCATCTACAAAGTGGAACCGTACGTCGTTCGGCCGGACGTCATGTGCTCTTCGCCCGATACCGGCCGGGTGGCTGGACGTGGTACACGGGTCTGCCGGCTGGATGTACCGGCTGATCATCGAATCACTCCTGGGACTGACGCTTGAGGTGGACAAGCTGCGGTTCACGCCGTGTCTGCCGGCGGATTGGACGGGGTTCACGATGCACTACCGGTATCGGGAGACGGTTTACCACATCATCGTCCAGCGCCGCGAGCCGAGCATGGCGAGACGCGGGTGACCGTTGATGGCGTCGACCAACCCGATAAGACTATTCCTATGATTGACGACCATCAGGAACACTTTGTCGAGGTGTAGCTGTCCCTGTGGGGGCGCAGTTAACGTAAAATGAATCTGAGACCTTTGCGGCTGATCTTGCGCGGGCATCTGTGGAGAGGAAGATTTCAGATGTCGGTAATAGGGGGACGCCAAGTTCCCGGCGGGAATGACAGGAATTCTTCAGGCCAAGAAGGATGGATTCGCATCTGATTTTGAAGGTTTTGGGCTCAGTGATAAGTTTCGGGAACAGGGCAGAAACCTGAAATTCAGATAACGCTATTAGATTGAACCTGGGAGTTTCCGTGACCTTGGTTACCACTTCAGTGACATTAGCGCAGCTTTTTTTACTCCTCTGGCGGAAAGATCCGGCACCGCGCAGGGAGCCCCTGCCTGGCCCTCCCCCAAAGATTCATTCCATCTATTTCATCCCCTTCCCCTTGGCACGCCAACGCCCCCAGGCTTTGCGGGCTTCATCGGCCAGGACCTGAACCGGCGGGAAGATGAGCAGAAAGAGCCAGTCTGTGCCCCGGAGGGGGGCGGTGCCAAAGATACCTTGCAGAAAAGGCACGTAGCTCAGGGCCAGGAGGAGTGAACGCTCGCTGGAGGATCCCCCAGAGGAGCAGACGGTTGGTGAACAGACCCACCGTCAAGATTGATTCACGGTCGGTTCGCATGGCCAGACCGTTGCCGATCTGGGAAGCCACAATCCCGGCCAGGAACATGGTGGTGGCGCGCTCATAAATGGGGCCGCTGGCCGCCATCTCCAATCCCGGCCGCCAACCGGCAGTAATATAGGCGAAAAAATAGCAGCACAGGGCGGCCGCGGTACTCAGCACGCCAAAAAGATGAAACGGCGGGCCACGGCCCAATCAATAAGGCGGTCCCCCAGGGAACGGGGGGGGCGATTCATGATGCCCCGGCTCCGGCGGTTCAGCCCCCAGGGCCAGTCCCGGCAGGATGTCGGTCCCCAGGTCCACCGCCAGGATCTGCATGATATTCAAGGGGAGCGGTAGGCCGAACAGGATAAAAAGGACAAAAGGCACTGCCTCCGGAATATTGCTGTTGAAGATGTAGGTAATGAACTTCTTGATGTTGGCGTAGACGGCTCTGCCCTCTTCGATGGCGGCCACGATGGAGGCAAAATTGTCGTCCGCCAAAACCATGGTCGCGGCTTCCTTGCTCACCTCGGTGCCGCGTTTCCCCATGGCCACCCCGATGTCGGCAGCCTTCAAGGCGGGGGCGTCGTTGACGCCGTCGCCGGTCACCGCCACCACCTGCCCCAAATTCCGCAGGGCCATGACAATGCGCAGCTTCTCCTCCGGCGAGGTCCGGCAAATACCCATATCGCCTTTCCGCTTCAGGAGCCCCCTGAGTTCCTTCTCGGGCATGCGGGAGACTGCCTCCCCGGTAATGACGGGAAAGCGCTCGTCCAACCCCATGCCGATCTGCGCCGCCACGGCCCAGGCGGTAACGCCGAAATCTCCGGTGACCATGATGATACGGACGCCGGCGTGCCGACATTTTTCAATGGCTGCCGGCACTTCCGGCCGGGGGGGGTCCATCATCCCGGTGATGGCCAGAAAGGAGAGATCACCTTCCACCTCAGACTGGGCTGCATCCGGAGAACCGCCTTCCTTCCAGGCCAGGGCCAGGACCCGGAGCCCCCCCTGGGCGAACTCATTCATGGTCTGGAGGACTTTGGTCTGTTCTCCGGGCGTAAAGGGGCGGCGTTCGCCGTTCCAGTCGGTGATGGTGCTGCACAAGGGAATCAGGGATTCGGGGGCGCCTTTGACCCAACTGCGTCCCCCGCCCCCAGGGGCGCCGTTGACCGTGCTCATGCGTTTGCGCACGGATTCGAAGGGAAATGCCTTGAGGCGGGGCTGGGCCCGGTTGAGTTCTGCCAGGTCACACCCTGCCTTGGCTGCCAGCACCAGAGAGCGCGGCCTCGGTGGGGTCGCCGGTCACCGCTTCACCCCCGGGAACCAGGGAGGCGTTATTACACAGGACGGCGCAGGTGGTGGCGAGATTTAAGAGCGGGCTCTGGAGCATCGCAGGAGGCAGGGGGGCGCCGGCAAGCTCCAGCCGTCCCTGGAGGTCGAAGCCTGAGCCGGTGACCTTCAGGAGGTCACCCCCCATATAGATGCTCACCACCATGATCTTGCTCGTGGTGAGCGTGCCGGTCTTGTCGGTGCAGATGACGGTGGCAGCCCCAAGGGTCTCCACCGCCGGAAAGCTTTTTCACCAGGGCATTTTTCCCGGCCATACGCTGCACCGCCAGGGCCAGGGAGAGACTGAGCGTGGGGAGCAGTCCTTCCGGCACAAAGGCGACGATCATGCCGATGGCGAAAATGATGCTGTTCAGAAAGGCGAGTTTGCCGGTCAAGACCCCTACCAGGAAAAACAGCAACCCGGTGGAGAAGGCAATGGCGGCCACTATCCTGGCCACCACTCCCATTTCCCGCTGCAGGGGACTGGGCTTTTCCTCCACGCCCTGGGTCAAGGTGGCGATATTGCCCAACTGGGTGTCCATGCCGGTGGCGATGACCACCCCCCGGGCAGCGCCGGAGAGGGCCGCAGTACCGGCAAATATCAGGTTCGGCATCTCGGTCCAGAGGAATTCCTGGCCATCCTCCACCGGCGCGTCGAATTTGTAGGCGGGCTTGGACTCCCCGGTCAAGGCGCTGTTGTCCACCCGGAAGTCTTGGGCCTCGATGAGCCGGGCATCCGCGGGGACCTGCTCTCCGGCTTCCAGGATGATGATGTCCCCGGGGACGAGTGCCGCGGCGTCCACCTCCAGTTCGGCGCCGTCGCGCAGGACCCGGCTTTGGGGCGGCAAGAGCTTCTCCAAGGCCTCGATGGCCTTTTCGGCGCGGTACTCCTGCCAGAAGCTGAAGACCGCATTGATGAGGATTACCAGGGGAATGGCCCCTGCCAGCTCTGCCATGCCCGCCAGATAGGCAAACCCCGACGCGGCCCAAAGCAGCAGGGCAAAGAGGTTGACAAAATTAGCCCCCAATCGCAGAATCAAGGACTTGTGGCGAACTCGGGCGATGCGGTTTTCGCCTATTTCCGCCAACCTTTTGGCAGCTTCTGCCTGGGATAGGCCTGCGGCGCCGGTCTGGAGTTCCTTCGAGAACAAGAGGAAACTGAGCCAGTAGAAGAACAGTAAAAAAAAAAAACGTTACGGATTGCTCCCCGAGACGAGAAAAAGAACCTCGGCCGCCGCGTTGAGAATGACCGGCGTGAGGGTCACCCGCCACGGCGGCTCAGCCGGCACGCGCTGGGCGATCACCCACGGCTCTCCATCGGTCGAGACCGAGTCCCCCGGGAAGAGAGAAGCCGTGTGCCCTTCTTCGCCCAGACCGAGCAGCACGAGGTCGATGCGGGCACCGCCGTCGTGCCGCGGCGGTCCTTTCGGCGTTCGCAACAAGCGCCGGAGAGATTGTTCGTAGGACTGTGCGGCCCGGCCGGGATCGTCCTCGCCACGGATGCGGTGCACGTTCGTGGCGGTCACCGGCACGTGATCGAGCAGCGCCTCACCGGCCATGCGATAGTTGCTCGCCGCGTGGTCGGGCGGCACGCAGCGCTCGTCCCCCCACAGCACGACGACCTTGGACCACGGCACGGTGGAGTCGTAGGGCGCCGCGGCCAGTCGTTCGTATAGACTGCGCGGGGTCGAGCCGCCGGAAAGCGCCACCAGGAACACGCCGCGGGCATCGATCGCCTCGCTTGCGGCCCGAGCGAACCGCAGGGCCGCCTCCTCGGCCAGCGTTTGGGGCGTGGGCACGACGGTCGAGCGGAATCGCAGATCGGTTCTCATGCGCTGCGCGCTTCCGATAGCCAACCGCCGCTGAAGCCGGCGGCGCGCAGCCCGGCCACGATGTAGGAACAGCGTCGCAGCAGCTGCCATACCAGGCCTGTCTGGTGGTTCTCGATCATCACGACGATCGGCCCCTCGTTGATGCCGAAGTGCCATGGCGACACCCACTCGGGCAAAGAGCCGTCGCCGTCAGGAAACGTCGGGTTGAACGTCGACTTGAAGCCGTAGGGATGACGGTCATGGAGCTGGAGCCGGTTGAAGTGTTCGATCGTCGGCAGCACGATCTCGGGTGCAAACGGCAGCGAGGCGACCACGGCCCAGGGCGCGATGGTGCCGTCGTCGGGCCCATCGGGCACCCCGCGGGCCCGATAATCGTAGAACCGCCGCTCGACGCCGTTCACCGTGCGCGTGACCTCACCCGGCCCGTCGCTCGCCGTGACGCCCCAACAAAATTCGCCGTAGCGCGCGAAACCCGCGGGATTGCGGATGGCGTACTGCTGCTGCACCAGCGTGGCGCGGCGGCTGTTTTCGAAGTAGTCGATGCCGCGTTCGCGCATGGGCGTGTCCTGGATCCCGCGAAAGTCGATCCACACGTGGGACAGCTGATGGGTGAACAGCGGACCCGCGTAGAGATAGGGGATGTCGTAGACCGTGCGCCATTGATAGGTCGACGCCCACGCCGGATAGCTCTCCCTGGAGAGCGGGTGCGTCGGCGAGCCGAGCCCGAGCACATACAGTAGAAGCGCCTCGTCATAACCTTCCCAGCGATACGGCAGGAACCCGGTCTCCGGGCGCCACCCGTGCGTGACGGTCGCTCCGCCATTCTGGGCCCAGCGCCAATCGACGCGCGCGTACAACCGGTCGGCCAGCTCGCGAATCTCCCGCTCGGCCGGCGTGTCGCCGTCGAAGTACGCGGCCGCCGCCAGCATCCCGCCCAGCAACAGCGCCGTGTCGACCGTCGACAGCTCGCACTGCCAGGCGCGCGCGCCGGTGTGATAGTCGAGAAAGTGGTAGTAGAACCCCTTGTGCCCGGTGGCATCGGGCTCGGGGCCCTGCTTGCTGCGCCAGAAAAAGCGCAGCGTGGTGCGCGTGCGCTCTGCCGCCTCCGCGCGCGGAATGAACCCCCGCTCTACACCGACCGGATAAGCGGTGAGCGCCAACCCGACCGCCGCGATACTCGCGGGCCAGTTCGAGCTCGTCTTGTCGAGCACCAACCCGTTGGCGCGGTTGGTTTCGTGCAGAAAGTAGCCGAACGCGGCGCGCTGGATCTCTTCGAGCATTCGGAAAGCTGCATGGGTTCGGGGGCCCGCCAACGGACGACGCACCATCGCATGGCGCCGTCATCACTACGATGGATACCCCCCGCCCCGCGTCTGCGCTAAGCTGCTCGCAGTGTTCTTCCAGCCACAGCAATGCACGTGGCCGTTCTTTCCAGCAGCTCCTCACCACACGATGCCCGATCAGGAGCAGTCCATGAACCACATTCGCAGCAATCGTACGCCCACCCGCTTCGCCGCCATCGCCCTCGTCGGGCTCTTGGCCGTTGCGTGTGGTGGGTACACCGCCCAATTGGCGACCATCACCGTCACGCCCGATGCAAACCTGGCCGAGAATTCCATGCACCAGTTCACGGCCGAGGGCCGGGATGGCCGGGGTGCCTTCTTCCCGATCGCGCCGACCTGGTCGGTCGTGGCCGGCGGCGGCACCATCAGCGACTCGGGTCTCTTCACCTCGGGCACGCTGCCCGGGAGCTACCCCAGCACGGTCAAGGCGACCTATGGCGTGGTTTCCGGCAATGCGTCGGTCGTCGTGAACGCTCCGCTTCCACCGATCTTCATCGGCCCTGTGGAGCATTACCGTGACTCCGGCGGGCCCGGACACGATTCCGGCGACCACCACGCGTCAGTTCCTGGCCGTGGGGAAGGATTCCGCCGGCAAGATCGTCACGTTCCCGCCCAACTGGACCGTGGTCGCGGGTGGTGGCAGCATCAGCAACACCGGCCTGTTCACCGCGGGCACCGTGCCCGGGACCTACCTCAATACGGTCAAGGCCAGCTGGGGCATGATTGCGGGCTATGCGAGTTTGACGGTGGCGTCGACCGCCGCGTCGATCGCGACCATGCAGGAGCTGGTGCACTTCGCGTACGACAAGTCGGATCTCACCGACGCTTCGCGCGCGACGCTCGACAGCAAAGTGAAGGTGTTCCAGTCCAACCCGGCGATGCGCATTCTCATCGTGGGGCATACGGATGATCGTGGCACCGGCGCCTACAACATGGACCTCGGCACCCGTCGCGCTGAAGCGGTCAGGGATTACCTGGTCGCGCAGGGCGTCGCGACGAGCCGGATCGAGCTCGAAACCCGCGGCGAATCACAGCCGGTGGCGTCGGGCAGCACGGAAGGCGCCATGGCGCTGAACCGTCGCGATGCGTTCCGCATTCTGCTGGTGTCGGACAACAAGTAACTGAAGCAGCAGGCAGCATCCTGGAGCCGGGCGCGGCACATCGCGCCCGGTTCTTCATTTTCTCTGCTTGACGTCTCCGCTCAACCCCATTGCTTTATACCGCCATGCCTTCCCTCGAGCAGCTGAAACATGGTCTCCGAGAACGGTATCGCATCGAACGCGAGATCGGTCGCGGCGGCATGGCCATCGTGTACCGGGCCGCAGACCTGAAACACGATCGACCCGTCGCCGTGAAGGTGTTTCGGCCGGAAATGAGCGCACAGCTGGGCGGCGAGCGATTCCTGCGCGAAATCCGCCTCACGGCACAACTCCAGCACCCGGGGATCCTCGCGCTGCACGACTCCGGGGAGGTGGACGGCCTGTTCTACTATGTCATGCCGTTCATCGAGGGCGAGTCGCTGCGCGAGCGGCTGACGCGCGAGCGGCAATTGCCGGTGGCGGAGGTGGTGCGGATCACGACGGAGGTGGCGGAGGCGCTCGACTACGCCCACGCGCGCGGCATCGTGCATCGGGATGTCAAACCGGAGAACATCATGCTGTCCCAGGGTCACGCCCTGGTGGGCGATTTCGGCATCGCCCGGGCGGTCGGAGCCGTCAGCACGGAACACCTCACCGAAGCCGGCATCACCATGGGCACGGTCGGCTACATGAGCCCGGAGCAAGCCACGGCCGAGGAGCTGGACGGGCGAAGCGACCAGTACAGTCTGGCGTGCATCGTGTACGAGATGCTGGTGGGGGATCCGCCGTTCGAGGGTCCCACGGGAATCGCGATCATTTCTCGACACCTGGTCGATCCGGCGCCGCCGCTGCGCGCGCTGCGCCCGGACGTCCCGGAGGGAATGGAGCGGGCCTTCTTCCGGGCCATGGCCAAGACGGCCGCCGACCGGTACCGCACCGTGGGGGAATTCGCGGCCGCGCTCGCGTCGGGTGAGGGCGCGGCCCCCGCCCCGTCGTCCCCCCCCAGCGCCCCCGCGCGGTCCGTGGCCGTGCTGCCGTTCGTGGACCTGAGCCCCCAACGCGACCAGGAGTATTTCTGCGACGGCCTGAGCGAAGCGCTGCAGGAAGCCTTGAGTCACGTCGAGGGCCTCCGGGTCGTGTCCCGCACGTCGGCCTTCGCCTTCAAGGACAAACGCCTCGATGTCCGCGACATCGGGAGACAGCTCAACGTAGCCACGCTGCTCGAGGGCAGCGTGCAGAAGGCCGGTGAGCGGCTGCGCGCCTCGGTGACCCTGACCAATGTGGCCGACGGCTACCAGCTCTGGTCGGAGCGGTACGATCGTCCCATGACCGACGTGTTCGAGGTCCAGGACAACATCGCGCGCACGGTGGTGCGCCGTCTGCTCCCCAAGCTGTCCGAGGAGCTCCGGGTCCCACTCGTCATCAAGTCGACCGACGACCTCGGCGCCTACCAGCTGTACCTGAAGGGCCGGCACGTCTGGAACCGGCGCACCGAGGGCGCACTCCACCAGAGCATCGACTACTTCCGCCGCGCGCTCGCCCTGGATCCGACGTTTGCGGTGGCGCAGGCCGGTCTGGCGGACGCCTACGTCATGCTCGGCATCTACGGGGGTCTCCCCCCGGGCGAGGCCATGCCGCGCGCGCGGGCGTTCGCGGAAGAGGCCCTCACGCAGCATCCCGACCTGGCGGAAGCCCTGGCCGCGCTCGGCTGCGTTCGTGCCGTGTATGCGTGGGACTGGCCGGGGGCGGAAGCGGTGTTTCGTCAAGCGCTGACCGCAAACCCACAGTATCCACCTGCCTATCAGTGGTACGCGGTGAATTGTCTCATGCCGTCAGGCCGTTTTCTGGAAGCGAGGGACCAGCTGCGCCAGGCGCGGGAGCTCGACCCGCTCTCCCCGGTCATCGGCGCGACGCTGGGGCTCCTCGCGTACCTCGAACGGCGTTACGACGAAGCCGTCGGACACTATCGCGAGGTGCTCGAGCTGGACGAGCGCTTCGCGTTGGCGCACTACTTCCTCGGCCAAACGCTGACCGAGCAGCGCCAGTACCCGAAGGCCATCGCCGAGCTGCATCAGGCCCTGGCGTCCGGTGGCCGCAGTGCGGAAATGGTCGCGGCACTGGCCGGGGCCGAAGCCCTGGCCGGTCACCCCGACGTGGCCGAGTCGCTCCTGAGTGAGTTGCAGACCATGGCGGAGGCGAAGTACGTGTCCCCCGTGCTCATCGGGCAGGTGCACCTGGCCCTGGGGCGCCGCGCCGAAGCGCTCGAGGCGCTCGAGCAGGGGCTCCGCACCAGGTCGGCGGAGATGATTTGGCTTGGTGTACGGCCGACATTCGACGCGCTGCGGGACGATCCCCGGTTTGTCGCCCTGCTGCAGCAGCTCGGCTTGCCGCGCACGCCCTAGTCGCGCTTGATGCGGACGATCAGCTTGATCTCGACGCAGATGTTGAAGGCGAGCACCACCTGCCCCACCGCCGACCGGGTGTGTTTCCCGTTCTCCCCGAAGATTTCGACCAGGAGATCCGAGCACCCGTCGATCACCTTGGGTTGATCGGAGAAGGTCGGCGCGCTGTTCACCATCCCGTCGACCGCCACGATACAGTCGACCAGATCCAGCGTCCCGAGCGCGTCGCGGACATTGTACAGCAGATTGAGCCCGGTCAGCCGCGCCGCCGCTTGACCGATGGGCGTGGTGATCGCCCCGCCCACCTGACCAATGTACTGCGGGGGAATGTTCTGGCCTTGAAACGGCGCCTGGCCTGACACGAACAGCAGATCGCCCACCCGTCTCGTCGCGACGTAGTTCGCGACCGCCGATGGCGGATGCGGGACGTTCTCCCGTTTGACGATCTGCGCAAAGGTCGAATCGTAAGACATGCAGCCTCCCGTGGTGGGGATCGTCACTTGACAAGCTGGTGCCCAAGGGTAGCACTCATGCCGATCGAATGAAAAGCTCCTCCGTTCGTCAGCCCGCCACCAGGAAATCGCGATGACTCTGAAGGCCCCAGCTCCCGTTACTCAGAAATCGAACCTGACGGTCGCGCAGCTCGTGCTCGAGTACCTGAAGCTCGAGGGCGCCACCACCATGTTCGGCGTTCCCGGGGGGGCGCTCATCTACCTGATCAATGAATTGAAGCTACAGCAGGAGCAGTTCACCTTCGTCATCTGTCGTCACGAGACCGGCGCGGCCTACATCGCCCACGGCTATGCGCTGGTGTCCGGGACGCTCGGCGTCGTCCTGACCACCTCGGGACCGTCCGCGACCAACGCCCTGACGGGAGCGATGAACGCCCAGGTGGCGAATTGCCCCTTGTTGGTTATTTCGGGCGAGGTCCCCGAACAGTACTTCGGGAAGGGATACCTGCAGGAAGGCGTCGACGCCAAGCTCGATATCGAAAGCGTGTACCGGAACGCGGTGGAGTACAGCGCGGTCGTCCCCAGCCAGAAAAGCTTCGTCACGCTGTTCCGGCAGGCCCTGCGCGACACGTGCTCGGCGCCGTTCCGGGCGGCGCATATCAGCCTTCCCAACGACGTGGCCGCTACCTGTGTGACCGGTGACGACCCGAAGAATCCGTACCAGATCTCGTTTCCCAGCTCCCCGGAGCAGTACCGGACTCAGCCCAGCAGCACCGACCTCGAGAAGACGCGGCTCACCTTCGACGAGCTGACGAGCGCCGTGCGCCCGCTCATTTTTCTCGGCAACGGTGCGCGCCACGCGCTGGCGGACCCGGCGCGCCGCAAGCAGTTCACCGCGTTGGTCGACCAATTCGTCGTCCCGGTGATGACCACGCCCGACGCCAAGGGCATCTTCCCGGAAACGCACGCCATGTCGCTGCGCAACTACGGCATGACCGCGTGCGCCTGGCCGGACGCGTACCTCAAGACCCCGACGGATCCAGACCACTTCGATGCGCTGCTCGTGCTGGGCTCGTCGCTGGGCGAGCTCGCGACCTCCGTCGTGGCCAAGGACCAGTACTCCAAGAACCTGGTCCCCAGCAAGTATTTCGTGCAGGTGGATGCCGACCAGAGTGTGATCGGACGCGACTTCCTCGTCACCCGAGGCATCGTGGCGGACGTGGGCGCGACGATCGATGCCCTGTGCGACCTCGCCGACGAGCGTAAGGCCGATCCCGCCAAGACCGAGCCGCGACGGAAGATCATCGCGGACATCCGGAAGCAGTCCCCGTTCGCCGATCCCAAAGGACGCGGCTCGGAGGCGGCGCCGCTGCATCCCGCGGCCTTGTGCCGCGTGATCAACGACACGATGCAGAGCGGGCACATCTTCATCGACGCGGGGAATTGTGTGGGGTGGTCGCTCAACAATCTGGTGGTCGATCCTCCCCTGTACTATCACTCGGCGCTGGGCATGGGGCCGATGGGCTTCGGCGTCGGCTCAGTCATCGGTGGCAAGCTCGCCGCGCCCGACCAGACGTGCGTTTCCATCACGGGTGACGGCGCGTTCATGATGCACGGCGCCGAAGTCTCGACCGCGGCGCAGTATCGCATCGGCGCCATCTGGGTCGTGCTGTACGACAATGACCTGGCCATGGTCAGCCAGGGAATGGCCGCCCTGTTTCCTCCCGGTCCGCCCTGGAAGGACTACTACGCGCTCGGCGCGCCGGATCTGGTGAAGTTTTCAGAAGGCCTGGGCGCCCAGGCGGTCGCCATCACGAAGGACCAGGGACCGGCGGCATTCGCGACGGCCCTCAAGACCGCGATCCGCCAGGCCGACAAGGACAAGCGGCCGCAAGTGATCATCGCCCACATCGACACGGTACCCATGCCTCCCTATGGATGGCCGACTCTGCCGCCCACGCCATGTCCTCCCTCCGCATGAGTCCACGTGAGGAGGACGTACTCGACTACGCCATCGTCGGCGGCGGCATCGCCGGGATCTACAGTGGGTGGCGGTTGCTCGATACCGCACCGGGCGCCAAGCGGCCGTCGGTCGCGCTGTTCGAGTCGAGCGATCGTCTGGGCGGCCGGCTGCTCTCGGTCGTCCCACCCGCGATCCCGGCCGCGCGCGTCGAGCTGGGCGGCATGCGCTACATCCAGAGCATCCAGCCCTGGGTGACCGCCCTGGTCGAATACCTGGGTTTGGCGACGGAGAGCCTGGCGGCGGGGCAACCACAGAACATCGCCTATCTGCGTGGCACGCTGCTGCGCCAGATGGACCTGACCAATGCCGACAAGATTCCCTACAACGTGACCGGGAAAGAGCGCCAGGCTGCGTTTCTCGACAACGTGACGGCGGTCGCTGCGATGCAGGTGTTGGCGGCGACCATCCAGCAGCTGCTCGGCAAGACGATTACGAAATGGGAAGATCTGACCACCCTGACCGACGACGATTGGCGCACGGTGGCCGAACGCGGCACGTGGGATGATGTGCCGCTGCATACGCTGCCGATGCGCTACATGATGCTGCGGTCGATCAGTCTCGAAGCCTTGAGCTTTGCGCAGGACTCGGGTGGGTACGACAGTATCCTCCACACCTGGAACGGCGCCGACGGCTTTTCGTGGAACGTGGGAGACTATGGGCCGACGGTGCAGTATCTCCACATCACGGACGGCTACGAGAGCCTGCCGCGGACCCTGGCCGATCGTCTCACGCAGGCCGGCGGTGAGATCCATCTCGAGACGCGGCTGACGCGCTTCGATGCCACGAAGGACGGCGTGACGTTGACGCTCGGCCATGGCAAACCGTCGCGCACCGTCCGGGCACGCCATCTCATCCTGGCCATGCCGCGCCGCTCGCTCGAGCTGCTGGACCAGAGTGGGGCGGTGCTCGACCCCGCCAACGCCGGTGTGCATGAGCTGATCCGCTCCGCCATCCCGATTCCGCTCTTCAAGCTCGGGATTTGTTACGAACGCCCCTGGTGGCAGGATCTGCCGCCGGTCGATCCGGGCAAGGGAGGCCCGCAGCGCATCACCAACGGCAAGTCGGTCACCGATCTGCCGGTGCGTCAGTGCTACTACTGGAGCGTCAATCCGAAGAACAATCATGCGGTCATCCTGATCTACGATGACGGCCTGGATCTGGACTACTGGGCCGAGCTCCGGAATGCCCGTGCAGAAGCGTATCCGCACGATGCGACGCACGGGGGCGACCTGACCCAGGCGCCCGGCTGGGCGGATTTTCCCGCCCCAAGACGCATGGTGGAAGAAGTGCATCGCCAGCTCGTCCTGCTGCACGGCAACCCGCCCAACGTACCGCTCCCCTACTCCGCGGCGTATCGCGACTGGGGCGACGATCCGTTCGGGGGCGGGGCCAATTTCTGGCCGGTGGGCGTCCGGAGCTATGACGTGAGCACGCGCATCATCCAGCCGAAACCGCCGCTGCCCGTTTACATCTGCGGCGAGTGCTATTCGCATGCACAGGGGTGGGTGGAAGGATCACTCGCGACGGCGGAGGAGATGCTGCAGGTCCACCTTGGGATGCCGCGGCCGGCCTGGAAAAAGCCATGAGCCCCGTCATCGATCACGTGAACGTCGTCACGCGGGATCTGGAAGGGACCGCCCGCTTCTTCGTCGACACGTTCGGGTTCACGGCGGGACCGGCGAAGGTGCTGAGCGGCGCCTGGGTGGATCAGCTGACGGGCTACAAAAACGCCAGCGCGACGTTCATGCCGCTCACGCCTCCGGGCGGGAGCCTAAGCGCCTGCAGCATCCGGCTGCTGGCCTACATCAACCCGATCTCGCCACCGTCATCCGGTGCCGACGCGCAACCCAACCAACCGGGGTGCCGGCACCTCGGGTTTGTGGTGCCCGACATCGACGCCCTGTACGACCAGCTCAAGGCCAGCTGGCGATTTTTCAGTGCGCCGGTCCTCGTCTCCGCGATGAATCTGAAGACCGTCTATTTCGTGGGGCCCGACAACGTCATCATCCAGCTGATCCAGCCGCTCGCGGCTCCCACCACCTAGCGCTTCGCGGCGACAATCCGGCCGATGTTCTCCGGCGCGAAGAACTGTGGCACCGGGACCGTCTGCGCGAACACGCCGAAATACGCGTCCGTATCCGGCTGATTGCCGGGCAATGACGTGAACAGATCGATCATGGCCTGTGGCGGCGGATCGAATTTCGCCATGTCGCGGGCCAGGTAGTAGAGCGGCAGCGAAGTTGGGGCGCGCCGCTCCTCGAACTGCTCCAGCGTTCCCTCGTCGATCGCCGCACTCACCAGCTCCGCGTCGCGAAACGCGTTCGAAATGCCGGCCGCGGTGATGGGATCCATGGTGAGGCCGGCATCGCCGACCAGCACCCACCCGGGCCCTGAGGGCGCGCGCACCACCCCGCGCGTTGCCCCCGCCACCCAATCCGCTTCCTGGCGCGCGGCGCGGACGCGTTCGGCAAGCCCGGGCGCCAATCCTCGCAGCTCCTCCGGCATGCTCGCCGCGGCGTTCTTGGCGGCGCGGCCAAATTCGTCGTGGCGGAAGCAGATCCCCGCGAGGGTCTGACCGTCGTTGGTGTGCCAGGAAAAGACCATCCGCCCCGGCCGGGAATAGAACTCGACGCCGTCCAGCGGCAGGTCGCGAAAGTACCCCCAGATCATCCCCTGGAGCTGTGAGTGCTCTTCGCGCACCGCGGGCTTGACGGCACGCGCGATCACGGAATTGAACCCGTCGGCGCCAACCACGATCGTGGCGCGCACCTCTACGGTGGCTCCGCCGCTGTCCCGGTATCGAACGCCGCTTACCCGCGCGCCGTCCATGACCGGGCTTTCCACCGTGCAACGCGGTCGGAACTCAACACCGGCTTCCCGGGCCGCCTCCAGCAGCAAGGCGTCGAGGATGTAGCGGCGCGGCGCATAAGCTTCCTCGACGTCTCCCGCCGGCGGAGCACATCCCGTGAGGGCAAACTGACCGAGATCGAGCAGGACCTTCTTCATCGGCGGGCACCCGGTCGCTCGCAGCCGGTCCAGCAATCCCCAGCGTTTCAGGCTGGCCACGCCGCTGTGCCACACCAGGTGCGTCGAGGCCTTCAGGTCGCTGGGGAACTCGTCGCGGTCGAGCAGCAGCACCCGGTGTCCCCGCCGAGCCAGCAGCATGGCGGTGGCGCTGCCGGCGCAGCGCGCGCCGACGACGATTGTATCGAACTGCGGCTCATTGGGCATGTCGGATTCCCATGGTCGAGGATCGCTCCCGGTATCGAGCCAGATCACTGCGCGCCCGCTCTTGCCAGCCGCGTGCTCCCTGCCGCTCGGCGATGTCGATCGCCCACTGGAAGCTCGCCTCGACGAGCGGCCCGGCCGCTCCTTGCGCGGCCAGGACGTTGCCCCGCACGCGATACACCTCGGCTTCCTGCCAGCGCTCGCCCCATTGCTCGATGCGCCGCAACGCCTCCTCCAGGAGCTCGAGCGCCTCGGCCGGGCGCCCGGCCTCGAGCAGCAGCTCCGCCTGTACCGTTCGGAAGAACGGCACGACGATCTCCGACCCGGTGGCACAGAACGCGGTCAGTCCCGCACGGATCCGATCGGCCCCGCCCTGTTGATCGCCGCGCAGTCCGTCGATCCACCCGGCCATCATCTCCCCCAGGGCGGCGACGTAGGCATACTGCTGCTCGTGCGCGATCCGCAGGCCGCGTTGACAGCGCGCGTCGGCCTGATCGAGACGCCCCTGCAGCACATCGACCAGGCTCCCCCAGATGCTGCACCAGGCGACGGAGTACGTGTGGTTTACCGTGCCGGCGAGCGCTTCGGCCCGTTGCGCGACCGCGTCCGCCTGCGCCCCGTCGCCGACCATCCAAAGGGCGATCGAATGGTGCACCGCACACACGAGCTCGAGATCGATCGAGTAGAGATCGGTCAGCCCCCGATGCCGGCCGGCGTCGAAGCGCCGGGTGAACGATTCGCACCGCGCGCGCGATTCACCGAACCGCCCCGCGTACAAGAGCACCTGCAGGGCGATCATGTCGGCCACCAGCTTCGCGTCGCCGTCCCGCTCCCGATCCGCCAGGGCCTGAATCCGCGCGCTGGCCTCGAGCGCGTCGTCGATCCGACCACGCACCTGGTAGTAGACCCACTGCCCCCACAGGATCCAGATCGCTTCCGCCGTGTCCTCGGCGGCCTGGCTCAGATTGGCCGCGGCCGAATACGCGCTCGCGACCTCCTCGGCGGCCCACCCCCTGGCCTGCATGTAACTGGTCCCCAGGATCGCCTGCAGGCGCAGCTCGGTTCGGTCGCGCTCCGGCGAATGCGGCAGCGCCTCGAGCAGGCTCAAGCCGCGCGCGAGATGTGTCGTGGCCTCGTGCGTGGCGGATGCCTGGAGGGCCCGCCTCCCGGCTCGTAGGAGGTACGTGGCCGCGGCCAGCGGACGTCCGCCCTCGGCATGGTGATGGGCCAGGAGCTCAGGCTCAAGCTCTACCAGGCCGGGATACTCACGCTCGAGGACCTCGGCCGCCCGCTCGTGCACCTCGCGTCGCCGCGCCTTCAGCTGGGAGTGATACGCCGCCTCCCGGACCAGCGCGTGGCGGAACGCGTAGGTCGCATCGTCACCGCCGTCCCCCGCCGTCTCGAGAATGCCGGCTTCGACGAGTTGCGCCAGGTCCCGCGACAACTTCCGGCTCAGGGTGGGGGCCACGCCGCGCAACAACTTCACCGAAAACGACCGGCCCAAGGCGGAAGCGACCTGGGCCACCTCCCGACCGGCCGGCAGGCGGTCGAGGCGGGCCACCAGCAAATCGTGCAGGGTGACCGGGACCGAGAGATCGAGGCTGGTGCCCGTGAGATCGTAGCGATCGCCCATGTCGCGCAGACGGCCGGAATCGACGAGGGCGCGGGTCAATTCCTCGACAAACAGGGGCACGCCATCCGCGGATCCGAGGATGGCGTCGACCACCGGCTGTGGGAGCGTCTTTTGCTCGGTGAGGTTTGCCACGAGCGCCACGGTCGTTGCCGGCGGCAGGCGGCCGAGATCGATCCGCTGCACCGCGTTGAACGCCGGACTGAATTCGGTCCGGGCCGTCAGCACCACGCACACCGGCAGTACGCGGATACGGATCACCAGCCGGTCCAGCAGCTCCACCGTCGTGGGATCCGCCCAGTGAAGATCCTCTACCACGATCACCACCGGTCGCGGCGCGGCGAGGCGCTCCACGATGTCGATGATGAGTTGGATCGTGCGGTCGCGCTGCAGCCGCGGGCTGAAATTGAGCGGCGGGTGCGCGGAGCCCAGGGGAACGGACAGCAACGCCGCGAGCAGTGGAACCGCCGTGGCGCGGTCGAAGCCGAGCCCGTCGACATAGGCGTCCAGCCGTCCCACCGCCATCGCCGGATCGGCTTCGTGAGAAATCCCCGTCGCTTCCTTGAGCCAATCGATGAACGGCAGCAACGGGGTGCTCACATGGTACGGCGAGCACTGCAGCTCGATGTGGTGGCTCGGGACCTCGCCCGTGCGTTCGATGAAGGCCTGCAACAGCCTCGACTTTCCGATGCCGGGCTCGCCGGTAATGAGGATGGCTTGCCCCGTGCCGGACCGGCTCGCCTCCCAGCATTGCTGCAGCGTCGCCAGCTCGTCCTGCCGGCCGACCAGCGGCAGCGAGCGCCTGCCGACGCGGGCCGCAAAGCGGCTGCGACGGGCGATCGCCCCGGTGACACGCCAGACTTCGATCGGAGCCCCGATGCCTTTGAAACTGTGCTCCCCGAGCGACTCCACGGCGAACCGGTCGCCGACCAGGCGGTAGGTCTGCGCCGCGATGGCCACTTCGCCTGGAGGCGCGATGGCCTGGATCCGCGCCGCGAGATTGGGCGTTTCACCCACCGCCCCGTCGCGCTGCGTGACCCCCGCGCTCTTGATTTCCCCGACCACCACCATCCCGGTCGCGATGCCGGCCCTCGCCGTCAGCCGCGTGCCGTCGACCGCGGACAGGCGGCCCGCGGCATCGGTCAACTCCAGCGCCGCGTGCACGGCCCGCTCGGCGTCGTCCTCGTGGGCCTTGGGCCAACCGAAGTAGATGACCGCCCCGTCCCCTAGAAACTCAGCCAGATGTCCTTCCCAGCGATCGACCACGCGCACGCAGCACTGCTGATACGCCCGCATGACGGCACCCAGCTCCTCCGGGTCCAAGCGACTGGCCAACTCCGTCGATCCGACGATGTCGCAGAAGATGATGGTCACCTGCCGGCGCTCCGCCGCCGCCCTGGGCCTGGGCTTCGTCGTCCGGGTAGCTGACGTGGCCGCGGCTGGCCGTTCCCCCTCCCGTGCGGCGGCGATCGCCCGCAACATCCGCCGGCGATCCCCCAGCGCGATGCCCAGCTCCTTCAGGTCCGCATCCGTGAGATCCGGCAGCACGTCGACGTCGATTTGATGGGTCTGGAACACCGGCGCATAGCGTGACAGGCCGAGCGATTCGAGCCACCCCGCAATGCCGTCCATGCGCGCCGGCTAGTGAACGTCGAGGTGGTACAAGACCCGGGCGTTGTCGCGCAGCACCATGCGCGCCAGGCTCCGGGCGCGTGCCATGTCGATCTCGCGGTCGCGCAGCATCGCGGTGAGGGCGATTCCCAGTGCACGCCGCGCCGTGGTCGCGGCCACGATGGCGCCCTGCTCCCAGCCCTGTGTGGGGCCCCCTTCGAACGCGTCGGTCCCGAACAGCACCTTGTCCGGCCAGCGGGTCAGCCACGCGCGCAGCACCTGGGCCAGCTCGGCGGCCCCCAGCATTTGGTCGATCATCGAGATGTCGGTGTAGACATTCGGCTTGCTGAGCATCGCCTCCGTTTCCCCCACCGCGGGCCAGCCGCCGTGGATCACGACGAAGTTGGTCCCCCGCAGCGTCGCGTCGTTGAACACCGGCTCCAGGGGCGCGGGCGTGGCGCCCTCGGCCGCGTAGAAGCCGCCGAACGTCTCGAGCGCGTGCAGATGCACCGCCATGCCCAGCCGGCCGGCTTCGCGGGCGACCACGCGGAACAGATAGTCGGTGAGCGCTTTGGTCTCGGGGCCTGTCGGGGCGCCGCCCGCGGCGTATCGCGCATACACCGCGCGGGCCTGGGCCGAATCGGGATCGGCGAAATCGAGCGACCGCAGGTAGGCCACTTCGAACTTGATCGCGATCGCCCCGCGCTCCCGCTGGCGCTGCAGCGTCGGCACGGCGACCGTCGCGATGTACTCGTCGAGCGTGGCGGGAATGGCGGTCAGCCCGAGCTCGCCCAAGTAGCGGCGCAGCAGCGCCGCCTCTTTCGGATAGAGCGAGCGCGCGTCGGGCGTGCGCGCGGCTTCGGTGCGGGTGTCGAGCGGGAACAGCAGCGGATCGTCGAACGGGACCCAGCGGAATCGTGGCGGCTCGAGGCCGGGACCCATCGCGATGCGATTGGCCAGCATCACCTCGATCCCGGCCCGATCGAGCGCCCACGTCGGAAAGTGCTCCCCCTGTTCGTGCAGCATGCGCGCCCGGGCGGCGCCGCTGTCCCCCGCCCGCAACCCATACAGGGCGCGGGCCGCCTGGGCCCACACCGGCGACTCGAGCGTGAGGCGCCAGGGAATGGGAAACGGCGGGATCCCGTCCAGCGGCAGCGCGTCGAACTCGGTGTCGATCGGCGCGCCGGGAGGAACCGGCCGCATCGGGTGCGCGTGGTTGTCGATCGCCCGGATCGTCGCGATGTAGCGGGCCAGCCCGGAATCGACCGGCGTCTGCGCCGTCGCCACCGTGGAAGCACTGATCAGAAGGAACGCAACAACGAGATAAGACTCGGTGTACCGCATGAGCAGGGATGATACACTTGGCGCCCGGTTTGCAAACCGGACCATTTCCTTGATTGCAATCAGTCGTCCCTTCGCCTCACTTTTGAGGTCACCCCAGGCACAAGGTCACCGCCATGCACTGGAACGTTCGGATCATGATGCCGCTGCCGCTGCTGCTCACGGTGGCCACCCTGCTGCCCGGAGCGCGCGCTCCCCATCCGGTGAAGAACGGCACTGCGGTGCTCGCGGGGGGATGCTTCTGGGGGGTGGAGGCCGTGTTCGAGCATGTGCGGGGCGTACGATCGGCCACGTCCGGCTATGCCGTGCCCGTGGTCCCGGCCTCCGATTCGGCCAATCCCGGCCACCGGGGAATCGCCGAGGCGGTGCGGGTCGTGTACGACCCGACCCAGGTCACCTACGACCAACTCCTGCAGGTGTTCTTCCTGGTGGCGCACGATCCGACGCAGGTCGACCGTCAGGGCCCCGACGTGGGTCCGCGCTATCGGTCGATCGTTTTTCCAGGTGATGCAGCAGAGCGGCAGATCGCACTTTCGTATCTCGACTCGCTGCGCGCGGGACGGGTGTACCCCGGTCCCATCGTCACCCAGGTGCTGCCGCTCCGTTCGTTCCAGATCGCGGAGGCCTTCCATCAGGATTACGTATCGCAGCACCCGGGCCAAGCGTACGTCGTCATGCACGACCTGCCGAAGCTGGCGGAGCTGCGGCGCCGGTTCCCGGGGTTGTATCTACAGTAGCCCCGAGACCGCTATCGCATCGAGGACTCGCGCGTGATTTGATAGACGAAGCGGAGCCGATGCGGGCCGGTTGCTGCGGTTTGCGGCAGACTAGCGGCGCCAGTGCCCTTCGACCCAATACCAGCCTCGGCGCGCGTGCACCCAGTGCCCCGGCACCCAGCGCCGGTTGCCGCCCTCCAGTGCTGCCCAGCGACCGGGCACCCAGTCGTAGTCGTTGCCGGTCCAGCGCCAATGCCCACCAATCCAGACGTGTCCCGGACCAGGCGCCACGCCGATCACTTCCGCCCGGGTGGGTGGAGGCGCGCGCACTACCATGACCTCGCCCGGCGGGGCGTTCGACGCACACGCCACACACACCGCCGTCCCGAGCATCCACAGCCATTTGCGTGAAGACATGGAACTGCCTCCTAGAATGACAGGGTCTTGGCCTGACCCTCACGGCCATCCTGCGACGACGCGCACCGTGCTAACGTTAAGGGACCTCCGAACGACTCGGAACAGTCACTGTTCGCTTCATCGACCTGGGAAAATACCTGATGACACGGCAATTGCTCGCCCTCTCCCTCCTGGTGCTGGCCGGCTGGACGTCCGCCGCGGCCCAATCGGTCTGGCGCATGGTCGAAACCACCAACGACCTGACGGCCGCCGGCAACGACCGTCGCCTGATCGTCCGCGCCGACGACTGGCCCGCTACGCCCCCGACCACCGCCGAGGGATACGCCGGCGCTACGATCGTCGTCGCCTGCGGCGACCGCATCCCCAGCTCCGCGGGGCGCAGCCTGCTGTTCAACGCCGGCCAACCGCTGCAGCCGTTCGGGAGCGAGATGGCGTACGCGGAATTGCGGTTCGACCGGGACTCGGTTCCGACCAAAGTCTACCTCACGATGTTCGAGCCCAACCGCGTCACGTTTTTCGGGGAGGAACAGAACCCCTATTACTCGGCCCGCCTGCTGGGCCGCCTCATGGCGGCGACCACGTTGAAGGTGAAGTTCCGGGCCTTCGGCGGAGACAGTGTGGTCTCCTTCCACGTCGCGGGGCTACGCGCGGCGCTGGAGCAGCTGCCCGCCTGCCACTGGAGCCCTTGATAGCGGCTTGAGGGCCCGCCGCGATCGTGGGGCATGCCGGACCCCACGCGCGAGCTGACCTTCTTTCTGGCTGTCCCCGAGCGCCGCTTCCTGCGCTGGATGGCGGCGCGACTGCCCCTCTGGGTCACGTCGGACCAGCTCACGGCGCTGGGTGTTCTGGCCGCGACGGCGACCGGCGCCGCCTATGCCCTGTCGGGATTCCACAGTGCCTGGCTCTGGGTCGCGAGCGCCATGCTGGTGGTACAGTGGTTCGGCGACAGCCTGGACGGCACCCTGGCCCGCGTGCGCCACCGCGAGCGTCCTCGCTATGGCTACTACCTGGACCATGTCGTCGATGCCTACTCGACCGCTGCGATCGGCATCGGCCTCGGCGTCTCCCCGTACGTCAGTCTGGGCATCGCGCTCGGCCTCGTAGTCGTGTATCTGATGCTCTCGATCAACGTCTATCTCGAGTCGACGGTGTTCGGCGCGTTCCGGCTCGCCTACGGACGGCTCGGGCCGACGGAACTCCGTCTCATCCTGATTGCCATCAACATCGGTATTGCCCTGCACCAGCAGCTCACCGATCAGGGCGCGGCGTCGATCCGGATCGTCGCTGACGCAGCGGTTGCCGCGGCCGGCCTCGGGATGCTGGCGATGCTGGCGCTGCGGTTCGCCCGAAACCTGCGGGAGCTGGCGAAGATCGAGCCGACCAAGCCTATCCGGAGCCCCACGATTGGGCTAAGTTGACCGCCGGCTCGCAGACTCCTGCCGTACTTCCTGCGAGTTCGCCCTGCCAGGCGTTTCGCCGTCTCCCATCCTTCCAAGATCCTCGAGGTGCTCCACCATGAAAGCGATCCGAACACTTCTTGCATTGCCGTCATTGCTGTGCATCGGCGCCACCGCGCTTCTGGCCCAGAATCCGCCGCTCCCGACGTCGCAGCCCGCGCTGCTCACGATTTACCGTGAGCAGGTCAAGCCGGGCCGCACCGCCGAGCACGCGCGCATCGAGGCGGGGTGGCCCGCGGCGTTCGCGCGCGCCAAGTCCCCCACCTACTACCTCGCGATGACGTCGATCACTGGGCCGAATGAGGCGTGGTTCCTCACCCCCTTTGCATCCAACGCGGCGTTCGGGGATCAGCTGAAGCTGGAAAGCAGCGACACGGTCCTCTCCGCCGAGCTGGCCCGGTTATCCCGCGCCGATGCCGAAGTCTTGAACGACTACCGGGTGATTCAGGCCGTGGCCCGGCCCGATCTCAGCCACGGCGCGTTTCCCGATCTCACCAAGGTGCGCTTCTGGCAAGTCCTGACCTTCCGGGTGCGGCCGGGGCACGAGCCCGATTTCGAAGCGGCCGCTAAGGCGTACGGCGCCGCAACCGATCGCGCCGCGACCGGGGCGAGCTACCGCGTCTACCAGGTCACGGCCGGGATGCCCGGGCCCACCTATTTGATCTTCTCGTCGGTCGAGTCGTATGCGCAGTTCGACGCCATGATGGCGGGCGGGCAGAAGGCGATGCAGGGCGCTACGCCCGAGGAGATGGCCGCGCTGCAGAAGTTCTCCACTGATGGCGTGATCAGCTCGGAGACAAACCGCTTCGCGCTCAATCCCATGATGAGTTACGTGGCGCCGGAAACGCGCGCCTCGGACCCGGCATTCTGGATGCCGAAACGGCCGGCGCGGCGGCCGTAACCCGCGTCGTCGTTGCCGCAACACCGGGGCGCGTCGCGATACTCGCGGCGCGCTCCGTTCATTGCACCAGTCTCTTCACATTCCGAAACACGTCGTGCCACATCGCCCGGGTGAGCTTTCCGGTGTTGGTGTTCTGCAGGCTGGGATGATACGACGACACCAGGATCATGCCGTCCGGGAGCCTCGCCACCGCCCCGTGCGCGAACGCGGGCCGCTCCCGCGGCGGCAGCCGCTGCCATCCACTGGCACGCAAGTACGCATCATGCGCGATGCGGCCCAGCACGAGCACCACCCGCAGCCGGGAGAGCAGGCGCAGCTCCGTCTCGAGGTAGGGACGGCAATGGGCCAGCTCGATCGGGAGCGGACGGTTTGCCGGTGGAGCGCAGCGTGCGGACGCGGTGATCCAGCAGCGATGCAGCCGCAGGCCGTCGTCGCGGTGCGTCGCCGTCGATTGCGAGGCAAACCCGAACTTGTGCAGCGCCTCATACAGCCAGTTGTTGCGGTAGTCGCCCGTGAACAGGCGGCCGGTCCGGTTGGCGCCATGCGCCGCGGGGGCGAGACCGACGACCAACAGGCGCGCCGCCGGGTCGCCCCACCCCGGCACCGGCTTCCCCCAATAGGTCTGATCGACGAACGCGGGTTTCTTCACCCGGGCCACGCGCCGGCAATAGGCGCGCAGCCGCGGGCAGCGCTCACATCGGGTGATGCGACGGGCCAGCGCCTCGAGCGCCGGCGGCCCTACCGGGACGCGGCCCAGGTGCCCGTGAACTCGTACGTGATATTGGCGTCGCCGATGGTACAGGCGACGTGTCCGCTCACATTGTTATCCGTTTCGTTCGGCACCCGTCCGGAGTATTCGCAGTTGGGGGCCTTGAAGCGGATGGTCCGGCCGGCCACGTGACCCTCCGTCACCAGACCGCTGTCGGCATTGTCGGCATTGATGCCCGGCCCCCGGCACGCCCCGCGCTGGCCATAGGTGCCGGCGAATCCGTCGACCGTCTGAATGATGTCGTAGCCGCCGGTGTCGGCGCAGGTCACCTGGTGGACCGGGTCGCTGAACTCCTCGACGAATTCCCAGTGGCCGGTGACATCGACCAGATTGGGTTCGGTGCCGGCGGTGGCGCATTGCAACCAGACCACGGCGACCGCGAGGGGCAGGAAGAGAGACCGCAACAACGCGAACGAGGCAGCTTTCATTTGAGGACCCCCTGGCTCAGGATCAGGATATAGCATACTTCGAGCCGGTCCATCGGAGGTCAAGTCCCGTGCATGTCACGAAAACCCGCGACTTGACGCTCGGAACGCCATCGAGCCCGGGGCGTCAACCGTACTTGAGCGCCGCCAGCGGACTCGTGCGCGCGGGCGACTTCCTCTATGTCGTTGCGGATGATGAGCATCACCTCGGCGTGTTTCCCGCCACCGGTGAGGCGACGGGCACCCTGATCCCGATTCTCCCGGGCGAGCTGCCGGCACCCAAGAACGAACGCAAAGCCCTGAAGCCGGACTTCGAAGCCCTGGTGCGGTTGCCGCCCTTCCCCGGTTTTCCCGGCGGCGCACTGCTCGCGCTCCCCTCGGGCTCGAGACCGAACCGCCGCACGGGTGCCCTGCTCGGGCTCGAGGCGGACGGCGCCGTGATCGGCACGCCGCGCTCGATCGATTGTTCGGGCGTCTTCGTAGCGCTGGAGCGGCAGTTCCCCGCGCTCAACGTCGAGGGGGCGGTGGTCGTGGCGGACCGACTGCGGCTGCTGCAACGCGGCAGCAAACACCACGGCCAGAACGCCTGGATCGACCTATCCTTGCCGGCCGTGCTGCAAGAGCTGGCGACTTCAGATGCGCTGAACGACGCGATGCTGGTCGGCACTCGGACGTTCGACCTGGGGACGCATCGACGGGATCCCATTGGGCTTCACCGATGGCGCCGCTCTGCCCGACGGCACCCTGATTTTCACGGCCGTTGCCGAGGACGCTGAGAACAGCTACGAAGACGGACCCTGCGTCGGCGCGGTGGTTGGGGTGGCCGACAATGATGGCCGCCTGCGCTTGCTCGAGCGGTTGGACACCAACGACAAGGTCGAAGGCATCGACGCGCGGGTCGCGGGACAGGCGATCGAGTTGCTGCTCGTCACCGACTCCGACGACGAGCGCATCCCGGCCAGCCTGCTCACCGCGGTGCTCTCAACTCAGACGTGCTGATCGACGAGGATCGGGTTGCCGTCCGGGTCGACGGCGATGAAGCTGGCCGGCCCGGTGGTGCTCTCGTCGGCCTCGGACTGAACTGCACGCCCTGGGCCTTCAGCTGCCGCTGCAGCTCGCGCACGTCGGTGAAGGTGCCGAGCTTCTGCGCGTTCTGGTCCCAGCCGGGATTGAACGTGAGGATGTTCTTCTCGAACATCCCCTGAAACAGCCCGATGATGTGATCGCCGTTCTTCAGGATCACCCAGTTCTTGCGCGATCCCCGGCGAACGTCGTGAAGCCGAATTTCTCGTAGAACGCCTTCGACGCCTCGAGGTCCTTGACCGCCAAACTGACCGAAAACGCTCCGAGTTCCATGGTCATACCTCCGCCGCTTTGGGTCGCCGTTTCCGGCTCACCACTCCGGCCGCCACGAGCGTAAAGAGGAGCCCGACCGGCAACGGCTCGAGCAAGGTGAGCGCGATGTTCACCAGCGGATTCTGGTACATCTCCTTGAACTCTGTCATCTCTCGCTCTCGCACGGCGATGGCCGAGTCCGAGGCACCGGATCGTCTCGCCTTGTCCACGGTGTAGGCCGAGTACTTGTCGAGATAATCGGGCATGAACTGGTAGTAGATCAGCTCCCAGGTGGCCACGTAGCAGACGCAGCCGATGGCCATGATCAGGAGGCCGACCTTGAAGGCGCGGCCGAATGTCACGCTGCCCCCCGCCACGTTGTCGCGGTAGGAGCTGACCCCGAAGAACACCATCAGGAAGGCGAGCACCATCGTGGTGTAGCCGATGACCAGGCCCTTGTCGAACCCGATCTGGTCGTGGAATGGCATGGCGATGAGCATCATCACCGACAGGATGGCGCCGGCGATGAGCCCGAAGGTCAGCACGACTTTCCGCATGACAACTCCTGAGGGGTTGAGGACAGCCGATTCTACTTGCCGCGCCTGGCGCGCGCGTCACCCGAATGGATGATTTTGGACCACGGGGCCCACAATCATCCGAAAGTTGACGGTCGAAAACGCCTAGGGGATGAGCCGAAGTTCCTTCCCCAGCTGCACCGCCTGGGTCCGCCGCCGCGCGCCGAGCTTGTCGAACACCCGGCTGGAATGGGTCTTGACCGTGTTCTCGCTGACGTGGAGCCGCTCGGCGATCTCCTGGTTACTCAGCCCCGCCGCGATCAGCTCCAGCGTCTCCAGCTCGCGGGGTGTGATGCCGAGCGACTCGAGTTTGCTGTCGTCGAATCGCAGCACAAACGTCGCGCACCACCACGGTCTCGGTGCGCCGAGTGAGCTTGAGGCCCAGCCAGATGCCCAGACTGGCAAACACCGCGGCGATGAGGCCGCCGTAGATCTCCACCGAATGCTCGACCACGAGCCAGCGGTACTCGATGAGCTTGAGGCCGGCGATGAGGATGCCGCCGAGCAGCCCATAGAGCAGCACGTGTTTGCGCATCACCAATTCTACGGGGGCGCGGAGGGTACCGCAGTCTCCATCGGGCCGCTAAGTTCATGCGCCGTAGAGTGGGAGGGGTGGCCGAGTGGCTGAAGGCGGCGGTTTGCTAAACCGTTATAGGGCCTAAAAGCCTTATCGGGGGTTCGAATCCCCCCCCCTCCGTAAATGCAGGTGCCAGGTTTCAGGTGTCGGGTGTCAGACCGGCACCCCCGGACACCTGAAACCCGACACCCGACACCTGCCCTTGCCCCCACGCGTCCGCTTCGCCCCGTCCCCGACGGGCTACCTGCACGTCGGCGGTGGCCGCACCGCCCTGTTCAATTGGCTCTACGCCCGCCACACGGGCGGACAGTTCCTGCTGCGCATCGAAGACACCGACAAAGCGCGCTCGACCGACGAGCATACGCAGGTCATTCTGGACGGCCTCACCTGGCTGGGACTCGACTGGGACGAGGAGCTGGTGTTCCAGGGCGCCCGCATCGCGCGCCACCAGGAGGCGGCCGACCGGCTGCTCGCCGATGGCAAGGCCTACGTGGACGAGGGCGCGATTCGGTTCCGCGTGCCGCCGGGCGAGATCGCCTGGGACGACGCGGTGCACGAGCGCATCAGCTTCCAGGGCGAGGACCTGAAGGACTTCGTCATCCTGCGCACCGACCGCACGCCGATCTATAACCTGGCCGTCGTGGTCGACGACGTCGACATGGCGATCACGCACGTCCTCCGCGGCGACGACCACATCTCGAACACGCCCAAGCAGATCGCACTGTACCGGGCACTCGGTCACGAGCCGCCGATCTTCGGCCACGTGCCGATGATCAATGGACCGGACGGGAAGAAGCTGTCCAAGCGACATGGCGCCACCGCCGTGGGCGACTACCAGCACATGGGCATCCTGCCCGCGGCGATGCGCAATTTCCTGGCGCTCCTGGGCTGGAGCCCGGGCGGCGACCGCGAGATCATGACGCAGGACGAGATGGTGCAGTTGTTCGCGTTCGAGGGCGTGCAGAAGAAAGCCGCGGTGTTCGACACGACCAAGCTCGAGTGGATGAACGGGCAGTATCTCTCGGCGTCGACACCGGAGTCCCTGCTCCCCGTCGTCGCGCCGCAGCTGGCCCTACTGGGCGTCACCGCCGAGCCGGAAGCCGTGTTACGGGCGATCGGAGCCGTGAAGACCCGCTCTCGTACCACGATCGAGATCGCGCGGCAAGTCGCGGTGCGACTCGACCCCAAGTTCGTGACGATCGACGACAAGGCGGCGAAGGAAATCGCCAAGGACGAGGCCGGGTACAAGAACGGCCTCCAGGTGGCGATGGCGGGCCTGAAGGACGCCGAGTGGTCTCCGGCCGCGCTGGAGCAACGGCTGCGCGCGCTGGCCGACGAGCGTGGCGTCGCCGCCGGCAAGATCTTCCAGCCGGTACGCATCGCGCTCACCGGTGGCACGGTCTCCGAGCCCGTGAACGAGCTGTTGTTCGTGGTGGGGAAAGAAGCGGCGCTGCGCCGGCTCGAGGCCGCCGCGCGCTAGTCCCTTGAAGGTCCTTGTCGTCGACGACGAGCCGCCCGCCCGGACCGGATTGGTCCGGATGCTCGCCCAGCTGGATGACGTCACGGTCGTGGGCCAATGCGGCGACGGCACCTCGGCCATCAAGGCCATCCGCACCCTCGGCCCGGACCTGGTGCTCCTCGACGTACAGATGCCGCCGCCCGATGGCCTGGACGTGGTGCGCGCGATCGGGCCGGAGAAAATGCCGGCCGTGGTGTTCGTGACCGCCCACGACCGGTTCGCGATCGCGGCCTTCGACGCGCACGCCGTGGACTACATCCTCAAGCCGTACCGCGAGCGCCGTCTGTTCGAGGCCGTGCGGCGCGCGCGCGAGCGGCTCGAGTCGCGCCGGCTGGGCGAGCGGGCACGCCAGCTGCTCGGCGTCTTACACGACACGGGCGGAGACGACCACGACCGCATCGTGGTGCGCAGCATCGGCAAGACCGAGATCGTGCGGGTCGCCGACGTCATTCGCATCGAAGCGTCCGGGTATTGCGTGCGGCTGGTGACGGCCGCCCGCAGCTTCCTCCACCGCGAACCGTTGCACGCGCTCGAAGCACGGCTTCCGGCCGATCGATTCCTGCGCGTGCACCGCTCCACCATGGTCAACGTGGCGCAAATCCGCGAGGCGCGGGTCACGGCGGGCGGGGGTCACGAGCTAGAGCTGCGGGACGGGACGCGACTCCCGGTGAGCCGCAGCCGCTGGACCAGCGTCAACGCTTTGCTGCGGTCCCTCTAGCGGGCGCTCCACGTCGCGCCGTCGAATTCCCAGGTGTCCGCCAGATCGGGCGTACTCGCGCCCACTTCCCCACCGTACAACACCACGCGATCGCGGTCCCGGTCGTAGGCCAGCGCCGCATTGAGGCGGAACGGAGGCTGCACGCCGGATACCGCCGCCCAGGCGATGCCGTCCCAGCGCCAGGTTTCCGGAGTGGTTTGCGCCGCTCCGCACGTACCGGAAAAGAAGAGCACGCCACCTCGCGTCGGTCCCAGCGCCGCGAGTTGGGGTTGTACCGGCACGCAGCCGGGCCCGGCCACCGGACTGCGGGACAGCGAGTCGCCGTTCCACACGTCCATCACGACGGTCGAGGTGCCGGCCACGACCGAGTACAGATAGAGCCCGCCCGCCTTCTCATCGTAGGCGATGCCCCGGTTGGCGAGATTCGCGGCCGTCGAGTCGCTCTGCAGGGCCCAGGCGGTGCCGTTCCACTCCCAGATGTCGCGCAGCTCCTCGCTCGCCGCGAGGCTGAATCCGCCGTACAGCACGACGGTGCTGCGCGCCCGGTCGTAGGCCAGGACCTGATGCACGCGGGTGCTCGGACCGGTGGTGGCGCGCTGGCTCCAGCTCGTGCCGTCCCATTCCCACGTGTCGTGCAGCACCGTGATGTTGGGAAAGGCGCCGGTCTGGCCTCCGTACAGCACCACCCGTTGGCGGCCGGCGTCGTAGGTCAGTGAGACGAGAGAACGCGAACTCGGGCCCGTGGTACTGATCCGCGTCCAGCGCTGGCCGTCCCATGACCAGGTGGATCCTCGGTCACCGCTCGGCTGGCCGTCTTCGGTCCCGGTGCCCCCGAACAACAAGAGCTGATGCCGGGCCTCGTCATAGACCATCGCGTGACCGTGGCGAGCCGAGAGCACCGGCGTGGACGGATCAGTCGTCCCGCATGCCCAGGCCGCGAGGATCGGCCAGCAGCGAGCCAATTTCGAAATCGACATGCTGCACGGTGCGATGGCATCCGGCTGGAAACAACCCTGGTGCTCCCAGTGGTCGCCACGGTGCAGCGAACGCGCGCTGCCATGCGACGAATCGATTCCAGTGGGGGTTATCATGAACGCTGTGATCGATGCGACCCGCTGGAAACGATGGCTCGGCGCGATCCTGGTGATCGTGCTCTGCATTCCGCTGTTCGCGTTTGCGGAAGCGAGCCTCGACTACATCCGCACGCTCATCGGGGAATCGCAGAACCATTTCCTCTGGACATTCCGTCGCTTCCTGCTGCCGTGGGCGGAGCTGGCCGTGCTCGTGCCGGCCGTGGTGCTGCTGGCCCAGCGGGTCCGGTTGAGCGGGCCCGATCCGCTGCGCGCGGGAGCGCTGCACGCGGCCGCGAGCGTTGCGTTTGGCGCCACGCATCTGTTTCTGGTCGTCCTCGTCGCGCGCGAGCTGCGGGGCGAGCTGATCCCGCTCTTCAGCTTCACGGCCGCGCTCATCTCCCGCTACATGCTGCAGGACGTGTTCCTGTACTGGACCATCGTTGGCGGCCTGCAGCTGTTCTGGCATCAGCGGGCCTTGAAACAGCAGGAGCTGACGCAGGCGCGGCTCGCGGCCGAGCTCGCCGAAGCACGGCTGGCGGCGCTCGAGAGCCGGTTGGAGCCGCACTTTCTCTTCAACACGCTGAACACGGCGGTGATGCTGGTGCGCGGCAACCAACGCGAGCAGGCCGTCAACGTGCTGCTCGAATTGAGCGAGCTGCTGCGCACGGTGATCGACGGCGCGCCGGGCCACGAGGTGCCGTTGCAGGAGGAGTGGGCGTTCATGCGGCGCTATCTCACGCTGCAGCAGGCCCGCTTCCAGGACCGCCTCACGATCCAGCTTGAGTGCGATCCCACGTTGAACCCCGTCGCCGTCCCCTTTCTCATTCTGCAACCGCTGGTCGAGAACGCGCTGCGGCATGGGGTCGACAAACGAACCGCCAAGGGACCAGGATTGATCGAGGTCAGCGCACGGAAGGAGGACGGGCGGCTGCGGCTCGACGTACGGGACAATGGCCCTGGACCGGCAGCCAACGGCGGCGGGTCGGCCCGGCCGGGGGTCGGACTCGCCAACGTCCGCGCTCGCCTGCGCGAGCTGTATGGCGATCGAGGGGAGTTGGTGTTGGGGCCGGCGTCGGGTGGTGGGACGCAGGCCACCGTGCTGGTGCCGCTCTAACGGCTACGGAGTGGCGGTCGCGGTATCGCTTTGCTGGCGCCGTTGCGCGTCCCGCTCGGATTGCTTGCGGGCCCGCAATTCGCGCACGTAGCGACGGAATTGCTCGAGATTCTGCGTCCGGGCCGCCGCCTGCATCAGGTCGGCGCGCATGTCGGCGAGACGCCGCTGGCGCACCGCCTCGTCGTAATTCCCCGGCGGCAGTAGCCCGCCGAGCAGGGCCAGGGCGACCGTGGGGATCTTGATCCCCGCGACGTAGAGGCCGCTCTGGTCCAGCCCCCACACCGGTTTCCCTTCCCCGTTGCGGGCGACCCAGGACGGCGGACGGTTGGCCCGTTGCTCCGAGTCGATGAACATGTTCAACGAGTCCACCATCGCCCGCAGCCGCGACACGATCATCGAGTCGCGCGGCTCGTGATCGAGGTAGATCGCGTCCGCGACGTCGGACGGCAACGCGGGGCGCGGGCCGACCCACAGCCGGCCGTCTCCTGCGGTGGGCGGCAGGATCATGCCCGGCGGCTCGCGTGGAGCCACGGGAGGCTGTGCCAGGGGATGCACGGCGACCGGCAACGATTCGACCGCCGGCGTGAGGACCGGCACGTGACCGGTCGCGCGGCGCCGACCCCAGACGGGCCGTGGTACTGCGACCCGGGCGCACACCGGCGAACGGCGGCGACTCCGGTTCGGGAACGACCACGACGAATTGGGCCGGCGGGGGCGTGAAATCGAGTCGCATCACGTACGCGGTCGTGAACCCCGCGATGTGCAGCACCGCGGCGATGCCCCAGGCCCAGAGCGGCCCGCGCCGGGGGTTGGGCGACTCAGACAGCGGCCAGCACCTTGCCGAGGCGCTGCGCGGCTTCTTCGAGCCGCGGCGTCGCGACGGTGAGCGCGATACGGAAAAAGCCTTCCGCGCCGGCGCCGAACGCGGTTCCCGGCAGCGTCACCACGCCGACTTCTTCCATGGCCCGTCGTTGGAACACGGCGGAGGGCAGCCCGTCGGGGAGCGGAATCCAGAGATACATCGTCGCGCGCGGCGCCTCGGTCTCGAACCCCTCCGCGCGCAGCGCGGCGACCATCGCGTCGCGACGCTCCCGGAACCGCTCGGCGTAGTCCCGGCTCAGTTCCTCCGCGCGCTCCAGCACGGCCGCACCGGCCACCTGCACCGCGAGAAACGCGCCGGTGTCGATGTAGTTCTTCACGCGCGCCAGCGCCGCGATCAGATCGGGGCGCCCGACCGCGAAGGCCAGCCGCCAGCCCGTCATGCAGAAGCTCTTGGACAGCGAATGAAACTCGACCGCCACCTCACGGGCGCCCGCGATTTCCAAAATGCTGGGGGCGATGTAGCCGTCGAACGTGACTTCGCAGTACGGGTTGTCGTAGGCGATGAGGATGTCGTGCTGGCGGCAGAACGCCACCGTCCGCTCGAGGTACTCGCGCGGCGCCACGGCGGCGGTGGGGTTGTTGGGGTAGTTGAGATAGACCAGTCGTGTCCGCCGCAGCACGTCGAGCGGAATGTCCTCCATCTCGAGCAGGAAGTCGCGTGCGCGGGGTGAGCGCGACACAGTACGGCGTCGCACCGGTCAACACGGTGCCCCCGTGGTACACGGCGTACCCGGGCTCCGGCACGATGGCCACGTCCCCCGGATCGAGCACCGCCATGGCGAGGTGCGCGATGCCTTCCTTGGAGCCGAGCAGCGGCTGCAGCTCGGTGAAGGGATCGATCGTCAGTCCGAAGCGTCGGCCGAGGTAGTTCGCCGCGGATTCGCGGAACCCCGGATAGCCGATCTGAAAGCCGTAGCGGCTCATCGCGGGGTCGCGGGCGGCCCGGGCCAGCGCCTCCACTGCCACGGGTGGCGGCGGGAAGTCGGCGTCGCCCGCCCCGACGTCGATCAGATCCACTCCCTGCTGCAGCAGCCGCCGCTTGATCGAGGGGATCTCGGCCATCGGATAGCCCGGCAGGTCGCCTAACCGTTTGCTGAGTTTCGTCACGAGCCCCGCTCCAGGTGTACCCTTCCCCCTGCCTTCAATCTATCACCGCTGCTCCACTCTCGGTCTGAATAGCGACGGGGCCTGGGCGATGGCGTCAACCGCAATCAACATCCCCTCTTTGGGCAGCGATTGCACGCCCAACACGATGCCGGCCGGTGGATTGCGCTCGGGGAAGAACGTCGGGGCTGCCGCCCGGATCGTGGCGAGATCCTGTGGCCGATAGTTCACCACATAGACCGTGAGCTTCACGATATCGCTCGGCTCGTTGCCCGCGATCCGCAGCACCAGCGCCAGGTTCGCAAACGCCTGGCGGGCCTGCGCACCGAGATCCCCGGGGCCGACGAGATTGCCCGCGCTGTCGAGCGGCACTTCGCCCGAGACGTAGGTCGTGAACCCCAGGCGCACGGCGTGGGTAAATCCGTCCAGCGCGGCCATGGTTCCCGGATTGACGAATCGTCGGCCCGACGCGGGTTCCACCCGCCCCCCCGGCGGCCCGCCGCCGTACCCGCCCCCTGCCGGCGTGCACGCCGCGACGACCGCGACCGCGAGCGCCATCCGCCACACCCCAAATCCGTCCCGCATCGGCTGTCTCCTGGTTGATGATGCTACGTTCGGCGCACCACCCGCGTTGCTACCTACGGAACGCGGGCGCCGAGATCGTGCCGGGCAAAGAATTCCTCGCACGCCTCCCGGATGTCCTCCCAATTACCCACGACGCGCTCGGCGCGGGGCAGTCCCTCCAAGACCCGCGCGCCGTAACGCTTGGTCACCACGCGCCGGTCCAACAGGATCACGGCGCCCACATCGGTCCGGCTGCGAATGAGGCGGCCGAATCCCTGCTTGAGCTTGAGAGCGGCGTGTGGGACGAGGTAATGCGTGAAGCCGTCCTGCCCCTGCTGCTCCAGTCGCTCTACCCGCGCGGCGGTCAGAGGTTCGGACGGCACCTTGAATGGGAGCTTGGCCAGGATCAATACGCGCAGCGCCCGGCCCGGCACGTCGACGCCCTCCCAGAAGGAGTCAGTGCCGAGCAGGATCGCGGAGCCCGATTCGCGGAAGCGCCGCAGCAGCCGATCGCGTTGATCCTCCCCCTGCACCAGCAGCGGCCAGCGCCCGGCGATTTCGTCGCGCAGCGTCTGGGCGGCGCGGCGCAGGGCGCTGTGACTCGTGAACAGACAGAAGACGCCGCCGTCAGACGCACGCGCCAGGTCGAGCACCACCCGCGCCACCGCGGCATCGTGCCCGTCCGCATCGTCACGCGGCTCGGGGACGTCGGTGGGAATGCCGAACAGGCATTGGCGACCGAAGTCGAACGGCGACGGCAGGATCTCGCGCACCGACACGCGTCCGGGTGGCAGACCCAGTCCCAGGCGCTGCTCCAGAAACGCGAAATCGTCGCCCGTCGCCAGTGTGGCGCTCGTCAGCACGGCGGTCTCGACCCGATCGAACAGCGCCTCCTTGAGTACGGAGGCCAGGTCGAGCGGCACCGCCGCGAGCGCCAGGTTGGCCACGCGCTTGCCGCGACGCTCCATCCACCGGACCGACGTGCCCGCTTCGATCTCCCGGCCGGGACGCAGCGCGGCGGTCAGTCCCTTGGCCGCGTTGTCGAGCCGCCGGATTACGCCGCGCATCTCTCCGATCAACGCCGTCGGCCGGTCGGCCGAGTCCTGCAGCGACAACCGGTCCGCGATCGTCTCGACGCCGTCGCGCAGGCTGCCGAACGCGACCAGGAGATTGTCGAAGGCGACCTCCAGACCCTCGGACCACACCGGGTCCGCCGCGAAGGCTTCGGTGAGCCGCAGCACCGGGTTCGGCCCTCCGGTCCCGGGTTCGCGTTCGAGCCGAGCCGCCAGACGGACAAACAAATCCTCCGACGCGCGCCGGGCCGCGCGCAGCGCGTCCAGCAGTCGCTGCTCCAGCAGGTCCCGGCTCGCGGCGCTCAGCAGATCGTGACGCGCGGTCAACTCCGCGTGCAGTGCCGGCAGCAGGCCCCGCCCGCCGCGCTCCAGTCGACCCAACAAGCGCTGCACTCCCAGCTGTGAGACCTGCGCGCCCAGATGGGTGGCGGCGACGTCTTCCAGATGATGCGCCTCGTCCAGGATCAGTCGCCGGTAGGGCGGCAGGACGGCCGCCTCGAGCCAGTTGTCGGCCGAGAGGCGAACCGCCAGGTCCGACGCCAGGAGGTGGTGGTTTACCACGACGACGTCCGCCTCCGCGGCGCGGCGCCGGGCCTGGAACAGGAAGCAACGTTCGAAGTGGGGGCACTTGAGTCGGGTGCACAGGTCCGATTCCGCCGCGACGGCGTCCCACACTTCATCCGACGGCGCATCAGCGAGGTCGGCCAGGCTGCCGTCGGCCGTATGCCCCGCCCACGCGGCGATCGTCGCCAGCTCGGTGCCCCGATCCGATTCGAACAGCGTTTCCTGTGTGCCGCGCGCATGCTCGAGACGGGAGAGACAGAGGTAGTTCCGCCAGCCCTTGAGCATGGCGAACGTCGGCTGGTGATCCGGCGTCGCGAGCGCCTGCGCCAGGATCGGCAGATCCTTGCCGACGAGCTGCTCCTGGAGGTTGATGGTGTTGGTCGAGACGACCGTGCGTTCCCCGTTCGCTTGCGCCCACAGCAAGGCGGGGACCAGATACGCGAACGATTTGCCGACGCCGGTGCCCGCTTCGAGCAGCGCCACGCCGCCATCGTTGTAAACGTCCGCGATGTACGCCGCCATGTCGCGTTGCGCCGGGCGATCCTCGAACCCTCCCACCACGCCGGCGAGCGGACCCGCCTCAGCCAGGAGCTGCGCCACGGCGACGGGATCGAGCCGCTGAGTCGGACGCGCGCGCGGGCACTCCACCACCACGTACAGCTCGGTGACCTCGTTGTCGAGGATGCCGAACCCCACCCCGTCGTCGTGCAACCGCGCCGCGACCGCGAGGTCGGCGCCCGACGGCTCGAGCACGCCGCTCGGGTGATTGTGCAGCAGCATCTCGCCGCGGCGGGCGGTGCCGGGCAGCGCCAGCACCGCGTCCACCGTGCCGCGCGCGACGACGCGGGCTTCGACGATGCGGCCCCCGGGGTCCAGCTGCGCGACGAAGGAGACTTCCCGACCATGCGCCTCCGCGATCTCGAGGCGCAGCCGGTCGCGAACGTCCGGCGCGAGGCGCTCGGCGCTCACGTCTTGAGCTCGCGCTTTTTCGCGGCGGGAAACAGGACATTGTTGAGGATGAGGCGGTAGCCCGGGGAATGGGGGTGCAGCGACAGGTCGGTGGGGGGATCACCGATCTGGTGTTGGGGATCTTCGGGATCGTGCCCGCCGAAGAAGGTCCAGGTGCCCTTCCCCAGATCGCCATGGATGTATTTCACCCACGGCGCGCCTTCCTCGTCAGCCAGCACCGTGACCCCCGACTTCAGCCGGGTGCGCAAGAACGAGGTCGTCAAGCCGTAGAAGTCCGGGATCACGTCGCGGTGATTCTGCACCAGCATCGTCGGCACCGGATCGATCTTGGCGCTGAAGTTGAAGAGTTTGAACGCGCCGAGCGGTTGCCGCCGCGGACCGGCGTTGACCTGATGCCCGTCGATATCGGAGAAGCTCGCGATCTGGGGATCGGCCTCGAGCCGCGCGCCCGTGAACGCGAACGACTGGGTCCAGTCGAGCTTCGAGTCGGCGGCCGGGTCCATGGGCGAGCCATCGGCATACGTGGCGGCGATGTCGACGTCGTGGGCGGCGAGCGCCAGGTCGATGGTTTCCGTCGCGGTGCACATCGCGAACAGGAACCCGCCGTTGTTCACGAATTCATGGATGGTGCGCGCCACGGCCTTCTTCATTTCGGGCACGTTCGCGAACCCGAACCGTCGCCGCGCGGCGTCGTTGAACCGCGCCATTTCAGCGACCCACGGCTGTCCCGCATAGATCAGGAAGAACTTGGAGTACTGGCCCGTGAAATCCTCGTGGTGCAGATGCAGCCAGTCATATCCCTTCAGCCCGGTTCCCAGTACTTCGGGGTCCCACAGTTTTTCGAACGGGATCCCGGCGTACTGGAGGGCCATGGTGACCGCATCGTCCCAGGGCTGGGCATTGGGCGGAACGTAGACGGCGACCTTGGGGGCCTTCTCGAGCGGGATGGCATCGGCGTTGGTGGCCGCGATTTCGCCGCGCACCGTACTCTCGTCGTCCAGTGGAAGGACAGTGACCCCGTTCAGTGCGGCATCGCGGCGGATTGCCGTGCCGTCCGGGAGCAGGAATGACCCACCCCGATAGTTCAACAGCCATTCGACCTTGGCCCCGGCTTGAATGACGCGATAGGCGACGCCGTACGCCTTGAGGTGATCGCTCTGCGCCTCGTCCATGGGAATCAGGAGAGACGCCGAGACGGGGAGACGGAGAGACGGATAGCGACTCAAGAGGTCGGCGCCGACCGCCAGACCGCCCATCCGACCGACCGCCTCGAGGAACGTCCGCCGCTTCATGATCGCGGAATCGCTCCCTTCGCCCGTTCCAGCTCCCGTCGCGCATCGGGAACGACGGCGCTCGCCGGATAGGTGAGGATCAGGTGCTCCAGGTGCGTCACCGCATCCTGGGGCCGCCCGGCCCGCAGCAGCAACTTCGCCCATTCGAGCTCGGCGGCCGGCGCCGCGGCGCCGGAATCGATGCGCACCACGTCCTCGAACAGATCGATGGCAGTCGACGCCTGGCTGTCACCCATCCGCGCGGCGATTTGTCCCGCGAGGAGTAACACATCGGGACGCCCGCCGTCCCCTTTCAACCGGTCGGCGGCGTGGCGCAGCGCCCCGATCGCCGCCGCGGAATCGCCGCGCGCCAGCGTCAGCAGCGCGGTCCCCAGCTCGGGGCTGCGCTCCGCGGTGATCTGCTCCAGCAGCGCCAGCGCGCGGGTGCGCGCGGTGGCGGTCTCGCGGTCCCCGGCATACGGTCCGGCGCTGCGGAACGCGTCAAGCGCGGCCCGCAGATCGCCGCGATACAATCGCACCCACCCCCGCAGCGCGAGCGCCTCGACGCTGGAGTCGGCGCCGAGCGAGGTTTCCGCGCGGTCCAGTCGCCCGGAACGGATCCACGCATCCACCAGGGAATACCGCAACCGCTCCCGGTCCGTGCCGCTGGCTCTGGAGTCCGATTCGAGATGCGCGAGGCTCACCGCCGCGCTGTCGAGCTGTCCGTCATCGATCAGGGTTTCAATCAACACCGTATGCGCCAGCGCCTGGGCGTCCGGGGGAGCGGCCGGATCGTCGGCCAGTCGCGCCAGCAGCGCGCGAGCGGCCACGCGATCCCCCGCGTCGAGCAACGCGCGCGCCGCATCGGCGCGCGTCCGCGAGGACAGCGGCTCGGGCAGCAGGTCGGCCAACCGCGCCAGCGCCTGGCCGCGTGCGTGCTGCGACCCAGGCGTCGTACCGCGCGCCGTTTCGGCAAAGCGGCGCAATACGAGCGTGGTTTCCGGCGTGGGTGAAGCGAGCGTCGTCGCGAGCACCTCCCACCCCCGCTCCGGCTGTCCCCACTGTACCAGCAACTCGGCGGCAATCCGCCGGGCTGCGATCGTGGCGGTGGGAACCGTGAGCGCGCGGGCGACTCGGTCACGCTGATCGAGGGGGACGTCATCCAGCTGGGCAACGGCGTTCTGGTGCTGGGCCGGCGTCGCGGCCACCGCGGCGGCCCACTCGAGCGCGGCGGCCAGCCAGTCGCCGCTGCGCTGCGCCAGCTCCGCCTGCTCGATCGCCAGAGCATCGGGCCGGCCCAGGGCCTGCCGGCCCTCGATGAGCACCGCGCGGGCTTCGTCAAACCGCTGGTGATCCTCGAGCGCAATCGCCCACTCGCGCCAGGGCGCCGGATCGTGGGGCGCGGCCGCCGCCCAGTGTCGCGCGATGGCGGCGGCGCTATCGGTCTCGCTCAGCGCCGTCCAGGTCCGCACGGCGAGGGCGCGCACGGCCGCTCCCGAATCAGCGGCCAGCGCCGCCTGGACGAGCGGCGCCAGGTCGCGCAGCCGTCCCAGCGCGGGGAGGACGCGCTCGAGCCCGAGCAGCGCGGGGAGGTTGGCCGGGTCCGCCTTCAGCGCCGTCGTGTACAGCGCCGCCGCCGGCTCGAGACGACCCTGACGCTCCAGCTCGAATCCCTGGCTGATGGCTTGCGCATGAAGGGGGAAGCCCGCGACCGATATCCCCACCAGGCCGCAGACCAGCACCAAAGAAAAAAACCGACGACTACTTGGGGGCATTGAGCAGCCGGAAATACTCCAGGACCAGACGGCGCTGCTCGGGGGTCATCCCTTCCAGATCGCGCCACGAGGGATAACGAATGCGCGGGCCGGCCGTCGCGTCGGGTCGGAGCAACACGGGCACGTGGACGCTGTCACCCGTGGCGGCACGGCTGGTGCGCTCCTTGTCCTCGTCCGGCTCCTGGCCGCTCAACGTCCGGCCGGCATCGAGCAATCGGCGATACAGCCGCTCCTGGCGCTCGATGGTGGGACGATCGAGGCGCCCCGCGTCGAGCTGACGGGCGAGCTCGCGCGCTTCGTCGGCCAGCGGCCCCGCGGCACTCGACCCGCCGCTCGCCTGGAGCCGTTCGAGCTGCTCGGCCAGCGCCCGCTGCCGCGCGGCCAGCGCGCGCAGCTGCTGCATCATCTGATCGCCGCCGGCGCCGGCCATCGGCATCAGGCCCATCGCATCCTGATTGAGCCCCTGTTGTTGTCCGGCGAGCTGCGCCAGGCGCTCGACCGCTTCCTGGAACCCGCTTCCCGATTGGGCGCCGGCCACGTCGGCGCGGGATTGCGCCAGCGCGTAGGCGGTGACGTTGAGCGCGTCGAGCGCCTCACCGGCCAGCTGCGCCGCCCCCTCCGTGTTGGGTTGCGCCTGTTCCAGCTGCTGGCTCGCGGCCCGCATCTGCCGCTGGGCAAACCCGAGCGCGCTCTCGATCCCGGGCGAGACGAGCGCATGTCGCGCGCCGGCGGCGCGGATCTGCCGCTCCACGGCCTCGGCCCCTTCTTCCAGCGCGGCCTGTTGCGCCCGGGCGGCGCCCGGATTGTCTCCCGACTCGAGCGCGCGGGCCACGGCCCGTTGCCGCTCGGCGAGCGCCGCGGTTTCCGCCAGCGCTTGATCCAGCGCGTCGAGCGCTTCCTGGCGCCACTGCCCGGCCACCGACTCGCGCCGCTCGCGCAGCGTTTGCGGCAAAGAGTCGAGCGCCTGTTGGGCCTGGGCACCGCTCTGGCGTGCGCCCCGCGCATCGCTGCGCGCCGCGCTGCTCGCCGCCTGCTGCATGGCGTCACCGGCACGCCGGGCCTGCGCGACCGACCGGGACAGGCTCGGCGCCGAATCCGCCGCGGCGCGTTGCGCCGCCGCGAGATCGCGATCGGCCTGCGCGATGCCCGCCGCGAGCGAGTCGGTACGCTCGGCTAATGCGCGCTCGGCGGCGGCGGCGCCCGAGTCCGGGTGCGGGGCCGCGTGTTGATTCCACTCCGCCTGCTCCTGCTTCAACGCCTCCGCGTCCTGCGCCAGTGTCGCCAGCTGGCCTTCCACCGCCGCCCGCCGGAACAATTGCTCGCTGCGCTCCAGCGTCTCGCGCAGCTGTTGCTGCGCATCGGCCAACCGGCGCAGCGCATCCCGCGTGGCATCCGGATCGAGGCGGGCCAACGCCGCCTGGAGATCGCGCAACCGCTGTTCCAGCTCCGGGGTGACTGCGCGCGCCAGCATGTCCTGGACTTCACGCAGCCGAGCCTGAAACGCGGTGTCGTCGATACCGGCCGCCCGCGCGGCGCGCGCGAGATCCTCTACGCTCTGCGACAGCTCGTGCACCCGCTCCGCCACCGCCTCCTGCTGGCGTGCCAGCTCCCGCGCGCGCTCGCTCGACTGGAACGGCAACGCGCCCTGCCCAGCCGGAGGCTGTCGTCCCGCGGTCCCGGCGCTGGCGTCGCGCTGACGCTCCTGCGCCAGATCCGCGGTACGCTCGCCCAGTGCCCGCTGTGCCGCGCTGACCGATTCCGCCGCAGCGGCGATCTGCGCGCCGGCGGCCCGCTGCGCGGCGCGCAGCTCGGCACGGGTGGGCAGCCGCAGCGCGTACTCCGGACTGCGCCCCATATGCGGCGTGGGGGCGTTGTCCCACGCCTCGACGCGGAACCGCAGCGTGTCACCCGGCAGCAGGCCGCGGTTCTCCGCCTGCAACGCCGCCTGCAGGATGACGCGGTCGCCCGCTCCCTGCACGTCGAGCGAGTCTCGCACGACGGCCCCGACCGCTCCGGTTTGACTGGCGCGCCAGCTCAACACCGTCAGGCGACCGACACCATGATCGTCATGCACATCGATCACCAGCGGCTGCACCATGGAGAGCGGCAGCGTGGTGTCACGGCCGGGAATCGGCACGGCCACAAGCGGCGCCGAATCGGGCACCAGACGCAGCACCAGGAGCGGCGGCTCCCCTTCCATGGGGGCACTGTCCGCCGCGGCGAGCGCGAGCCGCCATACGCCGCTCTCCTGAGGCGCAAACCGGCCATCGAAGCGCGGGCCGTCGACTCGCAGCGTTATCGACCCGCGCGGCGCGCGCCATTGCACCGCGGCGAGCGGCACGCTCGACAGGCCGCGCGATACCAGCTCGGTGCCGACGGGGAGAGCCACCGTGTCCGGGCCCGGCGAAATCGGCTCGTCGGCGCGGTTCAGATACGCGGGGAACTGGGCGACGACACTGAGGTCGGCGAGAAACGCCGGGCTCGCCACCTCGATGCGGACCTCACGGCTGCGCCGCGATCCGATTCCGGCGCGCGCCCAAAGATCGCTCTCGAGCGGCCCCAACCGCCGCACGGCCCTACCGGCGGAATCCAGTGTGAGAATGGTTGGGCGCCAGGACTCACCCGGGCGACGCGTCCACAAGGTGATGCTCCCACCCGAAGCGCCGGGCACCGCCACCGCGGCCGTCACGGTGTCGCCGCGCCGTACGCTGAGCCGGTCGACGCTGAGCCGGACGGCCGCGCGGGACAGCGCCAGCGCCCGCCACGGATGCCAGAAGCCCGCGGCCCGCCCGTTGGTCGGTGCAGCAGCCACGAACAGCGTGGCGCCCAGGACGGCGAGGGTGGCACCGACACCGAGCTGCCGGGCATTGGTGCGGCGCAGGGTGCGAGACAGCTGCGGCGACGCGGTGGTCACCGCGTCCGCGGCGCGGCGATCCGCCACGTCGAACAGCTCCGCGCTGGCGCCGGGCACCTGGTGTGTGGGAGATGCGACGATCGTCGCAATGCTGCCGGTGCGCGCGCCGGTGACGACCTCGGCGGCGCGGGCCAGGGCCGGCGTGTTGCCGGAGAAAGCTCGTCGACAGAAGAAGATCGTGGCGGCTGCCGCCGCGACTACGCCGAGCCACGATGCCAGGACTGCGGACAGGTGCGGGGCGAGTTGGACGCCGGCCGCGGCTGCCACCAGCGCCAGCCCCGCCCCCGCCAGGATTGCGGCGAGCGCGCGGGCGCGGGCGTGCGGTGACCCCAGCCGGTGCAGACGCCGGGCGGTTTCGGTCACCGGGTCGTACTGACTACGTAGGTAAACAGGTTGACGCCCATCCTCAGGGCCGCCTCGTGCAGCTCGGGGGGATCGTGGTGCACGTCCGGGTCTTCCCAGCCGTCACCGAGATCCGATTGATATGAATAGTACACGACCAGGCGGTCCCCCAAAAAGACCCCGAAGCCCTGCGCCGGCAGTCCGTCGTGCTCGTGGATCTTCGGGATCCCGCGGGGGAAGTCGTACACCAGATGATAGATGGGGTGGGTCAGCGGCACTTCGACCAGCGGATGGTCGGGAAACACGCGGGCGATCTCGCGTCGAAACGACTGATCCATGCCGTAGTTGTCGTCGGCATGGAGGAACCCCCCCTGCTCCAGGTAGCGGCGCAGCGTCCGCACATCGTCATCGGAGAAATGGACGTTGCCGTGCCCCGTCATATAGAGGTAAGGGACGTCCCACAGTTCGGCATCGTCCAGGGTGACCACCCGCTCCCGGGCGGCGACCGGAAGCCGGGTGCGATCGCGGATCGCCGCGAGCAGGTTGGGGAGGCTGGACGGGTTGCCGTACCAGTCGCCGCCGCCGGCGTAGTGGAGCCGGCCGATGGTGAGTGTGCGGATCGCGGGGCGGAGCGGAGGCGGCTCCGACCGCCAAAGGCAGCACAACGAGAACGAACGCCGGCACCGAGTGCTCACAGCTCGTTCACCAGCCGATACGCCGAGTTTCTGGAGATCCCGGTTTCATCCGCGAGTCGGTTGGCGACGTCGCGCCGGCTCAGGCCTTCGGCGAGCAAGACACGAGCGCGGGCTTCCGGATCGGGCGGTGGAGGATCGTGGGGCGGCGTTCCGGTCCCCGCGATCATGACGGTCACTTCACCGCGTGGTGGTGTTTCCCGGTAGTAACCCGCCAGAAGCGGCGAGGGTCCCGTCACGCGTCTCTTCGAACATTTTTGTGAGCTCGCGGGCCACGACCGCGCGGCGCCCCTCGCCGCACACCTGCGCGAGGTCGTCCAGCAATTCGGCCGTCCGATTGGGTGATTCGAACACCACGACGGTCCACTCGCTCCTGGCGATGGCGCTTAACAGGCGTTTGCGCTCTCCGCCCTTCCGCGGCAGGAATCCGAGGAAAACATAGCGGTCGGCGCTCAGCCCGGAGACGGCGAGGGCGGCGGCGACGGCCGTCGGTCCGGGGATGGTCACAACGGAATACTCCTGCTCCCGCGCCGCGGCGACGAGCGCCACACCGGGATCGCTGATCGCCGGCGTCCCGGCATCGGTGATCAGCGCCACATCCCGGCCCGCTTCGAGCAGGCTCAGGACACGACGAATCGCGCTGTCGGGACTGTGGGCATGCACGCTCACGAGGTCGGCGCTGGAACCGACGTGGGTGAGCAAAGGACGACTGTGGCGGGTGTCTTCGGCGGCTACCGCCGCGACGCGGCGCAGCGTCTCGGCGGCGCGCGGCGAAAGATCTCCGAGGTTGCCGAGCGGCGTCGCCACGACGAACAGCGTGCCGCGCACGCTACCACGTCACCGGCCACGGCAGGCGGTCGTAAAATCCGGCCGACTGCAGCACGAAGCGGTGCTCGCGTGTGGCATCCCGCAGCACCTTGGGGGCGGTCCCGGGCATCATCACTTCGACGCCTTCCAGCAGCTCGCGCGCCCAATCGGACAGCGCGTAGGCCAGCTCGTCGGGTTGCACTACCGAATCTTCGAGCTCGGCGTCCCGCGACGCGCTGAGCTGCTCCAGGGCGCGATGGGTGGCCCCGAGTGCCGCGGCAATGCGCTGCCCGCGCCGCCGGCCCTCTCCGGGCACTTCGTGCTCCACGGCATCGGTGATGCGCCAGAACAGCTCGCGGTACGTCTGCACCAACGCCATCGGTGCCTGCGGCGGCAAATCGGCGCGGTAGGGAAACAGCGCCGCGGACAGCGCGGGGGCGTGCCCCTCCGCGTCGTCTTTGAAGAGTGACTCCACGTATTTCGGCACCGGCACGCTCTCGGGCCGGTTGCAGAAATACCCGCCGGCGTACCGGCCGTCCTCGAACCGCACATACGACACGCGGCCATTGGAGATCAACTCGAGCACCCCGCTGGCGTGTTCGTGCGCCAGCGCCGGAAACAATGCCTCAGGGTGCCGGGGATCGACGGCTTTGTGTTGGGGGGCCTCCGCGGCCGACTGATACATGCAGGCGAGCTGCTCGAGCGGGGCCGAACAGTAGGCGAGCTCGCCGCGTTCACCTTCGGCCAGCATGCGGCGCAGCGCCTCGTTGATCGGGATGATGTCGCGCCCCGTGGTATGGAGCGAGATCGCGTTCACGGCTTCGCCGGAGCGCAGCAGCAGCACCAGGCACTCGTCCGGCAGCCAGGCGACGAGGTAGCCATCCACCCGGCCGTCGCGATCGCGCTTGGCGAACGACAGCACATTCTCGAGATGAATGAACGCGAGCCGCGTGCGGTGAATCAGCCGTCCCGTTTGCGGAAACGCGAGCTCCGCGAGCCGAACCGGCGAGTTCGTCAGGCGAGCTGTGCTCGCGCGCATCACACCCTCCGGGGAGGGAAACGGTTACGGCAGGTGCTGCTTGATCTTCTCGTCGAACGCGCCTTTGGGATATGCCCCGACCAGGGTGTCGACGTGGCGGCCATCCTTGAAGAAGAGAACACTCGGAATCGAGCGCACGTTGAAGCGCATGGTGGTCTGCTGATTCGCATCGACGTCCACCTTGACGACCTTCATGCGTCCATTGTACTCGCCCGCCAGCTGTTCCATGATCGGCGCCACCATGTGGCACGGACCGCACCAGGTGGCCCAAAAATCTACCACCACGAGGCCCTGATGCTGCTCCACTTCCTGCCCAAAGCTGGCGTCCGTCACCGCCTGCGGGTGGGTCTCCGTCATGCCGTTGGCTCCTTCTCGTCCCATCGTTAAGTTCCCGCGTTGATGAGCGATCCTGCGCCGCGCCTCGCCCACGTCGGCATCGCCGTCGCTCGCATCGCCGACGCCCTCCTGTTTTACCGCGATGTGCTGGGCCTCGCGCCCGGTCACCCCGAAGTCGCCGACGGCGCTACGATCGTCAGCCTGCCCTTCGGTGACGTGGCGGTCGAGCTGCTCGAGCCTCGCGATCCGGACAGCCCGATCGCCAGATTCCTCGCCAAACGGGGGCCCGGCATTCACCACGTCTGCTACCGCGTGCCCGATCTCGACCAGGCCCTCGCGCGCTGCCGCTCCGCCGGCTATCGCCTGGTGGATGACACGCCGCGCCGGGGCGCGGGAGGCCGTCGCATCGCCTTCCTGCATCCGACAGCGACCGCCGGCATTCTGCTCGAGCTCACTGAATGACGAAACGCCGGGAGACTACGGCGAGGTTCCCGGCTGCTGGGGCGCACAGGTCCCCGGCGTTCCCGCGCTTTCCAGATGCACGTCCGAGACCAGCCATCCCCCGCTATGCGTTTGCACGATTTCGATCGGCTGTACGTGGAGGCATTGCGGGCGCTGCAACTCGACCTGGTACAGGCGCCGGTCGGTCCGCCCCGGCACCGCCAGCGGCCCCTCGACGATCCGATATCCGGGTGCGACCAGATATTTCTGGACGACGGCCATCCGCATGTGCAGCACGGAATCCGACATCCATTGCGCCGCCGGCCCCCGGGCGCTGCCCCACAACTGGCCCATGCGCACAATATCCTTGGCCTTCACGGCATCGAGGAACTGATTGACCGCGTCGTTCATCGTCTGCGGAACCGGCAACTGGGTTCGTCCGCCCCCGCAGGCGACGCCCAACACGGCGCACAACACGCTCCATCGTCGCATCGCGAGTGACTCCCGGTGAACGGACCGTTCCGAAGGTAAGAACGCATGCGCCTCTACGTCAACATCGACCACGTCGCCACCATCCGCGAGGCGCGCCGCACCGACGAGCCGGACCCCCTCGCGGCGGCGGCGGCCGCCGAGCGCGGTGGCGCCGACGGCATCACGGTGCACCTGCGGGAAGACCGACGTCACATCCAGGACGCCGATGTGCGCGGACTCGCGCGACACGTGCGCACCGTGCTGAACCTGGAGCTCGGTGCGCATCCGGACATCGTGCGCCTCGCCGTCCGGCTGCGTCCGTTCCAGGCCACCGTCGTGCCGGAGCGACGCCAGGAGATCACGACCGAGGGCGGGCTCGCCCTGCACGGCGGGGTGCGTGACCGGCGCGTGGCGACCACGGTGGACCGGCTCAAGCAGGCCGGCATCCGGGTGAGCCTGTTCATTACGCCCGACCGTCGCACCGTCGACCACGCGGCGTCGCTCGGCGTCGCGGCGGTCGAGTTCCACACCGGGCGCTACGCCCACACCTGGGCCAAGAGCGGCACCGCGCTCGGCGCCCTGACGCGCGCCGCCGCCCACGCGCGGGCACAGGGGCTTGCCGTGCACGCGGGCCATGGGCTCACCTATGCAAACGTGCAGCCAATCGCAGCTATTCCGGAGATCGAGGAGCTGAACATCGGCCACAGTATCGTCAGCAACGCCGTGTTTTGGGGCATGGAAGAGGCCGTGCGGCGCATGCGCAAGCTCATCGATGCGGCCCGGACGATGGCCGAAAGCCCTGCCCGCTTTTAGCTTGGAAGCTCCATGACCCAACCGCCCGGCACACCGCTCGCCATGGCCGACTTCTTCGCCCTCGAGGCGGGGGAGTATTTGGAGCGGCTCGACGTCCTGTTGGCCCCGGAAGGCGCACCCGCGGTCGACGAGTTCGTGCGGCTGTCCCGGGCCCTCCGCGGCAGCGCGCTGATGGCGAGCCAGACCCCCATCGCACGGGCGGCCGCCGGGATCGAGTCGCTGGCCCGGGCCCTGCGCGAGGGTCGACGCGGCTGGGACCCGGGAACACGCCAGGTCACGGTGCGCGCCGTGGACGATCTCAAGATCCTGATTCGACGGGTGGCCGCGTGGGCCGACGCCGATACCGCAAAGGCTGAGGCGCTGGCGCGCGAGCTGGAGCAGCTCTCGGGACGGCCGTCGGCGGCGGTCCGGACCGCCGAGGCGATGGGGCTGGACGCGGGGGCGCGGGCGTTCGTGGCGCGCGAAGGGGCGGCGATCGCGAGCGCGTTGGACCGGGCCGCGACGGCGCTGCGGGCCGGTATGCCGGGCCGCGACCCGCTGCAGCACGTTCTGAAGTCGCTGCAGCCGCTGCGCGGGCTCGCCGCGCTGAACGATCTGCCGCCGCTCCCCGACGTGCTCGAAGGCATCGAGCGCGCGGTCACGGAAGTCATGCGCCATCCCCCGGGTTCCCCCGGCGCCGCCGCGGAGTTTTTCCAGAGCGCCGCGTCCGCGATCGCCCAGGCGGCGCGCGAAGTCGCCGAGCGTGGCCGGCCCGATCCCGAAGGGCATGCGTTCCGCGTGTACGCGACGCAGATGGGGCGCTTCTTCGAGCGCGAGCCCACCGTCGTCCCCATCAGCGAACTGTATTTCGACGACACGGGACCGCACATCCTGCAGCGCGGGGCGGGCGCGGCGCAGGCGGCGCCACTGTCGCGCGTCGAGCTCGTGAGTCACGGCGAGCATCTGCGCCTCGCCGCCGACGCGATCGAGCGCGCGCCGAGCGCGACGCAACGCGAGCTGCGCGTGCACACGCTCGCCGGCACGTTCCGGGCGCTCGCCGTCGCCGGGGAGGGTCCGCTTCCCAAGAGCCTCAGCCACTTTGTCGACGCAGCACGCGAGGCTGTCGCCCTGGGCCACGCCGTGCGCGAGCCGGCGCGCTTCGCCAATGCCCTGCGCCGCGCGAGTGAGCTGTTGGCGGAATCGAACGTCGCCGACGACGGCCGCCTCGCCGCCGGTCTCGCCGAGGTGGCGTCACAGCTCCGCACGTTGGCCGCGGCCGCACCGCCGGCCCCCGCTCCCGGACCCGCCCCGGTTCCCTTCCCGGCCGGTGGTTTCGCGGCCATGGAAGAACTCGACATCCCGATCGCTCCAGACGTCCCGATCGTTCCGATCGAAGCACTGGCGCCCACGCCGCCACCGCTGCCAGTCCCACCGGTCCTTCCGGCGGTCCCGGTGGCGCCCGGTCCGCCCCGGCCGCCGATGCCGCCGCTCGTGCTCACCGAGATGTCCGAGGTGCCGGCGGAAACACCGGATATCGTGGGATCGTGGCTCGTGTACGAGCGCATGGTGGCCGATGGCGTTGGTCCGGCCTCACTGGACGTGCTGATGGGAGGGGGAGAACCCGAGCTCGAGGCGCCCGTGTTTGCGGTCACCGAGGAGCCGGAGTTCGAGGATCTCGCTCCTCCCCCGCCACCGGCACCACCACCGGCACCGCCGCCACCACCCGTGCCCGTCGGGATCGAGCTTCCGCTCGTCGACGTGACTTCGCTCGTCTATCGCGGTCATCGGGCCCTGGCACGGGCGCAGGAGCTGCGCGAGATCGCCAAGCGCACCGCGCCGGACGCGTTGCCCGCCCTGTTCGACGAAGTCTGCGATCTCGTTGTCCTCGCCCTCGAGCCCAGCGCCTAAACACCCGTCGCGCTGGGCCTGGCCCGTTGGGCTCGCGGTCACGGCCGCGTTCCTGGCGTGGGCCGTGCATGGCGTCGATCTGCGCGAAGTCCTGGCCGGCGCGCGCCGCGCCAACCTCTGGTTGGTGCTGGCCTCGGCGGGCGTCGCCACGCTCACCTTTCCCGTGCGAACCCTGCGGTGGCGCGTGCTACTGCGCGACGCCGACGGACAGCGCTTCCCGCTGGCACCGCTGTGGGACGCGACCGCCATCGGTTTCATGGCGAACAACCTGCTCCCGGCCCGGGCCGGCGAATTCGCACGCGCCTGGGTCGTCAGTCGCCGCGTACCGGCGCGCTTCAGCACCGCCCTCGGTTCGATCGGCGTCGAGCGCGTGTTCGACGGACTCACGATGCTCGCCCTGATGGCGGTGGCGATCGCCGCGCCTTCGTTCCCGAGCCAGGCTATGGTGGGTGGAACGTCGCTGTCGCACATCGCGGCACTGGCGGCCGGCGTGTTCGGCGGGCTGCTGTTGCTGGCCCTCGTAGTCGCGGTCCGCCCCGCGCCCTGGCTCGCCCTGCTCGACTGGATCGCCCACGCGATACTGCCGGATCGCTTCGCGAAAAAAGTGCACTCCGCCGCGGAGGGCCTGCTGGCCGGGCTCGCCGTATTGAAGAGCCCGACCCGCTTCGCGGCCGTGGTGGCGTGGTCGCTCGTCCTCTGGCTCGTCAACGCCGCCGCGTTCGCGCTCTGCTTCCGCGCCTTCGCGCTGCCCATTCCCGCCGCGGGGGCGCTGCTGCTGCAGGGATTGATCGGATTCGGCGTGGCGATCCCCGCGGCGCCCGGGTTCTGGGGTGTGTTCGAGGGAGCGACCCGCCTCACGCTGCAGTTCTACGGCATCGGCGCCGGCGCCGCCCTCGCGTACGCCTTCGTGTTTCACATCGCGGGCTTCATCCCGATTACCCTGCTGGGCCTGGAAGCGCTGTCCCGCGCGCACCTGCGCCTGGGCGATCTGCGCGGCTCCGCGGCCGTGGAGTCCGTGCCCTGACGGCTGATCGCGTACGGGTCGCGGCGCACGCGAAGCTGAATCTGTTCCTGCGCGTGCTGGCGCGGGAGAGCAGCGGCTACCACCAGATCGAGACCGCGTTCGCGCTGCTGGATCTGGCCGACGACATCGTGGTCACCCGCACGGCGGCCGGCGTCACCCTCACCGTGGACGGACCGGACCTGGGTCCCGTCCCGGACAATCTCGCTGTGCGCGCGGCGCGCGCTCTGCTCGAGGCGACCGGCGCCAAGTTCGGCGTGGCCATCGCGCTGACCAAGCGCATCCCCATTCGGGCCGGGCTGGGCGGCGGCTCGAGCGATGCGGCCGCCGTGTTGCACGCGGTGAACGCGCTCGCCGACCACGCGGTGCCGCGGCATGAAGTGCTGCACCTGGCCGCCCGTCTCGGCGCCGATGTGGCGTTTTTCGCGGGCGGCGCCGCCGCGGCCCTCGCCTGGGGGCGCGGCGAGCGTCAGTATCGCCTCGCGCCGCTTCCCGCCGCGCCCGCGCTCATCGCCGTGCCCCCGTTCGGGGTCGCCACCCCGGACGCCTACCGCTGGTGGGATGCCATGCACCCCGAGCCCGGGCCCCGGGGGCCGGTCCTGCTCGACGCCGAAGCGTTCTCCGGCTGGGGATCGGTCGGACGACTGGGCGGCAACGACTTCGAGCTCCCCGTGTTCGGCAAACATCCGGAGCTGCGGGCCGTGTACGAGCGGCTGGCGACGACGCACCCCCTATGGGTGCGTCTGTGTGGCTCGGGCAGCGCTGTCGCTGCGGTGTACAAGCATGCGCGCGACCGTGATGAGGCCGTCACCATGGTGGACCGGAAAACGGTGACACCGATCACCTCCACCACTCGGGCGATTGCGGCCGGGGGCCCGATTTCCGAGAATTAGATCTTAGGATTGCGTCGTCGGATCTTCTTGCAAGGAGTGTCACACGTGAATCTTCTCGCCAAATCCCTGGGTCGCCGCCTCCTCGCGGCGGCCGTGATCGCAGTAATGGTGCCGCTCGGCTCTTGTAGTGATTCCAACGGACCCGGCACGACCTCCGTCACGCGCTACGTCTCCGGCGTCGGGGTGCTGAACACCGCCATCACCGGCACGCTGCACACCGGGGCGGCGCCCGCGGCCGGGGGCGGACCCACCGCCACCGCGCCCGGCGCGGCGATCGTCATCAACGGCGGCAGCTCCCAGGTGCAGGTCAACGGCTCCGCGAGTTTTGGTACGGTAATCATCTCGGTTCAGGGGCAGCCGGACTACTACGAGGTCACGTTGCCCTCGGCGTTGACGTCGGTCGACCTGATTCTCACCCTCGGCCAGAACATTCCGGGCACGTCGTTTAACCTGCTGTACGCGGTGGGGACCGGCGCCTCCCTGGGTGCGTATGCGTCCTCGCACGTCACCGTCACCAAGGTTGGGTCGGGTGAAATCCAGGTCAGTGTGGCGTGGGATGTCAACAGCGACGTCGACCTGCACGTGGTGCAACCCGATTCGGCCGAGATCTATTACGGCAATACGACCTCCTCGACGGGCGGCGTGCTGGATCTCGACTCGAATCCCGCCTGCGCCATCGATGGCGTGCGCAATGAGAACATCACCTATCCCACGCCCCCGCCCCATGGGACCTACACGGTGCGCGTCGACTACTATGATGCCTGCACCCAGGCCCAGACCAATTATGTCGTGACGGTTCAGGTCAAAGGTCAGGCGCCGCAGACGTTTACCGGCACGCTCACCGGTGCGGGTGATTCGGGGGGCGCCGGCTCAGGTATTCTGATTACCACGTTTACGTATTAGTTTGTTGGGTATACGGACCCGGCGTCGCGCGGATCGCGGCGCCGGGTTTCCTATACCTCTCTCAGGATGGTACTGGTCTGAATACCGCACGAGCAGCGATGAAGTCCATGGGCGCGAATTGGGCTGCGCGTCTGACGGCCTACAAGGACCCGGACATCAAACGCAGCATCTGGCAGCTGGTGAGTACGGCGGTGCTGTTCGCCGGTGCATGGGCGCTCATGTACGTGAGCCTGGGAGTCGGGTATTGGCTCACCCTGCTGCTCGCGGTGCCGGCCGCGTTTCTCCTGGTGCGGCTGTTCATCTCCAGCACGACTGCGGACATGGGGCATTCTTCCGTTCGTCCCGCGCGGCGGACATCGTGGGCTCGATCCTCGGCGTCATCACGCTGACGCCGTATCACTACTGGAAGAAGACCCACGCGATGCACCACGCCACCTCCGGCAATCTCGAGCATCGCGGGTTCGGCGATATCGACACGCTGACCGTCGACGAGTACCTCGCGCTGTCGCCGCTGGAAACGGTTCAAGTACCGCGTGTACCGCCATCCGGCGGTGCTGTTCGGTGTCGGGGCCGTGCTGCATTTCTTCGTGGTGCACCGCATCCCGACCATCGTGCCCCGGGAGTGGAGCCGCGAGCGCCGGAGCATTTTCTGGACCGACGTGGGCTTGGCGTGCCTCATCGTGCTGATGGGCGTGCTGGTGGGGTTCGGGAAATTCGCGCTGGTGCACGTGCCGTTGATGATGCTGTCGGCGTCGATTGGCGTCTGGCTGTTCTACGTGCAGCACCAGTTCGAGCCGACCTACTGGGAGCACGACGAGCGCTGGGTGTATGATGACGCCGCCCTCGCCGGCAGCTCCTACTACCGCCTGCCCCGTCTGCTGCAGTGGGCGACCGGCAACATCGGGCTGCACCACGTCCACCACCTGAACGCGCGCATTCCCAACTACCGGCTGCAGCGGGTGCTCGAAGAAGTCCCCGAGCTGCAGCAGGTCACGACGCTGACGCTGTGGGAGAGCTTCCGCTGCGTCCGACTCACGCTGTGGGACGAGCGCGAAAGAAAACTGGTGCGATTCCCGCGAGGGTGAACATTGCCCCGCATTTCCGTATTCACGAACCCGGCCTCGCATCGCGACGCCGGGTTCGTGCCTTCCGGGTACTACTGAGCCATGCCCGCCGCTCCCAGCCGGCGTGACCGATGGCGCGCCAGCGCGAAGGCCGCGCTGAACCTCGCCCTGTTCGGGCTGGCGTTGTGGGCGTTGGACCGCCTGCAGCGCGCGTACCCGATGCACGACGTGGGGCACGCCCTGACCGCGGTCCCGTGGCTGTTCATGCTGCTGGCAGCGCTCATCAGCGCGGTGGCCTACCTGCCGCTCATCGGGTACGACCTCGTCGCCTTTCGCATCACGGGACACAAATTCTCCTGGCGTCAGGCCCTGGTGCCCTCATTCGTGAGCTTCGCGGTGAGCAACAACGCCCCGGCGTCCGTCGCGACCGCGGGCGGCGTGCGCTACAAGATGTACCGGCCCTACGGCCTCACCGTCGGCGGCGCCGTGCATGTCGCCGGCGTGAACGTGGTCACGTACGTCGTGGGTCTGTGCGCGCTGGCTGGGGTGGCGCTGCTGTTGCGCCCGACCCAGGGAGCCGCGAGCGGCCTGCACCTGTCAGGACAGGTGCTGGGCGGGATATTGCTCGTCCTGGTGGCCGCATATTTCGCCGCCTGTCTGCTGGTGCGTGGACCGGTGCGGGTCCGACGACGCGAGCTGCGGTTTCCCACCGTCCGCCTGGCGCTGGCGCAACTCGGCGTGTCCGTGGCGGACTGGCTGCTGTCGTCCGCGCCGTTGTATCTGTTGCTCTCCACGTTCACCGCGATTCCCTACCTCACGTTTCTGACGACGTTTCTGCTCGGTGCGTGCGCCGCGCTGCTGTTGCCGATTCCCGGCGGCCTCGGCGTGTTTGAAGCCGTGATCCTGCTGCTCCGCCCCACCGGCGCGCCCGGGCCGCAGACCCTCGCCGCCCTGCTGCTGTACCGGGTCGTGTATTACCTGCTCCCGCTCGTCGTGGCCAGCGCCATCCTGGCCGCCCGCCTGATCCGGGATCTCGTCCAGACGGGGCACCCGTGGCGGGAGTTGGGAGACCGCCTCGCCGCCCTGACGCCGCGCATCGTCGCGCTGATCACGTTTCTTTCGGGTGTCGTCCTGCTCGTCACCGGCGCGATCCCCGCGGACGATACCCGTCTCGCCTGGCTGGCGACGGTGTTGCCGCTGGGCGTGATCGAAGCATCGTATTTCTTGAGCAGTATCGTCGGCGCGGTGCTGGTGGTGCTGGCCTGGGGATTGGAGCGCCGCGTGCGGTTCGCCTATCGCGTCGTCCGGCTGCTGTTCGTCGTGGGGATCCTGCTCACGCTGTCGCGCTCTTTCGACCTGCGACTGGCCGCGTTTCTCACGCTCGTCCTCGCGATTCTCTATCTGGCCGGGCGCCAATTCCCCGAGGACAAGTCGCTGGTGCACGAGCCGATGACGTCGCGCTGGATCTTTGCGGTGGGCGCGACGGTGTTCCTGGACATTTGGGTCGCGCTGCTGACCTACACCAACGTGCGATTTGCGGGGGAAACCTGGTGGCAGTTCGCGCTCACGGGTCCCGGTCCGCGCGCGCTGCGGACCGCGCTCGGCGCGACCGTGGTCACGCTCCTGTTCGCGCTCGCTCGCCTACTTTCGGGAATCGCCTCGGAGCACAAGACCCGCTAGCACGCGATCTGGCCTTGGTGCACCGCCTTCAATGCCGCCCGGCAGATCGCCTCGCTCGCTGGACCGAACGCCTCGACCGTTCGACCGTCGGGATGTCCCAGGATGATGCGGACGGCATTCTCCTGGCTCGCCTGCGCCTCCGTCTTCTTCCAGCCCTGCTTCTGCAACTCGACTTCCACCTGGTTGGTCGCCGCCGGCGTTTTGCTGTACAGCGGGACGCGAACCCACGTGGCGTTCGATGTCCGGACTCTGGGACTATAGACCGCGTCTACTTCGCCTGTCCTGAGGTTCGGTTGCTCCTCGACGTCGTGGCGGAAGACATGTCGAGCGACGGCGAGGTCGAGTTGGCGGCCACTGATTTCGTCGAAGTTCACGCACCCTCCGGTGTGTCTCGGGTTCGAATCGCCCACCAAGGTACGCAGAGCCTTCCACGCCGCCACTGCTCTCAATAAGTTGAGGGCCAGCCGGAACGCTGGCCCCTCGTCCAATGGCAGGACAACGGACTTTGGATCCGTGAATGAAGGTTCGAATCCTTCGGGGCCAATCCCTCCCCTGGCATCCGCCTATTTCATCTTGCAGCAATACCCGTTGGTGCACGTGCTCCAGAGCTTTTCGTCCGTTTCAGACCAAGAGAACCGCGCCAGCGCCTGCCGCCACGTGTAGGGCACTTTCATCTGGTTCACGGGATGCAGCTCGAGACTGTCGTTGTGGACCAGCGCGACGGTGGAATCCGACGAGACGAGGACGGAGCGCCAACCGTTGCCCGGCCCTCGCCGGTCCACCCACCAGTAGGTGACCTCACCCGCCCGCAACCCGAGCTTGGGATACTGGCTGTCGACCGTCATGACGCGCGCGATGACGCGGCCGCTCGCCAGCGCCATGCTGTCCGGGATGCGATGGGAGCCGATCTGCGGCTCGATTCTGGCGAGCGGTCCGTAGGTGCAATTCCCGCCTCCTGCCCAGGGTGGGCACGTGGTCCCGACCATCAATCGCTGCTCATCGCCCGCGCCGAGGTTGCTGTCGTATTCGAGCGACGCGGCATACGCGAGGAACGCGGAGCGGGTGGCCGAATCCGGATCGGTGAATGGGGCGGCCGGCGTCGGCGGAGGCGCAGACGGGTGGGCGCAGGTCAGGCACAGGATGAGCGCCGCGAGCAACAGCAGCGTCAGAAGAATCAGACCCAACGGTGCGTGCCCACGTTCAGACCGGTTCACCATAATGGCCTCCACAAGGGGATCAATCCCGTCCCGGGTGCCCGGCCGCGAGCGCACGCATGCGCTGCACCAGTGGCGCGAGCGGGGCATCGGCATCCGACCAGAGCTCCGTGACGGCCTGGGCCCACCGCGTCGCCGTGGCCGTGTCGTGCGCGCGATCCGCCAACTCGGCGCGCAACGCCATGGCCCGCACCAGACCGGCAGCCTGCGACATCTGACCGAGCAGATCCAAACCGAGCGTGGGCAGCGCCTCAAGCGAGCCGTCCAACAAGTCGGTCGCTGCAGCCGTGTCGCCCAGCTCGAGCAGCAACGAAGCTTCGAGCAGCGTGCCGTCGATGGCCACGTCGCCGGGTCGCTGGTTGCGCCGCGCTTGCTGCGTCTCGTTCCAGCGGCGGCGGACGGTGCTCGTATCGCCACGCGCCAGCGCCGTCTGCAGATCGAGGAGATAAAGACCGGATTGTGCGCGATGCATGGCGCTCACACCCAGCACGGGATAGTTCATCATCGCCGGGACATCCAGGGCTGCATGCCGCACCAGCGCGCGCCGGCCCGCAACCGGCTCCACGTAGCTGCGCACCAGGCGATCGATGCGGGTCGTGAGCGCCCGAATCGAATCGAGCGGTGCGCCGAACGCGGCATAGGCCTGGAGTCCGAGCGCCGTCTCCACCACGCCGGCGGGCGCCGCCACCGGAACTCCGCCGATCGCCTGCAAACCGGAGTCGCGCCATGCGGCACGCCACAGCTGCGCGGCTCGATCGGAACGTCCCACGAGAGCCGCGACACCGGCGAGCGACGCCATCAACTCCGGGGCGACGTTCGGGTCGGTCAACAGGGAATCGGCGAGCGCGTGCGCCCGTTCGAACCTTCCCAATTTCACGGTGAGGCGCAGCTCGTCGATCGCCAACTCGGTGGCCGGGATCGGAGCGTTGGGTTCCTGGCGCGCGCGCTGAATGACCGGCAGCGCCGCGGCTTCGCCGGCGGGCCGATCGAGCCGCCCCACCAGCTCGAGCACGTTGGCATACAACCGCAACAGGTCGGGACTGTGCGGGAACGCCGCGACCCAGCGCTCCACGATGCCCCGCATCACGTCCCGGTTGCGCTCGATGGCCAGGTGCTGGGTCTCGGGCGGCGGCGACGCAAACGCCTGCGCGCGCGGCAAGGCGATGAACGACAGCGAATCTCCTGCCCAGCCCGGGAAGGCGCCGAACAGGACAGTGTCCGGCGCGAGTCCGTATCCCGCCCGCAGCATGTTGGTTTCCGCGAACAGGAGATCGGAGAGCCGTGTCAACGCACCGGCCTTGAACGCCAGGTGGATCGACGGGTTCAGGTCCAGCGCCCGGCGAAACCCCTGGATGGCGGCGTTGTAGCTCGATCGGAAGCCCCACCCGGAGGGACTGTGCGGATCACGGACGACGAGCCGATCGCCCTCGTGACATTGTCCCCACCCGAACCACGCAGCGAAATCGCTCGAATCGCGCTGCAGGATGCCGCGGTACTCGCCGCAGGCGTCCGGGTAGTTCCCGTGGGCCATCGCCACGAGCGCGCGGGCCAGGGCGGCATCGTGGTCGCCGAGTGCGGCGAGATTGCCGACGGCGAGAGCGGCGGGTGGTCCCCAGCTCTCCGCCGGTTCGCCCGACCAGGCCAACGTCTGCGCCAGCCAGAGATTGGCGTTGGGATAGGCGGGATCGACGCTGGCGGCGCGGCGAAACGCTACCAGGGCCGCGGACAGATCGCGCGCGTCCAACGCATCATGGCCCGCGGCGTACGCCTCCCAGGCGGGGAGCGAGTGCGTCCCCAGCGCGCCCGGGGCGCTGGCCGCGCGGACGTGGCCGAGCAGCAGCGAATCGGCCAGCTCGCGAAACCGCGCTTCCAGGTCGACGAGCGACGCGCCGACCCGCACGGTGTGTTCGCGCTCCGCCCTGCGTCCGCCGGCGAGACGATACAACGTCGCGTGGACAACCAGGGAATCTCCCTCCTGCCACACCTCGCCCCAGATGAGCCGGCCGGCGTGGACTCCTCGCGCGACGGATTCCGCGTCGCGCAGGGCCGTCGGCGCTCGGCCGCCGCGCAGCAGCCGATCGCGCACCACCTGATCGTTCACCACGGCGATCCCCTGCCAGCGTTGCATTTCCTCGTACAGCAGCCACTCGCACCGGTCGCCGGTGACCAGCGCCGGAGCCGCGCCGCCGCGATGCCCGAACGGCACCACCGCGTACAGCGAACGGTCGAGCCCCGCATCGCGCCAGAACGACAGGGCAACCGGAGTCGCCACCGCCATCGCCACCGTGGCCACCGCCACCGTGCCCCAGCGACGGCGGCGGCGTGCCAGCACGCTGCGCGGCGTCCACACGCCGGTGGGCTGGGCGAGGGCATCCACCAGCTCCGCGGCGGTGTCGAAGCGATCGGCGGGAAGCGCGGCCAGCATACGGGCGACGACCGCCACGACCTCGGGTGGGACCGACGGTCGTGCGCTGGCCAGCTCCGCCGGTCGGTCGCGCGGACGGAGCGGGCCGGCGCCGGGACCCTCGGGCGGGGTGAAGGTGGAGGGGGGCTCTCCGGTCAGCATCTCGAACAGCACGCAGCCGAGACTGTAGATGTCGCTGCGACCGTCGATCGGCGCCGAGCCGGCGGCCTGCTCCGGGCTCATGTAGTCAGGCGTGCCGACCGCCATCCCCTGCGCGGTCACGCGACGCGCCCCGGCGGCACTGATGGCGCGCGCGATCCCGAAGTCGCTCACCACCGCGTGCCCTTCCTGCAGCAGGATGTTTTCCGGCTTGATGTCGCGATGCACGACGCCGGCGCGGTGGGCAGAGTCGAGTGCGTCCGCCACCTCGCGCGCGATGGTCAGGGCATCGACGAGCGGGAGCTGCCCTTCGCGCTCCAGGCGGTCGCGCAGCGACTCGCCGGTGACGAACGGCATGACGTAGTAGAGACAGCCATCGGCTTCGCCGGAATCATGCAGCGGCAGGATGTTGGGGTGCGCGAGCCCGGCGGCGACGTGGATTTCCTGGAGAAACCGGTCCGGGCCAAGCGTGGCCGCCAGCTCAGGACGCAGGACTTTCAGGGCGACATCGCGGCCGTGGCGCACGTCGCGGGCGAGAAACACCACCGCCATGCCGCCCCGCCCCACTTCCCGCCCGACTTCGTAGCGCCCGATCAGGGCGTCCTTGAGACGACTCCGTAGATCTGCCAGAACCGCACTCCCTCTCTACGACCCGCGTAACCGCTTTGAGACTACCCGGCGTAGTGGACCCTCGCCAGCATGAACGGGCGCCGCACGGGCGAGTTCCCAACCCCTTGGCTTGAACAACGTTGCCCACTAGCTTGGAGGGCCCGAATGGCGGACTTCACGTTCTCGCGCGGCCAGCTCTTGCTGCTCGCCGGCACGGCCAACCGGCCGCTCGCCGAGGAGATGGCGCAGCATTTGGGTCAGCCGTTGTGCGCGGTGACGATTCGCCGCTTCGCCGACGGCGAGATCTTCGTGAAGATCGACGAGAACGTGCGGGGGCGGGATGTGTTCATCATCCAGTCCACCAATCCGCCGGCGGAGAATTACCTGGAGCTGCTGCTCCTGACCGACGCCGCCCGACGGGCGAGCGCGGCGCGGATCACGGCGGTGCTGCCCTACTTCGGGTATGCGCGCCAGGACCGCAAGGACCAGCCGCGGGTGGCGATCAGCGCCAAGTTGATGGCGAATCTGATCACGCATGCGGGCGCAGACCGGGTGCTGGGAATGGATTTCCATTCCCACCAGCTGCAGGGGTTCTTCGATATCCCGGTGGACCATCTGTACGCGGCCCCGGCGTTCGTGTCCCACTACCGGTCGAAGTCGCTGCATCAACCCGTCGTCGTTGCCCCGGACGTGGGGTCGGCAAAAATGGCGCGCGGGTTCGCCAAACGGCTCGACGCGTCGCTGGCGATCATCGACAAGCGGCGCGTGTCAGCGAACGTCGCGGAGGTGGTGAACGTGGTCGGTGAAGTGGAAGACCGGGATTGCCTCATCCCCGACGACATGATCGATACGGCGGGGACGATCACCGAGGCGGCGTTGGCGCTGAAACGCCTGGGCGCGCGACGCGTGTTCGCGTTCGCGACCCACGCCCTGCTCTCCGGCCCGGCGGTGGAGCGGCTCCGGGCGTCGCCGATCGAGGAAGTCACGGTGACCAATACGATCCGGCTCCCGGAGGAGCGGAAGTTCGATAAACTCAAAGTGCTCTCGGTCGCGGCCCTGATGTCGAAGGCGATCGGGTACGAACACTCGAATCAGTCGGTCAGTTCTCTCTTTGATTAGGTAGGAGTCCCGTATGGCACAGTTCGTCGAGCTCTCGGCCAGTCCGCGAGCGACTACCGGCAAGGGAGCGGCGCGCCAGCTTCGCTTCCAGAAGAAGGTCCCGGCCGTCATCTACGGTCACGGGCGCGCCAGCCAATCGCTGGAAGTCGATGCGAAGGCGCTCGAAAAGGCGCTGACCGGCATCGAGCCCGCGAGCACCATCATCGAGCTGACGCTGGAGGGCAAAAAGGCGCGTACGCTGATCCGCGAGATTCAGCGGCACCCGGTCCGGCCCGACATCATCCACGTGGATTTCTACGAGATCCGCGCGGACGAAAAAGTGACGCTCCGCGTCCCGGTGTACCTCACCGGCACTCCCGACGGCGTTCGGAACGCCGGCGGCGTGCTCGACCAGGTGACGCGCGAAGTCGAAATCGAGGTCATGCCGGAGCACATCCCCAACCGCGTGGAGCTGGACGTCACGGCCCTGATCATCGGGCGCTCGCTGCACGTGCGAGACCTCGTCATTCCCAACGCGACGATCCTCACCCACGCCGATCTGACGATCGCGACCGTGGTGCCGCCGCGCGCCGAGGAAGTGGTCGCGCCGACGGTCGAGCCCGGCACCGAGGTCGCCGAGCCCGAGTTGATCCGCAAGGTGCGGGAAGAGGAAGGCGAAGAGGGTGAGGCGGAAGGCGAGGCCAAGCCGGCGGATGCGAAGGCCAAGGCCGACAAGGCCGACAAGGCCGAAAAGCCTAAGGGCGGCAAAGAAGGCTGAGGCCGTTGCGCGCCGTCGTCGGGCTGGGCAATCCGGGCCCGGAGTACTCGGCGACGCGCCACAACGCGGGGTTTTGGGTCGTGGACGCGCTCGTCGCGCGCTGGGGATTTCCTCCCTTCCGGCGCGGCGAGCGCGCCCGCATTTCCAGCGGCGAAGTCGACGGCCGGCCGGTGCGCGTGTTGAAACCCACGACCATGATGAACCGCTCCGGCGCGGCGCTCGCGTCGCTGCGCGCCGATCCCACGTTCGTGCCCGTCACCGATCTGCTGGTCATCGTGGACGATTTCAACATTCCCGCCGGCACCTTCCGCCTGCGCCCCGACGGATCGGCGGGAGGACACAACGGATTGAAGAGCATCGAAGCCGTGCTGCAGTCGCAGACGTATGCTCGGCTGCGAGTCGGTATCGGCCCACTCCCCTCGGGTGAGCCCTGGGAGGATTTTGTCCTGGCCCCCTTCTCCACCGCGGAGCGCGAGCAGATGGAAGCATTGATGCCACAGCTGTTGGATGCGGTTGAGGGCTGGGTGAAGCAGCGAGCCATGTGACGGGCCGGTCGTGAGCCTCGCTGGCCCCGTAGCTGACGCGATGATATGTTCGGCCCCGACCAATAACCCCGCACCGTAAACTCGCCGGAGGCTGTATGTCGCGTCGCTGGTCATTGCTGTTCGCCGTGGTCCTCTGCGCCGCACCGCTGTCCGCCCAGGACCTGCGGACGGTCGTGCAAAACCTCTTCCAATTCGGGAGCGGGTGCGGCAACGTGCCCTTGTGCCTGTATCCCGACCTGGGGACAGCGCACGGCACGCACTTCAATACGGCGCTCACCACCGGGCAAACGAGCCTGATCGGGTTCCTCACCGATGCCATTGGGGTGAGCGTGTCCGACGTGCCCATCAGCGCGACGAGCAGCGGCGCCACCTTCACGTTCGTCGGGGGCGTGCCGGTGAAGACGTCCGTCTCCTCCGGCCCCGTATTCGGCGAGCGCTCGCAAACGCTCGGTCGCAACAAGCTGTTGATCGGTACCAACGTCACGGGGATCAGCTTTCAGAGTTTGCGCGGCGTGCCGCTGCACTCCATCGTGTTCGACTTCACCCACCTGGATACGCCCCCAACCGGGCTGGGGAGTCCGGCGTTCGAGAACGACATTTTCGAGGTGCGCCCCAACGTCGACGTGAGTGTGACGGTCGCGTCGCTGTTCGTCACGTATGGCATCCTCGACCGCGTCGATCTCAGCGTCGCGGTGCCGCTCGCCCGGACTTCGGTGAGCGGATTCAGCATCGGCTCCATCCGGCCGTTCGGCCCGGGGTCCCCGCACTTCTTCGGTGATTCGGCGGGCGATTCCCTGCCGGCCAAACGGTTCCAGGACACGTCGATCGTTTCCGGCACCGCGACCGGGATCGGGGATATCGCCGCCCGCCTGAAAATCAACCTGACGCAGTCCGACCGGGGCGGCTTTGCCGTGCTGGTCGACACACGGCTCCCGACCGGTGACGAGAACAACTTCCTCGGCTCCGGTCACGTCAGCGTCCGCGGGATCGGGATCTGGTCGGCGCGGTTTGGGGACTTCTCACCGCATGGCAACTTCGGGTACTTGTACCGCAGCGGGGGCAGACAGAACTCGGCGCTCTTAGCAACCGTCGGGTTCGACCACCTGCTCTCGCCCTGGGCGACCATGGCCGTCGATGTGATCACGCAATACGAACTGGGGGCGAGCAAACTTCAGCTGCCCGGTACCGTGACGATTCAGATTCCGGCGGTCCGTACGGTCCAGACGGCGAACATCCCGGATCAGCGGGATCATATTGTGAACGGATCGGTGGGGTTCAAGTTCACCACGAAGGGGGGAATGACCTTCGTCACCAACTCCCTGTTCCCCCTGCGCAAAGCGGGGCTCCAGGCCAACATCGTCTGGACGGTCGGCGCCGAGCACAACTTCTAGCGGCTCCTACCGCCTCTCCTGAAGGAACTTCAGGCGCCACCCACTCGACGTCCGGACCAGCGTCGCCAGATACGGAACCGTCTGGCTCACGCGTCCGGACGCCTGGGTCCGGAAGGAGAGCGTGACCACGAAGGACGCGCTCGCGGTGGTGTCGAATACGGTCGGGGCCGACTGATCGGTCAGGACCGCGTTGAACTCCGTGACGTCGCGCGATTCGAACAGGTCCCTCCAGCCTTGCTGCTGCTGTGAGCTCATGTCGGGGTAGACGGTGCGCAACCGGTCCAGCCGGCGTGACGCCAGCGCTTGCGTGAACTCCCGCACGACGGCCGCGATCTCAGCCGGCGCGTTCGCATTCGGGTTCGCGACCGGTGCAGCTGGCACGGTGACGTCGACGCCGGTCCGCTGTCCCTCGCTCGACGCCGTAATGGTCGCCTTCCCCGCGCTCACCGCCGTCACCAGCCCGCCGCTCGTCACCGAGGCCACGCCGGGCTGACTCGAAGACCACTGCACCGGCCGGCCCGACAGCGACGTCCCGGCGGCGTCACGGGGAATCGCGCGCAGCTGTTGCGTCTCGCCGACCTTGAGCGTTCCGAGATCCGGCGTCACGTCGATGCACGCGACCGCGGCCGGCTGGGGGGGCAGCGGGGCGTTCACCGTCACGACGGCCGCCGCGCTGCGGCGCTCGCTCGTCGCCGTGATCCGGGTGCTGCCTCCCGCGACGGCGGTGACCGTGCCGTCGGTGGCCACCGTGGCGACGCGGGGATCGGCCGAGCTCCACCGGACGCCGCGCCCGGTGAGCGGCGCGCCGCGCGAATCGCGCAGCGCCGCCGAGAGCTGCGCCGTTTCACCCACGGACAGGCTCACCTGATTGGGAATGACGGCGACCGTCGCGACGGCCGCCGGCGGACCGGCGGGCGTGGCGGGTGCGGAGACGGTGATCGATGCCGTCGCATTGCGCCCTTCACTCGACGCCGTGATCGTCACGCGGCCCGCGCCCATGGCCGTCACCAGTCCCAAGGGGGTGACCGACGCGACCCGCTCCTCGTTCGACGACCAGCGCACCGGGCGCCCTTTGAGCGCGGTGCCGCGGTCGTCCTTGAGCACCGCCTGCATCAGGATGATCTCCCCGACCTTGAGCGCCGTATCGCCGGGGGTCAGCGCGATCGACCCCACCGCCGCCCGGACGGTGACGGATGCACTGGCGCTCTTCCCTTCGCTGGTCGCCGTGATCGTCGCCGTGCCCGGTCCTTCGCCGGTCACGAGACCGGTTGAGGTGACGCGGGCCACGGAGGGCGCGCTCGAGGTCCAGGCCACGGAACGATCTTCCAGCGCGGCGCCGGTCGCGTCCCGCACGACGGCGCCCAGCTGCAGCCGGCCGCCGACGGCCAAGGATTCCGCCGCGGGAGAGACGGCGAGCCCCGCGACGGCGACGGCGCCCGGTGGACCGGACTGGCCCGGCTGATCGGGGCTCCCGCCGCTGCCACCCCCACGCGTCGCCAGCCAGACGCCGAGAACCAGGACCACCGCCACGACGCTCGCCCACACCCAGATGGGGATGCGGCGTCCGGGTTGATCTGCCGGCGGGGCGACGGCCTCCGCCGCCACCGAGCGTGACGGCGGCGCGGCCACCGTCACCGCGGTGGTGCCGCTCACGCCCTCGCTCGTCGCCGTAATGATCGCCGAGCCCGGTGCGATCGCTTTGAGCTGTCCACTGGGCGAAACGGAGGCGACGCCGGGACCGCTGGAAGCCCAGGCGACCGGCCGCTCCGGGTGTGGGGTGCCCCGAGCATCGCGCACAGTGGCCTGCAGCTGCACGCTCTGTCCCACCCGGAGCGTCTTGGCCGACGGCGTGACCGAAACGGTGACGACCATCGCGATCGTCCCGCCCGCGCCGATCGCGGACGCCTTGATCGAGGGAATCGGACTGGCGGGCGTGCTGTAGCGCCGCAGCACCTCGGTCGAGCCGCCGGCGCGCGCCAGATCGGTCATGCTACGCCGTGTGCTTTCATCCTGGGCCAGCGCGGCGCCGCCCGCGGCAACGATCGCTTCCTCGATATTTTGCCAGCGGTCCGTCGGCGCTTTCGCGAGCATGCGCATCAGCGCCGCCTCGAGCAGGGGCGGGCAGTCCGGCCGCAGCTCGTGGATCGGCGGCACCGGCTCGTTGAAATGCGCGAACATCAGCGCCATGATCGAATCCGCCGCGAACGGCGGACGCCCGGTCACCATCTCGTACATGACCACCGCCAGCGAATACTGGTCCGAGGCGCCGGTCACCGGTTGCGCGGCGCACTGCTCCGGACTCATGTACGCCGGCGTGCCGACGGTGACGCCGGTCATGGTGAGCGCCTGGCCGGCCGAGATCTTGGCAATGCCGAAATCGGTGACGACCGCCCAGCCTTCTTCGTCGACCATGATGTTGGCGGGCTTTACATCGCGGTGCACGACGCCGCGCCGGTGTGCGTAGGCGAGGGCACCGCCGGCCTGATGCAGAATAGCCTGCGCCATCGGGATCGGCAGCGCGCCGACTTCGCGAATGATCGAGTCGAGCGGGCGCCCATCCACGAACTTCATCACGAAATAGAGGATGCGGTCAGTTTCCTTGACCGCATAGATCGGAATGATGTGCGGATGGCTGAGGGACGCCGCGGTGCGCGCCTCGCGTTTGAAGCGCTCCACCATCCCTTCGCCGGCCAGTAGCGCGGGCGAGATCACCTTGATGGCCACCCGGCGGTCGAGGGCGATGTCGTGCGCCAGGTACACGGTGGCCATCCCGCCGCGCCCCAGCTCGCCCAGCACCTCGTACTCGCCCAGCGTCGCCTCGCGCAGCATCTCGAGCAGCGTGTCGCGCTGCGGGATCGAGGGCGGCGGTGGGGTCGTGACGGTCGAGACGGCGCTCCACCCCGCGACGCGCGACACATCGGCACCGCAGTTGGCGCAGAATCGCGCGCCAGCGGTGACCGGGGTGTTGCAGCGGGGGCAGCCAACCATGGGCGTCATCAACCTACCTCGGCCCGGTCGCCCAATCGGCAGGCACCGGGACGGTCGCGGGCATTAGGGTTTTCCGACCGTCTAATATAAAACACCGGGGGCCAAGTCATCGACCTGGCCCCCGCCTGCCCCAACAGCGCCGCCACGCCTACACCGTCCAAGTGCGTCCTTTTGTCAACAGGTCGTCCAGACTGCCCGCGGGCCCGGCGGCCGCCAGCTGGGCATGGACGTCCCGGTCGTAGCTGGACGCCGGGTCGCAGTACAACACACCAATCGCCATCGGGAACCGGGGTGGGGCGAGTTCCACGAGCAGGTTGGCGAGGGCTCGGTTGGTCTCGTCGTGCACGAGCACATCGGCCGCGGTGACCCCGCCCTCGCCGATTGTGACCGCTTCGATTTCGAGCCGGCCCGGCACCAACCGCAGTCCGCGACGGCCTCCGGGTCCGAAACTCAGGGGCCGGCCATGGGCCACGTGGAGCTGCATGTCGGACGCGACCTGCTTGTCGGTGAAATCGTCGAACACGCCGTCATTGTAAACGACGCAGTTCTGGAACAGCTCGACGAAAGACGCCCCGGCGTGCGCGTGGGCCCGCTTCAAGACCTCGATCATGTGCGACTGCAGGGTGTCGATCGATCGGGCGACGAACCGCGCCCCGGCCCCCAGGGCGAACGCGCACGGCGACACGGGATGATCGAGCGAGCCGGCGGGGGTGGACGGAGACCTGGTCCCCGGGCGCGACGTGGGGGAGTACTGCCCTTTGGTCAGTCCGTAGATCTCGTTGTTGAAGAGCAGAATCTGCAGATCGACGTTGCGCCGCAGCACGTGCAGCAGGTGATTGCCGCCGATCGACAGGCCGTCGCCGTCCCCGGTAATCATCCAGACGTCCAGATCCGGGTTGGCGAGCTTCACCCCCGTCGCGATCGCCGGCGCGCGGCCGTGAATGGTGTGGAACCCGTAGGTCGCGAGATAGTACGGGAACCGCGACGAGCACCCGATCCCCGACACGAAGACGGTCCGCTCGGGACGCGACCCCAGATCGGCGAGCGTTTTCTGGACCGCCTTGAGAATCGCATAGTCGCCGCAGCCCGGGCACCAGCGCACCTCCTGATCGGAGGCGTAGTCCTTGGGGGTGAGCGGCGTGACGGTGGTCGGGGTGATCGTCGCCGTCATGGGTAGGCCCCAAATGCGGACACGCGCTCGCGAATCGCCGCGGCAACCGTGGACACCTTGAACGGCTTGCCGGTGATCTGGCTCAGTCCTTCGGCCGGGACCAGGTACGCGGCGCGTAACAGATGAACGAGTTGGCCATTGTTCAACTCGGGAACGAGCACCCGCTTGAACCCCTGGAGCAGCTCGCCCAGGTTGCGCGGGAACGGCGCCAGGTGTCGCAAATGGATGTGCGACACCGCGCGGCCTTCCGCGCGGACTTCGCGCACGGCCTGATGCACGGCCCCGAAGGTCGAGCCCCAGCCGACCACCGCCAGGGCCCCGCGATCTTCGCCCAGAGCGACGGTCTGCAGCGGAATGTCCTGGGCGATCCCCGCGACCTTGGCCGCCCGCACCTTCGTCATGCGTTCGTGATTCTCCGGGTCGTACGAGATGTGCCCCGTGTCGTAGCTGCGTTCGAGGCCGCCGATGCGGTGTTCGAGGGACGGCGTGCCCGGTCGCGCCCACACCCGCGCCAGCGTCTCGGGTGAACGAAGGAAAGGATGAAATCCCTGGGGATCAGTCTGGAACCGCACCGGGAACCGCGGCAGTTTCGTGACATCCGGCAGGCGCCACGGCTCAGACGCATTGGCGAGGCTCTCATCCGAGAGCACCATCACCGGCGTCATGTACCGGGTGGCGAGTCGCACCGCTTCCATGGCAACCGCGAAGCAATCGGCCGGCGTCGCCGGCGCGAGCACCGGCAGCGGGGCATCCGCGTTGCGGCCCAGCACGGCCTGAAACAGATCCGATTGCTCGGTTTTGGTCGGCATCCCGGTGGACGGACCGGCGCGCTGCGAATCAATCACGATCAACGGCAGCTCGGTCGCGATGGCGAGTCCCAATCCTTCGGTCTTGAGCGCGATCCCCGGCCCCGACGACGACGTGACCGCCAGCGCCCCGGCCCACGACGCGCCGATCGCGGCACAGATCGCCGCGATCTCGTCTTCCGCCTGAAACGTGATCACACCGTACGACTTGAGGCCCGCCAGCGTATGGAGAATGGGCGACGCCGGCGTGATCGGATAGGACGCGAACACCATGCGGTCCAGCTCGGCGGCGCGCAGGCCGGCGACCAGTCCCCACGCGAGCGCTTCCGTCCCGCTCACCGCGCGGTAGCGACCCGGCACGACCGGCGCCGGCGGCACGGTATACGCGCCGATCTGGCTTGGCAGCTCCGCCGTCTCACCGAACGCATGGCCGGCGTGGAGGGCTGCCACGTTCGCGCTCGCGATGTCCGGCTTGGCCGCGAACTTCTTCGTCAGCCACTCGACGGTTGCCTGCCGCTCCCGCCCGTACATCCACAGCATCAGGCCGAGCGCCCACATGTTGCGGCAGCGGTGCGCGTCGCGCGAGGTGATGGCGAACGGCTTCACCGCCTCCTCAGTCAGGCGCGTGATGTCCACCTTGAGCACCCGATACTCGCCGAGTGAGCCGTCCTCGAGCGGGTTCGCCGCGTAGCCGGCTTTGGTGAGGTTGCGCTCGGTGAACGCCGCCGCATCCACGATCAGCGTTCCGCCGCGGCGCAGGTCGCCCAGATTCATCGTCAGGGCGGCGGGATTCATGGCGACGAGCGCATCGAGGTCGTCGCCGGCCGTCAGCACATCCGAGGCGCCGAAATGGATCTGGAACGCGGAGACGCCGAAGGTCGTACCGGCCGGCGCGCGGATTTCCGCCGGAAAATCCGGGAACGTGGCCAGGTCGTTCCCAGCCAGCGCCGTCTCGAGCGTGAATTGGGAGCCGGTGACCTGCATCCCATCGCCGGAATCGCCGGCGAACCGAATCACGGCGCGCTCGCGTTCTTCGCGCGCCGCCGCGGTGAGGGGCGGTGAGGCGGTAGCCATCGCCTTCAACGTATAGCGGTTGCCGTCGTCTCGGCCAGGACGTCCAGGTCCGGCTTCACTTCCGCGTCGAGGGCCACCCGGTTGCGCTCGTTCCGCACCACCCGGGAGAATAGCGACAGCTTGTTATCGAACAAGAACCGGAACAGCAGCCGGGCCCAGGATTGGTGCGCAGCCAGGTCGTCATAGGCTTCGGGAGCCGTGGCGCGGATCCGCGGCAGCTTGGTCCAGGGGATCGATGGGAAGTCGTGGTGTTCGTTGTGGTATCCCACGTTGAACGCGATGCGATTCAACGATCCGTAGTAGCTGAACGTCTCCTGGTCCCCGTCCGCGGTCAGGAAGTGCCGCTGAATCCAGCGGGCGCCGAGCGGGTGCAGCCCGATCGAGAAAAACAGGGACAGCGCGAAATAGACCAGTGCCTTGGGCCCCCACACCACCCAGACGGCGGCATCGAACGCCACCTGGGTGACCATGTTCGTCACGCTCCAGGCGTCGAACAGGTGAATCTCCCGCAACCGCAGCGGCCGGGTCATCTGGAAGAACGGGTAGAACAACAGCCACAACGCTTTGCCCAGCCACGAGTGGCCGATCAGCCGGGCTTCCCAGAGGTTGGGCAGATCGGCATCGAGCTCATACACGCCCTGAAAGGCATGGTGCTTCAGGTGATACTTGGCGAACGACACGGAGCTGGGGAAAAACAGCGGCAGATTCGCGATCAAGCCCGTCAGGATATTGGGCACCTTCTTCTTGAATACGAGCTTGTGCGCCACCTCGTGGATCATCACGAACAGCGCGTGGTTCGCGAACGCGCCGACGCCGTACGCGACGGCGAACACCACCCACCACGACCGGTCCCGCACCAGCCACGCCAGTGCGATCTGCAACGTCACGATCGCGCACGTCCACCAGAACGTCGCCGGGTTGGGGCCGATCAACTCCCGCATTTCGGGATGCCGCCGCAGGATATCCCGGGTCCGAGCGCGATGCGGCTCGGCGGCGGTTGACACGGTGAACGCTTCGGGCGCAGATGAAATGGGTGACTCCGGGTGTTGGGGGGCGGGATACTGGAACGCCTGCTCTGCCTTGAAACATCCACTGCGGAGGCCGTTTTCACCAGACCCCGGGTGGCTCCCAGGGACCGACATCATTACATTCCCCGCTCCCATATCCCCTACTCGGCGCGACACCAGTGCCGGGTCGCTCATGACCAAAGGGAGGTGCTATGACGCGTCGCTACGAGACCGTCTACATCTTTGATAGTGCCCTGGAAGAACCCGCGATCACCGAGAAGCTGCAGCGGTTTCATGGCCTCCTGACCCGTGACGGCAAAGGGTCGGTGACCAACGCGAACCATTGGGGGAAGCGCACGCTCGCCTACCCCATCAAGAAGAAAGAGACCGGCTACTACGTGATCGCGCAGTTCGAGACCGTGGGAGAGCTGCTGCCCGAATACGAACGGGCCGTGAAGCTCGACGACTCGGTCCTGCGCTACATCATCGTGCTCAATGAGGGTGAACCGGCCAAGCCGATGCCCACGCCGACCGCCGCAGTCGTCGAAGAATTGGAAGAAGTCGAAGAGGAGGAAGCATGAGACGGCCTGCCAAGACGTGCCCCGTGTGTGAATCGGGCGTCCGCGTGCTCGACTACAAGGACGACCGCACCTTGGGACGGTTTCTCACCGAGCGCGGCAAGATTCTCCCGTCCCGGTTGTCCGGCATGTGCGCCCGCCATCAGCGCCAGCTCGCCACCGCGATCAAGCGGGCGCGACAGCTGGCCTTGATCCCGTACATCAAGAGCGGAACCGCCGCCTGACATGGCGGCCCGCAGCCGAGGGTGGAGCCTGCTGTTCGCGACCATCGCCTTCGGGCTGCTCGCGTTCGGACTGCTCGGGCTCGTGGCGCTCGCCCTCGCGGCGCTGCTGCTCGCGTCGAGCGACGCCCGGCCGCGGGAGCGAGTCACGGCGCTCGTGGTCGGGGTGGTCGGCCTGGTGATGGTCTTCGCGACGGCGGCCGACCCGTTCGACGCCGCCCTGGGCGCGTACACCCTGATCGTGGCAGCGGCATTCGCCGGGGGGGCCCTGCTTGCCCCGACCGGTGTCTGGCGCCAGGCGATCCGGGCCATCCTGTGGGGCGTGGCTGGCACCGGCGTCCTGGGTCTCACGCTGCGCGGCTCCCACTTCTGGTCGGAGTTGCAGTGGAGCGTGATGCATCAGACGTCGAGCGTCGTCCGCACCGTCGTCCAGCGGTGGCCCGACAGTTTTCCGATGTATGAGCCGATGGTCAATTTTTTCGGGACCGCGTTTCCGGGGCTGCTGGTGCTGCAGACATTCGCCGCGCTGGCGCTCGCCTGGCAATGGCACGAGCGGCTGGCGTCCCATCCGCTGCAACCGCCCGTCACGCCGTTTCGCGAGTTTCGATTCGGTGACCACTGGGTGTGGGGGTTGGTCGGGGTGTTGTTGATCTGGGCCGTGCCCCGGCTCGCGGTCGTGAAAGGCCTGGCCTTGAATCTCGGTCTGGTCTTGAGCGTGCTCTACTGTCTGCGCGGGGCCGCGGTCGTGGTCGCGCTGGCGGGAGGCGCCGGCGTTCCCATCTGGGCCCTGACGGTCGCGACCGTCATCGCCGTCTTGCTGGTCGTACCGCTGCTGCTGCTCATCCCCGGCCTGTGGACGCTCGGGGTCTTCGATACCTGGCTGGCCTTCCGGCAGCGCCGCGTCGGTCAGTCCACTGTGCGCTAACCGAGGACAGGACGATGGAGATCATTCTGCGGGAAGATGTGCAACATGTCGGGAAGGCCGGAGAGGTGGTGAAGGTCAAAGACGGGTACGCCCGCAACTTTCTCCTGCCCAAGGGACTCGCCTACCCGGCCACGGACGGCAACAAGAAACGGATCGCCTTCGAGGCTGATCGCCTGGCGCAGAAGCGGGCGGTCGAGAAGCAGGCGGCCGAGGGCGAAGCGGCCCAACTCGCCGGGGTGACGCTGACGTTCCCGATGAAGGTGGGGGAAGAGGAAAAGTTGTACGGCTCGGTGACGGCTGGTGACATCCAGCGGCGGCTTGAAGACCAAGGGATCCATGTCGACAAACGGAAAGTGGATCTCGCCGAGCCGATCCGTGCCCTGGGCGAGTTCCGGGTGGGAATCAAGGTCCACGCCGAAGTGCGACCCGAGATCGTCGTGGTCGTCGTCAAGGAGTAGTCCCAGGCCGTGACCATCGGCATCGCCTACGTCGATGGCCCGCGACTCCGCCGCTCGCTGTTGGCCGCGGCGGATTGGGTGGCGGCGGGCCGCGATGAGTTGAACCGCATCAACGTCTTTCCCGTCCCCGATGGCGACACCGGGACCAACATGTGCCTCACGCTGCGCGCCGTCGCCCATGCCCTGCGCGACCTGGGCGACGCGCCGCTGCCCCGCGTCACCGAGACGATGGCGCAGGCGAGTATCCGCGGCGCCCGCGGCAATTCCGGCCTCATGTTGTCGCAGTTTCTGCTCGGTCTTCAGGAAGGCCTTGGTGAGCGACGCACCGCGTCGCCCGCCGATCTGGCCCGTGCGGTGCGCACCGGCTTCGATCGACTCCAGGGCTCGCTCGACGAACCGGTCGAAGGCACCATTCTCACGGTCGCAAGAGAAGCCGCCCAGGAAGCCGAAAGCGCGGCAGGCGAGCAGGACGTGCGGGTGTTCGTCCGCCGGCTGGTCTCGCGCGCCGAAGCGGCGCTGGCGCGGACCCCCGAGCTGCTGCAGGCGCTGAAGCAGGCCGGCGTCGTCGACGCCGGGGCCAAGGGCTTCGTGCGATTCCTGGATGGCATGAACCGGCTTATAGAGGAAGGCGCCCTGGCCCAGGGAGCCGTGGACCGGCTCGAGACGCCGAACGCCGCGGCCATGACGGAAGTCGCCGACGACCGCGACTACCAGTACTGCACGGAGGTGATGGTCCGCGGCGCCGCGTTGCCGCCCAGCGCCGAGGTGCGCCGGGCGTTGCGCGCGCTGGGCGGTTCCATCGTCGTGCTGCAAACCGGCGACCTGCTGAAAGCGCACGTCCACACCGACACCCCGGACGCCGTGTTCGCCCTGGGGACGGCCTGGGGAACAGTCGAGACGCGGAAGGCCGAGGACATGCGGGCGCAGCACCGCGCGCTGGTCGAGAAGCGGGCCCTGGCCTTCGCCACCGACACGGCGTGCGATCTCCCCGATGCCGTGGTGTTCGAACAGGGGATCGGGCTGGTCCCGACGCAGCTCATCATCGGCGATCGCGTGTACCAGGATCGCCTCGAGATGACGCCGACCGAGTTCTTCGCCCGGCTGCGCGCCGGAGAAGACGCCAGTACGTCGCAGCCGACGCCGCAGGCGTTCGAAGACACGTTCCGCGATGCGTTGCGCAACGCGGAGCACGTCGTCGCCGTAGTCTTGTCCAAGGCGCTGTCCGGGACCTACGCCAACGCCGAGCGGGCTGCCAAGGCCGTGAGTCCGGATCGTATTCATCTGGTCGACAGTCGCGGCGCGTCCTTGACCGAGGGCATGCTGGTGCTGCGCGGCCTCGAGCTCGCCGCGCAGGGATGGGACGCGCCGGCCATCGTGCGCGAGCTGGTACGCGTGCGGGATCAATCCGGCGGATTCTTCACCGTCGACAACCTTGAGCGGTTGATCCGGTCGGGCCGGGTCGGCCGGCTGCGCGGCTGGCTCGGCACGAAGCTCAATGTGAAGCCGATCATGGCCCTCACGATCGACGGCCGCGCCGAACCGGTCGACCGGGCGCGTGGCCGTGACGCGGCGCGCACCCGCGTGTTGGCCCGGCTCGACGCGCTGCTCACCCCGCGTCCCCAAGCACTGCGACTCGGCGTGGCCCATGGGGACATTCCCGAGTTTGCCGAGCGTTTGCGGGCCGAGCTGGTGGAGCGCTACCGGCCGAAACAGATGATCGTGAGCCCGATCACACCGGTAATCGCCGCGCATGCTGGAATCGGTGCCTGGGGCGTGTTCTACCAGATCGAGGACGGGAACAAAGGCGTGAGCAGCGCGCTATGAATAAGAGCCGCGGGCGCGGCACGCGCGGCGGGCGTCGGCTTCCGTCGGAAGGGTTGCGGGCAATTGTCGCGGCCCTGACGGATCGCAAGGCTGTCGACCCGATCGTGCTCGACTTGCATGGTCTGTCCGAAGCGACCGATTACTTCGTGATCGCCTCGGGAACCTCCGACGCTCATGTGCGCGGGATGGCGGAACATGTGATGACCGGGCTGGCGCCGCACCACGTCGAAGGCCTCGCCCAGGGACGCTGGGTGCTGCTGGACTACGTCGATGTGGTGGTGCACCTGTTTCATCCCGAGCTGCGGGAGTTTTACCAGCTAGAGCGGTTGTGGGGAGACGCCCCGCCGGTGGCCCTCGACGAAGTGGGCACGGTCGGGTAATCCTACCGGAGAAAGGACTGGAGCAAGTATGCGCACGGGGATCAAATTCGCGTTGGCAGTGGCCGCGGGTACCGCCATGCTGGGAGGCGCGCCCCCTGCCGCCGCGCAGTATTTCGGGCAGAACAAAGTCCAGTACCGCTCCTTCCCGTTCAAGATCATCCGCACCGATCACTTCGAGGTGTACTTCTACGACGAAGAGCGCGCGGCCGCGCTCGACGCCGCCCGAATGGCCGAACGCGCCTACGCCCGGCTGTCCCGCGTGCTGCATCACCAGTTCCAGTCGCGCAAGCCGATCATCCTGTATGCGTCGCACACCGACTTCGAGCAGACCAACGCCATCGAAGGCGATCTGGGCGAGGGCACCGGCGGGGTGACCGAATTCTTCAAGCACCGGATGGTGCTGCCGTTCACGGGCTCTTACGCCGACCTGGAGCACGTGCTGCAGCACGAGATGGTGCACCAGTTCCAATACGATGTGTTTTCCAGCGGCCGCATCGGCGCCGGCGTGCAGACGCTCGTCAACGTCAATCCGCCGCTGTGGTTCATGGAGGGCATGGCCGAGTATCTCTCCATCGGTCCGATCGATCCGCCCACGTCCATGTGGCTGCGCGACGCGTCGCTCGAGGGCAACCTCCCGACGATCGAGCAGCTCACGTATGACCCGCGGATTTTTCCGTACCGGTTCGGCCACTCGATCTGGTCCTACATCGGCGAGAAGTGGGGCGACGAGGTCATCGGCGAGATTCTGCAGGCGAGCACCACCTCGGGCATCGAAGGCTCTTTCAAGCGGGCCCTCGGCCTCACGCTGGACGAATTGTCCAACGAATGGCGCGATGCGGTCCAGACCACGTTCCTGCCCCAGCTCGGTGAGCACTACCGGGCCCGGCGCATCGCCCAACCGCTGCTGACCGAAAAGCGCACCGGCGGCGGCTACCACCTCGCCCCCGCCCTGGCGCCCGACGGCCGGACCATCGCGTTCTTCGGCGAGCGCAATTCGTTCTTCATCGACCTGTACCTGGCGGACGCGGAGACCGGCAAGTCCATCCGCCGCCTCGTCAAATCGACGATCAACTCCAACTACGAGAGTCTGCGGTTCATCAATTCGTCCGGCTCCTTCTCGCCGGACGGACGCTTCTTCGCGATCGCGGCCAAGAGCAAACAGCACGAGGTCCTGGTCATCCTGGACGTGAAACGAGGCCGCGAAGAACGGCGCATCCGCGTGCCGCTGAACGGACTCGAGACCCCGTCCTGGTCCAACGACGGCACCAAGCTCGTATTCACGGGATTCGACGGTGGCCTCTCGGACCTGTTCGTGATCAATCGTGACGGCACCGGCCTGCGCCGGCTGACCAACGACAAGTACGCCGATCTCCAGCCCACGTGGTCGCCGGACGGCAAGACGATCGCGTTCACGACCGATCGCGGCGGGCAGACGAATTTCGATCAGCTGCGGTTTGGCAACATGCGGCTGGCGCTCTATCACCTGGACACCGGGGTGATCGAGCTGTTGGGGCACATGGACCAGGGCAAGAACATCAATCCCGTGTGGGCACCCGACAGCCGGTCGATCGCCTTCGTATCCGACCGGACCGGGATCAGCAATCTGTTTCTCTACGAAATGGGCGACGGAACCCTCTATCAGTTGACGGACGTGTTCACCGGCGTCTCCGGGATCACGCCCAGCTCGCCCGCCCTCTCCTGGGCGCGCGAGGCCGATCGCCTGGCCTTCGCCTATTACGAAGACGGCGAATACAACGTGTATTCAGTGGACAACCCCCGCTCGCTGCGGCGGCAGCCGTATCAGGACGGTCCCGCTCCAGGCCCCGTGATGTTGTTGACGGGTCCGGCCCACCGGGACACGCTGGAGCGTCGAGCCGGCCTGCCGACCACAGCGAATGCCGATACGGTGCCGACCGCGTCGACCCCATCGGACGGTTCGGTATCGGTGTATCGGCCGCCCACGGGTGGGTTCCGCCCGTCTGCGGGAGCACCGCAACAGGCGGAATCCACGTCCACGTCGACCGCCCTATCGGTCCGGACGCTGCTCGATTCGGCGACCCTCGCGTTGCCCGACACCACCGAATTCTCGGTGCGTCCGTATCGCGTGCGGTTCACGCCCGACTACACGGCGCGGCCCACGATCGGCTACGCCCGCGATAATTTCGGGCGCGGCTTTTTCGGCGGCGCCGCCGTGTCGCTCTCCGACATTCTCGGTGACCACACGCTGCAGTTTGCCGGATCGGTCAACGGCCGGCTGAGCGAAGCCCAGGTCTACGCGGCGTACATCAATCAGCGCCGCCGGGTCAATTGGGGCGTCGGCGGCTCCCAGACTCCGTACTACTTCTACATTCCGAGCACCGTTGACTTGGTGCCCATCAATGGGAGCCCTACCAACGACAGTGCGGTGCTGTACAACCTGAACCTGCAACGCTACGTCGTCCGCGATCTGTTCGCCGAGTCCTACTATCCGCTCAGCCGGTTCACGCGCATCGAGCTGGGCCTGCACGGCGTGGCCCTCAGCGCGGCGACCTTGACCTTGTCGGATGCCTACAGCCTGCAGACCGGACAGTACCTGGGGAGTTTCGAAAACGACTCCAACCAGCGCTCGTTCGGCTATCTCTCGCCACGCATCGCGTTCGTACACGACAATGCGCTGTTCAGCTACGTAGGGCCGTTTACCGGCAGCCGCGCGCGCTTCGGGATCTCGCCCAGCTTCGGCGGCGAGCAATTCACGAACTTCGTGGCCGATTATCGTCGCTATCTGTTCGCCCGGCCGTTCACGCTGGCGTTCCGAACGCTGTTCTATGGCAATACGGGTCGCGACGCCGAGCTATTCCCGATCTACCTCGGCAGTACTGAACTGGTCCGGGGGTACACCTCTGGGTCGATCTTCAACCACGAGTGTGCCGCGACCACTACCCAGTCCCCTGGCTTCACGGGCTGCACCAGCCTCGATCAGTTGATCGGCTCGAAGATCGCCGTCGCCAACGTCGAGCTGCGGTTTCCGCTGACGCGCAGTTTGGTGCTCGGGTTCCTGCCGATCGGCCTGCCCCCAATCGAGGGCGCGCTGTTCTATGACGCGGGCGTCGCCTGGAGTCGAGGTGACGAGGTGAAGTGGAACCGGTCCGCGACCGACGATCCGTTGTTGGTGCGCTCGGTGGTCCGGAGTTACGGCGGATCGATCCGCGCCAATCTGCTCGGGTTCGTGATCCTCCGGTTTGACATCACCAAGCCGCTCGATCGTACGTACAAGAAGGCGTATTGGACGGTCAGTATCGGACCGACGTTCTAACTCCGCACCACTTCGCCACTTGCCTTGGCCTCGCCGGGTTTCTATCTTCTGGCGAGGCCATTTGCTGCCCATGCGCTATTCCCCCATCCTGTTAGCGCTGGCGCTGTTGGGTTGCCGCGCCCAGGCGCCGGGTGGATCGTCTTCCCAATCTGTTTCCGCTCCAACACTTACACCACGAACCGGCCCTCCCGGCCGGCGCGGTGGATTTGCCATTCGCGTCCTTCAGGCCGGCGGCACACCGCAGTTGTACCGCATGCCGAACCTCGCCCCCTGGCCCACACCGCTCCGAGGCAAGCTCCCAGCGGTCGAGGGCGTCCTCGGGGTCGACCCGGAAGCCGGCGAATTGTTCGTTCGCACCACCAAACACGAGGTGCTGGCCCTCGACTTGGAGAGTGGTCGTGTGGACACGGTGTCCGCCGATGCGCAGATCGCCACGTTGGGGCCGGACGGGACGGTATACGCCGTCGACTCGAAGCACCGCGTTTCCACCTTGTCCCGCCGGGTGCGCCTCACCTGGTCTCGACCGCTCGAAGGAGATGCGCGAGATCTGTTTGGTGGCGCCGACGAGCGCCTGGTGGCGGTGATCGGCGGCACTCAACCCGGAATTGTGGTCGCCGCGGCCGACCAGCCTCCCGCGACCCGTCCGCTGCCCGCCGACGGCGACGTCGCCGCCAGCCGCTGGGCCGACCTGGTCGCGGTCGCGAGCGATTCCGGCGTCACCCTCCTCGACCCACTCGGCCGGCGCGAGGCCGGCTTCGTGCGGATCGCGGACCATCCTCGTGCCCTCGTGTTCTCTCCCTCCGGCCACCGGGTGTATGTCGGGAGCCGGAGCGGGTTGGGGCTCGCCGTCATCGATCGATACTCGCTGAAGGAAATCGACGGCGTCGCGTTGCCCACGCCCGCCGCCGCCCTGCGGCTCGATCCCTTCGGTCAGTGGCTCCTGGCCCGTCCCCAGATGGGCGACACGGTGTGGGTGGTGGATCTCCCGATCAAGCGTCTCGTGGGTGGGCTGCCGACGGCCTGGTATGCGGATCTCCCCACGGTCTCGCCGGACGGAGCCCTGCTGCTGCGCCGCGGCGACGATGTCATCTCCGTGCGACCCGATTCGCTGGTCGACATCGGTCGCGTGGCCGGTGGCGCGACTGACCTGTGGGTGGCAACCGACTGGGCGCCGCGCGGTGTGGTGGAGGCCGCGACGGCCAGCGCCGCCGCCGCGGCGGATTCGCTCGGCGGTGAGGGTCCCAATTACGTCCAGGTGTCGGTGTCCCGCAATGCGACCTGGTCGCAACAGATGGCCGAGGAACTGACACGCGCCGGCCTGGCAGCCAAAGTGCTGCCGCCCGCCACGATCGACGAAGGATACCGCGTGGTGCTGGGTCCTTACCCGACGCGGGACCAGGCGGAAGCGATCGGCCGGAAGCTCGGCCGACCTTACTGGATCTATCATCCGGGCCAGTGACTCTCCGCGTCCTCCCTCGCTCCCGACTCGAACGAGTCGTTCCGCCGCTGGTACGGGAGTGCGCGCTGGTCGCTCTGGTTCCGGTCACGGACGATCCCCAGTGGGCCGCAGCGGTGGCGTGGAGCGTCGCGCGGGCATCAGCCGCATCCGCGCCCGGCGCCCGCCGCGCGGTCGCCCTGGTGGATCTCTGCCTCGAATCTCCCATCCTGCACGAAGTGAAGCATCTCGCCGCGGCACCGGGCATCGCGGAGGCGATCACCGCCGACGTGTCGCTCAATGAAGTCGCGTGCGATGTCGACGGAGTGAATTTCGTCCCCACTGGAAGCGCAATCCCGGACCCCGTGCTCGTGCGCCGCTCGGCACGCTGGGGACGTTTGCAGGCCGGATTCCGGAACGAAGGAGCCCTGCTCCTCGTGTATATCCTGGCGGAGCGACTGGAAGAGCTCGGGGCGGTGCCCGACGGCGTATTCGCGCTCGCGCCCAACGGCGTGGATCTGGGATCGCCGGAGGGTCGCGCCTTGCTGGCGGCGCGGGAACGCGGCGTCGAACTGCTGGGCGCGGTGCGCGAGCGCTGGAGCACGGCGGCATCCGGCCCCGTCCAACTGTCACCGCTGCGCCACACGAGACCGATGATGGTCGCGGGCCTCGCGGCGGTGGCCATCGGGGGTGCCGCCATCCTCGCGACGGCCAAGGGAGCGTTTCGTGGCTCGCACGCGACCAACGCCCCGGTGGCGTCGCCGCCGCCAGCCGCCGTGTCACCGCCCGCGGCGGTCGTGCCGTTGCCGGTCCTCGCGCCAAAGGACTCCGGTGTGTGGACGCTGCAACTCGCCGCGTACGGAGCGCCCGAGCGGGCGCTGGCCCACGCCGACCGACTCGCGGCCGCCGGACTTCCCGCGCTGGTGAGCCCCCTGGCACCCGATGCGTCGGGCGCCGTCTGGTACCGCGTGCAGACCGGCGTCTATGTCAGCCGCGAGGATGCCCTGGTCGCGCGTGCCACCTTCTGGAAGCGCGGCATCGCGGATCGCGGAGAGGGCAAGCCGGTGCGGGCGCCGTACTCCCTGGTGCTGCTGCGTCCGAGCGACGGCAGCCGGCTGCGGGACCTCGGCTTCACCGGCCTGCGTTGGGGAGCCACCGGGCCGGTGTTGGTCGGCGCCTTCGAGCATCCCGAGCAGGCGGTCATCGCCCAGGCGCAGCTGGATCGTGCCGGTATCCCGACCTCGTTGTTCACCCGAACCAAACGGACCCCATGAGATTGAGCCGGCTCGAGCTGGTGGGCTTCAAATCGTTCGCCGGATCGGTGGATCTGCCGTTCGATCTCGGCGTGACGGCCATCGTCGGGCCCAACGGGTGCGGCAAATCCAACATCTCCGACGCGGTGCGCTGGGTGCTGGGGGAGCAATCCCCGCGGTTGCTGCGTGGCGGCAAAATGGAAGACGTGATCTTCCAGGGGTCGACCGGGCGACGCCCCGTCAACGTCGCCGAGGTGTCCCTCGTGTTCGACAATTCCGACGGCTCCCTGCCCATCGCCTACCAGGAAGTGGTGATCACGCGGCGGCTGTCCCGCTCGGGCCAGAGCGACTATCTGCTCAATCGCTCGCCGGTGCGGCTGCGCGACATCCAGGACCTGCTGCGCGGGACCGGGCTCGGCGCCGACGCGGCCGTGGTGATGGAAGCCAAGATGATCGACGCGCTGTTGTCGGAAAAAGCGGAAGAACGGCGCGCCCTGTTCGAAGAAGCCGCCGGGATCGGCTTGTACCGGAACCGGAAGCAGAGCTACGAGCGCCGCCTGGAGGAAACGGCGGCGGACCTGGCCCGGCTCGAGGACCTGATCTCGGAAGTCCAGACGCAGGTGCGGAGTCTGGCGCGGCAACGCGGCAAGGCCGAGCGCTACACCAAGATGGTGGAAGAGCGGTTCGGGGTTGCGATCACACTGGTGCGTCGCGAGCTCGAGGACCTGGACCTCGCGCTTGGCGCGCTCGGGGTTCGGACCCGGGAGCTGGCCGACAGCGTGCCGGCCGCACGGGCCCGCTTCGACGAAGCGGAGCGGTCTCGCGAAGCCCGGGTGCAGGCGCGCCACACGGCGGTCGCCCGCCAGACGGAAGTCGAACGGCGCCTCGCTGATGCAAAGCTGGACGCCGAGCGGTTGCAGGGTGACCTCGCGCTGGCGGCCGAGCGGCTCGGCAATGCGACGCAACGCCGGGCGCGCGCGCTTGAGGAGCGCACCGAAAAGGAGCGCCGCGCGGCGCAGGCCGACCGGGAACGCGACGGCGCGGATGCCGAGCGGACCGGCGTGGAGCGGGAGCTGGCGACGGTGACGGGTGAATTGTCGGGACGGGCGACGCAGGAGACCGAGGTGCGGACACGCCTCCTGGCCCTGCGCGAAACCGTGCGTGGCTTGGAGGCCGAGTTGCAGCGAGCCATGGAGTCCGTCCGGGCGCTCGAGATCGAACGGGCCGCGCTGGAGCGGGAGAGCCTCGAGCTGCGCCAGGAGCTGCAACGAGCCGCCGCGGACCACGGCACACGGGAGCAAGCCGCCCAGGCGGCGGAGCAGTCTCTCGCCGCGGTGACGCACGGGGTGACGGGCGCGGCGCAGGCCGCCGTGCGCGCTGTGGAAGCGGTGCAACTCGCCCGGCGCCGCGTGAGCGGCCTGGAAGAGCAGGAGCTCGGGGCTCGGACGGCGCGACGGCAGGCCGAGCAGGCCTGGTCTCAGCTCTCCGCCCGGCGTGACGCCCTGGGCGAGCTGGAGCGCGGTCGGGTCGGCCTCGCGCCGGCGGTCCAGGCTCTGCTGGCAGTGCGCGAGCAGTTCGGCAATGGCTTGCTGGGCCCCCTTTCCGATTTTGTGCGCACCAGCCGACGCGATGCCGAACTGGCGGAGCGGTTGCTGGGGGAATGGCTGCATGCGGTGCTGGTTCGCGACGCCGAAGCGGCCGAAGCGATCCGCGCCTGGCACGCCGCGGAGCAGCCCGGTCCCCTGGTGCTGCTGCCCGCCAGCCCCGGGCCGCGTCTCGCGGCCGACGGGCATCCGCTCAAAGACGAGCTCCGCGTCGATGGCCCGGCGGTGTCCTGGGTGCGCGCGCTCCTCACCGGTCATCAGGTGCTGGACGACGGCCGCACGCTGCGTCGCGCCAATGGAGCCATCTTCCTGGATGCCGGCACGACCGCTGGGGCCGGCCCATTGCAGCGCCGGGCCGAGCTCGAGACGCTGAACGCCGAGCTGGGCGAAGCGGAATCGACGCGCGCCCGGACCCAGACCGCCCTGGACACGACCATTCGCGAGCTCGCCCTGGCGCAGACCGGTCTCGCCGCCGCGGCAGAAGGGGCCGATCAGCAGCGCCGCGAGGAGCTCGAAGCGGGCGCGCGCCAGGGAGAGGCCGAGCGCACGCTCTCGCATGCGCGCCGGATGGTCGGCGAGGCGAGCACGCTGGTCGAGCGGCTGACGCGACGGCTGAGTGAAGTCGAAGCGCGGCAGAGTGCGCTCGAGGCGGAGCTGCAAACGCGCACCCGCGAGCGGCACCAGCATGATGAACGCCTCGCCGGCGAGCGCGCCGGACTCGATGGGCTCGAGGCCGAGCAGGAACGCGCCCGCGAGCAGCGGGTCCACTGGCAGGTCGAAGCCGCGCAAATGGAAGCCCGCCTGACGGCCTCCCGCGAGCGGACCGAGCGGGCAGTGGCGGACGCCGAGGCGGCGCGCACCGACGCCGCCGCACTGGCGGAAGAAGTGCGGCAGATCGACGCGACCAATACCGAGCTCGTGGCGCAACGCGCCCAATGGCAGGATGCCTTGCAGGACCGGCGTCTGGCCCAGGGTGAGCTGGAAACGGCCGCCACGGAAGCCGCGGCCCAGGTCGAGCAGGCGGAGACGGCAGTCGCGGCGGCGGAGGGTGTCGTCGAGGAGGCCCGCGCGACCCTTGCCACGCTGGGCGACGAAGAACATCGCCTCACGGTGGAGCGCACCGAGCTGGAAGGGCGCAAACGCGGCATGGCCGAGCGGGTGGAAGCCGAATGGCGCAAGCCGCTCACCCAATTGCTGCGCGACGCTCCCGATGTGGCCGGCGACCTTGAGTGGCTGCGCCAGGAAAACGAGCGGTTGCGCGACGCGATCGATGCCGTCGGACCGGTCAACGCGCTGGCGGTCGAGGAACACGCCGAAGAGGTCAAGCGGCTCGAATTCCTGATGACCCAGCGCGACGACCTCGTGGCGGCCCGCGGATCGTTGCAACAGGCCGCCCGGGAGATCGATCAGACCGCCAAGACCATGTTTCTCGAATCGTTTGGAAAAGTGCGGGAAAACTTTCGGAGCGTATTTCAGACCCTGTTCGGGGGCGGCGAGTGCGACGTCCGGCTGGCCAACGAGGACGAGCCGCTCGACAGCGAGATCGAGATCCACGCGGCGCCGCGCGGCAAGCGCACGCAGCGCATCCATCTCCTGTCGTCGGGGGAGCGGACCCTGGTCGCGGTGTCGCTGCTGTTCGCCATCTTCCTCGCGATGCCGAGCCCGTTCTGCCTGCTGGACGAAGTCGATGCCCCGCTCGACGATGCCAACGTGGGGCGGTACGTCCGTCTGCTGGCGGAGTTCAAGAGCCAGACCCAGTTCATCGTGATCACCCACAATCCGCGCACCATGCAGGCGGCGGATGCGGTGTACGGCGTCACGATGCAGGAGCCGGGCGTCTCGACGATCGTCGGCGTGCGGCTCGGCCAGCTCGCCACGGCCTAGTCCTCACATGCGCCAGCGCTGGGGCGCAGTATGGCTGGCGCTCGCCACGCCCACGGCCGTGGGCGCTCAACGGCCCACCATTTCCCCACCCCTCGCGCGCGTGCTGCAACGCGACACGATTGTCAGCGTATGGCTCTTCGTGCGTCCTGACGTGCCCCTCACCGACGCCACTCAGCGGATCGCACTGGCTGGAGGGACGGTCCGTGTCACCAGCCGCTGGCTGCACGCGGTGAGCGCCCGGATTCCGACGGCTGCGCTGGTCACCGTGACCGGCGAGCGCTGGCTCCGCCACGTGCAACCGCTCAGCCGCTGGCGACGCCCGCCGCGGCCCGATCGGGCCGCCGAATTTGCGGCCGTCGCCCTCGACACCTGCCCCGCGGTCGGCGATCCGACCTACGGATCGTCCGAGATGCCGTACCGTCAACTCCATCTGCGCCCGTTGGCGGATGCGGGGTATGCGGGCGCGGGCGTGCGGATCGCCATCCTCGACGCCGGATTCAACACCCTCTCGCCCGCCTTCGCCGGTGTGACGATCACCGCGCAGCGCGACTTTATCTTCGGCGACTCGGTGGTGCGTGACGAAGCGAACGACCAGCCAGGCGCCCAGTTCCACGGAACCGCCGTGTGGTCATTGTTTGCGGGACTCGTCCCGGGCCGACTGGTCGGCATCGCCCGCGGCGCAAGCTACCTGCTCGCCAAGACCGAAGACATCCGATCGGAAGCGCGTGTCGAAGAAGACAACTACGTCGCGGCGCTCGAATGGGCGGACTCGATCGGCGTGGACATCGTGTCGTCGAGCCTCGGCTACCTCGATTTCGACAATGGATTCCAGTACACGCCGTCTCAGCTCAACGGTGACGTCGCCGTCACGACCGTGGCAGCCGATTCCGCCGCGGCGCGGGGGATCCTCATCGTCACGGCGGCCGGCAACGAGGGCCCCGGGTTCCGCACCGTGATCACTCCCGGCGACGCCGATTCGGTGATCACCGTCGGCGCCGAGGACTCACTCGGCAACGTCACCGGCTTTTCGTCCCGTGGCCCGACGGCCGACGGCCGCCTCAAGCCCGACCTCACAGCGCCCGGGCTCGACGTGTGTACCCTCATCGGGACATCGCTGGGACGCCTCGCGGGCACGTCCTTCGCGACCCCGCTGCTCGCCGCGTCCGCCGCGCTCGTCAAACAGCTCAACCCAGCACTCGGACCCATCGCGCTCCGGACGGCGTTGCGAGCGCAGGCAACGAACCGAGCCGCCCCGGACTCGATCCGCGGATGGGGACGCCCCGACGTCAGCGCCGCGGCCCTGTTCCCCGATGGCATCACACCGCTCGCGCCGTTGCCCCCGATCCTGACTTCGGTCACTCCGGATTTTGCCTGGACCGCGGGGAGCGCGGGAGTCACCTATCGCCTCCGCATCGCCCGGGATTCCGGGCTGCTGGTTCCTACGGTCGACACGACGTTGAACACAACGCAGTATGCCCTGCGCGTTCCGCTCAAACCTGGTTCCCCGCTGTTCTGGCGCGTGGACGCGAGCGGCGCCTCGAGCATCACCGCCACCACCGGAACCGTCGGACCGATCGCCGTACCGGCCTGGGCACGTCTCACGACGCTGGCGGATTCCGCCGGGTCGGCCACCGCCGAGACCCAGCCCGTGTTTTCCTGGTCCCCCGCCTCGATTGCGAGTCCCCCGGGACCGTTCCGCTATGATCTGTTCGTGCGCCGCAGCAACAGCGATGTCCCCATCGTGGGCGTGGGTGGGTTGCCCGACACGAGCTATCAGCTGACGACCCCTCTGGAAACCAATGCGACCTATCGGTGGCAGCTCGTCGTCCGCGTGGGGGCGGAAACCTCACTGGTGGAACCGCCCGCCCCCTTTGTCGTGCTCGACGCGACAGCGCCACCAGCCACGGTATTGTATCAGAATTTTCCCAACCCCTTTCCCACCGCGACGCAGGCCGCGACCTGTATCTGGTTCGATCTCGCGCAGCCCAGCGCGGTGACGCTCGAGATTCTCGACCTGCGTGGCGGTATCGTCCGGCGCCTGTTGCCCGGGGACAACCTCCCGATCGTGCTTCCCGCGGGGCGGTACGGCCGGGGCAGTCCGGGCGGCGGCCTCTGCGACCCGCGGCTCGCCTGGGACGGCCGCGCCGACGACGGGCGGTGGCTACCGGGGGGCGTGTATCTGTACAAGTTGAAGGCAGGCGGCGTAATTCAGTTCAAACGAATCGTGTTCCGCGGAAGGACGTCCTGACCCCTGTGGAATTGATCACCGTCGGTACCGGCACGGCTGCGCCGTCCGCCCGTCGCAGCTCCGCCTGCCATTTCGTGCGGCGCGGCGACGTGCGTCTGTTGCTCGACTGCGGGCCCGGCACCCTGCACCGGCTCGCGAGCTTCGATCTGCCGTGGCCGGATATCACCCACATCGCCCTCACGCATTTTCATCCGGACCACTTCGCGGACCTGCCGATGCTGGTGTACGCGCTCAAGTACACCACCGTGCCCGCCCGGCGCGAACCGCTGGTGGTACTCGGATCGCGCGGCGTGGTGCGACTGGTGCGGGCGCTCGCCGAGGGCTACGGTCCGTGGCTGCTCGACCCGGGCTTCCCCATTGTCATCATGGATGTGCAGCCGGGCGAGCCCTTCCCGCTCGATGCCGAGCTGACGCTCGAGAGTTTCCCCGTCCCGCACACAGAGGAGAGCGTCGCGTTGAGTCTCACGGCGCCCGAGGGCCGCCTGGTGTATACCGGAGACACGGGGCCATCCCAGGAGCTGGCGCGGTGGGCCAAAGGCTGCGACCTGCTGCTCGCGGAATGCTCGCTGCCCGAGTCCATGGCGATGGATATCCATCTCACCCCCGAGCGGGCGGGCGATCTGGCCCGCGACGCCGAGGCTCAGCGCCTCGTCTTGACGCACTTCTATCCGCCGGTGGAGAATTCTGACCCGGCCAAGATCGCGGCCGGCCGGTTTAACGGTCCCGTGACCGCCGCGGCCGATGGCGACCGATTCACCATTTGAGGGGAGCGTGACGTCGTGCTGATCGTGATGCGCCACGGGGCGACCGAAGAAGAGGTGCAACGGGTCGTCGGCGTGATTCGAGAGATGGGCTATCAAGCCCGTCCCATGCCCGGGGCGCAACGGACCGCCGTCGGTCTCGTGGGCAACGACGGCCGGGTGGAATCGTCGCGGCTGGAGGGGTTGCCCGGCGTCCAGGAAGTGATCCACGTCTCCAAGCCGTACAAGCAGGTGAGCCGGGAGTGGAAGCTCGAGAATACCGTGGTTCGCCTGCCGGGAGGGGTGAGCGTCGGCGGGACCGACGTGGCCGTGATCGCCGGACCCTGCTCGGTCGAATCGGAACAACAGATCCTCGAGGCCGCCCGCCAGGTCCGCGAAGCGGGAGCCGTGATTCTCCGTGGTGGGGCCTTCAAGCCGCGGAGCTCCCCGTATTCGTTTCAGGGCCTGGGGCGCCCCGCCCTGAAGCTGCTCGCGAAGGCGCGCGAGGAGACCGGGTTGCTCATCTGCACCGAAGCGATGGACCCCGATGGCGTGGGCTGGGTATCGGAGGTGGCGGACATCGTGCAGATCGGCGCGCGCAACATGCAGAACTTCTCGCTGCTGCGGGCCGCGGGTCGCGCCGGCAAGCCCGTGCTCCTGAAGCGGGGCATCGCGGCGACGATCACCGAGTTGTTGTTGTCGGCCGAATACCTGCTCGCCGAAGGGAACCAGGACGTCATCCTGTGCGAGCGGGGCGTGCGCGGGTTCGACCCGACGACGCGCAACCTTTTCGACGTGAGTGCGATTCCTGTGGTGCAGAAACTGTCGCATCTGCCGATCATCGCCGACCCCTCCCACGGGACCGGTTTGCGCGACAAGGTGATTCCGATGGCGCGCGCGGCGGTGGCCGCCGGCGCCGACGGCATCATGGTCGAGGTGCACCCCAACCCCGAAGCCGCCCGCTCCGACGGGGCTCAGTCGCTCTATCCCGATCAGTTCGTCCAGCTGATGCGTGAAGTGCGCGTGATCGCCGAGGTCATCGGGCGTCGCATCGCAGAGCCGGCGCCGGTCGGTGCGTAGCCGGGCGATCCTCTACGCGGCGGGGATGTTGACCGCCGGTCCGGCCCTCCTGCCATCGGCCCAGGATCCGTGGACCGTTCTGGATCACGCCAGCTCCGCCTACCAGGCGGTGCAGACGCTGACCGCGGATTTTGTGCAGGTGATCACGAACCCGATGATCGGGGAGCCCGACACCACCCGCGGCCGGCTGTTTCAGCAAAAGCCCAACCGGTTCGCCATGCGGTTCACCGATCCGGCGGGAGACCGCATCGTGGCCGACGGCCGCTATCTCTGGCTCTACACGCCCAGTACGACGCCGGGTCAGGTGATCCGCAGCCGGATCCCGGAAACCGGGACGACGGGCCCCAACCTCATCGGACAGTTCGTGGAGCGGCCGCGGGAGCGCTACAGCGCACGGTTCGTGCGCAGCGATTCGACGGCATCGGGGTGGGTAGACGTGGTGGCGCTCACGCCCCGCGACACCTCGCTGCCCTACTCCGGGGCGGTGCTCTGGGTGGGTCGTGGCGACGGCTTGGTGCGGCGCATCGAGATCTCGGAAGGCAATGGCCAGCAACGGGCGATCGGATTGCGGCAGATGCAGATGAACGTCGCGGTGCCCTCGCGCGAATTCAGGTTCGCTCTTCCCGCCCGGGTGACGATCGTCGATCAGTAGCGAGCGCGCGAACTACCTTGGCCGCACTCGCCTCGTCCAGCCCACGGCGACGGGCCAGTTCCAGAGCCGCCGTACTCAGCGCCCGGTACAGTTCGCGCACGTCTTCCGGCAGGATACTGAGGTGGCGGGTCACCGTTTCAGCGTCCCCCCGCAGCACCGGCCCGGTGAGCGCCTGGACCGGTCCTTCCCGAACCAGGTTGTCCAGCGTCCCGCGCACCAACGGCCGCAGCGCCGCCCAGGCCTCGGATTCCTTCAAGCCGGCCTGTTGCAGCAATTGTTCGGCCACCGCCTCGACAACCACGAAGAAATTCGAGGCGAACACCGCGCCGGCGTGATAGCGCAGCTTGTCTTCCGGCCGGAGCCGGAACGGCCGCAACCCGATCGCCCGGGAAAGCCGTTCCGCCATGTCGACCGCGCGCGGCATGCCTTCGACCGCCGCCCAGGCGCCGCGCAGATGTAACGGGGCGCGGTCCGGCTCGACCAGCGTCTGCAACGGATGCAACGATCCCAGGTCGGCGCCGCTCGACGTGAGGGCGCGCAGCGCCAGATGATCTCGTGATCCCGACAAGTGGAGCACGACCTGCCCGGCGTGCACTCCGCCCGAAGCCGCCAGCACCGCGGCCAGCGGCGCGATCGCATCATCCGGGACGGCGCAGATGACGACCGCGACCTGTGCGAGCCAGGGCGGGGCTGCGTCGGCGGGTCCGACGCTCAGGGACAGCGGGGCGGGAACGGCCTTCGGCCGTCGCCCATGGAGTTGCACCGGGTACCCGGCCCGCGCCCAGGCGAGCGCGAGACCGGTTCCGGCACGACCGGGACCGATCACCCCCAACGAAGCCCGGGGGGCGGGTCCCGGCGCCGAGGTCACGGACTCCGTGTCGGAGCGCCCGGCCCGGCGAGAGCGAACAAGTCCTGCGGCGTGCGGGCGCGCCGCGCGAGCCCCAACGCCGCCTGCACCTGGTGGTCTTCGTGCATGCGGCGCCGCACTTCCGCGCCCCGCCCAAACGAATAGCGGACCGTCTCGTAGCCCAGCTCGTCGGCGATCAGGCTTCTCGCCCCGGCCACCACACTCTCGGGCACGGCGACCGACCGCTTCCGCAGGCGCGCCAGTATCGTATCGACCATCGCCGGTGTGACGACGAAACCCTCGGTGACGGCATGTCGCGCCTTGAGCTCGAGCGCGGAGGCCGTCATTACGTCGCGAAACGCCGCGACGTTGTTCCCCAGCACCCGCATGAACCCGCGCTCGGCGGTCGTGAAGGTGTCGGGAGGAGAGAAAATGTCAGGACGAATGCCGCCTCCACCCCGCACGGTGCGGCCCGCATCCGTATGGAAGACAGGCGCGCTGTCCGCAATCGAGTCCTTGCCCTGCGCCGCCGCGGTGACCGCGGCGATCTGATCTTCCTCGCTCCGGCTCACGCGCTGGATGGTCCGGCCGCTGGGCGTGTACCAGCGGGCCGTGGTGAGCTTGAGCGCCGTTTCCGGCGACAGCTGGTACAGCGACTGCACCAGCCCTTTGCCGAACGTCGGGGTCCCCACCACCAACGCGCGGTCGTGATCCTGCAGCGCGCCGGCGATGATCTCGGCGGCGCTGGCCGAGCCGCCATTCACGAGGGTCACGATGGGCAGTTTGGGCCAGCGCTGCACGCGGCTATCCCGGAAGGTATGCGTCGCGTCCGGCGCCCGTCCCCGGGTGGCGACCACTTCCTGACCGGGGTCGAGGAACAGGTCGCTCACCGCAATCCCCTGTGACAGCAAGCCGCCCGGGTTGTTGCGCAGATCGAAGATGAGTGACTTCATGCCCAGGGCGGTCAGGCTGTCGACCGCCGCGGCGACTTCTTCCGCCGAGCTTTGGCTGACGGGATTCATCGCGATATAGCCGACGTGATCGTCGAGGAGCAACGCGGCCTGCACCGACCGGATGTGAATGCGGGCCCGCGTCAGTTTGAAAATGATCGGCTCGTCCACCCCGACGCGGCGGATCTTGAGCTCCACCGCCGTCCCGGGCGTGCCGCGCAGCTCTTTGACCGCCTGGTCGTTCTTCCAGTTCTCCGTCGAGCGCCCGTCCAGAGCGATGATCTCATCGCCGGATTGGACCCCGGCCCGTTCGGCGGGCGTATCGGGCAACGGGGCAATGACGGTGATCCACCCGTTCCGCACGTCGATCTGGATCCCGAGACCACCATACTCGCCGCTGGTCTGCTCGGTGAGGGAATGGAAATCGTCGGGCTTCAGGAACGTCGAGTACGGATCGTGCAGCTGATCGAGCAACCCGTCGATCGCCATCTCATACAACTTGCGTTCGTCGAGCGAATCAACGTAAAAGTCCGCGACCCGGGACAGCACGTCGTCAAACAGGCGCGCCTGCTGATAGACGCTCCCCTGAGGGCTGGAGTCGCGCTGCAACAACCAGCCGCCGGTCACGAGCGCCACACCGGCCATAGCGGATACGATCAGCCATTTGCGATTCATGAGACTCCCCGCGTTGTCGGTGCCGCCACGGCCTGCAGGGACCGCCAGGCAGCGTCCAGCACCGTCTTCTTCGATGCCGTCGCATCGATATGAACCACGCCCGGACCGCTGGCGACGCGATACGTCGCCAACACCCGGTCATGGAATGCGTCGTCCTCCCGTTCGAACCGATCCTGCACTTTTCGGGCCCGGCGTTGACGCTCCCGGCCGATCTCCACCGGCACGTCGAGCACCAGCGTGAGGTCCGGCACCAGCCCGCCCGTCGCTAACCGCAACGCGGCGTCCACATCCGGCTCCGCCAGGCCCCGTCCGGCCACCTGGTAGGCCCGCGTGGAGAGGTCGAACCGATCGGCCACCACCACCTGCCCGGCCTCGAGAGCGGGGCGGATGACCTGCGATACCAGGTCGGCGCGAGCCGCCAGGATGAGAAACAGCTCGGCCGCCGCCGACAGCTCGTGTTGCGAGCGCAGCGCGACTTTGCGCGCCGCCTCCGCCACCGGCGTCCCGCCGGGCTCACGCACCGTCAGCACCGGCAACCCATCGACCAGCAGTTTGGCGCTCAGCGCCCGAACCAACGTCGATTTACCTGCGCCTTCGGGGCCCTCGACCACCACGAAGGTCCCGGTCACGTTCAACCGAGCGTGATGATCGGGCTAGCCGCGCCCTTTTGGATGCCCTCGTAGATCCGGGCGTTCACCTTCGCCATCAACTTCTCGAAGTTCGCCTGGGCGGCGGCCATTTGCTGATACACCGGGCTGACTTGAATGCTTTGCACGGCCGAGTCGTAGCGATCGGTCTGCTCCGCCGTGGGCTCTTTGCCCGTCCGCGCGGCGCCTTCGATCTCACCGGCGAGCCGCTCCATGTCCGACAGCAGGCGTTGGCAGTCGGCGTCCTCCTTCAACCGCTCGCTCGCCCGCTTCAGTGTCTTGTACTCCTCGGTCTGCCCGATCAACCGCCCCAGGTCCTGCGCCTTCTCGTCGATCACGCGTCCTCCGATGCCCATGCCAGCGCATAGCGCGGCCGGCCAAAGAGATCCTGATGAATTTCGAGCCGCCGCCAGCCGGCGGTCAACGCCAACCCCTGCACCGCCTCGGCCCGACGCTCGTCGATCTCGAGCGCCAAGAGCCCGCCCGGCTCGAGGATGGGACCCGCGCCCTGCAGCAACGCTCGAGTCGCCGCCAGGCCATCCGGGCCGCTCGCCAGCGCCTGGCGCGGTTCGTACTCCCGCACCGCGGGATCCAGCGCCGTCCATTCCGCGTCCGTGAGATACGGCGGATTCGCGACCATGGTCCGGCACCGCATCCCCCCGAGCGGTTCGAGCAGGTTACCGACCCGCACGTCGACCGGCACACGCGGCCGGATCGCCTCCACATTCTCGCGGGCCAGCGATGCGGCCTCCGCGGAGACATCAATCGCGATCACGCGCTCAAAACTCCCCTCCACCGCCAGAGCCAGCGCGATGCATCCGCTGCCCGTCCCGATATCGACCGCGACGCCCCCCGTCCCCCGTCCCTCGTCCCTCGTCCCTCGAAGCACAAGCTCCACAAGCCCTTCTGTCTCCGGCCGCGGAATCAAGGCTCGGCGATCCAGCGCGAGCGAAACGGTGCGAAACGCGATCCGGCCGGCGGCGTAGCCGAACGGCTCTCCGTCCGCGCGCCGCCGGACGCTGCTCCAAAATCGATCCACAGCGCTCGCCGACGCCGGGCGGTCGCGTCGCAGCCAGGCTTCGCCGGGTGACACGCCGGTACACGCCCCCCACAGGGCCGCCGCCTCGCGCCGGGGCTCGCGAATACCCGCCTGGGCGAGCGTATCGGCCGCGGCGTCGAGCTCGGTCCCCAGCGGTGTCTCAAGCACTGAGCCGCTCCCGCTCGCCCGCCACACGGAGCGCGTCGATCAGCTCATCGAGGTGCCCGTTCAACACATCGGACAGGTTGTGGGCCGAGTACCCGATGCGATGATCAGTCACGCGGTTCTGAGGAAAGTTGTAGGTCCGCACCTTGGCTGATCGGTCGCCGGTTCCCACCTGCGACCGTCTCGCCCGTGACCGCTCGGCCTCTTGCTCGGCAATCATGCGGTCCAGGATGCGGGAGCGGAGGATTTCCATGGCTTTGATCTTGTTCTGCAGCTGCGACTTCTGGTCCTGACACTGCACCACCAGGCCCGTCGGCGCATGCGTGATGCGCACCGCGCTGTCGGTCGTATTGACACTCTGCCCACCCGGCCCCGACGAGCGGAACACATCGATGCGCAGATCCTTCTCTTCGATTTTGACGTCGACTTCCTCGGCTTCCGGCAGCACGGCGACGGTCGCCGCCGAGGTATGGATGCGGCCCTGCGCCTCCGTCTCCGGTACCCGTTGCACCCGATGGACGCCCGACTCGTAGCGGAGCGTGCCATACGCTTTGGTGCCGCGGGCCGCGAAGATGGCTTCCTTGACCCCCCCCAACACGCCATCACTGAGCGCGAGCATCTCCACCTTCCAACCCCGTCGCTCGCAGAAGCGCGTGTACATCCGTACCAGATCGGCGGCGAACAAGGCGGCTTCGTCGCCCCCCGTGCCGGCGCGGACTTCCACGATGACGTCCCGGTCGTCGAGGGGATCCGGCGGAACGAGGAGGTCGGTGAGTTGGCGTTCGAGCCGCTCGATCTCCGGTCGCAGGCGCTCCACGTCGGTGCGCGCCAGCTGGGACAGCTCCGGATCGGTATCGGCCAGCAGCTCGCGCGCTTGCCCCAACTCCCCTTCGAGCCGGGACAGCCGGTCGTGCGTTTGGCGAATGGATTCGAGCCGGGCATGCTCGCGGCCCAGCAGCTTCAGCTGGGCCGGTTGCCGCGCGGTTTCGGGGTCGGCCAGCAGCCGGGCGACCTCCTCCGCCCGCGCGAGCGCCTGGCGGAGTCGGGCCTCCATGGGCCTTAGCTCGCCGCTTTCTCCGTACGGTACTTCCGGTTGAAGCGCTCCACTCGGCCGGCGGTATCGACGAGCTTCTGCTTCCCGGTGTAGTACGGGTGGCAGCGCGCGCAGATTTCGACGTGAATCGCCGGCGTGGTCGACCGGGTCTCGAACGTATTACCGCAGGCGCATTGGACCGTCGCGCGGCGGTACTGGGGGTGAATTCCCTGTTTCACAGCAGTCATCCTCGGTGAACGAAATCGAATTGATCTGAAGCGCGGAAATATAATCGCCGCAGTGACTTGTGCAAAGCCGATGGCTCCCGGAACGTCACAACGCCGTCTTCGCGCCACGAGCCGTGCGGTCAGGATTCGCCCGCCCAATGTCCGGGTCAGGTTCGGCGCATCGCGCCCTAGCTCCGGTCCCTTGTGCGAAATTCCCGACTGGCGCGCACTTAGGACGCTTCGCTGGGTAACACTCGAACGACGCAACCATCTCGCCGCGGCTTGCATCCCCTGTGAGGACGCGGCATATCAGCACAGCAGCTCGGGCGCCAGAGGCGCCGTTACCATCCCGCACGGGAGTCAAACGTGGAACGTCGTGACTTCGTTCAGCTCACCGGCACCGCTCTCGGCGCGCTGTCGGTGCCGCATTGGGGCCGTCAGGTCCGGGACTTTTCCGGCGCCCTGACGCCGATCCCCACCGCCGACAAGAAGGCGCTGGCCGACGTCGCCCTCGACCACCGGCAAAGCCCGCGGCGCCACCTACGCCGATGTGCGGATCGGCCGCTACCTCAATCAGTTCATCACCTGCCGCGACACCAAGGTGCAGAACATCACGAACACGGAGTCGTACGGGTGCGGCATCCGGGTCATCGCCAATGGCACCTGGGGGTTCGCGGCCACGAACGACGTGACTCCCGACGGCATCGCGCGAGCCGCCACGCCGGGCGGTGGCGATCGCCAGGGCCAACGCCGGCTCCAGACCGAGCCGGTGCAGCTGGCGCCGGAGCCGGGGCACGGCGAGGTCAGCCTGGCGCACGCCGATCAAGAAGAACGCGTTCGAGATCCCGATCTCCGAGAAGGCCGACCTGCTGCTGGCGGCGAGCAACGCGGCACTGCAAAACGGCGCCAGTTTCGTCAACTCGCTCCTGTTTCTGGTCAACGAGCAGAAGTACTTCGCCTCGACCGACGGCAGCTACATCGACCAGGACGTCCATCGGATCTGGCCGACGTTCAACGTCACCGTCAGTCGACACCGACGACCGGGAAGTTCGAAACGCGGAACTCGCTCAGCGCGCCGCTCGGCATGGGCTACGAGTACCTCGACGCCGCGGCCGCCGACAAGGTGGCCGGGCCCGCCGGTCTGGGCACCATCAACTACCGCGACTCCTACGACATGATCGAGGACGCCAAGCTGGCGGCGGCCCAGGCCAAAGCGAAGCATACGGCGAAGACGGTCGAAGCCGGCAAGTACGATCTGGTGCTCGACCCCTCCCACCTCTGGCTCACCATCCACGAGTCGGTGGGCCACCCGACCGAGCTCGACCGGGTGCTGGGCTACGAGGCCAACTACGCCGGCACCAGCTTCGCGACCCTCGACAAGTGGCAGAGCAAGACCTTCAAGTACGGCAGCCCGCTCGTCAACCTGTTCGCCGACAAGATCCAGCCCGGCTCGCTGGGCGCGGTGGGCTACGACGACGAAGGCGTGAAGAGCAAGCGGTGGGATCTGGTGCAAGAACGGCATTCTGGTCAACTACCAGGCCATCCGCGATCAGGTGCACATCATCGGGCAGAACGCGTCCCACGGCTGCTGCTACGCCGACAACTGGAGCGACGTGCAGTTCCAGCGCATGCCCAACGTGTCGCTCGAGCCGGGCAGCGCGCCGATGACCCCGGCGCAGATGATCGCCGGCGTGGACAAGGGGATCTACATCGTCGGCGACGGCTCGTATTCGATCGACCAGCAGCGCTACAACTTCCAGTTCGGCGGCCAGCTGTTCTACGAGATCCAGGCGGCAAGATCGTCGGGCATGCTGCGCGACGTCGCCTATCAGTCCAACACCCAGGAGTTCTGGAATTCCTGCGTCAGCCATCTGCGACCAGCGCGACTACCGGCTGGGCGGGTCGTTCTTCGACGGCAAGGGACAGCCGGGGCAGATCAGCGCCGTGTCCCACGGCAGCCGCCACCACCCGGTTCAACGGCGTCAACGTGATCAATACCGCGAGGAAGACTCTAACCATGGCACCGCTCACGACCCGAACAGGCCCGCGACCCTGCTGGGCAAGGCGCTTCAAGCTGCTCCAAGGCCGACGCCTGCGAGGTGAATCTCAACGGCAACTCCGGCGGCAACATCCGCTACGCCCGCAACACCGTGACCACCGCCGGCGCGAACGAAGACCTGCACACTGGTGGTCCAGTCGAACTTCGGCAACCGCACCGGCATCGTCACCATCAACGAGTTCGACGACGCCGACGATCGAGCGGGTCGTCCGCCGCTCGGAGGAGCTGGCCCAGCTGGCGCCCGAGGATCCGAAGAGTTCATGGGACCGCTGGGGCCCCAGCAGTACGTCGACCACGCAGGCGTTCTTCGACGCCACCGCCAGCATCACCCCGGAGTACCGGCGCAGGTCGCGGCCAACAGCATCACGCCCGCGAAGGCGAAGGATTGCACGGCCGCCGGGTTCCTGCAGGACGGCGCGCAACTGGCAGGCGATGATGAACACGGCCGGGCTCTTCGCCTATCACCGCGCGACCGGCGCCACCTTCTCGGTCACCGTGCGGCCGAACGACGGCACCGGATCCGGCTACGTCGACCCGCGAGGCCAACGACGTCGACGAAGTTCGACCCGCGATTCGGCCTCCCGGATCGCGATCGAGAAGGCCGCGGCGAGCCGCGAACGCCCAGGCCATCGAGCCGGGCAAGTACACCGTGATCCTCGAGCCCGAAGCCGGCGGTCGAGTTGCTCGCGAACCTGCTCTTCAGCTTCGACGCCCGGCAGGCCGACGAAGGCCGCAGCTTCCTGTCCAAGGCGGGCGGCGGCGACGAAGCTCGGCGAGAAACTGGTGGACGAGCGGGTGCACATCTGAGTCCGACCCGCAGCACCCGGACATCCCGACCTCGCCCTGGCACGGCGACGGCCGGCCCTACGAGCGCACCGACCTGGATCGACGGCGGGGTCGCGAAGAACCTGTACTACTCCCGCTACTGGGCCCAGAAGAAAGGGGTCAAGGCGACCCCCTTCCCGCCCAACCTCATCATGGACGGGGGGACCGCGACCATCGAGGAGCTGATTCGCGACACCAGTCGTGGCGTCCTCGTGACCCGGATCTGGTACATCCGCTCGGTCGATCCGCAGACCGTGCTGGTCACCGGCCTGACGCGTGACGGCACGTTCTTCATCGAGAACGGCAAGATCAAGCACGCGATCAAGAATTTCCGCTTCAACGAGAGCCCGATCATCATGCTCAACAACCTGGACGCGCTGGGTCGCCAGCAGCGCGTGTCGGGCTCGGACGCCGGCATTACGAGCCTCATGCCCGTGATGCGGATCCGGGATTTCACCTTTACGAGTCTGTCCGACGCTGTGTGAGCCGAGGTGTCGGGTGTCCGGTGTCGGGTGTCAGGTCTCCCCAGGTAGATTCCCTGACACCTAACACCCGGCACCCGACACCTGCATGAATCGCGCAGCGTTTCTCCAGACCCTCAGCGCCATCACCCTCGCTCCCTGGGCCGAAGTCCGCGCGGCCGCGCTGAACCGCCGGCGCTCGGACTTCGCATTCACTCGCCTGCAGTATGGGTCCGGGGATTGGGACGTCGACCAGCGCATGCCGGCCAACCTGCTCAATTCCCTGATCGAGTACACGACGGTCGGCGTGGCCACCCGGGAGCGCGTGGTGCCTCTGGCGAGCTCGGCGGTGCTGGATCTTCCCTTCTCCTATCTCGCCGGACACCGGCTGGTGCAGTTCGCGCGCGCCGAGCGGGACATCTTCGAGCGGTACGTGACGAATGGCGGGTTCGTGCTGGTCGACGATTGCAACCATGACATCGATGGCCTGTTCGCCAAGTCGTTCGAAGCCCAGATGGCCGCGATCTTCGGCGCCGGTGCGCTGCGCAAGCTGCCCAACGATCACGAGCTGTACCGGGCCTTCTTTACGTTTCCCAAGGGACCGCCCGCCACCGCATTCGAGCTGAACGGCTGGGGCGACGACCTGGTCCATGACTACCTGCAGGCCATCGAGGTCAACGGCCGTATCGCCGTGCTGTACAGCAACAAGGACTATGGATGCGAATGGGACTACGACTTTCGCAACAAGCGGTTCCTGGCCGAAGACAACACGAAGTTCGGCGTGAACATCGTCATGCACGCGATGACCGCATGAGGCACCCGTGACGGCCGGCATCACGAACGAGACCGACCTCGCCGCGCTGCGCGCCCGGCTCAGCGCGTTGCGCGCGGAGGTCGGCCGCGTGATCGTGGGCCAGGAGCAGGCGATTGAAGAGCTGCTGCTGACGTTCCTCGCCGGCGGGCACAGCCTACTGGAAGGGGTGCCGGGGCTCGCCAAGACGCTCATGATCCGCACCCTGGCCGAGGCGGTCGATCTCACGTTCCGTCGTATCCAGTTCACGCCCGACCTGATGCCCACCGACATCGTCGGCACGGAGATCCTGGAAGAGGAACACGCCACTGGACGCCGGTTCTTCAAGTTCGTCCACGGACCGGTGTTCGCGAACATCGTCCTCGCCGACGAGATCAATCGCACGCCGCCCAAGACCCAAGCAGCCCTGCTGGAGGCGATGCAGGAATACGCGGTCACGTACGCCGGCACGACCTATCCGCTGCAGCGGCCGTTCTTCGTGCTGGCCACGCAGAACCCGATCGAGCAAACCGGTACCTACCCGCTGCCCGAAGCGCAGCTGGACCGGTTCCTCCTTTATATCCGGATCGGCTATCCGGCCGCGGACCAGGAGCTGGAGATTCTCCGTCGCACCACCGGGCGGGAGACGCCCGAAGTGCGGACGGTCCTCAACGGGGCCGAGCTGCTCGCGGCGCAGGCCCTGACCCGCGATGTCCACATCTCCGACGACTTGCTGGACTACGTGACGCGCCTGGTGCGCGCCACACGACCCGAACAGACGACGGTACCGTACGTCAAAGAATGGACCCGGTGGGGCGCGGGTCCGCGGGCCGGCCAATCGCTCGTGTTGGCGGCGAAGGCCCGCGCCGTCCTGCGCGATCGGCTCGCCGTCACGCTCGAGGATCTCCGGGCGGTGACGCCGCCGGTGCTGCGCCACCGCGTGCTGGTCAATTTCCGGGCGGAGGCCGAGGGCATCAGCGCCGACGAGGTCACGCGCCAGCTGCTGCAGGCGGTCCCCGAGCCCCGGAGCCCCCTCACCTAGCATCCGGTGTCGGTCGCGACGCATCGCCTCATCGACCCGAAGACGCTCGCCGCCCTGGGCGATCTGTCCCTCGCGGCCCGCACCGTCGTGGACGGCTTCATGTTCGGCGTCCATCACAGCCGCATTGCCGGGGCCGGGCTCGAATTCAGCCAGTACCGCAGCTATCAGCCCGGCGACGACCCACGCCGGCTCGACTGGAAGCTGTTCGCCCGCTCCGATCGCTACTTCCTGCGCGACGCCGAGACCGACACCAGCGTCACGCTCCGCCTCGTGCTCGATGCCAGTGCGTCCATGGCACAGGAGGAGCACGGGCTCACCAAGTTCGACTACGCCCGCATGATCACGGCCGTCCTCGCGTTGCTGGCGCATCGCCAGGGCGACGCCGTGGGCCTCTATGCGATCGCGAACGGCGACGTGTCCGTTTTGCCGCCGCAGCGTCCGCAACAACATCTGCACCGTGTGCTGCACACCCTGGAGCAGCTCACACCGGCCGGGGTCTGGCCGGAGTGGGAGCGGATGCAGGGTCTATTCACCGCGGGCGGGCAACGCGGGATCGTCGTCATCGTGACGGACCTGCACGAGCGACACGACGAGATCCGCACCCTGGCGACGAAACTCACCGCGTTGCGGCACGAGGTACTGCTGTTGCACGTCATAGGAGGGGTGGAGCGCGAGTTCCGCTATCACGGCGTCGTGACGTTCGAGGAGATCGAAACCGGCCGCCGCATCGAAGTCGATACGGACGCCGTGCGCGCCACGTATCTGGCCGCCCTGGAAATCGACTTGAAGCGGTTGCGGCGCTCGCTCGAGGACGTCGGCGTCGACTACGCGGCCTTCTCGCTCGACCAACCACTCGACCTCGCGCTGCGCCACTACCTCGTGGGCCGGACCCGGCGGCGCTGACCATGATCAGCCTGCTCTCCCCCTGGTGGCTCGCCGGACTGGGCGCGCTCGCCATCCCGGTGGCCCTCCATCTCTGGAGCCGCCGTGGCGGTGGGCCGATCCGGGTCGGCAGCATCCGTCTGCTCTCCGGCTCGCCTCCGGCCACGCGACGCAGCTGGACCATTCAGGATCCCTGGCTCCTGGCGCTGCGGTGCGCGGTACTAGCGGCACTGGTGCTGGCGCTCGCCGGCCCCACCTGGGTGCCGACGACATCGGGCAGGCACGTCCAGGCGTTGGTCTCCCGCGACATCATGGGCCGAGAGGCGCTGATCGATTCCCTGCACCGCGCGGGGCTGCCGGTGGCCAGCCTGGATAGCGCCACCTCGGCCACGCCGAATTTCTGGGCTGCCCTGCGACGAGCCGACCGCACGGCCGAACCGGGGACGCAGCTCGTCGTGTTCGCACCGGACCTGCTGCGCTATTTCCGCGGAGTTCGTCCGGCACTCCGATCACGCGTCGAATGGCACTCGCGTCCAGCCGCAGCCCAGACAGCACCCGCCCGGCCGGCGCCGGCTGCCCGCCTCGTTTCCATTTTCGCGGACCCGTCTCGCGGGGACGATGCCCGCTATATCAGCGCGGCACTCGGCGCCGCCGGAGAGGCAACAGGGATCCCCGCCGTCGTGTCGCTCCGTCCCGCGACAGTCTCGGGCCTCGGGAATGATGGACTGGCCGATTGGATCATCTGGCTCTCCGATCACCCGATCCCCGCATCGATCCGCCAACACGTCCGACAGGGCGGCGTCCTCCTGAGTGACGCGGGCACACCCACGGCAGCCCGGTTCCATTCCCGCATCGTCACCGGATCCGAACCCACCGGCGCCTGGCTCACGCGGGCCGCCTCCGGCCCCGCTGACGGGGGTGGGGCGCCGATCTGGTCGGACGGCACCGGGTCGCCATTGCTGACAGTGGCGCTCGAAGGACGGGGGCTGGCCTACCGCTTCAATAGCCGGTTCGTCCCCGCGTGGAGCGACTTCGTGCTGCGGCCGGCATTCCCACTCGCCATAGCCCGGTTGTGGGCCACGGGCACCTCGAACGCGGCCACGGACCAACGCCGCATCACGCTGCAACAGCTGACCCCCGACTTGGATCCCGCATCGTCGCCCGCACCCAACCATTCGCGCCGGTCGCTGTTTCTACCGGTCTGGGTGCTCGCGATGCTGCTGTTCCTCGCTGAACGATGGGTATCCCGACGCCCGCGGGTGACCGCATGAGCGTGCTCGACCGGCTCGTCCAACGCTGGCGGCGCGCCTGGGCATTCAATGTGGGACTCGCCAGCGCGGCGACCGCCGTGCTGGCAGCCGCCTTGTCGAGCCGGACCCTCGGGGCGTCTCCTCCCCCGCTACTCGTCGGATTGGCGGTCGGCGCAGGTCTGGCAATCGGCCTGCTGCTCCGCCGCCAGCGCGTCGATGCCCTCGTGATCGCCCGACACCTGAATCGAACCGTGCCCGCGCTGGAGGAAAGCTCAGACTTGCTGCTGCGAGCGCCGGAGCAGCTGTCGCCGATCGAACGGATGCAGCGTGCCCGCGCCGAGCGAACCCTGCGTGACCTGCTGCCCGAACCGGAGCTGCCGAGCCGCGGGCGGCGGTTGGCAGCGACGTACGCGGGGGTGGCGCTGCTCGGGGCGCTCGGCATCCTCGCGATCGCAGCCCCGGGTGCCGCGCGAACGACACCGAGTGGCGCGGTGCCCCCAGCCGCTCATCGCCCCCATGGTCCGCCCGCCCTGACGGACATCCAGGTCACGATCCAACCACCCGCCTACATGAGAAAACCCGCACGCCACGTGAGCGGCTGGGAGCTCGATGCCGAGCAGGGAGCCCGGGTGACCTGGCGACTGCGGGTCGATCAACCGGTGGACGCTGTTCTCCTCGTCACCACCGACGGCGACTCCATCCGCGCCGGCCGCCGGCGCGATGCCGAGTTCGAGCTGTCGCTGCCGGCCGAGCATTCCCTGCTCTATCAGGTGTCGCTCGCGGAGGGTGCGACAGGAACAACCTCCGACTATCACCGGCTCACCGTCATTCCTGACGTGGCCCCGACTCTCACCGTCGTCCGGCCCGAGCCACGCACCGAGATCAGATTCCGTTCACCGCAGTGGGTTCCCCTCGAAGTCCTGGCCACTGATGACTATGGGCTCGCCGATGCACGGATCATCGCCACCCTGACCAAGGGCGCAGGCGAGGCGGTGAAATTCCGAGAGCAAGTGCTCGAATTCGACAGCTGGACCCCCCGGGCGGGCGCTCACCCAGCGGTGGTGTTGCGCCGGATGCTCGACCCGGCCGCACTCGCCATGCAGCCCGGTGACGAGCTGTACTTCTACGTGGTGATTCACGACAACCGCCGACCGCAGCCCAATGAGACCCGGTCGGAGACCTATTTCATCTCTATCGCCGACACCACCCACATCATGGCCGCGGACTGGAGCGGGCTCGGGGTCAACACGCTTCCCGAGTACCTCCGCAGCCAACGGCAGATCATCATCGACACCGAAGAGCTCCTGGCACAGGTCGAGACGCTCACCGTGCAAACGGCACACGATCGGTCCAACAACATCGGTCTCGATCAGCACCTGTTGCGGGAGCGGTATGGAGAGATCGTGGGACAGGAAGACGTGGTGGCGGGCACCGACCCCACGATCGAGCACGAGCACGACACCCCCGAAAGTGCCACCCGACTCGCCCAGTCCGTGAAAGACACGCTGCAGGCAGCGGTCGCGCAGATGTGGCAGGCTGAGCTGCGGCTCCGGACCTACGAGCCGCGCGCGGCCCTGCCGTATGAATACCGCGCGCTTGAGCTGCTCAAGGCGGCGCAGCAGGCGGCCCGGGCGTACGTACAGCGCGTGGGCTTCGAGCCGCCGCCGCTCGAGCCGGACCGAAAGCGTCTGACCGGTACGTTGACGGCCATCGGCAATCCCACCAGCCGGCGGGCGCTCACCGCGGCTCCGACGCTGGCGTCCGTGCGGGCCGCGCTCGAAGTCGTGCAGCGACTCCGCCACGACGGGCAGCGCCGGCCGGGGGATGCCGACCTGCTGGAAAGCGCCGGTCGAGAGATGGCGCAGCTCGCCATTCACGAGCCCGGTGCGCACCTGGAGACGCTGCGCGGATTGCGATCGCTGGTCGATTCCCTGCACGTGCCCGCGGCGACGGTGTGCCAGGATTGCCTGGTGCTGGTGGAGCGGGGATTGTGGGGAGCCCTGCCGGCGGCGGACCCGGAGCGCGTGGGACGAACCCCGGCCGCCGGCCTGGCCCGCAACTACTTCGATCGCCTGCAACGCCCTGCGGGGAGGAGGCCGTGACGTGAGCGTCTGGCGCTGGCTCGCCTCCGCGGGCGCGATTATCGCCCTGCTGGCGATCGGGATCCGACCGACCTGGCGTCGTCCAACCGTCGCCGGAGCGGCGGTCCTCGTCACCCCCGGGGCGGACGCGGGGATCGTCCGTCGCCTGGTCGATTCATTGGGCGCCGCTCCCGTATTCACCGACCCGGCCGACGTTCGCGGTTCCGGAAACCGCGCCGTCCAGCAGCTCCACGTGGTTGGCTGGGGACTCGACTCCGAACAATGGCTGGAGCTCGGCTCGACCCCCGTCGTGACACACCCGACCAGACCGGCAGCGGGCCTGGCGCGCCTGTCGTGGACCGCCGAGCTCGTCCTGGGGGATGCGTTGGAGGTCGAGGGTCGGGTCAGCAGCCCGACCGTAGCGACTACCGTTTTCCTCACCGACCCTTCCGGTCGACGCGATTCCGTGCGGACCGCCGCCGACGGTGCGTTCCATATCAGTGCGACGCCGCGCGGCACTGGACCTCAACTCTATGTGCTGCAGGCCGGGTCCGTCGGCCGGCCGGCGACGCGGGAAACGCTTGCGGTGAACGTGATCGCTCCGCCGCAGCAGCAGATGCTGATGCTCGAAGCCGCCCCGAGTTTCGAGACCAGCGCGCTGCGGGACTGGCTGGCGCGGCGCGGGGGCTCGATCGCGATCCGCACCGCAGTGAGCCGGGATCGCTTCCGCACCGAGTTCGTGAATCGGGACCGCGTCGGCCTCACCCCACTTACCGACCGCTTGCTGGCGCAATTCGACATCGTGCGGATCGACGGGCGCACCCTGGCCGCCCTCACCACCGGGGAGCGCGCGGTGCTGCGCCGCGCCATCACCGAAAAGGGGCTCGGCGTCCTGATCGTTCCCGATACGGCAGTGTTCGATCCGGCGGTTCAGTTTTCGGATCGCGCCTTCTTCTTCGATTTCGCGCTGCGGTCAATTCGCGACCTGGAGCAACGCACCGTCCGCCCCGTCTGGGTAGGGATGGGCGCCGTCGTGCCTACGGCAGTGCCGGCAGACCCGTACATGCTGGCGCAGCGATTCGGGGTCGAGTCGGTGATCGAGGACGGATCAGGCGGGGCCGAAGCGCAGGTGGCTGTTCGAGGGGCGGGCCGCATCGCGGTGAGCCTGGTGAGTGGGCCAGCGCGATGGCTGCGGACCGGACAACACGATGTGTATTCATCCTATTGGGCGCGGCTGCTCGCGGCGGTCACAGACGCCACCCCGGACCGGATCGAGGTGGAAACCGCCGGCCCGTGGCTCATCAATCGCCCGCTCGTCATCCGGGTCGCCAGCGCGAGCGAGCGCACGGTGGCTCTGGTGCAATCACCGTCGGGAAACGCGGATTCGGTCTTCCTCGCTCCCGATCCGTTGACACTGGAAACGTCGCGTGGGGTCTATTGGCCTCGCGATACGGGATGGCATGCGGTGGGTGGGCCTGCAGGGTCTGCGTTCTACGTTCAGCCCGTTTCCGACTGGGGAGCGCACCAGGCCTCCGCGCGACTCGACGCGATGGCACGCCACGCCGTGGCCCGATCCGGGGCCGTTCCAGCCGGCACGACCACGCCGGTGCCAATTCCCCGAATCTGGTTCTTCGGACTCTTTGTGCTCAGCACCGCTGTACTCTGGTCCACCCGGCGCCCGACCGCCGTCGCCAGCGCAAGCGTAACGGCCACGGCGAGTTGACGACCGCGGCGCACCCCGGGCCGAATTGACACCGAAGGCGCCTGGCCATAAGCTTGCCGCATCACAACACGTTCCCGTGAGGGGAGTTCGAGCGTGTCGGTCGAAGCTACCCTGCAGAAAGTCCCCCTGTTCAGCCAGCTCGGGCCCCCCGATTTGCAGCGGGTGCTCGAGGTGGCACGCGAACGTGCCTACCCCAAGAACTCGGTCATCCTGTTCGAGGACGATCCGGGCGACGCGCTCTATGTGGTCAAACAAGGGCAGGTCAAAGTCGTCCTGATCGGAGAAGACGGCCGCGAGGTCATCCTCTCCGTCCTGGGCGAAGGGGATTTCTTCGGCGAGATGGCCCTGATCGACGACGAGCCGCGGTCGGCGCACGTCATCGCGATGGGCGACTCCTCGCTGTTGGTGCTGCGGCGTGAGGATTTCCAAGGATTGCTGATGCAAACGCCGGCGATCGCGCTCGCGATGCTGCGGGAGCTGACGCGACGGTTGCGTCGGGTCGACGAGAAGGTCGGGAGTCTGGTACTGCTCGATGTGAACGGCCGCGTTGCGCGGTTGCTGCTCGACCTCGCGGAGGAAGCGGGCGGCGAGCGCATCACGCGTCGCCTCACGCACCACACCATCGCGCAGATGATCGGCTCCAGCCGCGAGACCGTCAGCCGCACCATGCGCGAGCTGGTCGACAAAGGACTGATCGAGGTCTCCAGGCGCGATATTGTGATCCGTGACCGGTCCGCGCTGGAATCCGCGGCCGGGCGGTCCTGACCGGGTGAGCCGGGTCACGGGCCACCGGTGAGCGGCCGACTTGTCCTACCTTGCAGATTTTCCGTAACTTAGCTCAGGAATCGGCGTGCCTGGACGCATGGCCTACACGGTGACCTTCTGGGGGACGCGGGGCTCGATCCCGACCCCCGGGGCCTACACCGCGCGCTACGGCGGCAACACGTCGTGCGTCGCGCTGGAGGGCCCTGGCGAGCAGCTCGTCATTCTCGATGCGGGAACGGGCATCCGCGGTCTCGGTACGACCCTGGTGGAGCGACAGAACGGAGCCGTGAAGGCGGAGATCCTCCTGTCGCACACCCACTGGGACCACATTCAAGGGTTGCCCTACTTCAAGCCGTTCTTTGCGGCCGGCAACTCGGTGCGGATCTGGGGATCCAAGCAGGGCGCGACGTCGCTGGACGCGATCTTGCACCTGCAGATGGATCCGGCGGTGTTCCCGGTGCCGCTCACGGCGGTTGCGGCGACGTTGTCGGTGCAGGAGGTGCACGCCGGCGGGGAATTTACCGTGGGGCCGTTCCGGGCCCGGGCCATGCAGCTGCGGCATCCCGGCACGACGCTGGCGTACCGGCTGGTGCCGACGACCGGCGGGGGCAGCATGGCGTATGTGACGGATAACGAGCTCGGTCCAGGGGGCACGTACGACATCCCGCCCAGCTGGCGCCGAGATCTGGTGCAGTTTCTGTCGGGGGTGGATCTGCTGATCCACGACGCGATGTACACTCCGGCGGAGCTGGAAACGCACCGCGGTTGGGGCCATTCGTCGTACGAAGAAGCGGTGGACCTGGCGGTGGAGGCGGGGGTGAAACGGCTGGTGATGTTCCATCACGAGCCGGAGCACGACGATGGAGCCTTGGACGAGGTCCTGACGGCGGCGCGACGTTCCGCGGCCCGGCGGGGATCGTTGGAAGTGATAGCAGCTCAGGAAGGCATGCAACTGTCTCTTTAGGATCGAGGGTAGGCTATGCGTTCGCGTTCACTCGTTGCCTTGGTGGGTCTCACGCTGACGGCCGGTCTGCCGGCCTTGGCCGCGCAGGCGGGCGGCCAGGACACGCGGCCCGGAATCGCCGTGTTTGCGTTCACCAACGGCGGCTCGTACGGGCAGCAAAAAGAGGACTACGATGCGCTCGAGCGCGGCATGGCGGGGATGCTGATCTCCGAGCTCGGCGCCAATCCCGCGATGCGGGTGGTCGAGCGGGAGAACATCCAGCGCCTGGTCGACGAGCAAAACCTTGGCTCGTCGGGCCGGGTCGACGCCCAAACCGCCGCGCGGCTCGGGAAGCTGGTCGGGGCCCGCTACGCGGTGATGGGCTCCTTCATCGATCTGTACGGGGACTTCCGGGTCGACGTGCGCGTGGTGAACGTCGAGACGTCCGAGATCGTCAAGACGGAGAAGCTCTCGATGCAGCGCGAGCACCTGTTTGACTTGGTGCGGAACCTCGCCGCGGCCCTGAACAAGGATCTGAACCTGCCGGCCCTGCCCCACCAGGTTTCGGAACAGCGCATGAGCCGCCAGGTCCCGACCGAAGCGCTCACGTTCTACAGCCGGGCGCTCCTGTATCAGGATCGCGGTCAGCGGGACAAAGCGATCGAGTACTATAACCGGGCCCTCAGTGTGTTCCCGCAGTACACCGAGGCCACGGAGGGTCTGCGGCGGTTGCAGGGCTGACGACCGTGCAGTGACCAACCCGATCACTCGTCTCGGGAGCTGGATGGCGCGCTGGCTCTCCCTGTTGGGAGCGCTGGCGCGCTTCAGCTTTGGCGGCGCGCGCGCCGCGGCGCGCCTGCCGCGGGCCGGCCGCGACGTCGTGCTGCGGGTCACCCTGAACCAGATCCGCTTCACCGCCGTGCACGCGATCGGCCTGGTCGTGTTGCTGTCGGGCATCCTGTCGTTTCTGGTCATCTCACAGGCGGTCCGTGAGCTGGGGCAGATCGGCGCGACCGGGCTGATCGGGACCTTGATGGTGGTCGCGATCGTGCGCGAGCTGGGCCCCCTGATTACCGCGCTCGCAGTGGTGGGCCGGTCCGGGACCGCCATTGCCGCCGAGCTCGCCACCAACACGGTCATGGGTGAGGTCCGCGCGCTGGAAGCGATGGGCATCGACCCGCGACAGTATCTGGTGCTGCCCCGGTTCATCGGCGCGGTGACGAGCCTGTTCGCCCTTCTCGTGCTGTTCGACGTCGTCGCGATTGCCGCGGGGTTCGCGGCCGCGGCCTTGAACGGCATGACCGGGAGCCGCTACGCCGAGATCGTGCTGCGATCCCTGACCGCCCACGACGTGCTGCTCACCGTCGCCAAGGGCCTCGCGCTCGGCTTGATCGCGGGCATCGTCCCGAGCTACTACGGACTCTCGGTAAAACGCGCGGCCACGGAAGTCCCCGTGGCCGTCAGCCGCGCCACCGTGGCCTCCATCGTCGGCGTGTTCCTGTGCTCCGCCCTGTTCGTGTTGATCGGCTGATCGGGTGACCGCGCCGCTGGTGTTCGAGGGAGTGCCGCTCAATTCGCGTGCGCGCACGGCCTTCACCCTCACCATCCCCGCGCACCAAACGGTGGCGGTGCTGGGCGACGAAGCGAGCGGCGTCGACCTCCTGGGCGCGTACACCCTCGGCTTCGAGTCACCTTCCAGTGGCCGAGTCCTGGTGTTCGATACCGATGTGGCCACCCTCCGTACTCCTGAGCTTTTGGCCTTCCGGCGAGGGGTGGGCTACCTTCCCGCGGGCGACGGCCTGCTGCAGAACCTCACCCTGCGCGACAACATCGCGCTGCCGTTGCGGTTCGGAAGCAATGCCAGCTCGCGCGAGATCGATGGCCGCGTCAACGTGATCGTGGTCGCCTTGCGGCTGGGCGAGGCCGCAGACCGGCGTCCGGCCCAGGCCAACGAGGAAGAGTGCCGGCGCGCGGCGCTGGCCCGCGCCATCGCCTTCGACCCGATTCTGCTCGTGCTGGAGCAGCCGTTCGACGGTGTCACGGCGCGGGCGGCCGCGGAGCTCCTGGAAATCGCTCGTGGGGGCGAAACGGCGGAGGGCGCGCGACGGACGATTCTCATCACCGGCCAGGAAATTCCGGCGGTGGTCCAGCGGCGCTGCGATCGGTTGTATCGGCTCACGCGCGCCGGCTCACTCGAGCTGGAAACGGTCTGACCCGGGGACGACGTGGAAACCACTCGCCAGGATTTCTTTGTCGGTCTCTTCATCGTCGGCGCCATCGCCGTCGTGATCGGCGCGCTGCTCGCGAGCAGCGGCTGGGGCGAGCGGCGCTACGATCTGTACCTGCGGGCGGCCAACGCGGACGGACTCACGACGGACAGTAAGGTGCTGCTCCAGGGCCTCGAAGTCGGCCGCGTCGCGAGCGTTGCCCCGCGCGTGGACTCGACCACGCGCAATATCTCTTTCGTCGCCAGGCTCTCGCTCATCGGGCGGTTTCGCGGCGGGGCCACGCTGCAGCTCCCCACCGGCACGCGTGGACAGCTCGAGCCGGCGAGTCAGATATCCTCGACCATCCTGATCCGGCTGGTGTTGCCCGACTCGAGCCAGCGCACCGGCCGCCTGCTGGCGGTCGGCGATACGATCGATTCCGAACGGAAGATCTCGGTGATCGACCAGGTGGCGGAAGTTGCCCAACATCTCTCCAAAGAAGTGGAAGAAGTGTTGCACCGAACGCACGAGACCCTGCAGCACGTCGACGGCATCCTGGCGACGGCCAACGGCGTCCTCAAGGATGTCCGGCCGAGCATCGACGCGACCCTGGCCAACGTCTCGGCCACAATGGACCGGGTGAGCAAGGTGGCCCAACGGCTCGACCCGGGGCTCGCCGATTCGGTGTCGACGGCGATCGCGTTGTCCAATCGCGTGCTGTTGCGCGTTGATTCGCTGGCGGCGCAGGCAAGCCAAATGACTTCCGAAAACCGGTCAGATGTGCGGACCGCGGTCGCCAACCTCACCCAGCTGACGCGCCAGCTCAACCACCTGGCCGAAGAGATCTCGCGGCGGCCTTATCGGGCGCTGACCGGCGTGAAGCCGCTCCCCAACGACTCGGTGCGCTCGACGCCGGCCGACAGCGTGCGACCGTGAGTTACCTCCTGCTCCACGCCGATGCGTGGTCCCCGGCGCCGCTCGCCCCGGCGCTCGAGGCGGCCCGGGTGGAGTCCCGCAGCATCAGCGCTGCCCGGGAGTTGACGCCCAATGACCGTCCCACCGTGTTCATGCTCGACCCTGAGAGCCGCACCGCGTTCCCGATCGATGCGCTGCGGGCGTTCGTGGACGCAGGCGGGGCCATCGTGGCCTTGGGGGCGCCAGGCGAGACCGACGTACCCGACAACCTGCCGCCCGAGCTGCTGAGCGGGTTCCTGCGAGAGCCGGCGGGCGTTCGGCAGCAGTTGGTGGCGATCCGCGCCGGATATCGCGAGGCCGCCGCGCGCGCCGAGACCGCCCGCGCCCGGGCGGAAGCGGCGATGCGCGCCCGGGAAATCGGCGAGCTGACCCGCATTGGGGTCGCGCTGGGGACGGAGCGCGACTTGAAGACGCTGCTCGACCTGATCCTGACACAGGCGCGGCGCATCACCCAGTCGGACGCGGGCAGTTTGTACCTGGTCGAAACCAACGAGCACGGGGTGAAGCGACTCCGCTTTCGCCTGGCGCAGACCTTCTCCAAGCCCGACGCGCCATTCGTCGAGTTCACCATCCCGCTCGACCGCACCAGTCTCGCCGGCTACACGGCCACGACCGGCGATCCGCTGGTGATCGACGACGCCTATTTCCTGCCCCCCGACGTCGAGTACACGATCAACCGGTCGTTCGACGAGCGCTACGGCTATCGCACCAAGTCCATGCTCGTGATCCCGATGAAGGATCACAAGGAAGACATCATCGGGGTGCTGCAGCTGATCAACCGCAAGCGGGACTTCGAGGCGCTGCTCGAGACCGTAGAGGACGTGGGGCGACAGGTGGTGCCGTTCTCGAAGCGCACCGTCGAGCTGGTCACGGCGCTGGCGGGCCAGGCGGCTGTCTCGATCGAGAACAGCCGTCTGTATGAAGACATCGAGCGGTTGTTCGAGGGCTTCGTCCAGGCGGCGGTCACGGCGATCGAGCAGCGCGACCCCACGACGTTCGGGCACAGCGGTCGGGTCGCCGGCTACACGGTGACCCTGGCCCAGGTCGTGGACCGCGCCGAGGACGGCCCCTATCGCCTGACACGCTTCACGCCCGAGCAGCTGCGGGAGATCCGCTACGCCGGCTACCTGCACGATTTCGGGAAGGTGGGCGTGCGCGAGCAGGTGCTCGTCAAGGCCAAGAAACTCTACCCGCCGAACCTCGAGCTGATCAAGCAGCGCCACGCATTCATCCGGCGCACCCTGGAGAGCGAACACTGGCGGCGCCGTGCCGAGTACCTCGAGACCAAGGGTCGCGAGGGCTACGACGAAGCGCTCGCCGCCCTGCAGGCGGCGCACACCCAGGAGATCGCCGAGCTGGATCAGTTCCTGAAGGTGGTGCTGCAGGCGAACGAGCCGTCGCTGCTGCCGGAAGGCAGTTTTGAGGAACTCAAGACGATCGCGGCCCGGACCTATGAAGGCGTCGCCGGGGACCAGCAACCGCTGCTCTCGTCCGACGAGGTCCGCTTTCTGACGATCCGCAAAGGCAGCCTGGACGATGCCGAGCGGCTCGAGATCGAGAGTCACGTCACGCATACGTACAAGTTCCTGCAGGAAATCCCGTGGACCCGCGAGCTGCAGCAGATCCCGATCATCGCCTACGGCCACCACGAAAAACTGGACGGCACGGGATACCCGCGGAAGATCTCAGGCGAAGCGATTCCGATTCAGACGCGGATGATGACGATCAGCGACATCTACGACGCCCTCACCGCTCAGGATCGTCCCTACAAGCCGGCCGTCGCCCCCGAGCGCGCGCTCGATATTCTGACCCGCGAGTTCGTGGACCGGGGACAGCTCGACACCGAGCTGTACCGGTTGTTCGTGGAAGGAAAGGTGTTCGAAACCGCGGGGGCGTAACCCATCACAGGGCGCGCCGCATACGCGCCCCGACCGTCGCCAACCGGTCCACCGGCTCGTTGCTGAAGACCAACCGCACAAACCGATCGCCGTTGCGCTCGCCCCAGTCACGCATCGGGGTCACCGCGACGCTACCCCGTTCGAGCAGGCGCCCCGACGCCGTGAACGAATCGTAGCCCAGTGCGCCCACGTCGAGCAGCATGGACCAGCCGCCCGCCGCGGGCACCAGCGGCCATCCCGCCAGCTGCTCCACGACGACGTCACGCCGGCGCTGCCACTCCGCCACGCAAGCCGCCACATGATCCTCGGGCAAGGCGAGGGCCGCGGTGGCGGCAGCCTGAGCGATCCCGGTCGCCGTCACCACGTTGTAGAGATGCACCCGGGCGACGTCGACCATGATGTCCGCCGGCCCCGCCACCCACCCGGTGCGCCAACCGATCATGCGATACTCCTTGGACATCGACCCGATCACGAGGGTGCGCGACGCCATGCCGGGGAGGGCGGCGGGATGCGTCAGCGAACGCCCGTCGAAGAGGATGCGCTCCATCGCGGCGTTGTAGAGCAGCCAGAGATCGTGCTCGAGACAGACGGCCGCCACGGCCTCCCACTCCGCCGTATCGAGCACCGCCCCAGACGGGATCGATGGGTTCATCAAAAAGAGGGCCCGGGTCTCCGCTCCGACCGCGGCGCGCAGCGCCGCGATGTCGAGCCGCCACGCCCCTTCCCGGATCACGAACGGCACCAGGCGCGGTCGGGCGCCGACCAGCCGCACGCGATTGATCATTCCAGCGTAGCTGGGATCGGTCAGTACGACTTCGTCACCGGGGTCGGTGGTGGCGAGAAGTGCATCGAGCATCCCCTCGGTCCCCCCGGCCGTGATCACGACCTGCGCCGCGCTGTAGGGCTGGCCCGTGTCGCGCTCGAGCCGCCGTGCCACGCGTTCACGCAGCCCGAGCGCGCCCGTGAACGGCAGGTAGCTGTTGGCGGCGTCGTCGGTGAGGGCGGTGTGCGTCGCGGCAACCGCCGCGGCGGGCGGCGGCAGGTCGGTATCGAGATTCTCCAGGCGCAGCACGTCGGGATTGGCATCGGCCCGGGCGGCGATCTCATCGATCGCGAACCCAGGGATGCCCGATAACCGGCGGACCGCCACGCCCGGACCGGCTACCGGTCGATAGACCCCGAGAACGTATCGCAGGCGTCCGGCCGCCCGCTCGTGTAGCCACGACGGAACCAGGACGCCCGTTCCGCGGACGACCCGTGGGTGAAGCTGTCCGGATTCACGCTCCCCCCCGACTGGCGCTGTAGCCGGTCGTCGCCGACGGCGGCCGCGGCATTGAGCCCCTCATCGACGTCTCCCACCTCCAGGATGCCCTCGCGATCGGCCTCGTGAGCCCAAACGCCGGCGTAGCAGTCGGCCTGGAGCTCGAGACGCACCGACAGATCGTTCTCCCGTCCCGACCGCTGAGCGCGGCGGACCTGCTCCTCGGTGCCGAGCAACGACTGCACGTGGTGCCCGATTTCGTGCGCCAGGACATAGGCCTGGGCAAAATCGCCGGGCGCGCCGTACCGATCCCTCAACTCCTGATAGAACCCGAGGTCAATGTAGACCTTGTGATCGCCGGGGCAGTAGAACGGACCACTCGCGGTTTCCGCGAATCCGCACGCCGATTGGATCCCGTCGCGGAACAGGACCAGATGGGCCGGGGTGTACTCCGCGCCCATGGACGGCACCGTCTGTGCCCACATGGACTGCGCGGAATCCAGCACGAACGAGACGAAACGGACCAGGGTGTCCTCATTGGCCGTGGATTGCACGGCCCCTCCGGCCGCGGGCGCGCCTCCGGCGGCGTTCGGATCGAGCAGGCGAAATAGGTTTTGTTTGAAGATCAGACTCAGGACGAGCAGCACGATGATCCCGCCGAACCCAAGCCGCATCCCGCCACCACCGAATCCGCGAAACCCGCCGCCGCCGCCCTCGCCCCGGCGGTCTTCAACGTTCTGGCTGACTCCTCCCGGTGTCCATTTCATACGTTCCTCCGAAACGTGAGCTGTCGGGCCAGAACCGCATCGTCAACCGATCCATGCCGGGATCGGCGGGAAGCGTCACACCGTTCAAACTCCTGATCGGCATGATCCCGCGCACTGCATTGGTGGCAAACATACTCGCCGTCGCGAGGTCCGCTGGCCGGCACTCGCGCTCGACCGTCTCGACGAGTTCCATGACGCGCGCCCGCGCGATCCCGGGTAGGATGCCGAGCCGGAGCGGCGGCGTGGCGAGCCGGCCTGCCTCCCACCAGAAGATACTCCAGCGAGTTCCTTCCGCGACGAGGCCGTCGACCGTGACCAGTAACGCGTCGTCTGCCCCGCGCGCAGTGGCGGCGGCGAGCGCGGCGTCGAATCGCGCGCGGGCGGTCACCTTGCAGGGATACGGGGCATGCGCGACATCCGTGACGACGATGTCGAGCGGGCCGGATGGCGGCACTGCGCGCGGCTGCACCGACGCACCGCCGGAGCCCACCTGGACGCGGATGACCTGATCGACGTCACCCAGCCAGGGAGAGACGACCTGGTCCAGCGGCCGATCCAGCGCGGGCAGGCCCAGGGTGCGGCAGGCCCGGTCCAGGCGGTCGGCGTGGCGTGACAACAGCGGTGCCCACCCGTCCCGGACCCGGATTGTCTCGAAGACGGTCGCGCTCACGCTCCTCCGGAGTGGAGCCCGAACGCGACGCGGACCGCCTCGGCCTTGCGCAGGCTCTCGCGCCACTCGCGCTCCGGAATGGAATCCGCCACGATCCCCGCCCCCGCTTGAATCAGCACCTGGTCCGCCACAACCACCGCGCTGCGAATCACGATGTTGAGCTGCAACGCATCTCCCCCGATCCACCCCAGCATCCCCGTGTAAGCGCCGCGCGCCACCGGCTCGAGCTCCCGGATGAGCTCCATGGCGCGGATCTTCGGGCACCCGGTGATCGTGCCCCCGGGGAACAGACTCGCGACGATGTCGCCGGCGTCCGCCCCGGACCGCAACCGGCCGCGCACCTCCGAGACGAGGTGAAACACATGTGAGTATTCCTCTACGACCTCGCGCTCGGCGACCTCGACGCTGCCGTACTCCGCCACCCGCCCAATGTCGTTGCGCGCCAGATCGACCAGCATGAGGTGTTCGGCACGCTCCTTGGCATCGAGCCGCAGCTCCGCGCGCATGCGGGCGTCCTGGACCGCCACGCCCGTCTTCTTGCGCGTACCGGCAATGGGCCGCGTCCGGACGATGCCGTGATTTGGGCCGAGGGCGGCTTCGACCAGGAGTTCCGGCGAGCCGCAGACCATCTGCAGATCGCCGAAATCCGCGAATCCCATCCAGGGCGACGGGTTGACCTCGCGCAGCCGGCGATAGGCCTCCCACGCGGATCCGGTCAGGAGCCAGCGCTCCGCCACCGCCAGGTTCACCTGATAGATGTCGCCCGCACCGATGTAGGCGCGGGCGCGACGTACGGCATCGGTAAACCCGGGCTCGTCGAAGGACCGCCACGGCGACTGGGCGATACTCGAAGGGCGGACGGCGGGAACGGGTCGGTGCGGCGCTGCGGCCGCCGCGTGCCAATGCGCCTCGGCGTCCGGACCCTCACACCGCACCGCGCCATGCGCCGTGTCCAGCAGGATACGATTCTGGGGCTGAAACGCGTCGGCAAATGGCTGAGACAAGGCGGGCAGCCCCGGCGCCACCCAGTCGGGCACACCGGACTCGTACGCGAACAGGCCGTAAAACGGCGGCTCGCCCTGCCCAACCACGGGCAGGCCACGGTGTTCGCCCCACGGAATGCGCCAACGCTGCCGCGCACCCCAGACGAGGTGCGAACGACCTCCGCCCCGGCCGTCTTCCAGCAGGATGAACGGCGGCGGCAGGGTGTCCGCAATGGCGATCAGGCGATCGACTTCGGTGGTCGGGGCGATCGTGAGCGTCGTCACGATCGCAGAAGCTGCGTCAGTCGATCGAGGAGCGCAATCGACCGGTCGGCGGTTCGGGCCTACGCATGCGCGCCAGAGGTGCGGCGCGCCAGCAGATCGGCGATGGCGGAGCAGGCGGTCACAATCTCCTGCCGGCGCTCCTGGCGGACCAGCGGCGTGCTCGCGCCTTCCGTGCTCACCTGCGCGCGGGCGATCTCCAGCGTGGTACGGCCGAACGGATCGCGCACCAGCGGATCTCCCCCACGCGACAACAGCAGCTCGACGACATCGGGGTGCCCCCACAGTGTCGCGAGCTGCAATGGAGTCCACCCTCCCATCAGGGCGTTGACCTGCCGGCGCGTGCTCTTGACGAGATCCCGCACATGGTCGACCAGCCCGTAGGCGGCAGCTTGATGGAGATCGATCTCGGCACCGCGATCGTAGAGGAAGCGCACCATGCTCTCATGGCCTTCCTCGTTGGCCCAGCCGATCGGGGTCATCTGGTAGGTGTCGTCACGGGCGTTCACATCGGCACCGGCACCGAGCAGCAGGATGACCATCGCATGGTCGTTGGCGATGGCAGCATAGTGCAACGGGGTCGCGCCGTCGTGCCTGGCGTGGAGCAACGCAGGCTCTTGGGCGAGCTGTTCGCGCACCCGGTCGGCCGAGCCGGCTCGGACGGCGGCGAAGAAATCGGAAGCATCGGTCATAACGCCCCCTCGGCCGAAGCGGGGTACCGGGCCGGCCAGGGTGAAGTAGAGAAAAATGGGAGCACTCCGTTCCAATGTGCAGCGGCGGGGCTCACATGACTGTAAGCCGGGTCACGACGAGATAACCCTCCGGAGCCCTGGCGTTCCATCGGGGGCCCCGGAGGGTTATGGGATAGGGGTGAACCGTGTCGGCTACTGGAATGTTGGGCGACCCGGCTCCAGGCCACAGGGACGGCCATCCAGACTCGTGACGGTCCCCTGCCCGTTCCAGTAGAACGTGCTCGCTGCCGGGACCGAGAGCGGACTCTGCAACGGAATCACCTGGTTCTGACTGAAGCCGCGCGCGACAGCCGATTGCGGGCTCGTGGTCAGTACGATGGTGACCTGATCGTCAACTGGTAGCCCATCCGTCCCGTGCCCGATGATCGAGTTCAGATTGGCGTCCTTCCAATCGGACTCACCATCCCGGTAGATGTCCTGCCGATAGTCCACATCGGTCTGGCATGTGCCGAAGGTCGATGCAGAACGGAACTGGACGACATCGGACATCTTGATGAGGAGGCAGGCGTAGGTGCCGTTCGCCGGCGAACCAGAAAACAGGACTGGGTTGGCCATGAGGTCGCCTTGCACCGCGCTTGGGCCGTGGTCCTGCACTACCTGCGGCGCCGAGCAGTCGGCGTTTTGACTGATCCACAAGGTGTAGACCCCGACGCGGATCGACGACGGATCCCCGTTCGTGACCATGGTATCGGTCGGTGAAGCAGATACGTTGGGGTGATTGGCGACAGTCGCGGGAGCGGCGGCGGCACCGGTCACAATGAGGGTCGCGGGAGGCGCGGCTGGCGAAGTGGCGTCACCACAGGCATTGAGTCCGAGCGTGGCGACCACAGCTGCGAGGAGCTGACCAACGATGGGCTGCTTCATAAACGCCTCCTGGGCAATGGTTTACGCCGGTATTCCGGCATTCCAGCTCCCAGTCAGCGTCGACTCTTTCGGCAGCCGGACGATCTCGATGGCGAGACTCCTGGCTTTGCGACCCCGCCTTACGACGGGTGTGCCTGTTCGGGAGCGATTGTTTAGTGGGCTAACCTCTCCCACGTGGCTCCAACTTATGAGTCCACTCCCCTCCAGTCTGTCAGGTTGCCCCTACAAGGTAGTTGGTCGTAACTACTAGAAAAACAACAACTTGCCGGCGACGAGCAAGAGGAAGACACCGAACGCTCGACGCAGCGCGACGTCCGACAACGTTCCCGCCAGCTTGGCGCCTACAAAGGCACCCAGGAGCAACCCCACGGCGACCAGTGCCGCGTAGGTCAGGTTCACCTGGTTGCGCTTGTAATACTGAAGAAAACCGAGCAGCCCAACTGGGAGCAGCAACGCGGCCAGCGAAGTGCCGTTGGCCGTGTGCTGATCCATCTTCGCGAGCAGGACCAGCCCGGGGATGATCACGATCGCTCCCCCGACTCCGAACAGCCCGGAAACAACCCCTGCCACCAGCCCGAGCACTCCAACGAGTACGTAACTCATCACTCCTCCTGTTCAGAGTCGACGCCCCACCCTCCACCCCCAGGCGTCTCGATTCGGAGTACATCCCCAATGTGCAGTCGCAGATTCTGCTTCGCGGCGACCGGCGTTCCGTTCAACAGACTGCGCCCAGGCGCCCCGTCACCCCCTCCCGCCGACCCGCGCGGGGCGTGACGGCGCCGTTCGCTCAAGAGGCTCGCCTCCGCGGCCGCGAGCAGTTCGTACTCGCGGATCACGCCCTCACCGCCACGATGCCGCCCTGGCCCCGCGCTCCCAGACCTCAGCTGATAACAACGCACCCGCATCGGGTATTCGGCCTCGAGCACCTCGATCGGCGTGTTTCGCGTATTGGACATCCCCACGTGCACGCCCGAGGGACCGGGTCCCGACGGCCCGCCACCCTGTCCACCGCCGATGGTCTCGTAGTACGTCCATTCGCCCAGCGGACCTGTTCCCCCGGCACCGAAGGTGACGTTGTTCATTGTCCCTTGACCCTGTCCAGGCATCGGGACCCCGAGCGACTCCAACGCGCGCATCATGACGTCCGCGATGCGCTGCGACGTCTCCACGTTCCCCGCCGCGACGGCGCTGGGACGGCGCGGATGGACCAGTGACCCGGGGGGCGCCGTGACGCGCACGGCGCGAGTCACGCCGGCGTTCATCGGTGTGTCGGCTCCGAGCAGAGTTTGCACCACAAAGAGCACCGCCGCACGCGTCACCGCGAGCGGGCAGTTCACGTTTCCGGCGACCGCCGGAGCGGTGCCGGCAAAATCGGCGTGCAACGTGCCGTCGCGGATCTCCACCCGAACGGTGATGGCGATGTCCGCGTCCGTGATCCCATCCCCTTCCATCCAATCGGTCGCCGTCCCGACGCCCGGCGGCAGTCGCGCCAACACCGCCCGCGTGCGGCGCTCGGCGTCGTCCATGAGATCCCGGGCCGCCGCCTGCACGAACGACCACCCATGGCGGGCGGCCAGCGTCCACATGGACTCCGCGCCACGCTCCACCGCCGCGCGTTGCGCGGCAAGGTCCGCTCGACGCACCTCCGGCGTGCGCACGTTGGCGAGCAGCAGCCGCTCGACCTCCGGTGTGAACGGCACCGGCGGGATGACGATCCCTTCCGCATACAGCTCGCGCGCACCCGCGGGCATGCTGCCCGGGGTCGCCCCGCCCACATCCGAATGATGGGCCCGGACCACGCTAAAGCCGCCCACGCCATCCGCCGTGCGAATCACTCCTACCAGCGTGAGGTCCGGCAGGTGCGAGCCGCCCGCGAAGGGATCGTTGACGATGTACAACTCACCGGGTCGGGGACGCTCCGCCCGCACGGCGGCGACCGCATCCGCCAGGGCGCCGAGATGGACGGGGATGTGCGCGGCCTGGGCGATCATGTCCCCGGCCGCGTCGAACAGGGCGGCCGATGCGTCCCGTCGCTCCCGGATGTTCGGCGATACCGCCGAGTGGATCAGCACCAGGCCCATTTCCTCCGCGATGCCGGCGAAGGCGTGCGCCATCACCTCGCGCGTGATGGGATCGAGTGTCATGCGCGCTCCACCAGGACGGCTCCGGAGGCGTGCACGATCCCGCGCCAACCGGGCTCGATCAACGCCGTGGCATCCGGTCCGGCCAATACGGCTGGGCCGGGGATTCGCAGCTTGGCTGGGAGCTCACCGAGCGGCCAAACCTGGGCGTCCATCGTGGCGCCGCGGACGGTAATGCGGCGCCGTCCGGGCGTGGGCCGCCCGACCCCGCTCCGCCGCGTGGGCTCGGGCCGGACCCCTGCACGCTCGGCGACGACTCGAATGCTCACGATCTCCATCGCGACTTCGCCCCCGGCGCCTTCGTGGCCGAATCGGGCGCGGTGGGCAGCACGGAAATCGGCGTTCAGTCCATCCGGATCCCCGAGTGTCAGCGGGACGGTGATTTCGTAGCCCTGTCCGGCAAAACGGCAATCGGCAAGCCGACGCTTGACGCCACCCGGGAGAACCTGGTCCGCCCGCCGCTCGAGCGCGGCGAACTGGTCCAGCAGTTGTTGACGCTCGGGTACCCCAGCCGGCAATGACGTGACCAGCTCGACGCGCTCCGACGCGACCGCTACGCCGAGCGCCGACAACACCCCGGGATGGGGAGGGACGATGACGGTTCGCATGCCGAGCAGGTCGGCGAGGGCGCACCCGAAGAGCGGACCGGCGCCGCCAAAGGGCACCAGGGCCAGCCGGCGCGGATCGACGCCACGCGCCACACTCACGCGCTTCAGCGCCCGAGCCATCACGGCCGTCGCGACGTTGATTACGCCGGTCGCGACACCGGCCACATCCAGGTCGAGCCGCGTTGCCAGCGATCCAAGCGCTCGTTCGGCGGCACCGGGGTCGAGCCGCACCCCGTCGGCCAGCGACCAGGCCTGATCGAGCCATCCCAAGGCCAGGCAGGCGTCGGTGACCGTCGGCTCGGTTCCGCCGAGACTGAAGCACGCCGGCCCGGGACGGGAGCCCGCGCTCTTGGGGCCGACCTTCAGGCTACCGGCGTCATCGAGCCAGGCGATGCTGCCGCCGCCCGCACTCACGGTTTCGATCAGGACGGCGGGAAGCGCCAGGGCAATGCCCCCAATGACGGCGGCGCCCTCCCGGCGTGCCTCTCCACCCTGAACCAGGCTCGCATCGGCGCTGGTGCCACCCATGTCGAGCGTCAGGAGATCGCGCTGACCCACGGCCTCCCCCACCAGGCGCGCTCCCACGACGCCGCCGGCCGGGCCCGACAGGGCGAGCGCGGCCGCCGACCGGCTGGCCGCCTCGACGGAGAGCGATCCGCCGCCCGAGGTCAGCACGCGGAAATCGCCGATGGCGCGCGTACGGGCCTGGGCAGCCGCCTGCGTCAGGTGACCGGCCACCAGGGGTCGGAGATACGCCTCGGCGGTGGTCGTGGAGAACCGCTCGTATTCCCGGAACACCGGGAGCACTTCGTGGCTGCAAACGACCGGGACGTCCGGGAACGCCTGGCGGAGTCCCTGGGCCAGCGCGCGTTCGTGACCGTCGTGGAGGTGAGCAAACAGCAGGGCGACCGCAATCGATTCGGGCCGGCGTTCGCGGACGGCGGCGACCACGCGATCGATTTCAGCCGCAGCGAGGTCCGTGACCTTCCCCACGGGCCCCATTCGCTCTACGGCGCCGATGACATCCGCGCGATGCGGCAATGGCGCAGGGTGATCGCGGCTCAGGTCATAGAGCGCTGCCCGGTCCTGCCGGCGGAGCCACAGCAGGTCTTCGAACCCGGCCGTCGTCACCAGCACTACTCGGGCACCGCGGCGTTCCAGTAGCGCATTGGTCGCGATCGTGGTGCCCAGCACCAGGGTGGCGATCGAGTGCGATGGCAGGGCTTCCAGGGCGCCGAACACGGCAGCGGCGGGGCGATCGGGCGTGGAGAGCACCTTGCGGATTTCGAGTCCGCCACCGGCCGCCACGGCGACGAGATCGGTGAAGGTCCCTCCGACGTCGACCCCGACCCTCAGGGGCTGCGACGCCATTTCCGCGCCAGGAGCGCGCCGCCCATCGCCAGGGTGGTCACCACCGACAATAGCCCCACCCAATCGCCCCATCGCACGTAAAGCGATCCCGCATCGCTGGTGCGGAGGCGTCCGGTGACGACGGTCTGGGTCTCGAGCTGGCTCGGCTGCGTGACGCGACCCAGCGGATCGATAAACTCCGAGATCCCATCATTCGCCGCCCGCGCGACACCCATGCGGGACTCGATGGCCCGCAGCACGAGGTGCGACGCATGCTGGTGCGGGGCGGCGGTGCGGCCAAACCATGCATCGTTGGTGATGTTCACCAGGAAATCCGCTCCCGCGCGCCGGTAGCGCCGGGGCAAGTCTTCAAAGGCCGACTCGTAACAGACAAGGACGCCGAAACGCCCGATTGGGGTCGCGTACACCGGCAGGTCCCGTCCCCGCCCGAATCCTCCGGACCAGCGACCCAGGCCCGGCAACGCCCGGAACCAGGCGACGGGAACGAACGGCACGCGCTCGACCACCGGGACGAGATAGTGCTTCTCGTAGACCGGATACGGCTGCCACTGACCGACCGAATCGAACAGGAAGGCGGCGTTGAACGTTTGCGTGCGCCCCGCTTCCTGATAAATGAAATGCACGCCCCCGGTGAGGACGTACGTCCGCGTCTCGCTCGCGAACCGGCCGATGGCCGACTGCCAATTGGGACGTAGCGTGAGATAGTACGGCAACGCGGCCTCGGGCCAGACCACGAGATCCGGCTTGGTAGCGGCCGCCGCCTCGCGTGACAGGGCGAGCAGCGTCGCCACCTCGCTGTCGGCGCGCTCGGGAACCCACTTCTCCTGAAAACCGATGTTGGGTTGCACCAGGGTGATCGCACCCACCTCGCGTAGCACGATCGTGCGTTCCCGCCACAGGCCGTAGCCGCTCGCGAGCAGCAGCGTCACGACGACCGGCGCAAGCCGCTTGCCCACCGCCGGCCACCGCCCCCACACCCCCACGGCGCTCCCCACCAGGACATTGCACCAGACCAACCAGAGTGTGATCCCGCGCGCGCCGCCCACATCCGCCCATTGCACCAGCAGCGGGGCGTCGGCCAGCGAGGTGCCAAGACCGAGCCACGGAAAGGCGACATCGCCGAGGTGACCGATGGACCATTCAAGAGCGGTCCACGCCACGGGAAACACGACGGCGAGCGACAAGCGCGGGGTAGGCCAGGCGAACCCGGGTCACGAACCAGAACAACCCGCCGGTGAAGACGCCAAGGCAGAAAATGGTGAGGACGTAGCCCAGGGCGGCAAACGGCGTGAAATGCCACAACGCAACGACGATCCAGTAGAGCACGACCCCGTTCGCTGCCAGGCCATACCGGAATCCCCAGCGATAGGCTCCGCGTGGGTCCGACGCATTGTTTTCGAGCAGTAGAACGGCAGGAACGACGGCAACGAAGCTCAGGATGGGCAGCGGAAACGGCGGATAGCTGGCGAGCAGCGCAACAGCGCCGAGCGCGACCAGCAGCCAGGCGCGGCGGTTCACAACAGGATGTCGCGCCCTTCGTCGGCGGAACGGTACACGGCATCCATCACCCGCTGCAGCAGCAGCTGATCCTTGGGCGGCGGTGCGTTCACGTCGCCCCGGATGACGGCCAGGAAATACGTCCACTCGGCGCGATAGGACTGGATGAACGGCGTCTCCCGGCCGCTGGCGCCGGTGGGCGTGACGTCCGCGGGCGCCCCGTGCACCTCTTTGTAGACGTGCAGCGGGGCGATATCCGCCGTGCCCTTCTTGCCTACCATCTCGAACCAGAAACGCTCGCCGGACCCGAGGTGCCGCCAGCTCACGGCGATCCCGATCGACAATCCGTTCTCGCACACGACCATGGCCATCCCCATTTCTTCGACGGTCTCGCGGCCGCCGCCCACCAGGTGTGCGGTGATCCGCTTGGGAATCGGCCACCCGGCGAGCCACAGGCCAAGGTCGATGAGGGGCAGTCCCAGATCGAGCATCGCACCGCCGCCCGCCTGGGCCCGGCGCAGCCGCCAGCCCAGCTGCTGCCGGCTGTGCGTGGGCTGAAACGTGAACCAGCCGCCGCGAATCATGTCGATCGTCCCCAGCTCCCCGCCCGCCAGAAAGCCCCGGACGGCCTGGACGTCGGCGCGAAAGCGGTGATTCATCGCGACCATCACTCGTTTCCCATACTTCTCGCTCGCCTGCAGCACGCGCTCGACCCCGTCCAGGCTCAGCGCGAGCGGCCGCTCGCACAGGACATGTACACCCGCGGACAGAGCGGCGACCACGTGGATCTCGTGCAGGTGATTGGGCGTGCAGATCACGACGGCATCGGGCTTGACGTAGCGCAACACGTCTTCGATGTCGTCGTAGCTGTCCCGCACCTCGAACCGCGCGGCCAGGGCCTGAGCCTTGGAGAGATCGTTGTCGCAGATGGCGGCGATCTCCACTCCGGCGATCTTGCGCAACACCGGCAAATGCGCCACCTGCGACACCCCCCCCGCCCCGACGACGGCCACCCGCACCGGATCGCTCACGGACCGCCTCGCACTCCGTGAAAGCGGTACTGGAAGCCCATCCGGGCGGCGGCGGTGGAATAGTCGCTCAATAGCGCGCCGCGCAGCTCGCCCGTGAATCGCCACGCCGGCGTCAGCGCCACGCTGATTCCGACCGTGCCATTGACGGCCGGCGCCATGCCATCCAACGCGTCCTCGATAAAGGTGTGGTTGATCGCCACACCACTGCCGTTGCGGAAGTGTACGCCGGCCCCAAGACCGGCGGCGAAGGTGACCGGTCGCCCATCGTTGAAAACGTACAGCAGGTCCAGATCGAGGATGACGTCGGACAGGCGCACCCGCCCCACGTCGATGGTCGCGTTCGAGTCGGGATCGTTCACGAGGGCCAGCAGGCTGCGGTTGAGCCGGGCCACGGCACGGCCTGTGAACAGGGAGCTGGTGCGGCTGACGCCGATCAGCACGCGCACGTGCGGCGCGAGGTAGCCCGCGTCCAGGCGCAGTCCGTAGACGAGCGCCCCGCGCAGCTCGTGCGTCGCGATCGCCCCAACGTCCACCTGGAGGCCCGAGACCCGCAGCTCGTCGTAGGTGAACTGCGACAGCACACCCTGCGCGCGGACCACGCCGGTGGGGATGGCCGCCAGGAAAAGGACCGCGACGCTACGCGCGACGAGGCCGCGCCGAACGCCTTCAATACAGTCGCCCAACCGTGGTCCCCGGAAAATAGGTGGTGAGAATGTCGCGGTAGTGCTGCCCGGCGCGGGCACGCCCGATCGCGCCCCACTGGCAGAACCCGACGCCGTGTCCGGACCCCGAACCCTGGGCGACGAGCCGCCCCACGAGCGCGCCGTCCTTCGTGACGAACAATTTGAACGCCGTGCTCGACAGCAATCGATCCGCCGCCGGCCGCAGCACGGTCCGTACATCGGGGCCGCCGACGCGCACATCACCGTGCCCAAATGCGATACGAAGCTCCGCCACCCGCCCCGACCCCGTCGACCGCGTAACCTGCACGTCGGTGATCGGTTGCAGGCCATCGCCGCCGACGGGCATCACCGTCGTCAGCGTTCGCGTCAATATAGTGCGCAGCGTTGAGGCATCCCACTCCTCGCGCCACTGAAACCGCGGTGAGCGCTCGCAATACGCGTGGCCGTCGCGCGCCAGGTCGGAGACCGATCGCAGATAGGGCTGGCGCTGTGCCGTCCGGAACACTTCCTCGACCGCGGCGGTGCGGCCGCCACAGGCGGAATGGTAGTACGCCTCGATCAGGCGACCCTGGTAGCGCACGACCTCTCCTGCCGTGGCGTGAATCGCTTCCCACACCTGCGGCGTCTCCGCGTCCGCTCCGAAATACACCTGATCCCGCGTATCGGCTGTCGCGTCGAACCCCTGGGCCTCCCACCGGCCACGGTTGCGCAGCGCGAAGGTGCGGGCCACGACCGCCTGGGCCAGCAACGCCTCGCGCTCTTCCGGCCGCCGGGTCCCCATCTCCTGCGCCAGCACCCCGGCGAGGTAGCTCTCGAGCCCCAGCCTGTTGATCAGCGTCAGGCCGGTCCGGTCGCGGATCACATTGATGCGGCCGCGGTAGCGCCGCCCGTTCACCATCGCAAAGTGGCCCTCGGTCACGTTGACCGCCGAAATCCCCACGTGCCGCTCGGTCCGGGTCCCATCGGGACGCACTAACCTCAGGCCCCCGGCTGAATCCGGAATGACGGTCCACACGGTCCCGGACAGCACCGCGCCGACGGGGGTCCCGTTGCCGTCATCCGTAATGAAGAGCTCGCCGTCGCCTCCCACACGCAGGCTCGCCGATCCGACCGACAGCCCGACCCGCAACTCGGGCTCGGGACCGATCGCCTGCGGCTGGGGTCTGGGGCATCCCAGCACGAGGGCGGCGAGGACGACGCACCAGTAAAAAGGCGTCCCGTGCCGCGCACGGGACGCCCAGGCCGGCTGGAGCGGCGGCCGTCTCATGCGAGCGCCACCGCCCGGAAATCGTAGTCCTCGCTGCCCGTCAGTCGGGCCTGGACGAAGCTGCCCTCCTGCGCCCACCCCCCCTGCTCCAGGTAGGTGACGCCGTCTACGTCGTCCGCCTGCCACGCCACCCGGCCCACGTGGGTCACGCCCGGTCCATCGAGCCCCGTCTCCTGGGGATCGGCGATCCGGTCCACGAGCACCGGCACCTCTCGCCCGACGAATCGGGACAGGCGCTCGGCCGATATGCCGCGCTGGACCTCGATCAACTCTTCCAGCCGGTCCCGTTTTACCCCATCGGGGACATCGTCGGCGTATTGCACCGCGCGGGTGCCGTCTTGAGGCGAATACGAAAAGGCGCCGAGGCGATCGAACTGGGCCTCTTCCAGAAATGCCAGCAGCTCCCGGTAGTCCGCGTCCTCCTCGCCCGGGAACCCGACCAGACACGTGGTCCGAATCGCGACGTCGGGAATGACCCCGCGCAGCCAGCGCAGTTTGTCGCGCAAGCTCGCCTGCCGCTCCGGGCGCCGCATCCGCTCGAGCATGCGATCGCTGGCGTGCTGGATCGGGATATCGATATAGGGGACGATCCTCGGCTCGCGGGCGATCGTCTCGACCAGTCGATCCGTCAGTCCCGCCGAGTACACGTACAGCAACCGGAACCACGGGACCGTCGTCCCGGCGAGCAGGGCGTCGAGCAGGTCCGGCAGTTTCGGTCCGTCCCGGCCCAGGTCGCGACCGTAGTGACCCAGATCCTGGGCCACCAGGTTGATCTCCTTGGCGCCCTGGGCTTCGAGCGCCTGCGCCTCGCGCACCAGCCGCTCGAGCGGCTCGGAGCGGTGTTTGCCGCGCATCAGCGGGATGGCGCAGAAGGCGCAGGTGTGGTCGCACCCTTCGGAGATCTTGAGATAGCGCACGTGCGTCGGGCCGCCCAGGAACTGGCGCACCCCGGGGTGGGCGACCACGGGATCGACGATCAGCCCGCGGCTGGCGAGCTCGGGCACGAGATGATGCAGATCGGAAAACCCGAGGAACAGATCGACCTCGGGCATTTCGGCCTGCAACTCCTGTTTGTAGCGCTGCACCAGGCATCCCACGGCGACCACGGCCTTCACGTTGCCGGTTTGCTTCAGCCGGGCGGCCTCCAGGATGGCGTTGATCGACTCCTGTTTGGCGGCGTCGATGAATCCGCAGGTATTGACGAGCACCACATCGGCCGCGGGCAGGTCGGACGTGAGCGTAGCACCGTGCCCCACCAGCTCGCCCACGAGCCGCTCGGAGTCGACGGTCGCCTTGTCACACCCCAACGACACGACGCCGAGCTTCATCCGCGGTAGTTCCCGAACTTGAGCTCGATCCCGAAATCCTGACTGCGGAGAAACGTCATGACTTCCTGCAGCTCGTCCTTGGAGGGCGACTGCACGCGGATCTCTTCGCCTTGAATCGAGGCCTGCGCTTTCTTGAACTTCTTGTCCTTGATCGCCTTGACGATCGCTTTCGCCTTCTCCTGGTCGATCCCCTGGGTCAGCTTGATCTCGCGCCGCACTGTGTCCCCCGTGGCCGGGGTCACCGGTCCCAGGTCCAGGTTCTTCACCGGCACGCCGCGCTTGATGAGCTTGGATTGCAGGATATCGAACAGGGCTTTCATCTTGAAATCGTCGTCGGCGGTCAGGTTCAGGATCGCCTTGGCGCGGTCGAACGCGATCGCGCACTTCGATCCCTTGAAGTCGTAGCGCTGGGCGACCTCTTTGGTCGCCTGGTTGACGGCGTTGTCGACTTCCTGCAGATCGGCGCCGGTGGAGACGTCGAAGGACGCGTTGGAGGCCATGGACGGAAAGTTAGCTCGGGGACGACTCGATCCGGTACACCGCCATCGCGACGTGCCCGACCTCCGGGGATCCCAGTGGGACCGCGCGAAATGCCCCGTGCACGGCCCGCGCCACGGGCTCGGTAACGAGGATCTCCCCCTGCCCCGCCAGATCCTCGCCCAGCTTGTACGCCACGTTCACGGTGTCGCCGAACACGTCGTCCGACAGCCGCAGGAACGCGCCGTAGTCCACCCCGATACACACCTGGAACCGGTCATCGTCCTCCACGGCGCTGGCATTCCAGCGGCGATGCGCGTCCTGCACGGCCACCGCGCAGCGGACCGCTTGCTCGGGCCGCTCGAAGATGGCGATGAGGTTGTCGGCTTCGTTCTTGATCAACGTGCCGCCGTGCTCGGCGACGAGGGGGATCGTCAGCTGGTAGCTGCGAATGAGGAGGCTGAGAAAATGGAGGATGCCGCGGCGCCGCGTGGTCGACGTGAACCCCGACGAGTCACAGACCAGGACCGCTCCGGTGGTCCCCAGCGCGGCGGTGATGTCTCGGTCAACTTGGTCCGCGGTATCGCGGGTGCGCTGCAGCAGGCGACGGTACAGCTCGTCCTTGTTCAGGACAGGAAGCTCTCCAGGGCCCGGGCGCGGGACACGTGGCGCAGGCGGGCCAGGGCCTTTTCCTTGATCTGGCGAACCCGCTCGCGCGTGATACCGAGCAACGAGCCGATTTCCTCCAGCGTCATCGGCTCCTGCCCTTCCAACCCGAAGTAGAGCCGGAGGATCTTCGCCTCGCGGTCTTTCAGGGTGGACAGGACGCCCTCGATGGATTCCGTCAGGGCGTGCTCGAAGATTTCGTCGTCGGGGCCGGGATTCTGCGTATCGGGAAGATAGTCGAGCAGCTTGTTGTCTTCCCCGGGGGTGAGTGGCGCGTCGAGCGAGAGGTGGGCCTGGGAGATGGACAGGGTCTTGGCGACCTCTTCTTGCGAGATGTCCATGCCTTCCGCGATCTCTTCCACGGTCGGCTCGCGGCCCAGCTCCTGGAGCAGCATGGACGAGCGCTTGCCGATGCGGTGCAAGGTGCCGGCGCGGTTCAGCGGCACCCGCACGATGCGGGACTGCTCGGCCAGGGCCTGGAGGATTGCCTGCCGGATCCACCACACGGCATAGCTGATGAACTTGATGCCCTTGGTTTCGTCGAATTTGTGGGCGGCGCGGATCAGGCCGAGGTTGCCCTCGTTGATCAGGTCCGAGAGCGACACGCCCTGATTCTGATACTTCTTCGCCACGGACACGACGAAGCGGAGGTTGGAGCGCACGAGCTTGTCGAGCGCCTCCGCGTCGCCGCGGCTGATGCACTGCGCGAGCCCGACCTCGTCCTCGCGCGGGATCAGCGGGTACTGGCTGATCTCGCGCAGGTATTGGTCGAGCGACCCTTCGTCGAACGAAAACGTTTCGCCGTATTCAGTCGCATGGCGTTGTCATCCCTCTCTAAGGCATGGCGCCGTATCGAATCGGCCGCCTGTCGCGCCGACGGCGGGGCGCGACGCGGATCACTGACCGGCCTCAGTGTATCAGCGGAGCCGAGCCGGCTCCAGCGAATATCGGTCAGCCAGGGCAGCGCATCGTGCGCGTCCCGGTCGTAGCTGAAATACACCAGCATCGTCCGGCCTTTGACGGCCGCCGCGTCCACAAAGCCCCAGTAGCGTGAATCGGCTGAATCGTCGCGGTTGTCCCCCAGAACGAAGAACTTGTCCGTCGGGACGACCAGCGGGCCCCAGTGTCACGCGTGGGCTGGTAGCCGCGCCGCGCTTCCGTCGGACGCGGCCACCACGTACGGCCTGCTGCCACTCGAACTCGGGTTCAGCGATGTCGCGAGCCGGATCGACGCGCTGCACGTACGGCTCCACCAGCCGTCGGCCATTGACGGCGAGCCGGCCCGCCGCGCATCTGCGACGGTATCGCCCCCGGTGTTCCGATCACTCGCTTCACGTAGTCCGGTTGGGATCGTCGCGGATAGGCAAACACGATCACGTCACCGCGGCCGCGGCTGCCGGAAGCGCCGGCAACCGGGCCTTGCGTGCCCGGGATCTGCGCACCGTAGACCACTTTGTTGACGAAGAGGAAATCGCCCGTGAGCAACGTGCGCGTCCATGCTGCCGCTGGCGATTTGAAAGGCTTCGAAGAAGAACGTCTGATGATGAGGAACAGCACCAACGCCATCCCGAGCGAGCGCATCCAGCTGTCGAACCATCGGGCCAGTCTGGAGCGGCGCCGTTCGGGAGCGGCAGGGGCAGCAGGGGCCCCGGACGTGGACGACTCGTCCGGCTCTCCCACAGGGCCCCCCAAGTGAAGCATGTGATTCACTTTACAAGGGTGGGGCCGCTGGCGCAACGGTCACCGCCCACCCCCGGTCGGCCCCCCACCCCCGCACCCGGGCCCGGAAGTCCTCGGGGCAGTCGCGGTGACGCACCCGCGCCGCGAGACAGACCGACTGTCCCTCCCGCTCCAGTCGCAGCCAAACGATGCGGACCCCGTGCAGCTGTTTCGAGGGCGTCCGCGTCGGGCGGCGTGGACCGGGCGGCGAGCAGGACGAGGAGACTCTCGTATTCCACGAGGACCATGCTAGCGCACCGGGGCGGCACGCCGTCATCCGAACATCGCGCGGCTGGATCGATTCACGCACTGGGGCGGGAGGATTCGAACCTCCAACCTCCCGGTTAACAGCCGGGCGCTCCGCCAATTGAGCTACACCCCAAAACGCCGCGCCTACTCGGTATACGTATCGATCTGCGCGCGCTGCAGGTGACCGGAATAGTCGACGTAACAGACCTTGGTCTCGGAATAGAAGTCGTACACTTCCCAACCCCCCTCGCGATGACCATTCCCGGTCTGCTTCACCCCGCCGAACGGCAGGTGTGCTTCCGCCCCGATCGTGGGGGCGTTGATGTAGGTGATCCCGTTGTCGAGATCACTCATCGCCCGGAACGCGGCGTTCACGTCGCGCGTGTAGAGGGAGCTCGAGAGACCATACAGGACGTCGTTGTTCACCTTCACCGCCTCGTCCAGAGAGCCGACTTTGATCGCCGACAGCACCGGACCGAAGATCTCTTCCTGCTCCACCCGCATGCCCGGCTTCACGCCGGCGAGGACGGTCGGCTGGTAGAACCACCCCTGGTCGAGCACCCCGCCCCTGGCCGTGGCTCCGCCCACCAGCACCGCGGCCCCCTCCTTTTTCCCGATCGCGACGTAGCTGTCGACTTTCTGGCGCGACTCTTCGTGAATCAGCGGTCCCACCTCGGTCTGGTCGAGCAGGCCCGGACCCAGGCGCAGCTTCCCGGCACGATCCCCGAGCATCTTGAGGAAGCGGTCGTGAATCTTCTCGTGCAGGATGAGCCGGCTCGTCGCCGTGCATCGCTGCCCCGTAGTGCCGAAGGCGCCCCACAACACACCATCGAGTGCGAGATCCAGGTCGGCATCGTCCATGACGATCATCGCATTCTTGCCGCCCATTTCCAGCGAGAGCCGCTTGTGCATCCGACCGCAGGTGGCGCCGATGACCGAGCCGGTTTCGGTCGACCCGGTGAAGGAAATCACCGGGACATCCGGATGCTCGATCACCGCCTTCCCGACCACCGAGCCCTGGCCGTGGACCAGCTGGATCACGTCAGGCGGCAGCCCCGCCTCGAGCAGCACCTCCACCAGCAGGTGCCCGGTGTGCGGCACGTCCTCGGCGGGCTTGAAGATCACGGCGTTCCCGCAAACGAGTGCGGGGAACATCTTCCAGGTCGGAATCGCCATCGGGAAGTTGAAGGGCGTGATGATCCCCGCCACGCCGATGGGGCGGCGATAGGACATCGCCCACTTGTTGCGTAGCTCCGAAGGGGCAACCCGGCCGAACAACCGGCGGCCTTCGCTCGCCGCGTAAAACGCGGTGTCGATGCCTTCCTGCACGTCGCCGCGCGTCTCCGCCAGGACTTTCCCCATTTCCCTGGTCATGGCCCGGGCGATCGTTTCCTTCTTCTGGACCAGCAGCTCCCCCACCCGTTGCAGCACCGCGCCACGCAGCGGGGCCGGCGTCTTGGACCATTCGGCGAACCCGCGCTTGGCCGAGGCGATCGCACGCTGCGCATCCTCGGGGCCCGAGCGTGGGAAGCAGCCGATCACGTCGTTCCAGTCGGCCGGGTTCCGGTTCTCGAAGTAGTTACCGGTGGACGGCGCCACCCACGCGCCGGCGATGAAGTTCTTGAAGTTCTGGGGCATGGGAGCTCGGAAAGAGTTCGTGTTGGAAAGAAGGCCATCAGCTATCAGCTAAAGCTAGCTCATGGGCAGAACCAGGTCGCGGCGTCTTTCGCGTATCCGATGCGGGGCAGAATCTCCCGCGCGGCCAGAATCAGGCCCCAGATCACGAGCCCCTGCGAGAAGATGTGCGCCGCACCCATGCGACGCTTCCACGACGTCAGGCTGCTCCAGGTGCCCGCCACGATGACGGTCAGGACCCCGCCGAGGTAGACGAACAGCTTGAATCCACATCCGTGGGTGTAGGGCCATTGGGTCATGCCGATGCCGATCAGCAAGCCCAGGGCGACGCGGGCCCACGTGCCGATCCACTGGCGCGACGACGTGCCGGCGGGTTGCGCCGGGGCCGCCGGCGGGCGCTTCGCCGCCGCGGCGGCCGCCGCCGCTTGGTCCGCCTGATGGGTCGGCAGCTGGTTCAACAGCCGATCGACCTCCGCCAGCTCACGATCCCAATCCCGTTCCTTCTTGTCGGGCACCTAGCTCTCCCGCGCCAGCCGGTAGCGCTCGATTTTCTTGTACAGGTTGCTCCGTGGCATGGCCAACGTACGCGCGGTTTCGCTCACATTCCAGTCGTGCTCTTTGAGCTTGGCCTGGAGGTACGCCCGCTCGGCCGCCTGCTTGAACTCGTCGAATGTCCCGGCACGCAAGATCGATCCACTCGCCGACGCGTCCTCCTCCGCTACGGTACGGCCACCGTCGCCCACCATCCGCCCAACGTCTTCCTCGGTCACCGCATCTCCGGACGCGAGAATCAACAGCCGTTCAACCGCATTGCGTAACTCGCGAATATTGCCGGGCCAATCGTGGGCCGCCAGCAGCTTCAACGCCGCGGGTTCGAATTCCTTTGGCTTCAAGCCGGCCCGCCGCGTGCCGGACAACTGCTCCGTAAAATGGCGGACGAGCTGCGGGATGTCGCTGCGACGGACGCGCAGGGGCGGCACTTCGATCGGCACGACATTCAACCGGTACAGCAGATCTTCGCGAAACCGCCCCGCGGCGATCTCCTGCTCCAGCGTCTTGTTGGTCGCCGCCACCACCCGCACATCGACCTCCAGCGGTTTGCCGGACCCGATCCGCGAGATCACGCCCTCCTGCAACGCGCGCAGCACTTTGGCTTGCGCGGAGAGACTCATGTCGCCGATCTCGTCCAGAAACAGCGTGCCGCCGTCCGCCAGCTCGAATTTGCCCGGGCGATCCGACATCGCCCCGGTGAAACTGCCCTTCATGTGGCCGAACAGCTCGCTCTCGATCAACTCCGCGGGAATCGCGGCGCAATTGACCTCCACGAACGGCCCGCGCGCCCGCGGACTCAGGTCGTGGATCGCCCGCGCGACGAGCTCCTTGCCGGTCCCGTTCTCTCCGGTGATGAGCACGCGCGCCGGCGTGGGCGCGACTTTCTCGAGCCGCTCGATCACCGCCTTGATGGCCTTGGAGGATCCGACGATGGCGTAGGTCGCCACGACTTCGGCGCGCAGCCGGACATTCTCGACCGCCAGCTCCACGTGCTGCAGTGCATTGCGCAGCGTGAGGAGGATGCGGTCGGTGTCCAGCGGTTTTTCGAGGAAATCGTATGCGCCGAGCTGGGTGGCTTCGACGGCGGTCTGAATCGTCCCGTGGCCGGAAATCATTACGACCTGGGCATGGGGATCGTGCTCGCGCAGCCGCTTCAACACTTCCAGGCCGTCCAGCCCCTGCATCTTGACGTCCAGGAACACGAGATGCGGATGGAACTCGATATAGGACTGGAGCGCGTCGAACCCCGAGGCGCAGGTTTGCACCTCGATGGATTCGAATTCCAGCACCTGTTTCAGGGCCTCGCGCACGCCCTTTTCATCGTCCACCACCAACACGCGGCGGGTCATCGTTGCCGCCTCCGGTACAACACCAGGCCGGTCGCATGCACCCGAGCGTCGACGATCGCGGGGTCGACGCGAATGCCCACCGATCCGGTCGAGTCCGCTCCTGCGGCCTGATGCGCCAGTGAGCGGACCGCGGCGGGCGGAAACGGAAAGCCGCGCAGGCTCAGCTCTTTCACGGTCCAGCGGGCGATGCCCGGTCGACGAATCTCCACCGGGCCCGCGATGCGCAGCGGCTCGCGTTCGGCCAGAAGCCCACGCAACGGCCCCAGATTGTCTTTGGGAATGAGCTTGGTATCCAGGCGAGCATGCACCGCGAGTGTCCCCTCGAGCAGCTCGACCCGAAGTGAATCGAACGAGCGCCGGACCGTCCAGTCGATGCCGCTTCCCACTAGCGCGGCGGTTTCGTTGGCGCTGAGAATCACCGAATCCGGCCCGCCCGCCCGCCCCAGCGCCTGGAGTTTCCCCTGCGCCGACGCCAACGCTGCCGGCGTAGGGGCGCCAATCGAGTCGGCGGCCACGGACGGCAGCGCGGTGTCGCGCCGTCCCACGAGCCGGCCGAATGCCTGCGTCAGTGGCGCACGGTACCACCACGCGAGCGCCACTCCCACCAGCAACAGCAGGAAGGCGACGAGCCGGAATAACCCCCTAAGACAGCCGTTCACGATGTACCCTGTGATACACCGCCCCGCTGGGACGGAGCACGCTCTTCATCAGTTCCACACCGTCCAGGAGCGCACTGGCCTCCACCGCGAGTCCTTCGAGGGCGGCGGCCATCCCCTCGAAATCGCTGCGCCGCGCGTCGCGTGCCGCTCTCCCCACCGTGAGGTGGGGCCGGAACGCCCGGCCCTCGGTCGGGAACCCCAACGGCGCGAACACCCGCTCGACTCGGTCCGCGAGCAGCTCGATGGCGGGATCGGGGTCGACGCCGGCCCACAACACCCGCGGACGCACCGGATCAGGAAACGCCCCGGCACCGTTCACGACCAGCGTGATGACTCGCGTGCCGGTCACGACGTCACCCAGGGCGCGTGCCAATTCTGGTTCCCGCTCGTCGGCGACCTCACCGAGGAATTTCAGGGTGATGTGAATCCCATCCGGTTGCACCCATTTCACCGGAACGGGCCGGGCGCGTATCGGTGCGAACGCATCCCACACCGCCTGTTGCACCTCCGCCGGTGGTGTCAGCGCCACGAACAGTCTCACGGCGCGGCATGATCGAGGATCAAGCTGCCGCGCCGGTAGCCTCGCGGATCCACCTCGACCTGCGCAAAACCAAGCTCCAGCAGCTGCCGGGTGACTTCCTCGAGTCGAGACGCCAGCCAGGGAATCCAGCTCGGCTCGACTTCGATCCGAGCCTGCGCGCCACGATGGCGAACCCGGAGGTCGCCCTGTACTCCCATCTGGCGCAGCACCGCTTCGGCCTGCTCCACCTGGTGCAGGCGCCGCGGCGTGATGTGTAATCCGTATTGGACCCGACTCGAGAGACAGGGAGCCGCCGGCGCATCCCAGTTGGGGATTCCCAGATCGCGGGCCGCGGCCCGAACCTCCTCCTTGGAGAACCCCGCCTCCGCGAGCGGCGACCGGATTGCGGCGGCGACCCCGGCCGCATGACCGGGCCGATGCTCTTTCAGATCGTCGGCGTTGGTCCCGTCGCAAACCACAGCGATTCCACGTTCCCGGGCAACGGCGCCGAGCCGGAGCCACAGCTCACTCTTGCAGAAGAAACAGCGGTTAGTCGGGTTGGCGAGGTAATGCGGATCATCCAGCTCATGGGTCTCGACTTCAATCAGGGGCACGTCGAAACGGGCGGTGAGCGATCGCGCGGCTTCCCATTGCACCGCCGGGTAGGAGGCACTGCGGCCGATGGCCGCGACCATCCGCTCAGGCCCGAGCTCCTGTCGCAGCACGACCGCCAGGAGACTCGAGTCGACGCCGCCCGAATACCCGAGCAAGGCCGACGGGAACTCCCGCACCAAGCCTCGCAGTTGCTGAAGTCGCGTGCTCATCGGCCGCAAACTACTCATCGGATGTGTCCTAACTCAAGGACAGTTTGCCTGCAAGAACCGGATGGTTCGTCGGCGGAACCCTAACATATTGAACTTGCGTTAACAGAGTGGCGTTGTTTATCTACGAATCGTCCGACCTATCGTAGGGGAGAGGTTACGAAATGACCGCCAAACTCTCGCTCGATGCCACCGATCGCCGGATTCTGCGCCTCCTCGCCGCCGATGGCCGCTCCAGTTACCAGGGGATTGCCGACGAAGTCGGCCTGTCCCGTCCGGCGATCATGGAACGGGTGAAGCGGCTCGAGGAAAGCGGCTACATCACGGGCTACGGCGCCCACCTCGATCGCTCCAAGCTGGGGTACCCGGTGACGGCGTTCGTGGCCGTCCGCTACGGTAATTCGAACTACGTCGGAGACGAACCGCGCATGCGCGAGATGGCCAAGCACCCGGGGGTGCTCGAGTGCCATCACGTCGCGGGTGAAGACTGCTACATCATGAAGGTGGTTGCCTCTGATCTGGAGGGCGTGCAGGACATGCTGCGCAGCATGTCCACCGGTCAGCGATCGTTCAACACGCGCACGACGATCGTATTGTCCACTGTGTTCGAAAAACCGGGGCTCATGGCCGAGGATCTGGACTGATGGCGGGTCTACGTGGGAAGGCGCTGGTCGCCTGGCTCCTCGTCTGCCTGTTCTGGGGCTCGACCTATTTCGCGATCAAGATCGGCGTCGGTGTGTTGCCGCCGTTCCTGTTCGCCGGGCTGCGCTTTGTCGCGGCCGGCGCCCTGTTGCTGGTCGGGGCTCTGCTGTTCGGCGATCACCTGCCCCGCCGAGCCACTGACTGGCGCCGCGCCGCCATCGCGGGCGTGCTGTTGCTGGCGGGCGGGAACGCATTCGTGGTTTGGGCGGAGCAGTACACGCCCTCCGGCACGGCGAGCGTGTTCGTCGTGACCGTCGCCTTGTGGATGGCCTTCTTCGATTCCATCATCCCCGGTGGCTCCGGCCGCCTGGGTTGGCGCGTGATCGTCGGGCTGGTGGTGGGCTTCCTGGGCACGTCGCTCCTGGTCGGCGCCAATCCGCGCGAGATCCTGTCCGCGGACCTTCGCGGTCCCATCGCGCTCACGAGCGCCAGCGCGTTCTGGTCGCTGGGGTCGATCTATGCCAAGCGCAACCCGACCCAGTCGAGCCCGTACATGACCGCGGCAATCCAGATGCTGGCGGGCGGCGCATTCGTGACCCTCGTCGGCACCGTGCTCGGTGAGTGGGGTGCCTGGCATCTCAGTGGATCGGGCGCCATCGCGATGGCCTATCTGGTGCTGTTCGGCTCGATCGTGGGGTACAGCGCATACGGCTACGCGTTGCGCTACGCGCCGGCCACCATCGTCGGGACCTACGCGTATGTGAATCCAGTGATCGCCGTGCTCCTGGGGTGGATGTTTTTGAGCGAGCCGATCACCGGTCGGATGATCGTCGCGATCGGGATGATCTTGGCGGCAGTGGTGTGGATCCAATTCTCGCATAAGGCGTCCTCGGTCATCAGTAAGAGGTCATCGGTAGAGACTCCGCCGACGACCAATGACCGAAAACCGACCACATCCTCAGTTCGCCCGGAGGCCGCATGAAGCCGGAACTCACGCTCGATCCCGCCAATTGGGATGAGCTCCGCAGCTTGGGCCACCGCATGCTCGACGACATGTTCGACTACCTGAAAACGGTGCGCGAGCGGCCGGTGTGGCAACCGTTCCCCGACGAGGTGAAGCGACGCCTGGCGGAGCCCGTACCGCACCAGGGACGCTCGGCGACGGACGTGTACCAACAATTCCAACGCGACGTGTTGCCGTTTCCGCCGGGCAACATCCACCCGCGCTTCTGGGGGTGGGTGATTGGAACGGGCACACCACTCGCCATGCTGTCGGACATGCTTGCCTCGGGCATGAATCCCCAGGCGGCCGGTATTCAGGAAGGCGCCCGTTACGTCGAGGAGCGAGTCATCGCGTGGCTGGCCGAGCTGTTGGGGTTTCCCCCCGATTCGAGCGGCGTGCTGCTCTCCGGCGGCTCGATGGCGAATCTCGTGGCCCTGGCCGTGGCCCGGCAGGCGAAGGCCGGGTTCGATGTCAGGGACCTTGGCATGGGCGACGGCGCCCCCGCGCTCATCGTCTATGCTTCGACCGAAAGCCACAGCTCGGTGCGCAAGGCGATCGAGCTGATGGGAATGGGCCGGCGCCAGCTGCGACTGATCCCGGTGGACGCCGAATACCGCATCCGGGTCGACGATCTGCGGCGGGCCATCGCCGAAGACCGTCGCCAGGGGCGCCGGCCGATCTGCGTCGTCGGTAACGCCGGGACAGTGAATACCGGCGCCACCGACGATCTCCAGGCGCTGGCCGATGTGTGCCGGGCCGAGCAGCTCTGGTTCCACGTCGATGGCGCGTTCGGCGCCCTCCTGGCGCTGGCACCCACCCTGAAGCCAGTCGTGCGGGGACTCGAAGCGGCCGACTCCGTGGCGTTCGACCTGCACAAGTGGGGCTATCTGCCGTTCGAGGTGGGCTGCACGCTGGTGCGGCACCGGGACCTGCATCGCGAGACGTTCGCGGTCTCCCCGAGCTACCTCGGGGCTACTGCCCGAGGCGCCGCGGCGGGTGGTGTCCTGTTCGCCGACCTCGGATTGCAACTGTCGCGCGGCTTCCGTGCCCTCAAAGTCTGGATGGCATTCAAGACGCATGGGGTCGAAACGATCGGCCAACTAATCGCGCAAAACGTGGCGCAGGTGCAATATCTCGTGTCGCTCGTGGACGCCGAGCCGTCGCTGGAGCGCCTGGCCCCGGCGCCCCTGAACATCTGCTGTTTCCGCTACACCGCCCCGGACCTGGATGCCGAGGGACTCAATGCCGTGAACCAGGAGATTCTGTGGCGGCTGCAGGAGAGCGGCATCGCCCTCCCCTCGCACACGGTGCTAGACGGCAAATTCGCGATTCGCGTCGCGAACACCAACCAGCGCAGCCGTCGTGAAGATTTCGATCTCCTGGTGCGTACTGTGATCGACCTTGGTCGCGCCGTTCATGCCGAACGGCGTCCCGATCCCGTCAGCGCGGGGAGCAAGGGAGGCACATGAATACCCTGCCGGAGAACGCCGTCCTCGTGGTGGTGGACGTCCAGAAGGGATTCGACGGCTACAACGAGTCCCTGCACCGCACCACACCGGACCTCGAGGCCAACATCGCCCGGCTGCTCGACGCGTGGCGACGGACCGAGCGGCCCGTGATTTTTGTGCAACACGTGTCGCGTGAGAAAGATTCCCCACTGCGCCCCAATCAGCCGGGCGTGGAGATCAAGGATGAGGTACGCCCGCGCCCGGGCGAGCCGGTGGTGCAGAAGTCGGTGAACAGCGCGTTCATCGGAACCACGCTCGAGGACGACTTGCGGCGCCGCGGTCTCACCACACTCGTCGTGACCGGCATGCAGACCAACTACTGCGTGTCGACAACGGTCCGGATGGCGGGCAATCTCGGGTTCGACACTTACGTCGTGTCCGATGCCACCGCGACGTTCGACAACAAGGGTCCCGATGGCCGCCTCTGGGCCGGGCAGCTGCTGCACGACGTCGCCCTGGCCGATCTCCACGGAGAGTTCGCCACAGTCGTGGACACCAAGGCCGTCCTGGCCCAGGTGGACGGCGCGTGATCGCCCGGGTGTGGCGAGGCGCCGTGCGCCCCGGCCGCGGTGACGCCTACGCCGCCTATCTCGATGCCACGGGCGTGAAGGAGATCCGCGCGACGCCCGGCAACCAGGGGGTGCTGGTTTTACGTCGTGACGAGGCCGCGCAAACCGAGTTCGTCTTCATTTCGTTGTGGGAGTCACTGGAAGCGATCCGGCGCTTCGCCGGAGACGACGTGGAACGGGCGCACTACTACCCGGAAGATCGAGACTTCCTGCTGCACCTCGAGCCGACCGTCACCCACCACACGGTCACGGCCTTCCTGCCGCAGCAGGATCGCTAGCCCCGCACCACCTGTCGCTGTGTCGGGTAGGCAAAGTCGATATCCGGCTCGGCGGCGAAGGCTTCCAGCACGTCCTGCCACACCGCGTTCTCGCTGCCGCGCCGGAAGCGGGAGCGAATCAGATAGCGAATCGTCAGCCCAATTCCCTGGTCGCGCACCCGCACGTAGACGATCGGTGTCAGCTTGGTGTAGGCGATCAGGTACTGGCGTGACGCCTCGAGCAGCTCCCGCTCCACTTGCTCGGTCAACTGCTCGGCGTGGCGGGCCGCGATCGCCTCGAGCAGTTGTTTGGCGCGTTTCCAGTTGCTCTCGAACGTGATCGTGATCGGGATCTCGCTCCAGATGTAGCGGAACCCCTTGTCGTAATTGATGACGGGTTCGTACAGCACCTTGCCGTTCGGGACGTGGATGATGCGGCCGGTGCTCTGGTCCGCGTCGACCCAGTTGCCGATCTCGTTCAAGGTGAATTGAAACAGATGCAGGTCGATCACGTCGCCGGAGTGCGCCCCGACCTGCACGCGGTCCCCGACGTCGAACGGCCGGCTCCACACGATGAACGCCCACCCGGCCAGGTTCTGGACGATGTCTTTCAGGGCGATCGCCAATCCCGCCGTGGCGAGCCCGAGGAACGTCGCCAGCGATCCCACGCGCTCGATCCAGATGTGCCCGATCACCAGCAGGCCGACCGAGCAGGGCGACGTAGGTGATCGTCTTGCGCCACTTGTAGCGCGTCCGCGGGTCCTGCGCGCCACGGTACACGACCGCGAGGATGATCCGCTGCGCCAGCCACAACCCGACGACAATGAGCAGCGTGGCGAGGAGCCGGTCCTGCAGCACCCGGCTCAGCCCCGCGTTCTGCTCCAGCCAGTCTCTCATGGCGTCGAGAGCGCTTTCACAAAGCGGTAGGCGAACTCCAGGCCGGCGTAGTACTCCCGCACGCCGATGCGCTCGTCACGCCCGTGCGCCCGGATGTCCCCCTGTTCCAGGAATACCGCGGACACCCCATAGACCGGCATGCCGGCATTGCGGAGATACAGACCGTCGGTGGCGCCGGTCTCCATGTTGGGAATGATCGGCACGCCGGGCCACATCTGATGCGTGACCCGCTCCAGCGGCCCGAACACCTCCGGCACGATCGGCGACGGCGGCGAGGCCACCGCGGTGTCGATCGGGATCACGGCGACCGCCGTGTCCGCCACCACGTCCCGCAACATCGCCTCCACACGCTCGGGCGGGTCCTGCGGCAGCATGCGGCAATTGATCAGGGCGCGGGCCGTCTGCGGCAGGGCGTTGTTGGCGTGCCCCGCTTCCAGCCGGGTCGCGACGCACGTCGTGTGCAGCATCGAATTGAAGAGTGGCGCGCGCGACGACAGCCAAGCGGCGGCAGCCGAATCAGGAGGATCGCGCAGCAATGCGCGCATTTCGGCCGCGACCGCCGGGGGTTGGGTGGCCGCCAGGCGCTCGAAGTACACCCGCGTCACTTCGTTCAGGCTCAGCGGAAAGGTGAAACCCGCGAGCCGTTGCAGCGCCGCCGCGAGCCGGTAGATGGCGTTGTCCGGCACCGGGATCGAGCTGTGCCCGCCGGGGTTGTGCACCTCGAAGTAGAGGTCGTGGTAGACCTTCTCGCTGGCCTGGACGCCCCGCACTACCGGCCGCCCGTCTTGCTCCAGGGGATCGCCGGCGTCTCCGTTGATGCAGTATTCGGCGTCGATCAGATCCCGCTTGGACGCCAGCAGCCAACGGATGCCCGAGCCATCGGTCTCCTCGCCTGCCTCGAGCGCCAGGATGATGTCTCGGTCTGGGAGGAAGTGCTCGCGCTTGAGACGGATCAAGGTCGCGACGAAAATCGCGGCCATATCCTTGATGTCGCTCGTGCCGCGGCCGTAGAAGTAGCCATCCCGTTCGGTCAACGTGAACGGATCCATCGACCAGTCGGACCGCAGGGCTTCGACGACGTCCAGGTGGGCCAGCAGCAGGATGGGCCGGCGTTTCCCGGTGCCACGCAGCCGGGCGACCACGTTCTGGTTGCTGTCTCGCGGGCCTACGACCTGCACGTCGGCGGCTGGAAAGCCCGCGGCGATCAGGCGTCGCGCCACCGCCTGGGCGGCCGGGGTCGTGTTTCCGCGATCGTGGGTCGTATTGATCCCAATCAGCTCGGCCAGGATCTCCCGGCCCAGGGCCTGATCCGGGGTCAGCGGTTGCCCCTGCCCCCGCAGCGCCGAGGTGACCAGAAGCACGATTCCCAAGGTCCCTACGGCGACGCGTTTCCAAGATGGCTGCGCACCCACGTGGCGATCCTCGTTGGGAGAATCGGGGAATATATTGAATCCATGACTGGTCCGACGGCCACCTGCTCCCGCTGCGGCACCCCCGTGAGTCCGGGAGCGCGTGCCTGCTCCAATTGTGGCGCCGACGTGTCAGGCCAGCAGGGCCAGGTCGCCACCGCCTACTCGGGCTCCGCGGACTCCTCGCGCGTGGGCGTCACGCAAGGCACCCTGGTCGATGCGCTGAAACGGGCCACCATCGGCGAATACGAGATCAAGGGCGAGCTCGGTCAGGGCGGCATGGCGTCGGTCTACCTGGCGCATGACATCGCGCTCGACCGCAAGGTGGCGATCAAGGTCATGGCACCGGCCTTGTTCAGCACCGCGGGCATGGTGGAACGCTTCAAGCGCGAGGCCCGCACCGCCGCGTCGCTGAGTCATCCCCACATCATTCCGATCTACGCGGTACGGGAAAGCCCCGAGATCGTCTACTTCGTCATGAAGTTCGTCGAAGGCCGGTCGCTGGAATCGATCGCGCATCAGCTGGGCCAGATGCCGATCCCGCTGGTGCAGGCGATTCTCTATCAGGTCAGCTCCGCGCTTGGCTACGCGCACCGCCGCGGCGTGGTGCATCGCGACATCAAGCCCGCCAACATCATGATCGATGCCGATGGCTGGGCAGTGGTCACCGACTTCGGCATCGCCAAGGTGGCCGAATCACAGGGACTGACCCAGACTGGGGCCACGATCGGCACGCCGTCCTACATGAGTCCCGAGCAGTGCTCGGCCAAGAGCGATCTGACCGGAGCCTCGGATCAGTACTCCCTGGGCATCGTCGCCTACGAGATGCTGGGCGGCCACGTGCCGTTCCGGGCGGAAACCACGATGGGATTGTTGTTCGCCCATGTGCACGAAACGCCGCCGCCGATCACCGACCTGCGTCCCGACTGTCCGCCCGAAGTCGCCGATACGGTGATGCGCATGCTCGAGAAAGAGCCGGCGGACCGCTGGCCCGATATCGAAACGGCCGCGGGTGAGCTGGGCGGCCTGCCGATCCGTCGCGACGACCCGATCCGCGCGCAGCTGGTCGAGCTGGCGGGCGGCCGCGCCGCGAGTCCGGCCGAGACGATCCGGACGCCGATGAGCCCGTTGCCCGCGAACCGCGCGGCTCCGCCACCGGCGACGCGGACGACGACACCGAAAGACCGGCGGCCGGCGACGCGCACCGGCACGCCAGCAGCGGCGACGGCGACGCCGGCCGTCAAACCAGGACGCTCGCCCCTGCTGTGGATCATCCCCATGGTCGCGGTGGCCGGCGCGGTCGCGTGGCTATTGCTCGGACGGGGGCCAAAAACCGACACGGCATTAGTGACTCCACCGGCGGGCGCAGCGCCGATCGAGACGCTGAAGGTGGTGGAGCGCACGCCGGCGGAAACCGTTCGCTTGAACGGCGGCACCACGACCTCGAACCCCCAACCGCGCTCGACGCCGGAAACGCGTGCGACGCCACCCACGACCAGCCGGCCCAGCTCTGGTGGAAAGACGGCATACAGCATCGAAGCGGCGCGCGCCATCGCGCGGCGGGTGCGCGCCGCATCGGCCGGGGCGACGGCGCAGGAGCTCTCGGCCGGGGACGCCGACGCGGCGGCGGCTGAAGCGCTGGCGCGAGACGGCAATTACACCGAAGCCAGCGCCCGGCTCGCGTCGGCGATCGAGCGGTGGAATGCCGCCGAGGTCGCCGCCCAGGGTCGCCCCCGGAGGTCAGGCGGAGGCGGTGGTGGTGGCGGCCAGGGAATCCGGGGCGAGGCTGAGCAAGTCGCGGCCGAGTTCGCGGACGCGTTCAGTGCCAAGAGCCTGTCCCGGTTGCGCGTCGTGTATCCACGAATGACCGAAGACCAGGCGCAGCAATGGGGACAGCAGTTCATGGGGATCCGGGATGTCTCGATGCAGCTGCATGCGTCAGACGTGAATCGGCTCGGGCCGCTGGAAACCCAAGCCACGTTCTCGGGATCCTACGACTACACCGAGATGCAGGGGGGTGCTGCGGGCAGCCGCGCGGTCAGCTGGCAGGTGACCCTGCGGCAAAGCCCCGCGGGGTGGCGGATCATCGCGCTCCGCTAGTTCACGCAACCGTTCTGCCGCCCGCACTGTCCTAGGGGAAGCCATCCCTTCAGGAGCCCGTCGCATGCGTCGCCTGCTTCCCATCATGTCCCTTCTGGCCGCCGTTCCGGCGTCCGCCCAGCAACTTGCCGAACGAGTGGCCGCGGTCCGCAACGGCCAGGCCGTGTTCACCTTCGCGGCACGTCCCGATGTGTGCGGGGACGGCCGGATGGTCATCATGCGGTGGCTCCCGACGGGGTCGCAGATGGTGATGTTCTCCTCGGATTGGGGCATGACGACGGGAACCTGGGACATGCGAAACCAGGTCTGCACGCACGGTCCGGTCCAGGTCCAGGTCACCGTTCGCGAGCGCCAAATACACGCGCTCTGGCCGTCCGTGGGCGGGACGGGCACCCCACGCGGCACGAGCCTGGGCACGGTCGGCACGCAGGCAGCGGTGGACTATCTGCTCGGTTTCGCGCGCACGTCTTCAGAGGACCTGGCGTCGCGAGCGCTCATGGCCGCCGCCTTGGCGGACAGCGTGAGCATTTCCCCACGGCTCGTCGCCATGGCCGGCGACCGGCGCCTCCAACCGCCGAACCGGGAGCAGGCCCTGAAGTGGTTGGGATGGACCGCCCAGCGTGAGGGGAATACCACGGCCGACGCCCGTGTGCGCGTCATCGCCGCCGATGAAACCGACAACCCCGACGTGCGGGAGCGGGCGATCCGCGTCGTTGCGCTTCCGGCCGGTGACGTGTTCCTGCGCGATTTGTACCGGCGCCTCACGTTGACCGCCCTCAAGGAGCGGGTGATCCGCGTGCTGGGGGAGTCACCGGATCCGGCCAACGTCGACTGGATCGAACGAGTGGCGCGCAACGCTAGCGAGAACGTCGAACTGCGTGACCGCGCCATCAAGGTTCTGGGCGAAGACCTGCACGAAGTTCGCCGTTTGAAGGCGATGTATCGCGATCTCGACCAGGTGGACCTGAAGGACCGCGTGATTCGCGTCGTTGGGGAAACGGGCGACGCCGAGGCGATCGAATGGCTGCGCAGCATCGCGGTGACCCGATCCGAGCCTCAGGAGGCCCGCGAGCGGGCCCTGCGCGTGCTGGGTGAGCAGGCAGAGACTCCCTACCTGCGGCAGATCTACGGCCAGCTCGACAATACCGACTTGCAGGAGCGAGTGCTGCGCGCGCTCGGCGAAGCGGGTGGGACGGAGAATCTCAAGTTCGTCCGCCGGGTGGCGCTGGACTCGGGCGCGGTGACCGACGTGCGCGACCGGGCGCTCCGCGTATTGAGTGAAGCCGGAATGTCGACCCCGGATCTGGTGGCGCTGTACGATGCGATCCACGATTCAGAGCTGCGCGACCGCCTGATCCGGCTGCTCGCCGAGCGTGGCGACCGGGACGCCCGGGCCAAACTGGCCGACATCGCGACGAATGATCCGGATCCCGATCTGCGCGAGCGGGCGCGAAGGAAGCGGTCGAATTAGACCCCACGCCGGTCCAGACTGCGATACTGGATCGCTTCGCTCACATGCTTAGGGTCGAGCCCGGCGCTGCCGTCGAGATCGGCGATCGTCCGGGCGATCTTCAACACGCGGTGGTACCCTCGCGCGGAGAGCCCGAGGCGCGTAATCGCCGTCCGGAGCAGCGCGTCCGCGCCGTCGGACACCTTGCAGAACGTGCGGATATCGCGCGGCGCCATGTGGGCGTTGGCGTAGACCCCGGGGCGCTCGGCAAACCGATCGCGTTGTTTCAATCGCGCCTGGTCCACTCGTTCCCGCACCGCTGCACTCGCTTCGCCCCTGCCCTGCTCCGTCAGCGCCTGGTAGCGCACGGTCGGCACCTCCAGGTGAATGTCGATCCGGTCGAGCAATGGTCCTGACACCCGGGCCAGGTAGCGCTGCACCCCCACCGGGCCGCAGGCACAACTGTGCTGCGGATCGCCGAACCACCCGCACGGACACGGGTTCATCGCGGCCGCGAGCATGAAGCGCGCCGGATAGCTGAGGCTCATCGCCGCCCGCGCGATGGTCACCACGCCGTCTTCGAGCGGCTGGCGCAGCACCTCGAGCACGTTCTTCCGAAATTCGGGCAGCTCGTCCAGAAACAGCACGCCGCCGTTGGCGAGGCTCACCTCACCGGGGCGCGGGTACGACCCGCCGCCGATCAGGCCGGCGTCGGAGATCGTATGGTGCGGGGCGCGAAACGGGCGCCGGGCGACGAGAGACTCGCCCAATGGCAGCACCCCCGCCACCGAGTGGATCTTCGTCGTCTCGAGCGCCTCTTCGAGACTCATGGCTGGGAGGATCGTGGGAAGGCGTCTCGCCAGCATCGTCTTTCCCGAGCCGGGCGGGCCGACCATCAGCACGTTGTGGGCCCCTGCCGCCGCGACCTCGAGCGCTCGTTTGGCGTGTGGCTGGCCCTTCACCTCGCTGAAGTCCACGTCGTCCCTGGCGCGTTCGGCGAACAACCGCGACAGATCGACCGCGGCTGCCGGAAGCTCGGCTTTGCCGTCGAGGAAGTCGGCCAGCTCCGCCAGCCCCTGCGCGCCGAGCACCCGCAATCCACTCACCACACCGGCCTCGGCCAGGTTTTCCTTCGGCAACACGAGTGCCTCGGCGCCGGCCGCCCGGGCGGCGAGCGCCACCGGCAGCGCCCCGCGAACCGGCCGGATCGCTCCTTCCAGTCCCAACTCGCCCAAAAGGACTACGCGCCCGAGTCGCTCGGCGGTGATTTGCTCGGTGGCCGCGAGGATGCCGACGGCGATCGGCAGATCGAACGCCGAGCCGTCCTTCCGGACGTCCGCCGGGGCGAGATTGACAGTGATGCGTTTCAAGGGGAACGTGTAGCCCGTGTTCGCGATGGCCGCGAACACCCGCTCCCGCCCTTCCTTCACGGCTCCCTGGGGCAGCCCGACGGTGGCGAAGGTGGGCAAGCCGTTGGCGATATCGGTCTCGACGTCGACCACATAGGCGTCGATGCCCAGAACGGCGGCGGAGCGGACGCGAGCGAGCATGTTTCATGGTGGTATGCGGCGCGACTGGCCGTGTCACCTGAATCACGCACCAGGGGTACGAGGAAACGCGGGCGATGGAAACCACTCATGGAGGTCGTATGCGAGCTGTTGTCATTCTCGGCGCCGCTGCCTTGTTGTCAGCGGCAGGCTGCAAGCCAAAACCGGAAACACCGGAGCAGGCCCAGGCGCGGATGGAGCAGGAAGCCGCTGCGGTGCGTCCGCAGGTCGAGGCGCTGGCGAAGCGCTGGGAAGGGTGGAACACCGCAGGTCAGGCCGATTCCATCGCCGGTGCGTTCACCGATCGCGGCTACCAGCTGGCACCCCATGCCCCGCCGGCCATGGGTCGTGAGGCGATCCAGGCCTTCCAAGCCCAGCAGTTCAGCATGGGCCAGTCTACGCTCCACATCTCCGTTGATCAGGTGAGCGCCAACGGCCCGCTCGCCATCGCGCGCGGAGCCTACGACGTGAACGTGACCCCGGGACCCAATGCCCCGGCCGGCATGATGGCCATCGCCGATACCGGCAAATGGGTGGGTGAGCTGCGTCAGTCGGGCGGCACCTGGCTGTTCTCGACGTTGATCTGGAACAGCAATATCCCGCTGCCGCCACCTCCCGCGCCCGCGCCCGCGAGACGGCGCTGAGCGAACCGGAACACCTCTCCCGGTGGCGCACCGACACTCCTGGGTGCGCCACCCGGGTGCATTTGAACAACGCCGGCGCGGGCCTGATGCCGCAGCCGGTCCTGGACGTCATCAGCAAGCACCTCCAGCGCGAAGTAGAGATCGGCGGATACGAGGCGGCCGATGAGGCGGAGCCGCGCGTGCGCGAGTGTTATGAGACTCTCGCGCGACTCGTCGGCGCCAAGGCGCGGAACATCGCGGTCGTCGAAAACGCCACGGTCGCGTTCTCGCAGGCCCTGTCGGCCTTCGATTTTCATCCAGGCGACGTGATCGTCACGACGCGGGCCGACTATCCCTCGAACCAGCTCATGTTTCTGTCGCTGGCGCGGCGCCTCGGCGTGGAAATCCGGCGGGCGGCCGATCTCCCCGAGGGCGGAGTCGATCCCGAGGACGTGCGACGCCTGGCCGCGGATCCGCGCTGCAAGCTGGTCACAGTGAGTTGGGTCCCGACCAATTCGGGCCTGGTGCAGGCGGTGGCCGAGGTCGGCGCCGTGTGCGCCCAGCTCAACGTTCCCTACCTGGTGGACGCCTGTCAGAGCGTGGGACAGATCCCGGTGAACGTGGAAACCCTACGCTGCGACTTTCTCGCGACCAGCGCCCGAAAGTTCCTGCGCGGCCCGCGCGGCATCGGATTCCTGTATGTGTCTGACGGAGCTTTGAAACGGGGATTGTATCCGCTCCTGATCGACATGCACGGGGCGAACTGGACCGATCCGGACGAGTTTCGGCTCGTGGAGGATGCCCGGCGCTTTGAAAACTGGGAGTTCCCGTATGCCCTGCTCCTCGGCATGGGTGAGGCCGCGCGGTACGCCCTCGCCGTCGGTCCGGATGGGTTCGCGCGCGCCCGGCGCCTCGCCGGACGGCTGCGCGAGCGACTCGCCGCGCTCCCCGGCGTGCGGGTGCTCGACCGCGGACGGGAACGCTGTGCGATTGTGACCATCGCGATGGAGGGACACGATGCGGGGGAGATGGAGATGACCCTGCGCGCCCGCGGCGTCAATACCAGCTCGGCGCACCGCACGTCCGGTGTGATCGATATGGACGAGAAGCGCGTGACCTCGTCGCTGCGCCTCTCCCCCCACTACTACAACACGGAGGATGAGTTGGAGACCGTCGTGGCAGCACTGAAAGAGGAATTACACCGGAACAGCTGATAGCTGATAGCCGATAGCTTAAAGCTTCAGTTGAGCGGCAACTCCACATGCAGATGATCGGCCGTGCCCACGTGCCGCAGCGTCCGAAATCCCATGACCCGAAAATAGATCTCGATGAACCGGTTCACGACTTCCCCGCGACCGTTCGTCTGCAGATCGACCGCGTGCGCCCAGCCGTCGCGCTGACGATAGTGCAACGTGCGGTCGTTCACCGGGAGCCCCATGTGCGGGTAGTCGATCGGCACGCGGGCCAGATCCGTGATGAGCACATCGTGGCGCGCGAGGATCAGGGTGGACAAGGCGAGGCGGAGCAACGGATGCGTGGCGTGGTACTCTGCCCGCACCGCCCCGCCAGCCGCGTTCGCGCTCGAGAGGAAGCCCAGGGCGTGAATGCCGTACACCACCACGAGCGGCAGCGCCGCCCATTTCATCACGCTTGTGAACCGGACTCGGCCCGTGATGCGGTGAGTCACCCAGGCGCCATAGGCCACCAGAAGCAGCAGCGTCGCCGACGCCGCCCCGACGACGGCCAGCCACGCGGGCCAGCCCCGCACTTCGTAGAAGTACACGGAGCCCCGGACCAGGACCACAAACGGCAGCACAGCCAGGATCCCCAACCCGAAGATCTGCAGCGCCGGCTTGCTCCACGGGAACTGACGGACCCGGTTGCACTGTTGGGCGAAATTCACGCCATTCCTACGGCCATTTCGGCGTCATTGTTTCCCAACGAATCTCCGGGTTGGCTGATAGCCGATAGCTGATCGCTGATAGCTTCTTTCACGGCAGTACCGCAATTCCGCCCGCCTGCTTCCCGATCTCCACGCTTGCCACCTTCTGCAGCGTCTTGAGATCGATGATGTCGATCGTTCCCGGATCGCCGCCGACTCCTTCGAGGGTCACAAAGGCGAAGCGTGAATCCCGGCTCACGGCGACCCCGCTCGCGATTTTCCGCGTGCCCGAGATCTGCGCCATCAGGGTATCGTCGGCGAGGCGCCAGATGGTCACCGTCCCGGGACCTTTCTGCGTCGCCACCAGAAGTTTGCCATCCGGGGTCACGGCCAGGTTGTAGGGCGCGGGGGGCGTCTTCCACCGTTTGACTAGTCGCCAGGAGGTCACGTCGACTTCGACGATCTCGCCCGATTTGTTGCACGCTACATACACTCGTGAACCGTCCGCGGAGGGCTGCGCCCAGGTCGGCGAGCATACGCTCGACATCCCGCTTGAGGCCTCGGTCAAGGCCACCGCGTCCTCCGCGCCCGGCGCGACGTTGAAGAGCCGCCGCACGGTCATCGTCCGCGCGTCCACCTCGACCAGCCGGTCGTTCATCATGCAGCCCGAGTAATGCATCGTCCCCTGCGGATTGAGGCGCGAGCCGTGCGGCATGCGGCAGGTCTCGGGACGCGCGACCTCCGTCATCGAATCGCTCTCGACGATGGACAACGAAGACGGCTGCATCTCGGGATCTTCGAAGTTGAAGTTGATGACGTAGACGAACGACCCACTGGGCGACACATCGATCGTGGCGGGGAACATGCCCAGCTGGACGCGTCCGGTGCGCTGACCGGTGACCAGGTCGTACTTCTCGAGAAAACCGGTGGGACGGCCATGCGCGAGGCTGACGTAGAACGCCTTGCCGTCCGGCGCGGCGATCACGCCGTGCGGCCCTTCGATTTCGAGTGGCCACCGCCCCACGTCGTAGGTGCGCTCCACCCGGGCCCCGCACGCGGGCGGGACCTCGGCCGGCTGGCACGGCTTGTAGACGATCAAGGCCACCTGATCCGCCGACTCAGCGGTCGCGAGCAGACGATACGTCGTGGCCGGCATCGGGGCCGGAGCGACCGCGCCGGGTGGCTGGGGCGGCGGGACCACAACCCCTGAAGGTGGCGGCTGCTCGGGACGAACCGGGAGCTCCGGGGATGCCGGGCGATGATGGCACGCCGCGACCACCATGATGGCCGCGCCAACATGGGCGGCTTTCATGGAATGGCCGGCGGCTGCCGCTCGGGCAGCTTGACGCTCCACAATCCGGAATTGTGATCCGCGATGAATACATGCCCCTTGAACGGCTGCGGCCCCCAGGCCATCGGGGCGTTGGCCAGTTTGCCTTGAGGATCGAAGGCCTGGAACCGAACCAGCTCCCGCCCTTGATCGTACAGGTTGCCCATCAGCTCCCCGGACACGTCAACGACCCGCATCCCGGCGTTGTAATAGGCGACGAACAGCGAGTCGTGCTGCAGCCAGATATTGTGCGTGCCGGCCTCGGGCACCTGATAGCGGGCAACTTCCTTGGGGTGCTCGACGTCGGTGAAGTCGATGATGTGCACGTAGCCCGCCGCTTCGTCCATCGCGGCGTCGTCGGAGTCGTCCCCATAGGGGAAAATCTCGTCGGTGACGAACACGTACCATTTCCCGCCGGCCGACTGCGAGAAATAGGGAAACGCTGAGTGCGTGGCCCCGATCGGATACTTGTACTGGCCGATCTTGACCGGATGGGACGGGCTGCCGCCCCACTTCCCGTTCCCCACGTCCACTAACACCACCCCGTCCTGCCAGTTCGAGGAATAGGCGATGCCGTCCACCACCCACACGTCGTGGATGCCATGTCCCGGAGTATCGAGCTCGAAAAACCCCACTCGCTTGGGATTGCGCGGATCCTCGATCGAGATGATGTCGAACCGGGTCCCGTTGTTGATCGCGAACACCAGGTGATTCCAGATGAACACGTTGTGCACGCCACCGTAGAGACCATCGTCGAAACGGGACAGCACCTGGATATGACGCGGGTCGTGACAATCGAGGACCACAAACCCGTTCTTGCGATTCGAGGCCCCTTCCCGCGTGATCACGCACACCTCACGGTCTACGTCCACTTTGACGTCATTGACCGTGCGCGCATCCACCTGAATGCTGTCGGTCTTCACCGGAGTGGCCGGATCGGTGACATCCCAGAAATACGCCACGCCGGAGGCACCCCAGGTGCCCGTCACCGCATAGTCCCGGCCGTCCTTCCCCGTCCACACCCAAAGATCCGAGGTGTGATAGTTCGCCACGCGTCCCTGCCCCGTCCCCTCGTGCGTGATGCGCTGGCTGGTCCACCGGTGGCCGATGCCGATGATCTTGGTGGCCACCAGATTGCCCGTGGTCGCCACGACCGTGTAGTCACCGGCGCGCTGGGCAACGAAGCGGCCGTCCGCGTCGATCTCGGCTGGTGCCGATGGAGCGATCACCGTGTCTTCCACTACTGCCTTCACGGCGTACAGCACCGGCAACCCGGGAACCGGGCGCCCCGCCCCATCCTTCGCCACCGCCGTGAACCGCACGACATCCCCGGTCCGGCCCGCCTCGGCGGAGCTGGTCAGGGTGAGCGCGCGGGCGGGATTGGCGATGACCTGGACTCGCCGTCGCTCCGTGATCACGCCCGCCGAGACGCGAATCGTGGCCGCGCCCACCCGGTGGGCGGTGACGTTGCCGAACTGATCCACGCTCGCGATCGTGGCGTTGTCGGACGCCCACGCGACGGGGATGTCCCGTTCCACGCCCGCCGAGTCGATGACGGTGGCGCGCGACCGTTGGGTGGTCCCGGCGAACATCCGGGGGCTGCCCTCCACCATGACCTGGGCCAATCCCGGCCAGCGGACCGTCACCATCGCCGTGCCACGGATCTCGAACCCGGCGGCCTGATTGATGGCGACGATGCGTACCGCGTCGTTGCCGGCCCGGAAGGCGGTGACGTGCCCCAGGGAGTCGACGCCGGCGCGGCGGCGATTCATCGAGAAAAACGTCAGCGGCACCTCGAGGCGCTGGCCGGCGGAATCGTAGGCCACCGCAACGACTGAGCTGGTGTCGTGGACGCTCAAGGAGAGCGTCGCCGGCGTCACCACGATGCGGGCAATCCTGGGCCCCGGGGGAGCGGCGACCGGCTGTTGGGCAACCAACGCCGGTGCGAGCAGCAGACAGGCGACAATCATGGTTGAATCCTCTGAAGGAAACGGAGAGAACTAGAGGAAGATGCCCTCGACGCCCGAGGCCAGCAACTCAAGCGTTGCGCTTGGGGACGCCAATCAAGTAGGTCACGGATGTCATGAACGGTGTGGAGCGGATCCGTCCGGCCACCCATTCGGTACCCTGGTCGTCGCTGCTGCGCGCCAGCACCAGCAGCTCGGCGACAGTGTAGCTGCGGAGACAGGAGACCGTGCCGTCGAACCACACCGCCAGGGGAACGAGCGGCAAGACATAGGTCAACAACAAGCGGCTCCACCGGAACGGCCGAATGAACGGGGTCGCGAGCAGCACAAACAGCGGCAGAAACAGCATCCCGAGCAGCGCGAGAAGGGATCGCTCGGTGATTTCGAACACGCCGATCCCGGCACGGCGCCGCGCGGCATCCGCGAAAATTGCCTGCGCTTCGGCCGGTGGGAAATGATGCAACCCGGTGAACATGGTGCGAAACCCGGCGAGCCGATCGGGCACGGCGGTGGCGGACACCGGCTCGGCCTCGCCATCGATCGCCCCCGCCGTTTTCTGCTGCAACCGCGCGATGGCGGCCCGGTTGGGATAGGCGTCGGTCAGGGTGACCCGCACGGTTGGGCCACCGGCGGCAGGGATGCGGCGCAGCAGATCGAGCCAGGGCCCGCCACCGCCGGAACACAGATCGACAATGCGGGATTCGCCGAGTCGCGTGAGGGCGCGGGCCACGAGGGGCGCCGCGACCGTGTAGGGCGCAAACCGCTCCATGGTAAAACGCAGGAAATCGGTCATGGCGTCCCGCAACACCACCGGACACCATGCCAGGTCTTCGATTTCGACGAGCTGCAGTCGCGGAAGAATCAGCCGGCCGAGCGTCCGCCCAGGAATTTGCCGATCGCGCCGCCCACGAGCCCGGCCACGGCGGTGCTGCCCGTGCCGATCGCGACGGTCGACATCGGCACATCGCCGAGCAGGCTCGAGACCACCGTCCCGATCGCGCCACCGATCCCGCCCGCGACGGCTCCCCCGACGCTCGCCGACGGCAGGCTCGCCTTCGGCGCCCAGAGGCCGTTCAGAATTCCCGCCAGGCCGCCGATGCCGGTGCCCACGACGGGGAATAGACTCGCGACCTGCGGCACATAGTGACCGACCACCACCATGATGAGCTGCAACACCGTACCGACGATGGCGGACTTCATCATCGGGTTCGCTGCGGCGGACTCAGGCATCGATGCTCCGATTGTGAGAAGCGGTCACGATATCAGGGAACCAACCGTCGCGCGAGGATCGAGTCCCAGGTCGCGAGGGCGAGCTTCGGTCCCAGCGCCGAGTCGACGACGCCCAGGTGGGCAAAGAGTGGCAGAATCGAGCCGGGCGGCAGCGTGACGCCAGAGAGATCGAGATCGGTAAACGTGAGCTGAAACAGCCCGATCGCTCGCGCGGAATCGAGCAGGCGCGCCTGGTGGTCGAGGTAGCGTGCCTGGAGCGCCGGGGACGACACGAAGGCGCCCAGCGAGATCGAGGTCCACCCGCCCTCCACCACGAGCGGCGGGAGCCCCGTACCGGCCGCCACGCGGGCGTAGTAATCCAGCGGCAGACTCTCGGGCACGGCGAATCCGCCGAGATACGGGTAGGACGAAAGGCCGAGCGCGTCGACGAACGGGAAATCGGCGAGGTCCTGCGCGATGCCGACGTACCCGCCGCCCTGCAACCGCCCCCAGGCGGTCTCGACCTGCACGCTCACATACAGGGGCGGCGTCGGGCCGTGCGCGCGCACCGCCGCGGCAGCGGCATTCGTCATCGCGACCACGGCTTGGTACACCGAGTCCGGCGCGGCAAGACGAATCAGGTTCGTTTCCGCGGCGAGGCCCAGGTAGTCCGGGGCTAGGATCGTGTCCAGGGCCATCACATAGTCGCGATACATCCGTTGGATCGCGGTGTCGGTGATGCTGCGGCCGGCGGAGTCGAGCGTAGGATCTTCGGCCGCGCGGTCCAACCCGTTGGTCACGTCCACCGTCACGACGAGCGACAGGTGCTTGGCCCGATAATAGTTGGCGAGTCCCAGCTCGTTGCCGTTCACTTCCTGCGGCGCCGGGATGCCGCCGAGCAGCGCGGCCCACGGCACCGAGATGTGCATGATGGCGGCGTCGGCGTGAGAGGAAGTCCAGAGGTTCAGCGACTGCAGCAATACCGTTTGGTCGGCGCGCGGCGGGATCGCGGAAAACCCCATGCGAAACGTGCGCGGCGGCCCGCTGGGGCCCGTAGACCCGCCGCAGGCCAGCGCAGCGAGCACGAGGCCGCGCCACTTCACAGCCATCGCCGCACTTGGTTTCGGTACTCGTTGTACGCGGCCCCGTACTTGGCTTCGAGATAGCGCTCCTCGCCCGCAATCACGATGCGATCGAGCACGAGAAACAGGAATGGCAACAGGATCAGCATCCAGCCGTTGTCGAGCAGAAAGCCGCCTCCCGCCTGGGCGAGCACGAGCCCCAGGTACATGGGATTGCGGGTCCACCGGAACGGCCCGGCGGTCACGAAGGCCGAGGTATCGCCGGTTGGGTTCGGTGTCGTCCCCGCTCGCCAGAATACTCCCACGGCGAAGACCGCCAGCAGGAGCCAGGCGAACACCAAGACGCCGCCGATCCATCGTCCCAATGGGGGCCCAATCAGGTGAACCGGCCACAGCCACTGCAACCCCACAGCCGCCAGAACGGAGACCGCGAGCACCGCGGGAGGGAACATTCGCGAGCGGGGATCCGGGACCGGCGCGCTCATGGTGTCCCGATCTCATCGAGGACGAGCAGCGGCAACCGGCGATCCCCCGCGCCCGGTACCGGTGCCGCAATCTCCCCTACGCGTCGGCCACCGAGGCGGCAATAGAACGGTTCCGCGTTGGGGTCGGCTTCGATGTCCAGCCCCACGGCCCCAGCCGCCCGGGCTCGCGCCAGCGCATGCGCGACCAGTAGCCGGCCCTGTCCCTGCCTCATGTGGGACGGGTCCACCCACAAATGATCGAGCCTCCACCGCGGCGCTCCGGGGAGCACGGCGTAGAATCCCACGACGGCGCCGGCGATCTCGATGACGAACATGTCACCGGCCTCCACCTGGTGTGGACTGAACGTCAGATCCGCACGCCAGGCCTCGAGCCAGGGTTCCGGATACCCCCAATGTCGCTTGGCGGCCTGCGCGATCGCGCTGAGATGCTCTGCGTCCGCCGGAACAGCCCGCCGGATCGATTGCATCACACCGCCTCGAACACGAGGCTACAACAGGTGACCGCGCCCTCGGCCTTTTGCAGCTCCGACACATCGAGCGGGTGCACAGAGACACCGTGTCCCTCGAGCCGTCGCCCCGTGGCGGGGAAACTGGTCGGATAGATTACGCGCGTCCCCACCAGCAAGCCGTTCGCCGCATAGGGCTCCGTCGGATCCACCTCGAGCACCGCAAGGCCCGAGAACCGCGCCACGTCGATCCAGTCCCGGTTCGCCAGCACCGTTCCCGGCGCCACGAGCGTCACCGCCGACTTGAGATGGAGACACCCCTGCACCGGCACCGCCGTGACGTGGTATCCGAGCGGCGCCAGGGCCGCGGCCAGCTGGTCGACTCCAGCCTGGTTGGTTCGCTTGGTCAATCCCACATACAGCGTGCGGTCCACCTGAAGGACGTCGCCACCGTCGAGCGTGCCCGGTGCCTCGATAGCCTTGAGCGGACGGTGCGGGGCCAGCGATGCGGCGATGCCGGCGGACTCGGCCCGCCGCGACGGCGCCCCCGGACGCGTGAGAATGGCCACCTCGTCCACGACCACCGCGATGTCCTCGACGAATACCGAATCGGCGAGGGTGGCGTCCGCCGGCAGCGCGCGCACATCGCACCCCAGATCGCGCAGTGCGGCCTCGTACGCCGCGTGCTGCGAGCGGGCTCGCTCGAAATCGATGGGCCGGCGCTCGAGATGCGTCAGCTCGCACTGGGTGATGGCGGGACTCACGCCCCGCGTGATGGCGATGCGCACGCTACAGGATCACCGCCGCTAACGCCGGCGGCAACCCCTCCAGGCCATCGGCCATGGCGAATGGGGCAGAGTTGAAGGTGTTCCAGAACAGGATGGTTTCGTCGGGGTGCGCCGCTCGACAGGCATCGAGACATGCAGCGAGTGCCTTGCCGGTGTACGTGGTCTCGAGCCGAACGTGCGGCGCGGCCCAGACAATCGCGGTTTCCGCGGCCGGGGTCGGCGCGCCGTATTGCGCGCCGGCATAGGCACCGAACATATCTGCGTCCCGCCAACCGAACCGGAGCCGCTCGGTTGCGCGGTCGAAACCGGCCATCAGGTGGGCGACGCGACGGACTTCCCACATGAGCAATGTCTTGGTGGTGAGTGGTCGTTCCGCAATGCGGATCGCGGCAACGCGCGACCGCAACCCCGCCAGCCGGCAGCCCACGATCAGGCCCGCCGCGGTGCCGCAGGAGCCCGCGGCCACGACGATACGGTCCGGTTCGGGGAGCTGGCCCGCGCGGATCTGAGCGGCCAGCTCGAACGCGGCCGCGACATAGCCCAACGACCCCAGCGCATTCGTCGCGCCGATGGGCAGGGCGAAGGGCGCCGCGCCGGATCGCCGCAGCCGGCGCTCGATGCGCGCGGCGGTCCACACGGCCCCGATCGTCGTCGTGGAGTATTCGATGCGGGCGCCCGCGGCCACCATGCCACGGAGGTTGCGCCGCACGTCATCCGTCACGGGCTGCCACGACAGCGACAACACCACGGCGAATCCCTGCGCCCGTCCGTGCAGCACCGCGGCCACGCCCTGATTCGAGCCGATCCCGCCGACGGTCACGAGGGTCTGCGCCCCGCGCCGCTGTGCATCGGCGAGCAAGTACTCGTATTTGCGAACTTTATTCCCGCCGTACAGCGGAGAGGTCAGGTCGTCGCGTTTGACGAACAGGCGACCGCGGCAGCCGTCCGGGAGCCTCCACTCTTCCACCGGCGTGGGCAGGGTGGCCAGGGAGATCCACGGCACGCGTCCGGCACTCGCCGGGACCGCCTCAAACAGCGGATTGGGGTTCGTCATTGTCGCCGGCCTGCTCGGCCTGGTGTGCGGCGAGCGTCACGACCCGAGGTATTTCGCTTTCAGAATTCCGACGTGATGGCGCTCGTGCCCGGCGATGACGTAGGCGAGGGCTCGAGGCGTAAAGGGGTTGCCGCTCGCGGTCCCACGCCGCGCGAGGGCTTCGGGCCCGAGATGGCGGAACAGATGCAGCGTCGCCTGCCGGATCGCCGCCAGCTCCTCCCCCAGATCGGCCAGCGTGCGGCGGTCGAAGTTTCCGGCCGGCACGTAGTCGTTTTGCTCGAACCCCGGCAGCGGGGTCGCGTCGGCGCGCGCGATGCGCAGCGCCCGATACCCCATGATGCGCTCGGTGTCGCAGATATGGCCGAGCACTTCCTTGATGCTCCACTTGTCGGGGGCGTACCGATACGTCCCGCGCGCCTCGGGAATGTCACGGATGAGCTTCAGCGTATCGCCGACCTGGGTGGCCAGCATCGCGAGCAGATCGCCGTCGGGGACTTTCCCGATGTAATTGCCGTAGTAGGTCGCGTACTCGTCCGCTTGGGGACGGGAAATCACTGTGGCCGTCATGCGCGTCTCCTTCTCCATCGCAGGACTAGTGAGGGGTGCCGGCCCGGGCGAGGACCGAATCGATCTGGCGCCAGGTCACCAGGTGAATACTCTCTTCGCGCAGCAGCCGGCGGAAGCGCCGGCTGGCAACAAAGCGCCAATCGCGCAGGCGCCAGGCCGCACCCCAATTCACCCGATCCTGGGTCAGCAGCCGCACGTCCATCGAATCGAGCGCCGGGTGGAGGATCAACTCCGACACACCGCTGGGAAGCGCGCGGATCTGGTCCACGTAGCAGCTGTCCCAGTCCTTGGGCGCTACGTCCGGGGAGATCGCAATCACGCGGGACAACTCGAGCGGCCCGCTGGGGAAGCGCCGCATCACGTCGCGGCCCGACACCCATTCGCGGGCGCTGAGCAACGGCACCCCCGCCTCCTGCGCCACGCGGCGCAGCACCTCGAACAGCACCGGGCCGCTCGAGAACAACACGAATTCATGCACGTCGACATGGGTGAGCTGGATCCCCGCCGCCCGCGCTGCGGCGATCTGCGCGCGCAGCTCGTGCTCGACGTCCTGCCACCGCACCCGGGTTGTGTCGGTCCACTCGCGCAGCAGCAGGCTGTCGTCACCCAGCAACGTGGGGACGGAGTCGCGCGGCGCCACCGGCCCCCAGTGGTATCCCGGCCATTCGCTGGTCAGGGCGAGGTGCACGCCAAGATCGAAGTCCGGGTGGGCCCGCGCATAGGCCGCGACCTGCTGGAACCAGGGGCCCGGCACGATCACGCTCCCCGACACGAGCAAGCCGGAGTCGCGGGCGGCCTGCACCGCGGCGTTGCCCGACCGCGTCGTGCCGAGATCGTCGAAGTGGAGAATCAAAAGCCGCGCGCCACGCGGATACCCGAGTCGGACCTCGAGCGGGAGGGCGCCCGCCTCCGGTTCCGGCACGGCCGGAGCATGCGAGCCCGTACAAGCCAGGGCCAGACCGGCGAGGAGACTCAAGACTCCTGGTCGTGGCACGAGGGGGGTCCGTCCTATCCGGTCTTCAGGAGCTCGCCGATCCGGGCCAGATGATGGTCGTCGTGCTCGGCCACGAACACCGCGAGGTCGATGAGCCGCATCGGGGTCTGCAGGCGGGGATGCAACGCGGTGCGCTCCAGCAGGGTGGCGTCGGCATTGTCCAGGCGGACGGTGAGTCGCCGGCGCTCGCGCCGGAATGCTTCCAGCAACGAGGCAAGCGGCAAGGCGTTGTGGTTCGCCTGATGGGTCTTCCGGTTCTGGAGATCCGCCGCCGCGAGCACCGTCGCCCCGGACGCCAGCTCCTCTACGCGCGTCAGCCACAGCGGCTCAAGATCGAGCAGGTGGCCGACGTTTTCCTGGATCGACCACGTATCCCCCACTCGTCGCGTCAGCGTCGTGGTGGGGACTCCGCGGACTCGCTCCTCGACCCGGGCCGGCGTTCCGCGCAGGCGCTCGACGATGTTCGCGAACAGACTGTTCGGCACGTCGAACGCGAAGCGGCGCTCGAACCAGCGGGAGGGCACGCGATTACTGCTCCTGCGGTACCGCCTGCGTACGATCCACTACCCGTGCCATCACCGGCGCGCCGGGAAACAGCATGGCCAGTCCGCCTACGACCACCTGTTCCCCCACGCTCACGCCGCTCCTGATCTCGACGAACCCCGGAGTCCGCACACCCAACCCCACCTGGCGCTGGTTGGCCTTCCCTTCCTCGACCACCCACACGAAGTTCGCGCCCTGCATCGGAACAATGGCATCCTCCGGGACAACCACGGCCTTGGGACGCAATCCGGTCACGAGGTGTGCCTGGATGAACATCCCCGGTTGCAACAGCCGCTGCGGATTGGGCACGCGCGCCTTGATCAGAATCGTCCGACCCGGCTGCTGCACCACCGGGTCGACGAAATCCACTTCCCCGACAAAGTCGCGTCCCGTGATGGCGCCGACCTGGAAGGTTACCCGCTGTCCCCGCTGCAACGACCGCGCGAACCGCTCAGGCACCTGAAACGAGGCACGCTGCGGGTTCACCGTCTGCAGGCTGACCAGACGGGTGCTGGTCGTGACGTAGTCACCCTGGCTGACGAATCGTTGTCCCACGACGCCGCCGAACGGCGCGCGTACGGTGGCGCGCGCCAGGCGCGTGTTCTGCTGCCGGAATTGCGCATCGGCGCTGCGCGCCGCCGCTTCCGCCCGTTCGAGGTCGGCCGGGGAGGCAGCGTTTTGGGCGATGAGATCCTTGGTGCGAGCGAGGTCCTGCTGCGCCAGATCCCGTTGCGCGGCGAGCTGAGCGACCTGCGCCGCCAGAATGGTCGTGTCCACCTGGAATAGCGCCGCGCCCGGCGCCACGCCCTGCCCTTCACGGAACAGGATCGCGATAATGCGCCCTTCTACTTCGGGATGCAGCTCGATCGCCTGGATCGCCTCGATCTGTCCCGTCGCCGCGATTTCGTCGCGTACCGTATCGGCTTTGGCGACCGCTACCTCGACTGGCATGGCGGGCGGGCCACCACCGGCGCCGCCACCACCGGGCGCGCCACCTTTGCCCTTGCACGCCACGGCCGCCAGGAAGGCAACCACCGCGTACCCCGCACCACGCACAACGGACCGATTCGTCACGGTGATCCCTGATCGAAGGTGATGCGCTCGCCGAGGATGACTTCCAGGCCTGCGCGCGCGCGTCGAGTAGAGTACATCGCCTGGACGAGATCGGCTTCCGCCCCCACCAGCCGGTTCTGCGCATCCAGGAGATCGAGAATCGTCGTCGCCCCGGCCCGGTAGCGGGTCTCTTGCACGCGGTTGTTCTCGCGCGCCACCAGCACCGCGTCCATCTCCAACGCCACGGTGGCCCGGCTCGTTTCGTACGCGTCGTAGGCGGCGGTCACATCGTGCCACGCTGAGCGCTCCAGGTCATTGCGGATCGCCCGCGCGACGTCGCGGCTCGCGGCCGCCTGTGACAGCTGAATCTCGCGCTGACCGTTGTTCCACAATGGGAACGTCACGGTCAGAGAGAGGCTCGACCGCTTGATCAGCTTGGGGTAGAACTTCGTGTCGAATGCGCCGCCGTTGAAGTCGAGCGACGCGTGGGGCAGATAGTCCCCGCGCCGTGCCCAGAGCGTGGCCGACGCCGCCCGCTCGTTGGCCCGCGCGATGCGCCAGGCCGGACCCTGGCCCAACGCCCGGCTCACCGCGTCCTGGACCGTGAATGGCAGGAGGCGCGCGGCGGCGGTGTCACCCGCGTCCGGGGCCACGTCGGCCGCTCCGGCCAGCCCGATGCGGCGACCCAGCTGGAGCTGGGCCGCCCGCAACGCGGCGTGCTGCTGCAGCAGGGCAACCCGCGCCTGCGCCAACCCCAGGAAGAGCTGCAGCGAGTCCGTCTGCACCGCCGCGCCCGAGGTGACCCGTGCGCGCGCCACGCCGAACTGCTGTTCGGCGCGATGCACCTGGTCTTCGGCCACCCGTGCCAGCGCCCGCTGGGCCAGCACCGAATAGAAATCGGATTCGGTGTTCATGGCGGTGGTCAGGCGCGCCTGCAACTCGCCGGCGCGCGCACTCTCCAGGGCGGCCCCACTCGAGGCGAGCCCGGCGAACTTCTGTCCCCCGGTGAACAGGTCGAGGTGCGCGTCGATCGTCGCCGAATAGGTGTTCGGGACCGCCGTGAACGTGGCGAAGTTGAAGAATGGCGGCCAGTAATGGGTCTTGTTGGCCGACACCGTCACGGCCGGTACGATGAACACGGTGAACGCCGCCGCGCGAGCCCACTCCGCGCTGTTCACCGCGCCGGCCGCCGACACATAGTTCGGGTCGAGCCGCGCAGCCTTCTGGAGCGCGTCGGCGAGGGTGACGACTGGCATCGTGTCCTGCGCCGCGGCCACCTGCAACGCGGCGAGCAATGGCCAGATCACTTCGCCTCCGCCGGCTCGAGGGCGCGCCCCTGGAGATCGCGCGCTTCCCGCGCCCGTAGCCGGTCGAGCAGCACGTAGGCGGCGGGCACCACGAACAACGTCAGCGCCGTCGAGAAGAAGACGCCACCCACGATCGCGTACCCCAGCGGTCTGCGGGCCGCGGAGCCGGCTCCGAATCCCCATGCAACCGGTACCGCCCCCATGATGGTCGCCACCGATGTCATCAGGATCGGCCGCAGTCGGATGCGCCCCGCTTCGAGCACTGCGGCGACGGTGTCGAGCCCCTTCGCCTGCAGCTGATTCGCGTACTCGACGAGCAGAATCGAGTTCTTGCACACCAGGCCGATCAGGAGAATCATCCCGATCTGGCTGTACAGATTCATCGTCGCGCCGGAGAAGTGCAGCGCCCGCCCGATGAACGTGGGCGTCAACACCGCTACCACCTTCAGGGTCGCCAGCGCGCCCGTAACCGCGAGCGGCACCGCCAGGAGTACCGTGAACGGGTGGACCAACGATTCGAACTGTGAGGCGAGCACCATGATCACGACGAGGATGGCGATCACGAAGGCGAACCAGATCGCGCTCCCGCTCTCCCGGAACTCGCGGGACTCCCCCGCCAGCTCGGTGGTACTGCCGGGGGGCAAGAGCTGGCGGGCAACGGCGTCGAGGGAGTCGAGTGCTTCGCCTTGTGCCAGACCCGGCATGAGCGACGCCGAGAGCGTAAATGAGGGCACGCGGTTATAGTGGTTGATCTGGCGCGGGCCGACCCCTTCCTCCACGTTGGCCAACGCTGCTAGCTGGACCAGCTGCCCGCCGTTGCCCCGCAGATAGATCCCTTGCATGTCCCCGGGCGTCTCCCGATCCCTGGGATCGAGCTGCACCATCGCGTAATAGAGCTTGTCGTTGCGCGTGAACGTGCTGACCCGACGTCCGCCGAGGAACGTCTGGAGTGCCGACGCGACATCGCGGACGGGGACGCCCAGATCCTCGGCACGGTCGCGGTCGAACGTGACGCGCAACTCCGGCTTGTTCACAAAAAGATCGGTTTGCACGTTCACGAGGCCCTTGATCTGTTGCGCGCGACCCTGGAATGGACCCATGATCTCGGTGAGCTTCGCGAAATCCGGGTTCTGCACGACATACTGGATGGGCTGCGAGAAGCCGATCGCGCCGGGCGAGTAGGGAAACGCCAGGACCCCGGACAGCCCCATGAGCTGCGGGAACAATCCTCCCACCATTTGTTGCACGGTCGTTTTCCGCTCGCTCCAATCCTTGAGGATGACGCCGACAAACGCGCTGTTCACCCCACCCGCGAATCCCCCGACGATGGTGAAGTAGCCGTTCACGTCGGGGGTCTTGCCGATGATCTGCTCCACCTGCCGGACGTAGCCGTCCGTGTACGGGAGCGACGCGCCTTCAGGACCTCGCACGACTACCAGGAAGAAGCCGCGGTCGTCGTCCGGAATCAGCTCGTGTTGCAACCGGGTCGGCGGGAACATGAGAAATGTGAATACCGATACGGCCACGACGGCCACCGTGCCCACGAGCACGGCCACGCGATGCGTGACCGCGCGCTGGAGCAATCTGGCGTAGCGCTCCGACAACGCGGTGAAGCCGCGCTCGAACATTTGGAACACCTCACCGTGCGAGTGCGACATGCGCAGAATCTTGGCGCACAACATCGGCGTGAGTGTCAGCGCGACGAACCCGGAAATGACCACCGCGCCCGCCACGGCGATCCCGAACTCGCTCAACAAGCGGCCGGCCGTCCCTGTCAGGAATGCCAGGGGTGAGAACACCGCCACCAGCGCGATCGTCGTCGCAATGACGGCGAACCCGATCTCATTGGTGCCGTTCACCGCCGCCTGCTCGGGCTTTTCCCGCAACTCCTCCTGGTGTCGGAAGGCGTTCTCGAGCACGATAATGGCGTCGTCCACCACGATGCCGATCGCGATCGTGAGCGCCAGCAACGTGAAGTTGTTGATCGAGAAGCCCAGGAAATACATGATCGCGAACGTCGCGATAATCGACGCCGGGATCGCGAGCCCGGGGATGATCGTCGCCCGGACGTTGCGCAGGAAAACGAAGATGATCAGCACGACGAGGATGGCGGCAATGAGCAGCGTGAGCCGCGCATCGTTGATCGAGTGTGTCACGAACACCGATCCGTCGAACGCGCTGAGGAGCTTCACACCGGTCGGGAGCGTCGCCTGGATGCCCGGCAGCGCCTCGCGAATGCGGCGGGCCACGTCGATGAGGTTCGCTTTCGACTGCCGCACGACCCCGATCGCGACCGAGGGCACGCCGTTGTAGCGAAAGATCGAGCGATCGTCCTCCGGCCCCAGCTCGACTTTCGCCACGTCCTTGAGCTTGACGAGCTGGTTGCCCTGGCCGGCGACCACCAGCTCGCCGAATTCCTGCGGCGTCTTGAGCTCGCCCAGCGAGCGCACCGAGAACTCGCGCCGCGTCGATTCGATCCGACCGGCGGGAATCTCGACGTTGCGCGACGTGATCGCGGCCTCGATGTCCTGGACGGTCAGCCCGCGCGCCGACAAGGCTTCGGGCTGGACCCAGATCCGCATCGAGTAGCGCCGCTCACCGAAGATGTTGGCGCTGCCGACGCCCGGCAGACTCTGCAGGCGCGCCTTCACCAGGCGATCAGCGATATCGGAGAGCTGCATCAGGTCGAAGTTTTCGCTGGAGAGCGCCAGCCAGAAGAACGGCTGCGCGTCGGCCTGTTGCTTGGCGATCACCGGCTCGAGCACGTCGACGGGCAGGCGCCCGCGCACGCGCGACACTTTGTCGCGCACATCCTGAGCGGCCACGTCGACAGGCCGGTCGAGCGTGAACTCGAGCGTGATCTGGCTGTTCTGCTCCGCGGACGAGCTCGAGAGGGTGCGCAGACCCTGGATCGTCGACAACTCCTCTTCGAGCACGTCGGTCACGGCGGTTTCCACGACCTGGGCATTGGCTCCGGGCAGGGTCGTGGAGACCGAGATGATGGGCGGATCGATGTCCGGGAGCTCGCGTACCGACAAGCGCGTGTACCCGATGAACCCGAACAGGACCAGCGCGGCGGACAACATGCTGGCCAGGACTGGGCGGCGGATGGCGGTTTCGGAGAGTTTCATAGACCCGTGTCGTCCCGGGAGATGTTAGCGGCTGGACAGTCCACAACGGTAACGGGCGCTGTCACAGTCTGGTTTCCGTTCGGCTTCTGCATAGAACGTCGAAATAGAACGGGGGAAATCGACAGCTGTCCGTCCCGATTCTGTTCGAACTTGGGACCCGAACATACACCGTAGATCGGAAACCCCGCAAGAGGTCAGCCAGGCGGGCTGACTGCTTCGTGCGGCATGTTATCCCACAATCGCCGAAATGTACAAGAGGGGTCAGGAAGATTCTCCTGACCCCTACTGACTAAGAACTCCTACGCGTCTGGGCGACTAGGCGCCTGCCTGTCCGACTATCGACTATCGGATTCCCACTGTCACGCCCAAGTGCATCACCACGAGGTTCGCGGGCGTCCGGTTGACGTCGATCAGCACCGACCCATTCGGTTGCGGATTGACGCCACCAGGACTGACATACCACGCGTCCCCGTTGTACAGATACCGTGCACCGAGGTCGATCGACACCGGTGTGTGCCGGGTCCGCAGCGCGACGAGCAGCCCACCCCCACCCTGCAGGGCCGCCTGCCAGTCGTCGAAGTCGGTCTGCGAGGCAAAGGCATCGCAGCCGCAGCCGTCCACCCGGTAGGAGGAGCGCGCCGAGATGTAGGAGGCGCCGAACGTCCCGAACCCGTACAGGCGCACCGGGCCCTGCCCCACCGTCAGCTGAGGTCCGATGCCGAACGTCGCGATCGAGTAGGTGGTGTTGACGGCGACAGGATAGAACGGCTGGGGGATATACGCGGTTCTCGTCGCCATAGATGAGGTAGGACCCGTCGAACCGGATCGCCACCGCCCCGCCACGGCCCAGGCTCAAGGCGCCGAACACATCGACCCCACCGGCCACGTTGACGTTGCGGTTGAACTCGCCCACCGGAACGGCGACGGCCAGGTTGATCCCGGCGCTGCCCACGTTCCGGACCTCCCTCAACCCGGATGCATAGCGCTGCCCGACACCTGGCCGGACACCGGCGACCATCACCGCAAGCGCCATGAGCCCCACGCGTACCATCGTGCCCGCCCTGTTCGAGTTGTGTCGTGCAGGGGCAAGGCATATGCCAATCATAGAAAGGCTAGATTCCTCAAGTGTTGTCGAGCGATGTGACCTACTGGGAGGACACCGATGCCCGAGATTTCCTACGACGATTTCGCCAAGGTCGACGTTCGGGTGGGCCGGATCGTCGCCGTCGAGGATTTCCCGCAGGCGCGCAAGCCGGCGTGGAAGCTGCGCATCGACTTTGGGGAATTGGGCGTGAAATCATCCAGCGCGCAGCTGACGCTGCACTACGCCAAAGAGGATCTCATCGGGAAACTGGTGCTCGCCGTGGTGAACTTCCCGCCGCGCCAGATCGCCAACTTCTTCTCCGAGGTGCTCACGCTGGGGATCGACGCAGGACCGGGCGACGTCGTGCTGGTGCACCCCGACCGGGAGGTGCCGCTGGGTGCGCGGCTGTGCTAGGCCTTGAGCCGGGCGAGATGCTCCTTACGAAACTTGGCGACTTTGGGCGCGATCACCACACGACAATACCCCTGCCCCGGGTTGCGCCGGAAATAGTCCTGGTGGTAGGACTCGGCGGGATAGAACTGCGCCAAGCGGCTCGACCTCGGTGACCAACGGAGCGTCCCAGATCCCCGCCTGATCGATCTCCCGGATCACCGCCCGGGCGTCCTGCTCCTGCTCCGGACTATGAAAGAAGATGGCCGAGCGGTATTGGGTGCCGACATCGGCCCCTTGCTGATTGAGGGTGGTGGGATCGTGGATCGCGAAGAAGACCTGGAGCAAGTCCCGGAACGGGAGGACGGTGGGGTCGAAGGTGACCTGAACCACTTCGGCATGCCCGGTGCGGCCGGTGCAGACTTGCTCGTAGGTGGGGTTCGGCACCTCGCCGCCGGCGTACCCGGAGACGACGCGCTCGACCCCTTTGAGATCCTGGAACACCGCCTCCAGGCACCAGAAGCAACCACCTGCCAATGTCGCGATCATACCGCCTCCGCAACGCGGGCACCCGCCGGTCGGTTCCCCGGCATCCGTGAAGCTGCTAGCATACAGCCCCTGTGCTACTGAAACGCCTGTACGATGAGGCCCTCGCCCAAGCCGGATACCTGATCGGCTGCGACGTGACGGGCGAAGCGCTGGTCGTGGACCCGCTGCGCGACGTCGCGCCGTATCTCGACGCCGCCAAGGCCGAAGACCTGACCATCACGCACGTCACCGAGACCCACATCCACGCCGACTTCGTCTCGGGCAGCCGTGAGCTGGCCCAGCTGACCGGGGCGGTGCTGCACCTCTCCGACGAGGGCGGGCCGGACTGGCGCTACGCCTATGCGGAGTCCGCCGGGGCTGCCCCGCTCAAGCATGGCGATCGGTTTCAGGTCGGCAAGGTGCGCATCGACGTGCTGCACACGCCGGGGCATACGCCGGAACACCTCGCGTTTCTGGTCACCGATACCGCCAGCGCCGACTCACCGCTCGGGATGCTGTCCGGCGATTTCCTGTTCGTGAGCGAAGTCGGTCGCCCCGACCTGCTCGAACGGGTGGCCGGTCACCAGGGCACCATGGAAACTTCGGCGCGTGCCCTGTTCCGGTCGGTGCAGAGCCTGCGGGCCCTGCCCGATTACCTCCAAATCTGGCCCGGCCATGGGGCGGGCTCCGCGTGCGGTAAATCGCTGGGGGCAATGCCGCAGAGCACGCTGGGCTATGAGCGGCTCACCAATTGGGCGATGCGCGAAAAGTCCGAGGACGCCTTCGTGACCACCGTCCTGGCGGGCCAGCCCGAGCCGCCGCCGTATTTCGCCGAAATGAAACGGATCAACCGGGATGGTCCGCGCCTGCTGGGCGCGCGCCCGCGTCCGGCACAGCTCGACCTGGGCCGCATCGATCGGTTGATCGCCGCCGGCGTGATGGTCGTGGATACGCGCCCGGCGGACCAGTTCGCCGGTGCCCATCTGCCTGGTACCCTCAACATTCCGCTCAACCGCGCGTTCACGGGCTGGGCCGGATGGCTGATCCCGTACGACAAGGATTTCGGCCTGCTGATCGATCCGGCACGGCCGGGGGCCGTCGACCAGGCCGCCCGGGAACTGGGACTGATCGGCCTCGACCGGATCACGGGATTCGGCGAGATCGATGCGGCCGCGATCGATCGACGGCGCGCGGCCGGTATCCGACCGGTGTCGATCCGGAGTGTGACCGTGGCCCAGGTCGCGGACCAGGTGCGCCAGAGCGGCGCGACGCTGGTCGACGTGCGGACGCGCGCCGAGTGGGACGCCGGTCACGTGCCGGGCGCCGTGCACATCCCGCTCGGGGAGCTGACCCAGCGACAGGCCGAGGTCCCGTCCTCCGGGACGGTGGTGGTGCACTGTCAGACCCAGAGTCGCGCGGCGATCGCCGCCAGCCTGCTGCAACGGCTGGGGAGGACCAACGTCGTGAAGATGGAGGGCGGGTATTCCGGGTGGCAGGCGGCGGGTCAGCCGGTCGAACTGGATACGCGAACCGGCTGATCGCTCCACCGCGCGGCGACGTACTCCTCGAGAATCTTCAGGAATTCGGCGACGATCGTGTCGCCCTTCAATGTCACCCGCAGCCGTCCATCGACAAACACCGGAGCTTTCGGCTCCTCGAACGTGCCCGGCAAGGAAATGCCGATGTCGGCGTGCTTCGATTCGCCGGGACCGTTGACCACGCAGCCCATCACCGCCACGCGCAGCTCTTCGGAGCCCGGGTAGCGCCGCTGCCACTCGGGCCGCTGCGCGCGCAGATAGTCCTGGATCTGCTCCGCCATCTCCTGGAAAAACGTCGAGGTCGTCCGTCCGCAGCCCGGGCACGCGGTCACTTGCGGCGAGAAGCTCCGGATCCCGAGCGACTGCAGGATCTGCTGCGCCACCTGCACTTCCTCGGTGCGGTCGCCGCCGGGCCGCGGCGTGAGCGAAACGCGGATCGTGTCGCCGATGCCTTCCTGCAGCAGAATCGCGAGCGCGGCACTGCTGGCGACGACGCCCTTGCTCCCCATGCCCGCTTCGGTGAGGCCCAGGTGCAACGGATAGTCGGCTCGCCGTGCGAGCTGGCGATACACGTCCACCAGATCCTGCACGCCGCGACACCTTCGCCGAGAGGATGATGCGGTCGTGCGGCAGGCCGGTTTGCTCGGCGAGCGTCGCCGACCGCACCGCGCTCTCGACCATCGCATCCATGGTGACGTCGCGCGCGTCGCGCGGCTCGGCGGCCTTCGCGTTGACGTCCATCATCTCGGTCAGGAGCTGCTGGTCGAGGCTGCCCCAGTTGACGCCGATGCGGACCGGCTTGCCGTTATCGATCGCGACCTGGACGATGGTGCGGAAGTTGTCGTCCCGGCGCTTGGCGCCGACGTTGCCGGGATTGATGCGGTACTTGGCCAGCGCCTCGGCGCACTTCGGGTACTTGGTGAGCAGCAGGTGACCGTTGTAGTGGAAGTCGCCGATGACGGGCGCCTCGACCTGCCGCACGATGTCCGGGACCGCCTGCGCCGCGGCGTCGTTGTTGACGGTGACCCGCACCAACTCGGAGCCGGCTTCGTGCGAGCGCGCGCACCTGGGCGACCGTCGCGTCCACGTCGGCCGTGTCCGTGTTGGTCATGGACTGGACGACGATCGGGTGGGCGGAGCCCACTTTGACGCCGCCAACGACGACGGTGGGAGTGCGACGACGGTGCATGGAGGAGAATCTAACCCACAACCAGGCCCTAGCTCAGAACCTCAGCCGGCTGATGCTGCTGCTCGAGTAGTTCGCCGTGTAGACCTGCCCGTTTCCGGCATCGACCGCGACGCCCTGCTCCTGGTCCGAGAAGCCCGTCCCCGCGTTGATGAAGCCGGATATGAAATCCGTCGCACCGTCGAACACCAGAAGGAACGAGTTGAATCTCGTGCCGACGTAGACGCGGTTGTTGACGACGTCAACGGCCACACTGGCAAACTCATAGTTGAACTGGGGCACCGTCGTGACCAGGGAGTTCGTGGCCCCATCGATGACGTACAAGTTGAATGGGAACTGTCCCGAGAAGCGCTGGTCGATCACGTACACCCGGTTGGTGACCGGATTCACGGCCAGCGCGAACGGCTGGGTCCCCACCGGGATCCGTTTGACGATGGTCTTGGCGATCGGATCGACCGCCACCACCATGTCGCTGTCGGGAATCGCCACATACACGAGGCCATTGGCCCGGTTGAACGCGGCCGCGGTCCCGGCATCCGGCAGCGGGGTGTCGTTGGTGGGCGTGAACGTGCTGGTGGCCCCGGTGATCATGCGCAGCACCGGATTCGGGCCGGCGCCGAGCGCGTCGACGGTCACGTAGATCCGGTTCAAGACGGAATCGACGGTCAACCCGACCTGGTTCGTCACGCCCTGCTGGTTCGTCCCCACCGGGACCATGGCGATTCTCGACAGGTTGGTGCCGTCCAGAACGGCCACGCCGGAATCAGTCGCCGCATATACCCGGTTCGTACTGGTGTTGACGGCGACCGCGAAGACGGAATTCCCGGCCGTCGTGGAGTCGGCGATGCGCATTGGTCGTTCCGTTCACCTGATAGAGCTGGCCGCCCTGGTGTCCCACGTACACAAGGTGACTCTGCGGGTTGGCGGCAATCGCCCATGGTTGCAAGCCCACGGTCTGTTGATCGATCACCGGGTTGACCACGCGCGCAAAGCCGTAGGCCGTGTCCCCCGGGCCGCGCACCGCGAGGGCCGCGATGTACTCGGCGCCCAGCGGCGTGCTGTCGACCCGGACGATGGCCTGATGCGGCGTCGCCGTATCGGTGATCGTCAGGTGCTTGTTGAACGAGAAATCGTTGCGCCAATGGATCGGCGTCGTCGTCATCGTATCGCCGCCCTGATCCACGGCGACGGCCTGGAACGTGGCCGTGCCCCCCACGAGCACGAGCTGGGAGTCCGGGGTGACCACGACGAAGGACGGCAGCTGCTGCACCAGGATCGGCAGCGTGTCGGAGCCGAAGTTGTTCGAGCTGTTGTCCTTCACCACGAGACGCACAAACCCGTTCGTCTGCGCCGTCACGGTCGCCGAATCATTGGCCGGCGCTCCACGCGTGCGTGAACGTGACCGGAGACCCCGCCGGCGGGACAAGGCTCCACCCGAATTGGGCGTTCTGGTTACCGACCGGCGCCAGCCCAGAATCCACGACGAGCGCGCGGAATTCCTGTTGGCAGAAGGAATTTGGCTGCGCGCCGACACAGTGAATTGAACACGGCCGTGTCTGGCGTGGTCTGAACGCCATTGAAGGCGAACGGGTCGCGGTCGATCTTCACGCCGGCGACGCCCGGGGTCATCGTAATGACGACCGAGTCCTCGATCGGGCCGGAAATGCCGTTGTAGAGCGCCCGGAACACAAACGGTGACGGTTGATTCTGGGTGGCGTGAAAGAAAATCGTGTCGCCGTCGATGCCGCCACTCGAGTGGATCGAATCGATCACGCCCGGCACCGGGAAGGTGAAGCAACTCCCATTGGCGATGTCGAAGCAGCTCGACGTGAACGGCGTGGCGTTGTTGGACGCGTCATGGGAGTGTGTGACGATCACGCCACGCCGGTCGGTGCTGGTGAACGTGATGGAGTTCGGCGACGTAACTGTGCCTTGCGAGAGCGGGCCTAGCAGCGCCCAGTTCACCGCCGTGCTGGCTCCCGGCAGCACATCGATGAAGTAATCGGTGAATCCCCCGCCGCCCGTCGCGTGTGCCGTCATGCGGCCGGCCGTGTTGGTGAACTTCCACCCCACGTTCACTCGGCCGCCGATGTCACTCGACGAGCTGGGCGGCGCCAGAGAGCTCACGCCGCTTGGAATCGGGATCCACGACACGTTCTGCCCCACGACGCCGCGGCCGTTCGCGTCGATCACCCGGGCGTAGATCCCGATCGAGTCGTTCAGGGGCACCGAATTCAACAGACTATCAACGGTCGTCGTGACCCCGACCGCGGGACCGATGGGGAAAAACGGCGTCGTCGCGAAGGGGGTTACCCGGACGGCGTACTGGTTGGTGCTCGCCCGGCCGAGACTGTCCTGGAACTGGAAGCCCGTGTGGGCCCCCAGCACGTCGCCCCACCAGTTGTTCGGAGCGTTGATGGAGTCCTGCGGCGGCACGGAGCTAAACGCACCCTGAGCCACGGACCCGCGATAGTGATAGAGATCCGACCCGGTGATGGTGAGCCGGCCGCCGCCCGTGGAGCGGGTCCGGATCATCGGGTCCGGCTTGTTCAGGTAGAACTGGCTCGCCGTGACATCGACCGTGCCCGTGCCGCCACGATTGAAGTCGAGCGCGATCGCGTTGGACCGCCGCACGATGAGGTTGTTGAACGACAGGTTGATGTTCGTCGGCGCGATCGAGTCGGTGAAGCGCAGCGCGCCGAACGGAATCGCGCTGCAGTCGCCAAAGCACGGCTGGACGAACCCGGCCCGATCGACGTCCACGTGTTGGAACACGTTGCCGGCTCCCGGCAGGTGCCAGTCGATCCCATGCCAGCCCTGCGGCAACAGGCCGCTGGCCGTGAGCAGGATCTTCCCCGTCGCTCCGTTGGCCGCGAGCGCGGACGGCACCGAGCCGCCCACGAGAATCCCCGCCGAGCTGTCGAACGCGACCGTATCCCCCGGCGCCAGCGTGAACGTGGCCCCCGAGTCGATGACCGTGGTGCGCGACGCGCGCCACACGTAGCCCGAGAAGTTGGGCAACGTGGCGTTGGCGGTGAGCAATCCACCGGTGAACAGCAGCGTGTCCGATGCCGCCGTGGTGATGGCGTTGTTCTGCAAGGCCCGCAGCCCGGCCGCCGTCATCGACAGCGCGTATTGCGTCCCGGGGAACGTATTGCCGGCGATCGAATCCGCGGCCGTCAGCTGGGTCCCGTTCTCCATGAACGCGGCGACCCCGATCGCGTGATTCTGGATCGTGTCGTTCACGACCTTGAAGCCCTTGTCCTGAATCGCGATCCCGAAGCCCGCGTTCTGGAACAGCATGCTGTTGCGAATCTCGGTGCCGCTAGTCCCGATGATGGCCACCCCGGCCGAATTCGTGGGCGAGCTGGCCGAGCCGCCGTTCGAAATGTTGGCGCCAATCAGGACAAACGGTCCCGGAACCGGGCTGCGAACCATGAGACCCGCGCGATGAATCGTGTAGCCCGGGATGGAATCGCCGGCGTCCGAGATGCGGACGAAGCGCAACGTGTCCGGACCCGCCAGCCGCCCAATCTCCAGCCCGACCCAGGTTCCCGGGATCGGATTCACGCCGATCAGGGCCGCCCGATTGAGCGTGGTGGTGGCGAGCGAGCGGATCGTGCCGCTGCGGGTGCCGGCGCTGTCGCCGATCCGCAGGCCGGTCTGCCCCTCGAACCGCAACACCACGTTCGAATCGAGCGTCACCGCTTGCCCACCCACTCGGCCGATATCGAGCAGGCCCGGCTGACGAATCAGGTAGCCGTTGAGGCCGATCGGCTGGGGCTGCGCGAAGATCGTGAACGCCGCCACGGTCGAATCCGGCCGTCCCGGCCTGGACCTCGATCAAGTTGGTGCCGTTCCCGACGATCGAATCCTGCTTCAGCAGGCCGGGCAGCTGGAACGCGTTCAGCGCGATGCCCGTCACGGCATTGCCCAGGAACCGGTTCCCGCTCGACGGCAACAGCCGCGAGGTGAGCGTGGCGAAGAACAACCCCTCCTGCCCCGCATGGCGGATCGTGGTCGAATCGAGCTCGAGCTGCGCGTCGAAGTCGACGTGGATACCCGACCCCGTAACCGTGTCGACCGTGCTGCGGTGCACGTGCGCCGTGCCGCCAAAGTGGTGGATCGCGGCGTGCACGCACTGGCGGATGTGCAGGCTGTCCAGATCGAGCGCGGCGCCGGAGCGGTTCACGATCAGCACGCACGCCTCGGAGAGGACGGCGCCGAACGGCGGCCGGGTGCCGCCGCCGTATTCGATCGTCGTGTTCTGCCAGGCCGGTCCACCGAGCGCGCGCTGCACTTCGATGCCGCGCCAGAAGCCCGGGACGGGCGTCCCGGTATTGGCGGTAAGCAAGATGCCGAGCCCGGCGCCGTCCATGTTCAGGCGGCCGGTCTGGCCCAGCGCGGTGTCGCCGATCTGGAGCCCGGTCCCGGGGTCGAACTTCACGATGGCGCCGGGCTGAATGGTGAGCGTGGCGCCATTGCGCACGTGGATGTAGCTGCCGACGATGTGCGGGCTCGCCGCCGCGGTCCAGGTGGAATCCGCCAGAATGTCCGATGTGTGCACCGACGAGAAGACGCGGATCGTCGGCAGCGGCGCCGAGGTCACCGCATTGCCGTTGATCGTGGCGCCGATGGTGGTCGCGGTGCCCGCGTTCACGCCGGTGAACGTCGCCGTGTAGCTGCCGTCCGCGTGATCGGTGGTGGCGCTGATGGTGCCGGTGCTGGTGCCGCCCGACTGCGTGAACACCACGGTCGCGCCACCGGAGGTGATCGCGTTCCCGGCTCCATCCTTCGCCTGCAGCGTCAGCGTCGCCACACCACCGGTCGACAGCACCGAATCGGAGCTCGTGACCACCGACGTGACGGTCGAGATGCCGCTCGTGATGACGGTGATGGTCGGCAGCGTGCTCGTGACGGGCGTCCCATTGATGGTGGCACCGATGGTCGTCGCCGTGCCGGCGGTTTGGCCCGTGAACGTCGCCGTGTAGGTGCCGTCGTCGTTGTCCGTCGCCGGGCTGGGCGCGATGCTTCCCGCGCTCGTGCCGCCGGAGTGGTTGAAGATGACGGTGAGCCCACCGACCGTGATGTTGTTCCCGGCCGAATCCTTGGCCTGCAGCGTCAGGGTCGACGTGCCGCCCGATTGAATCGTGTCGTTCGACACGGTGATCACCGAACGCGCCGCCGTCGTGTTGCCTGCCACGACGGTGATCGTCGTGGTCGAGGTGGCGAGCACGCCGCCGATCGTGGCCCGGATCGTCGTGGCGGTCCCGGCCGAGTCGGCGGTGAACACCGCGGTGTAGGTGCCGTTGGCGTGGTCGGTCGTGGCCCCGATGGTCCCCGTGCTGGTGCCGCCCGTCCGGGAGAAGACGACGGTCGCCCCGCCCGCCGTGAGCGAATTGCCGGCCGAGTCCTTGGCCAGGAGTGTCAGCGTCGCGGTGGCCCCCGACGATACGGTGCCGCTGGAGGTCGAAACGACGGACGTGAGCGGGGAGATCGCGCCCGCCGTGACCGTGATCGTCGGCAATGTGGTCGTGACGGCGGTGCCGTTGATGGTCGCCCCGACGGTCGTCGCGGTACCCACGGTGACGCCGGTGAACGTCGCGGTGTAGGTGCCGTCGCTGTGGTCCGTCGTGGCGCCGATCGTGCCGATGCTGGTCCCGCCCGTGGTCGTAAAGACGACGGTCGCGCCGCCGGTCGTGAGGTTGTTGCCGAACGCGTCCTTGCCGCGCAGGGTCAGCGTGGCGCCGATGCCCGAGGCGACGGTGGGGCTCGACACGGTCACCAGCGATTGGGCCGTCGAAATGGCCCCCGCCGTGCCCGTGGCGGTGAACGTGGCGGGAGGCAAGGCACCGACCGCCGCGCGGTATGTCTGCGCGCCCGCCACCGTGCCGAGCGTCGCCGTGTCGTCGGCAAAGCCCAGGCTGTCGGTGAACACCACCGAATCCTTCACGCTGCCGCCACCGCTCACGACCGAGAACTTCACGCCGACGCCCTGGACACCGAGGGCATCGCTGGCGGTCACACGCGCCCGCAGCGGAACCGGCAGCCGCGTGCCTACGGTCCCGGTCTGGCCCGACCCAGCGGCAACAGCGACGGCCGCCGGCACCGGGAAGAACGTGACGCGCGTCGAATCCCGCACGCCGTTCGGTGTCACGCCGCGCACGAACACGGTGCCGCGTGCGTTCGGCGCCTGCAGCAGCCCACCGCCGTTGATCGGCGCCAGGGCGGTGTCGCTGGTGGACCAGCTCACATAAAAGGAAGGCACCGGCACCCCGTTCGAATCGGCGGTCGCTCGGAACTGGGCCGTGCCGTTCAGGGTGACGGCTGAGTCGCGGGGTGCGAGGTGCAACGCCGTGAGTCCGGAACCCGGTCCCACGTACCCGAGCGTGATGGTGCCGGAGCCGGTCGTATCCGGCGGGCCACTCGAGACCTGTGCCGTATCGGTGCCGGAGAACAGGACCACGGAGCCGGCACGGAGCTCGAGATGGAGCACGAACGTCTCGGTCGGCGCCTGGAGCAGCACGCCGAGCGACAAGTGCAGCGCCGCCGAATCAGGATCGAAGAAGACCGTCGTGTCGAGCGCCGTATCCGCGACGGGGCGGACCGCCACCACCCGCAGGCTGTCGATCGTGAGACCGAACGCGGCGAGATCGACCGGCGACGACAGCACGGGGCGGATCGCCAGATAGCCGCGCCCAAAACGGCCCGGACCGGTCGGGTGATCGCTGGTGCACGTGACGAGAGACGCGGTGAGGAGTACCGCGCGCAAAACGAGACGGCCCGGGGATCTCATGAGGTTACGCAATGTGTCACGAACGGCGCGGTTCGGCTAGAAGATCTTGTCCTGTACGACCACCCGCAGCCGCAAAATGCTCACCGGCACGGCTCGGCCGGTCAACGTGGGACCCGGATCCGCCGAAACGGAGGCCCGCACGCCGACCCAGAGCTGATCCTGGGTGAACAGCGTGTCGGCGAGTAGCGGCACCGAGATCGGCCCGATCACCTGGGTATCGGGGCCCGCGACAATCACCGAATCAGCCGCAAAGACGGAGCTCGCAAAAACCGTCGCGGAGTCGCTGCCGAAAAAGAGCTCCAGCTTGAACTTGCCCCCACCGGCCGTGTTGAGCACCGTCGCCCCGTACTGGAGCGTGACCGAGTCCACGCTGGAGTTGCCCATCCCGGGCGGCAGGTTGAGGGAGAACGCTTCCGAGATCTGTGGCAGCGACGTTCCGCCGGGGACGGAATAGGGAACCGTATCCGCCAACGTCGGATCGTAGCTGAGCACATCGATGTTGAAGATCGCCCGTCCTTCACCGCAGCCCGCCGACAACAGGACGCCACCTGCGAGGAGACGAATCCAGGTGCTTCGAGTGCGCGACATCGCGACTCCTGTGGACATCAGTAGATGGAAATCGAGGACGCCATGGTAATGCCGCGCGCGGTGGAGAGGGCGCCCGAGTGCGTCGCGAACCCAACGTCGAGGCTGAACGGGCCGAACCGCACCCCCGTGCCCCATCCCAGTTGAATCCGCTTGCGCTGGTCGCGCTGCACGCCGCCGCGCACCGCCAGCGGCCCGATGCGCTGCTCCACCCCCATCTGAATGCTCGTGCCCCGCCCGTTATTCAACAGCATGGCCCCGAAGGTCGTGTTGGTGCCCATCTCGAGCGACGCGTTGGCCACATAGGTGATGGGGAGCTTCGTCTTGGTCGACACATGGTTCGCCACGAGGCCCGAGCCGAAGTTATTGGCCGCCGTGTCGAACGTGTCGCGATCCACGCGGGTGTCGGGCCAGGTCAGCTTCGCGCCGATGTCGTTGATGCCGAACCCGACTTCCACCGGACCGGTAACGTACACGATCCCGACATCGGTCCCAAAGCCATGCCCGAAGGAATGGCCGGCCTTCGAGTACGAGACGAGGGCATCCACAGTGGGCGTCACCGGATTGGATCCGGCGAACAACGTGTCGCCCGTAACGAACCCCGCCGTGCCGACGACGGACCCGTAGGCGACGCCGAGATAGTAATGCACGGCGGCCCCCAGGTAGATGCCGCGCATGCTGTCGCCCCACACACGGCCGGCGTAGCCCAGCGTCGGCGCGAACCCGGCCTGCGCGATCGCGTCCGCGTCGCTGCCGTAGGTCGTGTTGGTCCGGGCCGGGTCCTGCTCGCGCAAGAATCGCAGCAACGTGTCGCCCAGCTGAAAACCGACCTCGTGGTCTTCCCACACCAGCACGCCTACGTGCACGCCCTTGATCGTGACGCCGAGATCGGCGAGTCGGCTCGTTCCCCCGAACCCGAATCGGTCGGTGGGAACCAGTTGGGAAGCCGAGCCGAGATCCACGATCAGCGAGTCCCGCCCGATGGTGAACTCCACATCGTTGGTGAACGTCGGGACCTTCTTGATCTCCAGGAAGATCGGCGGGTGCAGGATGTAGTTCGCGAGCGCGATGGGATTGAAGTACGACGAGTCGAAATCGAACGCCGTGCTGTCCTTGAGTGCCTGGAACAGCCCCAGCGGAATCGGAATGGTGAGTTTGGCGGTCCGGCCCTCGCGGGCGGGCACGGCGTGATACGCCGGATTGAAGCGCCCCAGGGCTCCGTCTCGGCTCAGGCTGACACCGGCCATGCCGGTGCGTCGCGCATCGAACGACAGCTGCGCGCGGGCAGCCGGAGCCAGGCCCAGGAGCCAGCCGACCGATACCAGAAGCACGAGCCTGTGCCGCACGATCCACCTCGGACGGGAACGGGAGAATGGTGGCATCCGCAGGGCTCTAATGTTGTGAGTCGGATCACGCCGCACCAGCCTTTGGGGCCCCGCGCAGCACCATTTGGACCGTTGTACCGCTCCCCAAGGCGCTGGTGAGGGTGATGGTGCCGCCCCAGCTCTCGACCAGCCGCCGGGCGATCGCGAGTCCCAACCCCGATCCGCTCGAGCGGGTGGAAAAGGCCGGCTCGAACACGCGTTCTTGCGCTTCCGGCGGCACGCCACTGCCGTCGTCCGTGACCGTGAGCCGGAGCCCCTCCTGGTCCACCCCGACGCGCACCGCGCGCGCACCGGCGATACGGGCGTTCTCCACCAGATTTACGAGCACTTCTTTTACTTCGTCCCGGCGCGCGTGGGCCGCCAGTCCCGCCGCGCCCGTCAGCACCACCCGCGCCCCGCCGGGCTCATCGCCCAGCGCGTACAGCTGGACGACATCCCGCGCCATGGCGTGCAGATCGACAGCTTCGAGCGGTGGCTGGCCCTCGGTGGGCGCGCCGAAACGAGAGAAGGCACGCGCGATCGTGTCCAGCCGATCGATCTCCGCGAGAATCCGCTGCGCCGTTTCGCGCAGCGTGCGATCGAAGTCGGCGCGCGCACCGGCGCCGTACACGCGCTCCAGATGTTGAATGCCGAGCCGGATCGGCGTCAGCGGGTTCTTGATTTCGTGCGCCACCTGCCGCGCCATCTCTCCCCAGGCGAGCACGCGGGATGCGCGCGCCAGGGCCGTGGTGTCATCCAGGGCGACGACGCACCCGTCGCGCGAGCTGCCCTCGCCCAGCGGGGCGAGCTGCACACGGATATCGCGTCCGGCAATCACGAAATCCCGCTCGACGATGTCCGTCGCCGGCGTCCCAAGAAACGTTCGGACGGCTTCCCACACCGGTGTCCACGCCGGGTCGGTGGCGCTGGACACGACGTCTCCCGGATCGAGATCCGCCCCGAGCAGCTCCTCGGCGCGTGGGTTGGCGATCGTCACGCGCAGCCCATCGTCCACTGCGACCACACCCGTGGCCACGTTGGCGAGGACTTGCGCCGTGCGCTGCCGCGATTCTTCCAACGCCGCCTGGCTGCGGCGCACGTCGCGCACCATGCGCTCGAACGCCGTGAGCACGGGCGCGAACTCGGAAGGCACGTCCGCCGGAAACGGCGGCGGCGCGGCGCCCTGCCCCACCGCCAGCGCCGCATCGCGCAGCACCGCGACCGGTTGTGCCAGCGTGCGCGCCACGACGCCAGCCAGCGTGCCTGCGGCAATCAATCCAATCACCGTCGCGAGGATCAGCACCAGACCGAGATCCTCCTGTTGGCGACGCACCGCTTCATCGTCGAGCAGCTGAGGGGCGGCCAGGATGACTTCGTCATGCGGCGCTCCCGCCTCCACTACGCGATACCCGACGCGGATGGGTCGACCCGCGGTGCGATCATCGACAGTCAATTCCTGCTCGTCCTCATAGGTGAGACGCCGCTCGACGGTCGGCTCGAGCAGCGGGTCCACGAGGGCCAGCTCGCCGAGCACCGAGGGACTCGTGCCGGCCAGCTCACCGCCGCGGTACGCCCACAGGTCGGCGTCCAGCCGCCGGCCCAGATCCGAAACCATTGCCGCGAGCGCGTCGACCCCACCCGGCGTCGTTTCGCCCGCGGACGCCGAGGCATCGCGCAGCGTCTGGCGGATGAGCAGATCCCCACTCGCCCGCGCCGTATCGCCAAGGCGGGCAAAGCTGGATAAGGCGAAGGCGAGGACGGGCACGATGAAAAACGCGGCCAGCGCGAGCGCCAGGCGCCCGCGATAACTCGCCAGGGCTTTGCGCAGCGAGGGCAGGCGGGGAGTCCATCCGCCCGCCACGAGCCGGCTCAGGGCCCACGCGGCGGCAAGCAGGGCGACGTCGACCAGGACCACCAGCACGCCGCGCACCAATGCGGCCCACGGGCCGCGCAGGTCCACGTGCAGATGCACGTGGCGCACCCCGCCGGGGAGCTCGACCCGCCGGTCGCCGCGGGCGGTCCACCCGGTCCGTCGCCATTGCACGACGATCGGCTCGGGCGCCGGGGTCGGCAGGGAGAGCGAGATCTCATACGGGGGCTCCGCCGCGCGCTCACCGCGAAGAAACCGGGCCACGCGGCTGGCGGGGACGAGGCGCGACCGCGGTCCCACGCCCACGCTCAGCACCGCGTGCCCGGGGAGCGGCGCCGTCAGCACGTACAGCGTGCCGGGAATCCGATCCAGCCGTTCCACGCGCGGCGCGGTGAGGGCGGTGTCGCTCGCCAGGGCGGCCAGCAACGGCGTCGGCAGATCGAGCGCGGCGAGACGCAGCTCGGCCGTCGCTCGACCGGTGCTGTCCCACGCCAGCAGCACCGTGGGATAGTCGAGGGAGGCGAGCGGCGAGTTGCGCCACAACACGTAGAGGTCGGCCGCGGTCCTGAGTGGCGGACCAGTCTGCACATCGCGCCCCAGGCGCTCCAGCTCCGCGACCGCCAACGGATCGGGATCGCTGCCGAGTCGCTGCGCGTCGCGCACCGCCAATTGGAGCCGGCCCTCGAGCGCCGCGCCCCAGGTCACCAGGCCGGCCGCCGACCCCGCGACCACCGCGATGGCGAGCAACGCCCAGCGCCGCGGCGCCGGAACGATGGCGCCCGCCAGAGCCGGCAGCCATAAGAACGTGTACCACTCGGGCCACGCCCCCGATGGCTGCCACAGCCACAGTCCCACCGCCCCGGCCAGTCCCGCCCAGATGCACGAGGCGGCGATGGTCCACGGCACGCGGTCGGGCTCCTCGCGCCCCCGTACCAACGCGGCGGCGAGCAGCACGAGCATCATGCTGGCCGCCGCGAGCGCCGCTTCCCACGACAACCACAGCCCGAAGCTCACACCGGATGCCGGCGGGGCGATGCCGCGCCCGAGGTAACGGACGAGGTAGGGCGCGTAGACCAGGAGGACCCCGGCCATGAGGAAACTCCACCACCGGCGCCGCGGACCGCGCCGCCACAGCGCGGCGGCCGCCAACAGACCCAGCACGACGATGGCGAGCAAGGCACCGGCCGAAGCGCTGAAGTCGCGCAGCAACGGGCGGTAGAACGTCGCCGGAGAAAACAACGCCGGCGGCGGCACGGCGGGCCCGAAGAACGCGCGGGCGGCCGCCCAGGTCGCCACGACGGCCACGAGCCAGCGCCACCGCCCCGGCGGCGCCGCGCACAACAGCAGCACCACCGCCACGGCGAGGGCGAGGCCGGAGCCGCGCGCGACCCGCGCCAACACAACGAGCTTGGCGTCACCCTGCGAGGGGGGACGCGGACGCACCGTGAACAACACGGGGCTCGCATCGCAACTGGCGGCGCAAAATTCGAATTCGTCCGAGTCGTGCGGCGCGAGGCCCGGCGCGGCGAAGCGCAGCTCCACGCCATGCGAGTGACCGTACACCACGGACAGCGCGCCGGCGCGATCGGCGACCGCGGGCGCGGCATCGAGCAGCACGGAGCCGATCGCTATGCGACCCGTCGGCGCCTGGCGCCGGGCCTCGAGCGTGACGTAGAATGGAGTAATGACCGCGCGCAGTTCCGCCGTATCGATCACCGGGATCGCCCGATGCCGGCCCGCCCAGGCGACCGGCGCGCCGTTCGCCTCGAGCACGACGACGCCGTGCTCCGGCTCCGGACGCGTGGTCGTCACGGCGACGGCGAGATGGTCGAACGCCGCGCCCGCCGGCAGCAGCCCTGCGGTCGCGCCCCGCTCGGCGAGACGCCGCGCCAGCGCGACGGCATCGCGCAACGTCGCCTCGAGCGAGTTCTTCGCTCCCGTGACACGCGCCTCGCGCAGCGTCGCCCAACAACACTCCACCCGCCGCACGTCGCCCACTCCGATGACGAGCACGATGCCGAGCACCAGGCTCGCAAATCCGGCGAGCAGGGTGATCGGACGCCAGGGCCGCCAGGCGAGGGCCGTCACGACCGCCACGAGCCCGGCGCCGCCGGCGAGCCACGCCCAGCCGGCCCCGAGCCCGTGCAGCCACTCGACGGCCGCCAGCGTCGCGAGGACGCCCGCGATTACTGGATGAGCACGCCGCTGCAGCTGAAGCTCCTGGTTCCGGAGGACATCCGCGTGCACCTGGCGCGGGATCCGCGCCTGCTCATTCCAGTCGGCACCTGCGAGCAGCACGGGCCCCACCTTCCATTAGGATGCGACACCATCATCGTCGAGCGTCTGGCCGACGATCTGTCGGCCGAGTTCCGCGTGCTGCGGGCGCCCACAGTCGAGTATGGCGTCAACACGGCGACCCGGCGCCCGTTCCCGGGGAATGCGTCAGTGCGGCGCAAGACGCTGCACCGCTGGATGAACGACCTGCTCGGATCATGGGAAGAAGCGGGCGTGGAACAGTTCATTATCCTCACGGCCCACGGACACGATCCGCACCAGGAAGCGTTGTGCACGCTGCGCACGACTCGAGCCCAGGTATTCACGGTCGACGTGTTCGCCCTCGAAGTGGAAGATCTGCTGCTCGACCCGGACTCGCCCACGCACGGCGGCGAATTCGATACGTCACTGCTCCTCTACCTGGCGCCGGAGCTGGTCCGAATGGACCAGGCCCGGGACTTCCTGCCGCCGGCGCCCACGGGCCGGCACTTCCGCGGCCTCACCGGTCCGCTGCCCGCGCTCTCCCCCGGCTCGATGGGCCGGCCCACGCTCGCCACCGCCGAGAAGGGCGAGCGCCTCTATAAGATGATCCGGGAGCGCGTAGCCACGCGAGTTCTGGCGCCCGCCACCACGTGAGCGTCCCGCTCCTCGCGGCGCTGCTCCTCACCCAGGGCGCCGGCATCCCGCTGGACGAGGCGACGCTGGTGGTCCGCGTGGACACCCAGGAGGTGGCGCGGGAGACGTTCCAGCTGTTGAGCCGGCGGGAGACCGACAGCACGAGCGGGTGGGTGCTCGCCTCGCGCATCCGCTGGGCGGGAACGCCTCCCATCACCTTTTCGCCGGCCCTCGTGATCACCCCCGATACCGCCCCCGAATCGCTGCAATACACGGTGGCCGCCAATGGCGCCTCGCAGCGGATCACCGGTCAGCCCGGACCGGGGCGCTACACATTACGCTACGTCGCTCCGGGCGTAGAACGGGCACGCGAGGTGGCCCAGACGAATCCCATGGTCGTCGTGGACGACTCGGTGTTCGCACTGTACCTCGTCGCCGGTTGGCGGGCGCCGTCCATGCCGAGAGTCGTCACAGCGATCTACCCGCGCACGGCGCGGCGTTTGAGCCTGACGATCACCGATCTGGGCACCGAGGTGACGACCTTGAACCGAGACCCGGCAACCTTGCGGCACGTCCTGATCTCCGGCGGAGATGACGGCCCAGTCCACGTCTGGCTCTCGCCCGAAGGGCACCTGATGAAAGTCGAAGTGCCGTCGCGACGCTTGCGCGCCGAGCGGTTGCCGGGCTAACCCCACCACTCCACACAAGTCTTTGTAGCCGCTAGCTTTCCCGCCTGCCGCGACGCGCGTCGCACCCCGAAACCTGACCCAGGCCCCACGCGTATGGGCCACGGCGTCGCGCTAAGCTTCCTCGAGCTCCGAATACAAGGGATCCCATGAAACAGTCCACGCTCCTGATCGGCCTGCTGTGCATCACCGGAACGCTCTCCGCCCAGCAGGCGGTGCCCGCTTCCCTCTCGCTCGCCGATGCCTTGACCATCGCGCGCGACCACAATCCGACCTATCGTCAGGCGCTGAACAACCGCGCGCCCGCCGCCTGGGGCACGCGCAACGCGTTTGCGAGCCTCATCCTGCCGCAGGTCACCGCCCAGGGCAGCTTGGGCTATTCGGGGACCGGGTCGCAGCGCTTCCTGACGTCGAATTTCTCGCAAACGTACGCGACCGTGAGCTCAAGCTACTCGCTCGGACTCGACTGGACGCTGTCCGGCACGACGTTGTCACAGCCCGGTCTGCGCAGAGCCGAGTTGACCGCCGCGGATGCCGATATCCACGGCGCGCGCGCCACGCTCGACGCCGCCGTGACGCAACAATACCTCACGGTCCTCCAGGCCCGCGACAACGTCGGCGTCGCCGAGCAGCTGGTGACGCGCGACGAGGAGTTCCTGCGGCTGGCCCAGGCCCGCTACACCGTCGGCCAGGCGACCCTCATCGATGTGCGCCAGGCGCAGGTGGCACTGGGCCAGGCCAAGGTGTCGTTGCTGCGCGCCCAGACGACGCAACGCGTGGAAAAGCTGCGGATGTTCGAGCAGCTGGGCGTCAGCGCGCCGACCGCGGTGGATGCGGTCCAGCTGACCGACACGTTCGCGCTGTCCCAGCCGGCCTGGAAGCTCGAGGAGCGTCCTCACCATGGCGGAAGCGGAGAACCCTTCCCTGCAGGCATTGCGGGCGCGCGAGCGTTCGGCCGCCTGGGGCGTGCGGGCCGCGGCCTCGGGCTGGGGTCCCACGGTGTCGCTCTCGGCCGGGTGGTCGGGCTTCACGCAGGCGTACGCACACACCAACGACTTGAATTCCGTGATCGTCTCGAGCCAGCTCGCGTCGGGCGCCCAGTACAACGACTGCCAGGAGAACAACACGATCCGCACCTCGAGCGGTCTGGCGGCGCAGGATTGCAGCGGCTTTGTGTGGACGGCGCAGCAGGAGCAGATCATCCGGGACCAGAACAACGTGTTCCCGTTCAGCTTCATCGGCCAGCCGTTCCAGGCGCGGCTCACGGTCACGCTGCCGCTGTGGACCAATTTCGGGCAGCCGCAACAGGTCTCCATCGCCAAGGCGCAGCGTGAGAATCTCGAAGAAAGCGTGCGCGCCCGCGGTCTGGGATTGCAGACCGAAGTGAGCCAGTCCTACTACACGCTGCAGGCCGCCTACCAGGCGGTCGGCATCCAAGATACGAACCGCAACCTGGGGCGCGAGCAGGTGCAGCTCGCCACCGATCGCTACAAGGTGGGCTCCGGGACATTCTTCGAATTGCTGGACGCCCAGGTTGCCGCGCTCCGGGCGGAGACAGACTACATCGCCGCGGTCTACGACTACCATCGGGCCGTCGCCACTCTGGAAGCGTCGGTCGGCCGCAGCCTGCGTTAAACGGGAGAGGAAATCGAGACATGTCCAAAGGGAAGAAGGTCCTGATCGGAGTCGGCGGCGTGGTGCTCGTCGGTGCGCTGATCGTGATGAGCGCCAGTGCCAAGCGCGACCACGGCGCCGAGGTCCGGTTCGAGAAGATCGGCCGGCGCGATCTGGTCGCCGCGGTGACGGCGAGCGGCAAGGTGCAGCCCAAGATGAAGGTCGACGTCAGCCCCGACATCACCGGGCGCATCACGCGCATCGCGGTGCACGAGGGCGACATGGTGAAGAAAGGCCAGTTCCTGCTGCAGATCGATCCGACGATCTACGAAGCCAACTTGCAGCGGGCGGAGGCCGCGCTCGCCTCGACCCAGGCGACGCTGGTGCAGGCGCGGGCGAGCCGCGATCAGGCCGCGCATGCGCTGGAACGCGCCAAGCAGCTCAAGACCCAGAATCCGAACCTGATCTCCAACGAGCAGATGGAACAGGCGCAGACCTCGTTCGATGTCGCGGAAGCGGTGGCCAACTCGTCGCAGCACCAGGTGGATCAGTCGCGCGCCGGGGTCCGGGAAGCGCGCGATCAGCTCGCCAAGACCCGCATCGTGGCCCCGATGGACGGACGGGTGACCCGGCTCGCGGTGGAGGAAGGCGAGATGGCCGTCCCCGGGAATTTCTCCCGCGACGTCGGCCTGCTGCTCACCGTGTCCGACCTGTCGGTGATCCAGACCAAGGTCAACGTGGACGAGACGGACGTGGTCCGCATTCACCTGGGTGATTCGGTGGAGGTGTCGATCGACGCCTTCCCCGATACGGTGTTCGTCGGGCCGCGTGACCAAGATCGCCAACAGCGCGCTCCTGACGCAGGCGGCGGCGGCGACCGGGTCGAACGACCGGGCGGTGGACTACGAAGTGGAGATCACGCTCGAGAATCCCCCGTCGGACGTGCGGCCCGATCTCTCGGCGACGGCGCGGATCGTCACCGACACGCGCAAACAGGCGCTGTCGATTCCGATCATCGCCCTGACGGTGCGCGAGAACACGCCGGTGACCCCCGAGAGCCGCCGCGACACCTCGCACGTCGGCAAGAAGAAGGAAACCGAAGGCGTGTTCGTGGTGGTGAACGGCAAGGCCGCGTTCCGTCCGGTGCGGGTCGGCATCGCCGGCGACGAGTACTTCGAAGTGCTGGACGGCCTGCGCGAAAACGAGCAGATCGTGGCCGGCCCCTACCAGGCGATCCGCGACTTGAAGGACGGCACGCCGGTGCGCGCCAGCCAGACGCCGGCCGATTCCGCCAAGCGGAGCCGGTCGTGAGTCCGGCGCAGGAGTTCCGCACCGGCGACACGCCGCTGCCGGACATCGTCATCCTGGCCTACAAGCTGACGCGCGATTACGACATGGGGTCGGAAGATGGTGCGGGCGCTGCGCGGCGTGGACATCGAGATCCGCCGCAACGAGTACGTGGCCGTCATGGGCCCCTCCGGCTCGGGCAAGTCGACGCTGATGAACCTGATCGGCTGCCTCGACACGCCGACCGCCGGCGAGTACTGGCTCAACGGGCAAAAGGTCTCGCGACCTGGCGGACGACGATCTGGCCCGCATCCGCAACAAGGAAATCGGGTTCGTGTTCCAGACCTTCAACCTGCTGCCGCGTGCCTCCGCGCTGCACAACGTGGAGCTGCCGCTGATCTACGCCGGCATCGGTGCACGCGGCCGGCGCGAGCGGGCCGCGGACGCCCTCACCCGCGTGGGCCTGGGCGATCGCATGGACCACAAGCCCAACGAGCTGTCGGGCGGCCAGCGCCAGCGCGTGGCGATCGCCCGCGCCCTCGTGAACGACCCCAGCATCCTGCTGGCCGACGAGCCGACCGGAAACCTGGACTCGACTACGAGCCAGGAGATCATGGACGTCTTCGGGCAGCTGCACAGCCAGGGCCAGACCGTGGTGATGGTGACCCACGAAGCGGAGATCGCGGCGCACGCCGCGCGGGTGGTGACGCTGCGCGACGGGCTCATCGCGACCGACCAGCGGAAAGCCGCCTAGAGTGCGGCCGTTCGAGGCGATCCGACTCGCCTTCCTTCAGCTGCGGGCCCAGAAGCTCAAGAGCGGTTTCGCCCTGATCGGCGTGTTCATCGGCGTCACGTTCCTCATCGGCGCCTGGTCGATCGTCAACGGCATCAATCGCTACATGGTCGACAAGTTCGCGGGCACGATCATCGGCGTGAACACGTTCCATCTGCGCCGCCGGCCGAACTTCACCCCCAACGTGGACGACTCCACCTGGCGGCAGTGGGCGCGCCGGCCGCGCATCACGTTCGGCGACGCCGAGGCGGTGGTCGAGGGGATCACGGTCCCGGTGCTCACCGCCTGGCAATCCTCGGACAACGTCACTATCGAGGCGAACGGGAAGGAAGTCCGCGACGCCGAGGTGACCGGCGCCACCGAGCGCTATTTCGAAATCAAGAACCTCACGATCGAACAAGGCCGGGCGTTCTCCGCCCAGGAAGCGCGCCGCGGCGTCCCGGTGGTCGTGATCGGATCCGAAGTGGCCGACAAGCTCTTCGCCGGCCGCGATCCGCTCGGCAAGACGCTGCGCATCAAAGGGGAGCCGTACCGCGTGGTGGGCGTCGTCGCGAAACAGGGGAAACTGTTCGGCTTCTCGCTCGACCGCTTTGCCGTGGCCCCCGCCCGATCGCCGGTACAGGACCAGGTGAACCCGCCGGGCGTGGTGGACGCCCTGATCGTGAAGGCCAACACGGTCGAAGAGATGCGCGCGGCGATGGATCAGGCGGAGGGGATCATGCGCAGCCGGCGCCACCTCCGTCCCGCGCAGTCCGACAACTTCGTGCTCGAGACCTCCGAGGGCGTGCTCAGCTTCTGGGCCGGGATCCAGCGCATCCTGTTCGTGATCGGGCCCGGCCTCGTGCTGGTGTCGCTCGTCGTGGGCGGCATCGTCATCATGAACATCATGCTGATGGCCGTGGCCGAGCGGACGCGCGAGATCGGCATCCGAAAATCGCTGGGCGCTCGTCGCACCGATATCCTGCGCCAGTTCCTGGCGGAGTCGGCCATGATTGCGACGCTCGGCGGGACGCTCGGCATCGCGACGGGCATCATGCTCTCGATCCTGCTCAACATCATCACGCCGCTGCCCGCCACAGTCTCGCCGCTGTCGATTCTGCTCGGCGTGCTGCTGGGGGGCGGCGTCGGGGTGGTGGCCGGCGTGTACCCCGCGAGCCGAGCGGCCCGGCTCGATCCCATCGCCGCGCTGCGGCAGGAGTAGGCGATGACGCCGCTGCTCGAGAGCGCCGGTATCGCCCTCGCTTCGCTGCGCGCCCACAAAGCGCGAGCGGCGCTCACCATCCTCGGGGTGGCGATCGGCGTGATGGTGGTCATGGTCATCGGCGCGTTGATCAGCGGATTCGACAAGGGACTCACCGACATGCTCGAGTCCCTGGGTCCGAAAACGTTCTATGTGGGGCGGTTCTGGGGCGGCGCCGACTCCGAAGATCCGGATGATCCCAACCCGTGGCGGCGGCGGCCCCCGATCAAGGTCGCGGAGGCCGACCGGCTGGAGCAGCTGCCCACGCGTCAGCTTCGTCGTGTTGGACGAGAATGCCGCGGCCGACGTCGACTTCGAGGGCAAGCGACTCTCCTCCGTGTCGATTCAAGGACGCGACGCCGACTGGCCCAAGGTGGCGGGCGGCGACGTGTATCCGGGCCGCTCGTTCACGCACATCGAGGACAAGTCCAACAGCCCGGTGGTGGTGGTCAACGACAAACTGGCGGAGCAGTTGTTCGGTCGGCGCGATCCCATCGGCCACCGCGTGAAGATCGCCGGCATGCCCTACGAGGTGATCGGCGTATACAACCCGCCCACCGGACTGTTCGGCGAGGGCGACCAGCCGGAGGCGTTGATCCCGTACGGCACGCTGGTGAAGTACGTCCCCTATTTCCAGGGGTGGATGGACTTGTTCGTGACGCCCGCCGACAGCGTGACCGTGGCGCGGGCCATCGACGACGTGACGGTCACGCTGCGCGCGATGCGCGGGCTGCGCCCCAGCGAGCCGAACAACTTCGACGTGGTGACCCAGGAGAAGTACCTCGAGGTGTTCAACAGCTCCACGATGATGATTCGGGTGCTGATGATCGTGCTGTCGATGGTGGGCCTCATGGTGGGCGGCATCGGGGTGGTCGCCATCATGATGATCTCGGTTACGGAGCGGACCCGCGAGATCGGCGTCCGCAAGGCGCTGGGCGCCACCCGGCGCGAAATCATGTTCCAATTCCTGGTCGAGGCCGCGACGCTGACCCTGGTCGGCGGCGTGGTCGGCATGCTGCTGGGCGGGCTCGTCGCCTTCGCCGTCGCCGCCGCGACGCCGCTGCCCGCCCACGTGCCGCTCGAGTCGGTGGTGGTGGCGTTGTTCGCCGCGGCCGCCACTGGGGTGCTGTTCGGCATCTACCCGGCCAGCAAGGCGGCACGGCTCGATCCGGTCGAAGCGCTGCGATACGAGTAAGTTGTCCTCATGAACGTGCTCGAGGCGATCCGCCTCGCGTTCCTCCAGATCCGGGCCCAGAAACTCAAGAGCGGCTTCGCGCTGATCGGCGTGTTTATCGGCGTGGCGTTCCTGATCGGCGCCTGGTCGATCGTGAACGGCATGAACACCTACATGACCGAGAAGTTCGCGGGCACGCTGGTGGGCATCAACACGTTTCACCTGCGCCGCGCCCCGAACGTGAACTTCAACCTCGACGACTCCACGTGGCGCGCCTGGCGGCGGCGCCCGCGCATCAAGTTCGCCGATGCGGAAGCGGTGGCGGCGGGCCTCACGGTCCCCGCGATCACAGCGTGGTATTCTGAGGACCGGGGCGACGTGGAGTTCAACGGCAAGGTCGCCAAGGACATCACGCTCGAAGGCGCCACCGAACGCTACTTCGACATCATGAACCTCAAGGTCGAAAGCGGCCGCCCGTTCAGCGCCCAGGAATCGAAGGCCGGCGCGGGCGTCGTCGTGCTGGGCCATGATCTGGCCGACAAGCTGTTCGGCAGCACCAACCCGATCGGTCAAACGGTGCGCATTCACAGCTTCCCCTACCGCGTGATCGGCGTGGTGGAGCGCCAGGGCAACCTGCTCGGCATTTCGCTCGACAAGTTCGTGGTCGCCCCCGCCCTGTCCCCGATTCAGCGCGAGGTGAATCCGCCCGGCGTGGTCGACGCCCTGATCGTGAAGGCCAACTCTCCGGCCGAGATGCAGCAGGGCATGGAGGACGCCGAGGCAACCATGCGCAGCCGCCGCCATCTGCGGCCGCGCCAGGAGAACAACTTCGCGATGATGACGTCGGAAGGCGTGCTCGACTTCTGGAACAAGCTGAGCCGCATCCTGTACGCCGTGGGCCCCGGGCTCGTGGGCGTGGCGCTGGTGGTCGGCGGCATCGTGATCATGAACATCATGCTGATGGCGGTGGCCGAGCGGACGCGCGAGATCGGCATCCGGAAATCGCTGGGAGCGCGCCGGCGCGACATCCTGCGACAGTTCCTGGCGGAATCGGTGACGATTGCGACGATCGGCGCGGCGTTCGGGATCGCCGCCGGCGTCTGCCTCTCGATTCTCCTCAACGCAGTCACGCCGCTCCCGGCCACCGTGTCCCCCATGTCAATCGTGCTGGGGGTCGTGCTGGGCGGCGGCGTCGGCGTGCTCGCCGGCGTGTATCCGGCGAGCCGGGCCTCCCGGCTCGATCCCATCGTGGCGCTGCGCCAGGAGTAATCCATGACCCCCATGCTCGAAGGCGCCGGCATCGCCCTGTCGTCGCTGCGCGCGCACAAAGCGCGGGCGGCGCTCACGATCCTGGGTGTGGCGATCGGCGTGATGGTCGTGATGGTGATCGGCGCCGTGATCAGCGGCTTCAACAAGGGCATCGCCGACATCCTCGAGGAATCGGGACCCAAGACGTTCTGGGTCGGCCGCTTCTTTCAGGGCGGGGTCAATGTGTCCGACGGCTCCGACGAGATGAGCCCGTGGCGTCGCAACCCGCCGATGTCGCTGGCCGATGCGCGCGCCATTGCGAGCGTCCCCGAGGTGGCCTGGGTGTCCCTGGACGAAGGGGGTCAGGCCGACATCACGTTCGGCGCCAAGGCCCAGCGCAACGTCAGCATCCGCGGCCGCAGCGCCGCGTGGCCCAACGTGGCGGGTGGTGACGTGTCGCCGGGGCGCTCCTTCACCCAGGTGGAAGAAGAAGGCGCCGCCACCGTCGTGGTCATCAACCAGAAACTGGCCGAGCTGCTGTTCGATCAGCTCGACCCGATCGGCCGCCGCGTGCACATCCAGGGGATGCCCTACACCGTGATCGGCGTGTTCAATCCGCCGCCGCAGCTGTTCGGCGGACAACCATCCCCGGAAGCGGTCATCCCGCACGGCGCGCTGGCGAAGTACATCGACTACTGGCGCGGCTGGATGGACCTGCTCGTGGGCCCGACCGACGGCGCCACGACGGCACAGGCGATGGAAGCGGTCACTGAAGTGCTGCGGCTGCGCCGCGGCCTGCGGCCGGGCCAGGAGAACAACTTCGCGGTCGTGAGCCAGGAGAAATTCCTGGAGAGCCTCAACAGCACCACGCTCATGATCCGGATCGTGATGTTCGCGCTGTCCGGCGTCGGCCTCATGGTGGGCGGCATCGGCGTGGTGGCGATCATGATGATCTCGGTCACCGAGCGCACGCGCGAGATCGGGGTGCGCAAGGCGCTGGGCGCCACGCGGCGCGCGATCCTGTGGCAGTTCCTGGTCGAGGCCGCCACGCTGACGCTGGTGGGCGGCGTGGTCGGCATGGTCCTGGGCGGCCTCGTGGCGCTGCTGCTCGCCCTGCTGACACCGATCCCGGCCCACGTGCCGCTGGGCTCGATCGTCGCCGCGTTGATCGTGGCCGCGCTCACCGGGGTCGTGTTCGGACTTTACCCCGCCGGTCGTGCCGCCCGGCTCGATCCGGTTGAAGCGCTGCGTTACGAGTAGCCCGCCTCCATGCCGTTTTTCGAGGCCATTCGCCTCGCCCTGCAGACCATCCGGTCGCAGAAGCTGAAAAGCGCTTTCTCCATCGTCGGGGTGTTCATCGGCGTGATGTTTCTGATCGCCGTGGTGTCGGTCGTGCAGGGCATGAATCGGTACATGACCGACAAGTTCGCCGGCACGATCCTCGGGGTGAACACGTTTCGGCTGCGGCAATTCCCCGATGTGCAGATCGGCAATGTGACTGACTCCACCTGGCGCACCTGGCGGCGACGGCCGCGCATCTCCTATGAGGACGCCGAGGCGGTCGTCGCACGGGCTGACGGTATCGACGGCGAGCGCCTGGGAGTCGAGCACGAGCGCCACCCTCATCGTCGGCGGGAGGAAGGCGACCGGCGTCCAGGTGACCGCCGCGACCGAGCAATACTTCGCGATCCGTTCGCTGACGGTCGAGTTCGGTCGCCCGTTCACGCTGCAAGAGGTCCAGGTCGGGGCGCCCGTGGTCGTGCTCGGGCACGAGCTCGCGGAAAAACTGTTCGAGGGCCAGAATCCGATCGGCCGCGAGGTGAAGATCTTCGACCTTCCCTACCGCGTCATCGGCGTGGTCGAGAAACAGGGCAACCTGTTCGGGATTTCACTCGACAAGTTCGCCGTGGCGCCGGCCTCCTCGGACTTGAAGCGCTATGTGAGCGCGCCGCGCGTGGTGGACGCGCTGGTGGTGAAGGCCGGGTCGCAGCCCGAGATGCGCGAGGCAATGGGACAGGCCGAGGCGATCATGCGCAGCCGCCATCATCTGCGGCCCCGCGCGGAGGACGATTTCGCGCTCGAGACGGCGGACGAGGTGCTGGATTTCTGGAACAAGATCAGCCGGGTGCTGTTTCTGGCGCTGCCGGGACTCGTGGCGGTGTCGCTCGTGGTGGGGGGGATCGTGATCATGAATATCATGCTGATGGCGGTGGCCGAGCGGACGCGGGAGATCGGCATCCGCAAGTCGCTGGGCGCGCGACGGCGCGATATCCTGCGGCAGTTCCTGGTGGAAGCCACGACGCTGTCCACGGTGGGGGCGGCCGTCGGGGTCGCGAGCGGGCTCGGCCTCGCGGCGCTGGTCGCCGCCACGACGTCCCTGCCCGCCAGCGTCGCCCCGTGGTCCATCGGCCTCGGCGTCGTGCTCGGCGCGGGGGTCGGGATCGCCGCGGGCGTCTACCCGGCGAGCCGCGCCGCGCGGCTCGATCCGATCGAGGCGCTGCGGCAGGAAACGTGACGCCGCTGCTGGAGGGCGTGGGCATCGCGCTCGACTCCCTGCGCGCCAACAAGGCCCGCGCCGCGCTCACCATCCTGGGCGTGGCGATCGGGGTGATGGTCGTGATGGTCGTGGCGGCCATGATCAGCGGCATCAACACGAGCGTCGCCAACACGTTCGAACAAATCGCGCCGCGCACGTTTCTGGTGTGGCGCGTGTTTCAGGCCGGCGTGAACATCGACGACGGCTCGGATGAGAATTCGCCGTGGCGCCGCAACCCGCCGATCCGCGACATCGAGGCGGATCGCATCGCGCGGTTGCCGAGCGTGCGGTACGTGACGCGCCGCGAAGAGAGCGAGGCCCAGGTGGAGTTCGGCGACCAGCGGCTCGAATCGGTGAACGTCGCCGGGCTGTCGTCGCAATGGGTGGAGGTGAATGGCGGCGATGTCTTCCCCGGACGCAGCTTCACCTGGATGGAGGACCTGGCCAGCAGCCCGGTGGTGGTGATCAACAAGAAGCTCGAGGCCCAGCTGTTCCGCGGCCGCGACCCGATCGGGCAGGTGGTGAAAGTCGCGGGCGTGCCGTTCCGGGTGATCGGCGTCTACACCCCCCCGCCCAACCTGTTCAGCGGCGCCTCACCGCCGTTCGCCGGGATCCCGCACGGGGCGTTCGTGAAATACATCCCCTACTTCAAGGGATGGATGCGGCTCGCCGTGTCGCCCGCCCCCGGGTACACGCAGCAGCAGTCGATGGACGAGGTCACCGCCACGCTGCGTTCGTTGCGGGAGCTCAAGCCGGGTGAGGACAACACCTTTTCGATCGTCACCCAGGACAAGCTGCTGGAGTCGTGGAACAAGATTACCGGCGTCTTCTTCCTGGTGATGATGGTGTTGTCGTCGATCGGCCTGATGGTGGGTGGTGTGGGGGTGGTGGCGATCATGATGATCTCGGTCACCGAGCGCACGCGCGAGATCGGCGTGCGCAAGGCGCTCGGTGCGACCCGGCGCGAGATCCTGTGGCAGTTTCTGGTCGAGGCCTCAACGCTGACGCTGGTGGGCGGGGCGGTCGGGATGCTGGTGGGCGGGCTCGTCGCCTTCGCCCTGTCGCGGCTCACCCCGATCCCCGCGCACGTACCGCTGTGGTCCATCGTGGCCGCACTCGCCGCGTCGGCGTTCACGGGCGTGGGATTCGGGCTGTACCCCGCCAGCCGGGCCGCGCGGCTGGACCCGGTCGAGGCTCTACGCTACGAGTAGTTAGTTTTCCGTCCGATGCAGATCACTGAAGCCATCCTCCAGGCTCTCCAGGCGGCGTGGAGCCACAAGCTCCGCTCCTTCTTCACGCTGGTCGGGATCATCGTCTCCGTCGCGTTCCTGGTGGCGGTGGTCGCCGTGATCCAGGGCATGAACGCCTACGTGCGCGACCGCATCGGCGGCGCGATCGTGGGCGTGAACGCATTCCAGGTCCGCCGCACCCCGATCGCCATCGGCCTGATCGACGATGAAGAGTGGCGCGCCATTCAACGGCGCCCGATCATCGCCCCCGAGGACGTGTCCTACGTGCAGCAGGCGCTGCCCGACGCGAAAGCGATCTCACTGCAGTCGGGCTGGCCCACGCCCCAGGCCGACGTGGAATGGCGCGACCGGACCGTGGGCGATGCGTTCGTGTTCGGGGTGACCGCCCCGTTCCAGATCGTGCAGGACTATCAGTTCGCCGCGGGCGAGGCGTTGACCGACGTGGACGTGCGCGAGCGGCGGCCGGTGGCGGTGCTCGGATTCGACGTGGCCGACAAGCTGTTCGACGGCAACCTCCAGCTGGCCGTGGGCCAGCGGATCCGGGTGCGCGGCGAACAGTTCACGGTGCGCGGCGTCGTCGCGAAAAAGGGCACCGTGCTCGGCAATTCGTGGGACGGCTTCGTCATGCTGCCGCTGACGACGTTCGAGGCCGTGTACGGCCGGCGCCAGACGACGGTGATCTCGGTCAAGATGCCCGATGCCATCTCGGTGTCGGGCGGGATGCAGCGCGCCGAAGAGGCGATGCGCGTCGCCCACCGGCTTCGGCCGCTCCAGGACAACGATTTCACCGTGGATACCGCGGACGCGCTGGTCTCGTTCTGGAAGAGCCTGACCCGCATCCTGTTTACGGTGATCCCGGCCGTGGTCGCGATCGGCATCGTGGTAGGCGGGATCGTGATCATGAACATCATGCTGATGAGCGTGAACGAGCGCACGCGGGAGATCGGCGTGCGCAAGTCGCTCGGCGCGCGGCGCCGCGACATCCTGCGCCAGTTTCTGGCGGAGGCGGTCACACTCTCGTTTCTGGGCGGCCTGCTCGGTCTCGGTGCCGGCGCGGGGCTGGCGGCGCTCATCAACGCCGCCACACCGCTGCCGGCGCGGGTCACGCTCTGGTCCGTGCTGGTGGCGATCTCGCTCGGCGCCGGCGTCGGCATTCTGTTCGGCGTCTACCCCGCGTCCCGGGCGGCTCGGCTCGATCCCATCACGGCGCTGAGAGCGGAATGAAGCTCCATTCCCTCTCCGAAGGCTTCGGCATCGCCCTCGACCAGCTACGCGCCAACAAGCTGCGCTCGGCGCTCACCATGCTCGGCGTCGTGATCGGCGTGGCCACGGTGATGGCGATGGCCTCCATCGTCCAGGGCATCCGCGATCAGATCATCAATACGATCGAGGTGGCGGGCCCGACGACGTTCTACGTGGTGCGGTTCTTTTCGCAGACGCCGCTCAACCCCGACGCGCTGCCGCGTGAGGTCCGCATCCGGCCCGTGGTCAAGCCCGCGGAAGCGGAGGCGATCGCCGCCCTGCCCGAAATCCGCTACGCCGGCGTGTGGGTGCAGCTGTTTCAGCGCATGGAGTACCAGGGCGCGCACACGCAGATCATGACTCAGTTCGGCGCGGACGCGCACTACATGGAGATCCAGGGCGGGCAACTGTTGCGCGGGCGCTTCTTCACGACGTCGGAAGAGAACGCCGGCGCCCCGGTGATCGTGCTGGAGGAACGCCCCGCCGAGAAGCTGTTCGGCCGCATCGACCCGTTGGGACGCTTCGTGCGGGTCGCGGGCAAATCGCTGCGGGTCATCGGCCTGTATCAGAATCCCCAGAACATCTTTCAGCCACCCTCCCAGGAGATCGGCGCGATCATGCCGTTCGAAACGGCGCGCCGCTCGTTCCGCTACGACGAGACCAACGCGCTGTGGATCGTGGTGAAACCGCGCGACGGGGTCCCGGTGACCACGGCGATGGACGCCGTCACCGTGCAGCTGCGACGCCTGCGCGGCCTGCGGCCCGCCGACAAAAGCAGCTTCGACTTGATCACGCAGGACCAGATCCTGGACATCTTCAATCAGCTCACCGGCGTGTTCTTTCTCGTGATGCTGGCGCTGTCGTCGGTGGCGCTGATGGTGGGCGGCATCGGCGTGATGGCGATCATGATGGTGTCGGTGACAGACCGGACGCGCGAGATCGGCGTGCGCAAAGCGCTGGGTGCCACTCGGCGCGAGATCATGTGGCAATTCCTGGTCGAAGCATCGACGCTGACGCTGGCCGGCGGATTGATCGGCGTGCTGGTGGGTCTCGGGTATGGGGGAATTGCTGAAAGCGTTCATGCAGACGGGCTCGGGCGTGCCGATCTGGAGCGCCGTCGTGGCCTGTCTCGTTTCGGTGGTGATCGGGCTCGTGTTCGGCGTGATGCCGGCGACGCGCGCCGCGCGACTGGACCCGGTGGAGGCGCTGCGATACGAATGAACGAACTACGGGGAGTGGGAAGTAGGGAGTGGTTCGTGACGGTGCGCACCGGAGATCTGGATTGTGCCGTCAGGTACCACTCCCCACACCCCACTCCCGATTTGCCGTGACCCAAACCGTCGATCTCCTCGCCATCGCGGCACATCGAGACGACGCCGAGCTGACCTGCGGCGGCACGCTCGCCAAGGCCGCCCGCTCAGGGCAGCGCGTCGGCATCCTCGATCTGACGCAGGGCGAGTCCGGCACCCGCGGCTCCTCCGATCTGCGCGCGGCCGAAGCCAAGGCCGCGGCGGCCGCGTTGGGCATCGCCGTGCGCATGAACGCGGGACTGCCGGACGCGCATCTCGCCAACGACGAGCCATCGCGCGCCCGTCTGGTGCAGCTGGTGCGCGAGCTGCGGCCGCGCGTCGTGATCCTGCCCTTCCCCGTGGGCCGCCACCCCGACCACCGCGTCGCCTCCGAGCTGGGACGCGACGCCTGCTACCTGGCCGGCCTCGCGAAGTACGCGCCGACCGGGGGCGTCGAGCCCTACCGGCCGTTCAAGCTGCTATACGCGCTCGCGTACCGAGAGGACCCGGTGAAGCCCTCGTTCGTGGTGGACATCTCGGACAGCTTCGACGCCAAGATGGCGGCGATCCGGTGCTATGCCTCGCAGTTCGACGGCGCCAAGGCCGCTGGGGAGATCTTCCCCACGGGACAGGACCTGTACGAGCTGATCCGGGTGCAATCGGCCCACTACGGCTCGCTGATCCGGGTCCCCTACGGGGAGCCGTACTTCACCCATGAAACGGTGGCCGTGGACGACGTGCTACAGCTTGGCGTGTCGAGTCTGTAAACCTAGATTCTCCCCACCATGACGACCCGCTTCACCTATCTCGACCACGCGGCCACCACACCGGTCCGGCCCGAAGTGCTCGAGGCCATGCTTCCCTATCTCAAGGACGAGGCATTCGGCAATCCGTCCTCCGCGCACCGGGTCGGGCGCGCGGCGCGGGCAGGGGTCGAGCAGGCGAAGCGGGCGGTCGCCCAGGCGGTGGGCGCCGAGCCGAACCAGGTCATCTTCACGTCGGGCGGCACCGAGGCCGACAACCTCGCGGTGATCGGCGCGGCGCTGGCCGCGCGCGATCGCGGCGGGCCGTTCCGGGTCGCTGTGGCCGCAACGGAGCACAAGGCCGTGCTGGCGGCGGCGCACGCGGTGGCCCATCTGGGCGGCGAGGAAATCATCCTGCCGGTGGATGGCGGCGGCACCGTGAGCGAGGCCGCGCTGGACGCGGCGCTCGCGCGCGGCGTGGCGATCGTGAGCGTGATGTGGGTGAACAATGAAGTGGGCACCGTGCAGCCGGTGGCACGGCTGGCGGAGCGATGTCGCGCGGCCGGCACGATCTTCCATAGTGATGCCGTCCAGGCGTTCGGCAAAGTCCCCGTGTCGCTGCGTGACGTCGGTTGCACCCTGCTCACCATCTCCGGCCACAAGATCGGCGCGCCCAAGGGCATCGGCGCGCTCGTGGTGCGTGAGCCGCGCGCCGTGGAAGCCATCATCCACGGCGGTGGCCAGCAGTTCGGGATCCGGCCCGGCACCGAGAACGTTCCGGGCATCATCGCGCTCGGGCGCGCGGCGGAGCTGGCGAGCGCCGAGCAGGCGGAGGTGAGCGCTCGTCTGGCCACGCTGCGCCAGGACCTCGCCGCGCGGCTGATGGCCATCGTGCCCGACGCCGTGATTCACGGACCGGGCTCGGCACCGCAGCAGGCGCCCCACGTACTCAACGTCTCGATTCCCGGCACCGACAGTGAAGCGATGCTGATGCATCTCGACATGGCCGGGATCGCGTGCTCGGCCGGGTCGGCGTGCAGCACCGGCGCGACCGAGCCCTCGCACGTCCTGACCGCGATGGGCGTGCCGCCCGAGCTTGGCATCGCGGCGCTGCGCTTTTCATTCGGCCGGACGAGCACCGCGGCGGACGTGGAGGCGCTGGCCGCCGCGCTGCCCAAGATCGTGGAAAAGGTGCGGGGACTCACCGCCACCCTGCAACGATGAAGGGCCGCGTGTTGGTCGCTATGTCGGGCGGCGTCGATTCCTCCGTCGCGGCGGCGCTCCTGGTGGAAGACGGGTACGAGGTCATCGGCGCCACGCTGAAGCTGTTCTGCTACGGCGACGACGTGCCCGACCGTCCCTGCTGCTCCCTCGACTCGATCACCGACGCGAAGCTGGTGGCGCACCGGCTCGGCATCCCGCACTACGTCCTCAATCTCGAAGACAACTTCGGACGCGATGTGATCGGCGACTTCGTGCGCGAATACGCGCGCGGCCGCACGCCGATTCCGTGCGTGCGCTGCAATTCGTTCACGAAGTTCCGCGATCTGTTGACCCACGCCGACGCCCTGGACTGCGACTACCTCGCCACCGGGCATTACGCGCAGGCGCGCGACGGGGCGCTGTACCGCGGCCGCGACCCAGAAAAGGACCAGTCCTATTTCCTGTGGGGCATCGATCGCAGCGTCGTGGCCCGCATGCTGACGCCGGTCGGCACCCTGACCAAGCGGGAGACGCGGGCGATGGCGCGACGGCTAGGACTCGAAACAGCGGACAAGACGGAGTCGGTCGAGATCTGCTTCGTCCCGGACGGCGACTATGTAGGCGTGCTGGAGCAGCACCTCCCGGCGGACGCGCCGGCCCTCGTCCCGGGACCGCTCGTCACCACGACGGGCGAGGTCGTGGGGGAGCACGCCGGTTTCGCGCGCTTCACGATCGGCCAGCGCCGCGGTCTGCCGGGCGGGTTCGCCCGACCGATGTACGTAGTGGATATCCGGCCCGATACGCGCGAGGTCGTGATCGGCACCGGCGACGATCTATTCGGCCACACCCTGTCACTCGAGGACGTGAACTGGCTCGCCGAACCGCTGGAGGCGGGCGCAAGGACATGGGTGCAGTGCCGTTATCGCGCCACGGCCGTCCCCGCCACTGTTTCGGCCTGCACCAGCGACGGGGTGGAGCTCCGGCTCGCCCAGGCGGTGCGCGCCATCACGCCGGGGCAATCCGGCGTGCTGTATGACGAAGCGGGCCGCCTGTTGGGCGGCGGCCTCATCGCCTAGGTACCTTCCTCGCCTGTGGCGGTTGCGCGACCACCCGCCGGTCGTGCGCTGGGTCACCGCCGACCCCCTCAGCGATATCGATACTAGCCCCACAAAGGAGATCCCTTCATGACGCGTTCCCGTTTTGTATGGTCGAACCTCGCCCTGGTGGCCGTCCTGGCCGCCTGCAGCGACAACACCACCGGACCCGGCACTCTCACCGATCCCACCGCGACCTCGGCGGCCCTCAGCTCGCTGGACAGCTCGTTCAGCGCTCCGGCCGTCGCGAGCTTCGGCTCGCTGGGCGCCTACATCAGTCCCACTGCGGCCCTGTCCCGCGCCGGCGGCATCGTGAATGCCACGCGGCCGCAGCGGCTGCCGCCGGGCACGACGCCCGAAGTCGCCGCGGCGCGTCACCTGAGCGACCTGCGCCGGCTCGCCACGGCGTCCCCCTCGAGCCCGCAGGGGCCGGTCATTCCGGATACGCTGTACGGCTCGATCTATACCTGGGACTCCACCTCGGCCCAATACACCCGCTCGGCCACCACCGGTGGACCGGCGAACGGGGTCGAGTTCGTGTTGTACGCCGTGAGCCCGATTACCGGCAACATCGTCTTTCCGCTCAACCCGGTGGGCGTGGCGCAGCTGCTGGACGAAAGCGCCGGCGTCAGCGCCAAGCTGCACATCCTGGTGAAGGACAACTCCAACACCACGTACCTGGACTACCTGGCGACCCTCACGCCGGGCGTCGGCTCGCTCACGGCCGCGGTTACCGGTTTCGTCACGAACGGGTTGAACGGCGGCGCGAACAAGACGCTGACCTTCAGCGTGGCGGCTACGCTGACGTTCACGTCCGCTACGGCCCACGCGTCGTTCTCGCTCAACAATCCGTCGATCTCGATCGTGCTCGACGCGACCCTGACCACCGCCAACGGCACCGACACGGTGGACGTGACGTTCACGTTCACGCGTCCGGGAGAAACCGTGCGGCTGGCGGGCACCATCGTCACCACGAACAGCGTGCTCGACACGCTGCACGCCGAGATCCGGGTCAACGGCCAGGTGTACGCGACGATCGAAGGCAACGCCAATGCGGTGACCTTCTTCGACAAGGACCACGTCGTCATCACGGATGTCGGGGCGCAACACGACATCCTGGTGGCGCTCGACCACCTGCGCGATGCGGTGGAAGAGACGCTCGACTTCATCGAGGACCTGTTCAACCCGATCGAGAATCTGGTCGGGAACTAGTCCGGCTCCCCCCAGCCGGCACAAACGTCCCCGTCGGGCCCTGGCCCGGCGGGGGCGTTTGCGCTAAATCCAAGTCGACTCTCACGAGGCAGGTCCGTCCGTGACGTCCCGCCGTCGATTCTTCGGCTCACTCGTGTCGGCCTCCGCGGCCGTGCCGTTCGTGCCGGCGTTGACCAACCATGCGATCGGCCACGTCCTGCGCACGGTGAACGCCACCGCCGGACGATCCGCCGCCGACCTCGCGGACGACGAGGATTTCTGGCGCGAGATCCAGAACTCGTTCACCCTCGACCGGGCGATCATCAATCTGAACAACGGCGGCGTGTCCCCCTCGCCCCGGATCGTGCAGGAAGCGATGCAGCACTACCTCGCCATCTCCAACACGGCGCCGGTGGTCACGATGTGGCAATGGCTGGAGCCAGAAATCGAGGCGGTGCGGCGGCGACTGGCGGCCGATTTCGGCTGCGATGCGGAGGAGATGGCAATCACCCGCGGCGCCTCCGAGGCGCTCGAGATCGTACAGCAGGGCATTCCGCTGCAGCGCGGCGACGAGGTGCTGACGACCACGCAGGACTACCCGCGCATGATCACGACGTGGGAGCAGCGGGCGCGGCGCGAAGGGATCGTCCTGAAGCAGATCCCCTTCCCGGTTCCGCCGCCGTCTCTGGACGACCTGGCGCGCCGCTTCGAAGAGGCGATCACGCCGCGGACCAAGGTGCTGCACATCTGCCATATCACCAATCTCACGGGGCAGATTTTCCCGGTGCGGCGCATCTGCCAGATGGCGCGCGCGCGCGGGCTCGAAGTGATCGTGGACGGCGCCCACGCCTACGCGCATTTCCCGTTCACGCGCGACGAGCTGGACTGCGACTATTACGGCACCAGCCTCCACAAGTGGCTGCTGTCCCCGCACGGCACTGGCTTTCTGTACGTCCGCAAGGAGAAGATCCCGACCATCTGGCCCCTGATGGCGGCGCCGCCCTCGATGGACAGCAACATCCGCAAGTTCGAGGAGATCGGCACGCATCCGGCCGCCAATCACAACGCCATCGCCGAAGCGTTGACGTTTCACCAGGGCATCGGCGCCGAGCGCAAGGCGGCGCGGCTGCGCTACCTGCGCGACCGCTGGGCGCGACGCCTGGAGCAGGTGCCGGGAGTGAAAATCCTCACCTCCTACGATCCGAAGCAGTCGTGCGGGCTGGCCTCGTTCACGCCGGGGGCGCTCGATGTCGGCAAGCTCACGGGGTACCTGTGGGACAAGCACAAGATCATCGTGACCGCGATCGCGCATCCCGAGTTCAACTGTCTCCGCATCACGCCGAACGTGTACACGCTGGTGGCCGAGGTCGATCGGTTTGCGGAGGTGATGGAGGAGACGCTGAAGAAGGGGATACCAGCGTGAGACAGCTATCAGCTATCAGCTATCGGCTATCAGCTGTTGCGGTGATGGTTGGGATTCTGCTCAGCGTCGGGTGCGGTGGTGGGAGTGGGGACAACAATCAGCGCGTCAACCGTGATACGCTCACCGAGCGGCAGCAGGACAGCATGTTGTCGAAATCGTCGATTCCCGGGGCGCGCGGCGTCGGGCGGGCGATGACGGCGGCGGATTCGATCAGCGCGCGCGTGCAGGCCTCGGATACGGTGCAGTGACAGCCGGCGTCTAGGTTCGGAAGCCGAGTCGGCGGGCGACGACGCGCTGGCGCCGGTCGAGGGTGAGGAATGCGAGCGTCGCCGGTTCCTGGGTGAGGTACAAGGCACACGCCAGGTGCCATGCATCCGCGCCCCTGAGGTAGCCGCTGGCGAATACGCGCTCGAGCTCTGGCGTCAACGGCCGCTCGGGGAGCACCCATTTCATCCAGTCGAACAGATCGCCCACCAGGGCGATGCGCTCGCGCGCGAACGCCGCCCGCAACTCGGCCTCCAGGAGGTTGCTCGAGGCGAATCGGTCGAAGCGTTCCAGCCGTCGAGCGAGCGCCGCCCCGCCTTCCTCCCCGAAACCCAGGGCGAGGAGGAAGGACGTATCGAGGTAGGCGAGCTTCAGTCGCGCTCCGCGAGGAATCGCTTGAGGGCACCGGGCCTGCGGGCAATCGGCCGCAGCTTCCCGCGGGGCTTACCCGACCCGACGATGACCCCGCGCTCCTCGAGCTCCCGGATCCGCTCATCGAGTGTCTGTTTGCCCTTCGGGATCGGCCGGATCTCGGCCACGGGCTTGCCGCGGTAGGAGATCGTGACGATGTCGCCCTCGCGCACGCGGCGGACAATCTCCGAGAGCTTGGCCTTGGCGGCGTAGAGGGAGTAGGTGCGGGGCATGCCCCACCCTAGCCAATCTGGTCAAACTGGTCAAGTTGGACGTCGGCCGAGGAGCGCATGGGGTCCAGATGCGCCTGACGTGCCCCTGTCCGCCGCGGAACGCACTAGGCGTGTAGTTTCTGGTTATGAGGCTAGGCCTGGTGCTGTCAGGGTCGTGGGTGCTGGTCATGCTCGCCTGCGGTCCTCGGAGTCCGTGCGGCTCGGGCGACGCCCGCCGCGAGCTGGCCCGCTTCTCCCACGAATACGCCGGTCACTGGGCCGTCGCCCACGGCGACTCGCTCACCCTCCCCGATCCCACGCTGGGCGACCGCTTCCGGATCGCCGCCATCGCGCTCGATACCGACACGGTGTCGATCGGACGCCAATGTCTCTTTCGCGGCCGTCTGGTGTTCGCCGAGCCGCGCGCGGAATCGCTGGCGGTGAGCTGGTTCGGCGTGCCGGAGCACGCCACCATCTTCGGGTGGCCCGCCGAGCTGGGCCCGTTCGCCGGGATCAACTTGTCGTGGTGGCGCGGCGACTCGCTGCACGGTGCGATCCTGTTCGACGAGCGCATGGGCGTCCAGGTGCGCCCCGGGGTCACCGCGCAGTTCTGGGCGGGCCGCTGCCGCGACCCGCTGATTATCTTCCCGGCGAAAGGAGCAACACCCGTGCCCCTGACCGCCGCGGAACGCACCGCCTTGATCGATCGCTACGAGCGGGGACCCGCCCTGCTCCGGGCCGCCTTCGCCAAGATCCCCGCCGAGCCCTGGAGTGGCGACCGGCGCCCGGCAAATGGTCGGTGCACGAGGTGATTGTGCACTGCGCCGACTCCGAAACCAACTCGCACGGCCGCATCCGCTATCTGCTGGCCGAAGAGAAACCCGTGATCCAGGGATACGATCAGGATCGCTGGTCGCAGCAGCTCGACTATCACGCGTTGCCGATCGCGCCCGCCCTGCTGACGGTCGAAGCGGTGCGCGCCAACACGGTCCCCCTGCTGCGCCATGCCACCGACGCCGACTGGGCCAAGTCGGGCATCCATACGGAATCCGGGCGTTACAGCGCTGAAGACTGGCTCAAGTCCTACGCCGAGCATCTGGAGATTCACACGCGGCAACTGGAACGAAACCTGGCCGCCTGGAGCAACAAATGAGAGGCTTCTTCACACGCCTGCTGATCACGGCGCTGGGCCTGTGGCTGGCGAAGACGATCATCCCCGGCATCGCCATCCTGGGATGGGGCAACTTGATCGTGGCCGCGTTGTTGCTCGGCATCGTGAACGCGTTCGTGCGGCCGATCCTGTTCATTCTCACGCTCCCGCTCACCATCCTCACGCTGGGCCTGTTCCTGCTGATCCTGAACGGCATCTCACTGGCACTGGTCGCGTGGCTCTTGCCCGGCATGACCGTCAGCGGCCTCGGCGCCGCCACCTTCGGCGCGATCGTCGTCGGCATCACCAGCTGGTTCGCCAACGGCTTCATCGGCAGCTCGGGACAGCTCGAGCGCTATCGCCACATCGAGGTTTCGGGGCGCCGGATCGAGTAGTGCCGGGACTGCGGCGGCAGGACACGACGCTCGCCCTGCTGGCATGTCTTTACGCGGCCGTCGTCATCCCGCTGGCGATCCACAAGGGTGGCGACTTCACGAGCGAGCTGGGGCAAAGCGAGCGCCTGCTGCACGGCCTGCCCCCGTTCGGCGCGGCGGATCCGAACCTCGGCGTGCCCTGGCCGCCGTTCAGCGCCGTCGTGTTGATTCCCTGTGCACTCATCGCCCGCATCTCGTTACCGCTGGCCAAAGCAATATGGGCGGCGATCAGTGTGGCCTGTGTGTGGTGGTGCATGCGCTGGGCCCTGCAGCGGGCCGGGTCCTGGCGCCCCGCGGTGATCGCGCTTGCTGCCGTCGCCGTCCCGCTGCAAACCAATTTCGAACACCTGAACATCGCCGCGCCGCTCTTGGCGCTCGTGCTCCTGGCCACGAGCGACCTGGAGGCCGGCCGGGACACGCGCGCCGGAGTCGCGATCGGCATTGCCGCGGCGTTGAAGGCGTTCCCCGCCCTGCTGCTGCTGTATTTCGCGGTGCAGCGACGCTGGCGTGCGCTGGCCGCCGGTGTCGGCGTCGCGGTCGCCCTGACCCTGCTGGCGCTGTTGCCGCTCGGGCTGCCCGGCGCCTTCACCGGCGTTCAAGACTGGTTGCTGCTCGGGCTCGGGCACCGCTGGGTGGTGCAGCCCGCCGCCGACCAGTCGCTCGAGGCGCTGCTGGCCCGCTTCGGTGCTCCGACCAGCATCGCGCTCGCCATCGGGGCGGCGCTGGTCCTCGTGACGTTGGTGCTCGTCCAGCGCGGGGAGAGGCCTGATGTGCTGCTGGGCATAGGAGCCTGCGCGCTGCTGGCGGTCGTGCTCTCGCCCATCGCCTGGGTGCATTCCTTTGTGCTGCTGTTCCCCGCCTGGCTCGGCGTGCTCTTGTCGACATCACTCACGCCCACGCGTCGCGTGGTGCTGATCGTGGCGGGGCTCGGAGCCTCGGGCCTCCTGACGGTCGGTCCGCGCGCGTTGCGCTCGGGGCTGCTGCTTCACGGGGCCTACACCTGGAGCGCCATGCTGCTATGGATCGTCGTCCTGATGTGCCTCCGCCCGCGACTGGCCGCCACAGTGCCGGTGAGCGCATGACTTCGCCCCGTTCGTTCGCGGCCTGGGGGGCCGTGTCCGCGCTGATCGCCGTCCTGGCCGGCGCGTTCGGGGCGCATGCCCTGCGGCAACGTCTCCCGAGCGAGCTGTTGGCCGCATTCGAGACGGGCGCCCGCTATCAGATGTATCACGCCCTGGCCCTGGTCGCGGTCGCCTGGGCCATGACCCAGTGGCCTACCAAACTGGTGCATCTCTCGGGCTGGCTGTTCATCGCCGGTACCGTGTTGTTCTCGGGAAGCCTGTATGTGCTCGCCCTGACGGGCGTGACGTGGTGGGGTGCCGTCACCCCCGTGGGCGGCGTGCTGTTGCTCGCGGGCTGGGCCTCCCTGGCGCTGGGTGTGTGGCGCCGCTGACTGATATTATTCCTTCCTCACCTCATCCGGATTTCGAACCATCATGATTCTCACCGCTCCCATGCTCGCGGCGCTCCTGGTGCAAGGACCGCTGTCGTCCACACCCACCCGACCGCTGGGCACGCTGCGCGAGCAGGCGGCGGTGCAGCAGGAGTGGCTGCGCTACCGGCTCGACTCCGTGCTGCCGCGCCTGATGCGGCAGTATCACGTCCAGATGTGGGTAGTGCCGATGCGGGAGTACAACGAGGACCCGGTGTTCTGGTCGCTCGTGTCGGCCACCACGTTCGCCGCGCGGCGGCGCACCATCTACGTCTTCTTTGACCGGGGACCCGACCGCGGCATCGAGCGCCTGGCGCTGGGCGGCAGCTCGCAGGGCGGGCTGTACCAGACCTCGTTCGCGAACGACACGATCGATCCCACCATCGGCCGCCGCCCCGAGCTGGTGGGCCAGGGACAATGGGATCTGCTGCGCCGCGTGATCGAGCAGCGCGACCCGCTATCGATCGCGGTGGACATCTCCCATACGCACGCGTTTTCGGACGGGCTGTCGGCGGGCGAATGGGAGCAGCTCCAGACGGCGCTGCCGCCGGCGTACCTCGGCCGCCTGGTGCGCGCCGAGAACCTGGCGCTCGACTATCAGTCGATCCGCGCCCCGGCCATGCTGCCCGTGTACAAGCGGATGCAGGAGGTGGTGTGGGCGGTCATCGACACCGCCTTCTCGAGCCGGGTGATCAAACCCGGTCGCACCACGACCGACGACGTGGAGTGGTGGATGCGCCAGCGCGTCAACGACCTCGGCTTCGGCACCTGGTTCCACACCGACGTCGACGTGCAGCGGCGCGGAATCGATCTCTCGGATTCGGGGTCGGTCGTGATTCAACGCGGCGACGTGCTCCATTGCGACTTCGGGCTCACCGCCCTCGGCCTCAACACCGACACGCAGCACATGGGCTACGTGCTGCGCTCCGGCGAGCGTGACGTGCCCGACGGCCTCAAGGTGGCGCTCGCCAACTCGAACCGGCTGCAGGATCTGCTGCTGGCGGAAATGAAACCGGGTCGCAGCGGCAACGAGGTGCTCGCGGCCGCGCGCGCGGCGATGCAGGCGGCGGGGATCAACGGCACGATCTACACGCACCCGATCGGCGACCGCGGCCATGGCGCGGGCCCATTGATCGGGTTGTGGGATCACCAGGAGGGCGTCCCGGGCCGCGGCGACGTCCCACTGTTGCCGTCGACCTGGTTCTCGATCGAGCTGCAGGCGACGACCCCGCTGCCGGAATGGACCAACCAGCCGCTGCGTTCAGCACAGGAAGAGGACGCCGAGCTGGATGCCGACGGGGCGATGCACTGGGTGCTGCGCCGCCAGACGACCTGGCACCTGGTGCGGTGAAGGAAATCGCACGGAGTAGGAGCGGAGCCATCGCCCGGACCCGTCGGCTAAAGCCGCGGCTCGGCGAAACGACGCGTCCTGAAGGACGCAAGTGAAACGCACGACCATGATCGAGACGCCCGCGCTCCTGCTGCATCTCGACGTGGTGGAGCGCAATCTCGAGCGCATGGCGGCTAGGGCTCGTCGGCTGGGCGTGGTGCTGCGACCCCACGCCAAGACGCATAAGTGCCCCGAGCTGGGCCGGCGCCAGCTCGCACACGGCGCGGTCGGGCTCACCGTGGCGACGCTGGCCGAAGCCGAGGCGTTCGCCGCCGCCGGGTTCTCCGACCTGACGTGGGCGTTCCCGATCGATCCCACCCACATCCCGCACGCTCGTCGCGTCGCCCGGCGCACGACGCTGCGCGTCGTCACAGACGACCTCGCCACGGCGCGGGCGCTCGCAGGATCGGGCTTGCATGTCTGGCTGAAAGTGGACTGCGGCTATCATCGCGCCGGCGTCGATCCGTCCTCACCCTATGCCGTCGAGGTCGCGCGCGAGCTGGCACGTGAGGACGGACTCGTGTTCGACGGCCTGCTGTCCCACTCGGGGCACGCGTACAAGACCCACAACCAGACCGAGGCCGCGCAGATCGCCGAACAGGAACGATTGTCCCTGGTGCGCTTCGCGCAACGGTTGCGCGCGGTGGGCATCGTCGCGCGCGGCGTGAGCGTCGGCTCGACACCGGCGATGATGGCGGCGAACGACCTGACCGGCGTCACCGAGGCGCGTCCCGGCAATTACGTGTTCTTCGACCGGACCATGGTGTTGATCGGGGTGTGCGCGCCGCAGGACGTGGGCGTCAGCGTGCTCGCCACCGTCGTGTCGCATCAGGAAGGCCGCGGGCACCTCGTGGTCGACGCCGGCGCGCTGGCCCTGTCCAAAGACACGGGACCGGCGCATATCCATGTCCCGGCGTCCTTCGGCGCGGTGCGCGGGCATCCGTCGCTCGGCATCGCGTCGCTGTCGCAGGAGCACGGGGTGGTGCGCGGGCCCGCTGACGTCCTGAGCACATTCAAGGTCGGCGACCGGATGGAGATCGTCCCCAATCATTCCTGTCTCACGGTCGCCCACTACGACCACTATCACGTGATGCGCGACGGCCGGGAGCTGGACCGGTGGCGTATCGAACGCGGGAGGTGACGAATGACCCGCCTGGTGGCGAGACATGTGACGCTGAGCCTGCTGCCGGTGGTGATCGGCGTCGCAGCGGGCGCCGTTTTCGCGTCGCGGCAGCAAACCTGTGGCTCGCTCGTCGGCCCACTGTTTGCAGCCAAGTGTGGGCGGATGCTGGTGCAGTATCAGCTGTGGATCCAGACCGGGGTCACGGTGGCCCTGGCGGTGCTGGCGACGATGGTGGGGATTTGGATGGAGCGGCGAAAGAATAGAAGAGTCGTGGAGAAGAAGTTGGATAGTGAAGTGGGGGGCAGCCCTACCGCCTAGCCCCTCCGACCTTTCACCTATATTGACGCCCCATGGATTTAGCGCAGCACGTTGCCGCGAATCTCGAGATCTCCGCTTCCGTTGCCGAGCGGGGCGTTGGGGCCATCCTCAATGCCGTGCGGATGGTCGTGCCGCGCGACACGTTCGAGCGCGTCAAGGGAGTCGTGCCCGACGCCGAGAGCTACATGGGGCGGGCACTGATGAGCGCGGCGCGCACCGGGGAGATGCCGGGCCCCACCGGGCCCTCGGGGTTGATGCGCGCGCTGATGACGGCCGGGATCAAGCACGAGGACATGCCGCGCCTGGGACGGATCGTGCTCGAATACCTGCGACCGGTGATGGGCGAGCAGTCAGTGGAGCATTTTCTCGCGGTGGCCCCGGCGTTGCGAGACTAGAATCCAGGGATTGAGAAGAGTGAAGGAGTTGTCACCATCGGTGACAGTTCAGCCGAGACGCGGCTCTCAGCCGCGGACAACAACGTGACGGTGGTCGTTTTTCGCGGCTAATAGCGCTAAAGCACTTCCTTCGGTCGCCGCACTCGGCTATCTGTCGCTTAGAGCGACGGCGCCGGTCACCATCGGTGACCGTTCAGCCGAGACGCGGCTCTCAGGTGCGGACAACAACGTGACGGTGGTCGTTTTTCGCGGCTAATAGCGCTAAAGCACTTCCTTCGGTCGCCGCACTCGGCTATCTGTCGCTTAGAGCGACGGCGCCGGTCACCATCGGTGACAGTTCAGCCGAGACGCGGCTCTCAGCCGCGGACAACAATCGTCGTCGCGCTCTCCTCCCCGGTTTCCATCCCCCACTGCCATCCCGCTATCGCCTCCTTAGGATGGTGCCTCGCCTGGTCGCACACATATGCCCGCGCGGCACCAAGCGCCTTCGGACTCACCGATTCGACGTTGTAACCCTTGGCCCAGCGCAGCGGTCGGGTTGTTGCGTGCCCCTCTCGGTTCGCAAGGGTCGCACTACCTCCCTTCAGCCGCTGCAATAGTCTCGAGATGCTCGTGGTGGGATGGAGCTGCAGCAACAGGTGAACGTGAGTCTGGACGATCCCCAACGCGTGGAGACCGGATCGCTCTTGTTGCGCAACGGCAGGGAGATACCGGGCCAGAAACGTGGCGACGCGGGCGTCGATCGTCGGTAGCCGCCCGCGGGTGGTCCAGACGATGTGGACGTAGAGACGATCGCGCATCGACGGGAACCTGGAGCGCGGCGGCCAAACGACATAGCCAAAACATGGCGCAAAGGGCCTGAATATTTCGCGTCTGATTCACGCGTCGCCTTTCGCGGCTGATAGCGCTAAAGCACTTCCTGCGGTCGCCGCACTCGGCTGGACTGTCACTGAGAGTGACGGAGCACCGCGTCGCTTTATGCGACAGATAGCCGAGACGCGGCTTCAGCCGCGACCAACGGAGCGCGACAAGCGGGTTTTTGTGACGTGATCTATCCCGTGAGCCCTTTCCCCCTAGATTCCCCCTCCCATGGCACACCCCTTGCCCGAACCACTCGATACATGCCCCACAGCCCTGAATCGTCGATGACGGTCGCCATCGAACCCGCCCGCCCGGCGGACCTGCCGTCGATCGTGTCGCTGCTCGAACGCGGCCATCTGCCGCTTGCCGGCATCGAGGCGCACGTCGAGGCCGCGCTCGTGGCGCGGGAGGGGGCGCGCATCGTGGGGTGCGCGGCCGTCGAGCTGTACGACGACGCGGGGCTGCTGCGCTCGGTGGCGGTCGATCCTTCCTCCAGAGGTCAGGGACTGGGGATCAGGCTGACGGAAGCCGCGTTGGCGCTGGCGCGCCAGCGGGGCGCCCAGACGATGTACCTGCTCACCGAAACCGCCCTGGAGTTTTTTCCCCGGTTCGGATTCCGCGCCATTGCGCGCGACCAGGTGGCCACGGCGGTGCGGCAGTCGGCCGAATTCACGGGTGCCTGCCCCGACACGGCCCAAGCCATGATGGCGGAGTTGTAGCGGGTGCAGGATCGCCCGTACTGGTGGGAGGTCGCGCCGCGGCCCGACCTCGGTCCGCCCGCCGACCTCCCGGCGCGCACCGATGTCGCGGTGATCGGCGGCGGCTACACCGGCGTCTCGGCGGCGCGGACGCTGGCGCGCGCCGGCATCAACGTGACCGTGCTCGAGCGCGCGACGCTGGGCTGGGGGGCGTCGACGCGCAACGGGGGGTTCGTGCTGCCGGGGTTCAAGCGCGGCGCCGTCGAGCTGGTGCGGCGCCACGGCGCCGTGGCGGCGCGCGATCTCCACGATGCGTCGGTCGAGGCGGTGCGCTACCTGCAGCAGTTCGTCGCCGCCGAAGCCCCGGACTGCGATTACCAACCATCGGGGCACCTGCTGCTCGCCGCCAAGCCGGCGCACTACGCCGCGATGGCGCGCGAGCACGAGGTGCTCGCCAAAGTCTTCCAACATGAGACGGAGCTGGTGCCCCCGGAGCGCCTGCACAAGGAAGAGCTGATCGCCAGCGCCTACCACGGCGCGCTGCTCGATCCGCTGGGCGGCGGCATCAACCCGGCCAAGCTGTTCTGGGCGCTGGCCGCGTCGGCGCGACGCGCGGGCGCGCGGCTGGTAGAAGAGGTCGACGTGCTGCGGGTGCGACGCGCTACGGGCGTGTTCATGCTGCATACCAATCGCGGCGACGTCATGGCGCGCGACGTGATCGTCGCGACCAACGGCTACTCGGGACCCGTGGTCCCGGCGCTGCGGCGCCGCGTGGTGCCCGTGGGCAGCTACCTCATCGCCACCGCCCCGCTGGGGCCGAGCGTGGCGCGCCAGCTGCTGCCGCGCAACCGCGTCGTGAGCGACACCCGAAACCTGTTGTCGTATTTCCGGGTCTCGGCCGATACGCGGATGCTGTTCGGCGGCCGCGTGTCGTTCGGTCAGGTGCGCGGCTTCGACGGACCGCGGAAATTGATCGAGACGATGTGCGACCTGTTTCCGCGCCTGCTGGGGACCGATGTCGACTACCACTGGTCGGGCAAAGTCGCGATGACGATGGATCAGCTGCCGCACGCCGGCGAGTACCACGGGCTGCGCTACGCCATGGGCTACAACGGCCACGGCGTGGCACTCGCGACCTACCTCGGCGCCCGTGTGGGACAATCACTGGCCGGCGGGGACGATCTGAAACCGTTCGGCGACCGCGCGTTCCGGGCGGTGCCGTTGTACTTCGGACGGCCGTGGTTCCTGCCGATGGTGGGGGCGTACTACAAGGTGAAGGACAAGATCCGGTAACAACGCAAGACAGAGGCGTGGTGTGTGGTTCTACCACCATCCCCCAATAAGCGCCCCCGCAGCCCCCACGAAGGGGAGAGTCCACGCATACCACTGCGGCTGGCCGGCGCGCACCGCCCCACCCTGCGCCGCCGTGGCGATGCCCAGCACCAGCACGATGGCGGCGACACCGATGGAATGCGCGAACGGGGCGACGGGCGCCAGATGCGCCGCGATCCATCCGCCCACGCCCGCGCACGCAAAGCCCGTGAGCAGGTTGACCAACAGATAGGCCGGGGTGGGTGGCTTCGCGGGGTCGGCGAGCATGAGGCGGACCAGCAGTGGCGTGGTCACGAGGATGAGCACGACCATGGCGAAGAATCCCACGCCAACGGCGCCCAGGCTTTTGAGGACGATCAGTGCTTCAGCCCCGCCTTCTCCGCAAATTCGCGCGCCGCTTCTTCCTGCTCGGGCGTCAACTTCTCGGGCAGCTCGAGCTTCACCTCGACATACTGGTCGCCGCGCTTGCCGTTGCGCTCGATGCCCTGGCCCGCAATGCGGAACTTCTGGCCATGCTGCGTCCCGGCCGGCACGCGCAACACGACGTGCTTTCCGTCCAGCGTGCGCACCTTGATGCGCGAGCCCAGCAGCGCCTGCGCGAGATTGATCGGCACCACCGAGATGACGTCCACGCCCTCGCGCCGGAAGAAGTGATCCGGCTCGATCTGGAACTGCACCACCAGATCGCCCTTCCCTTTGGCGCCCTGTCCCTTGAGGCGGACCCGCGTGCCCTCATCGGTGCCGGGGAGGACGTTGATCATGATCCGTTTTTCGATCACCACTTCGCCTGAGCCCTGGCAGGTGCCGCAGCGCTGGCTGGGAACCTTGCCCTTGCCGCGGCACACCGGGCAGGGCCGGTTCACCGCGAAGCTGCCCTGTCCGAACGAGATCGTGCCGCGGCCCTTGCACTCGGTGCAGGTGGTGATCTTCGCCCCCGGCGCGGCGCCCGAGCCGCTGCACGTGGGGCACACCTCGGGCATCTGCAGCACGATCGGCACCTTGCCGCCCAGCGCCGCGGTGCGGAACGGGATCGACACGACGGTTTCGACCGTGTTGTCCACGTCCTCCTGGGCGGCGCCGCCCTTGCCGAAAATCGAGCTGAACAGATCGCCCAGGCCGCCGAACGAGCTCATGTCGGAAATGTCGACGTCGGGGTCCGGGCGCCGGGACCGCGCGAGCGCGGCCGACCGCCGCCGGTGCGGCCGCCCGTGAAGGCGCCGTACTTGCGGAGCATGTCGTATTTCTTGCGCTTGTCGGCGTCGCTCAAGACGTCGTTCGCTTCGTTGATCTCCTTGAAGCGCTCGGCGGCCTGCGCGTTGTTGGGATTGCGGTCGGGATGGTGCAGCTTGGCGAGCCGCCGGAACGCCTTCTTGATCTGGTCCGTCGTGGCGTTCTCGGGAACGCCCATGATGTGGTAGTAGTCGCGCTGGGGAGCCATGAGCTGTCAGCTATCAGCTTTCAGCTATCGGCGGTGACGGTGGAGATCCGGCCCAGGTGAGCACGACAACCCGTGCCGGACGAATCAGCGTCTCGCCCATTTTGTAGCCCGGCTGGAGCACCGCGCCCACGGTGTGATCCTGGGCGGCAGTCGACGCCGGCTGGGTCGTGACGGCTTCGTGCAGGTTGGGATCGAACGGCACACCGGACTGATCGACCCGCACCACGCCCAACGCGTCGAACGCCTTCCAGAATTTGCGCTCGACCATGTCGATGCCGTCGTGCATCGTCTTCGAGTCGGTCTGCGCGGGATCGATGTGGGCGAAGCGGGCCAGGTCGTCGAGCGCGTCGACCAGCTTCTCGATCAGCTCCGCCTGCGCCCGGGCGCGCCCCTCGGTGCGCTCGCGAATCGAGCGCTTCTTGAAGTTGTCGAACTCGGCGGCGCTGCGGAGATAGCGGTCGGTCGCCTGGGCCAGCTGCGTGCGCGCCTCGCCCAGCTCGGTCTCCAGGCGGGACACCGCTTCGGGCGCGGGCTCAACCAGCGCCCCGCCGTGCTCAGGCAACGCCCCTGAATCCTCCGGATCCGGGACTGGGGCAGCATCGGGCGGGGGGCTGGGGCGCTTGTTCTTGTCTCTCGTCATGATTCGATCTGGCTCGGAAATGATTCGAGGACAACAAGATACTGAAGGGCGGCAGAGGGCGGTATAGGGCGGCAGAGGGCGGAAGAAAAAGGCGGAAGAAAGGCGGTAGAGGATTGTGAATGACCTCTACCGCCTTCTTCCGCCTTCTTCCGCCTTCTACCTATTGGCCGAACATCACGCCCAAGCTGATGGGAATGAACGGGAGCGATGTCCCGCTGGCCTGAATGCTCATGTAACGGGCTTCCAGAAAGGCATGCATGGTGCCGATGCCAAACAGGATCCCGCCGCCGAACCCGAACGTGAAGTCCGTTTCCGAACCGCCGCCGGCATCGACGTTGTACACGCCCAAGCCACCGAGGACATACGGACGCACCGACGCCGCACGGTCTCCCAGATGGTACAGCAGATCGCCCGTGGCGCCGGTCAACGTGGTCTTGCCGCTGCCGACGTCGTGCGACGTCTGACCGTACATCGCGTCGAACCGAAGGTGGATCGCCGAATGCGAGATCGGGAACTGAACCACGCCCAACAGGTGGTAGCCGCCCTTGTCGAAATCACCGTAATTGCCCATCGGCAGCGTGACGCCGCCACCGACGCCGAAGCGGATACCCTCGGTCGGCTGGGCCTGCGCGTGCAGCGTGGGGGCCGCACACAGCCCCAAGGCGAGAATCAGACTGCCAAATTGATAGCGTTTCATGACTTACTCCTTGTATCGGTGAATAGGCGGGCGGGCCATTGCGCGCCCTCTACCGAATGAGAGTCTACCCTGGCACCGGGATGTATGGCATCCATCATCCGATGTACGGGCTCTAGTCCATCATCTAACCAAGTTGGGGGTGGACAGGGAGTTACAAGTCGTTCGTCGGCGAGGAATGGCAGCGCGTGGATCGTCACGCGGGGATTCCGCGGCTAAAGCCGCGGCTCGGCGCTGCGCGACGCGTCTTGAAAGACGCTGTTACAGGTGAAATCGATCTCGTGAGCGCGATTTCGATGCGCCTTTCACGACTCCAGTGCCGCATTCTCACCTCAATGCCCCTCGTCCTTTTCGTTTTGATCACCTGGACCACGTACCGCCGCATGCCGATGATCGATGCGGCGGCGGCGCGGTTCCTCGAACGCTTCCTGCCGGCTGAAGCTCAACGCCAGGGCGCAACGGTCATCCGCCTTGGAATGGTCTGCGATCATGTGCATGCCGTGTTACGGCTCCCTGGACGCATTGACCTGCCGCGACTGATGCAGGGCTTCAAAGGCGCCAGCGCCCGGCTCGCCAACCAGGATTCCGAAATCAGTCGAACGGGACTGCGATGGGCTGCGGGGTACTCAGCCTACTCGGTCAGCCCTCGAAACCTCAAGGCTGTCGTCGACTACGTGAAACAACAAGCCGAACGGCATCCCGATCGAGCGATTCACAGCTGAAGGGGTCGTTTGCCCTTCAGGGCACGCCGCGAAGCGCCGAGCCCCGACTTCAGTCGGGGAAACACACGCGCGCTCGTACGTCCCCCTCGGATCTACAAGTCGTTCTTGGCGAGAAAATCGGTCACGTCGCTCGTGACCCGCTCCGATTCCGGATCGTTCAACAACTCGTGATACATCTCCGCATACCAATGCACCACGACCGGCACCCGTTGGGCGTCGGCGAAGGCGCGGCTGGCATTGGGGTCGGTGATGCGGTCCCCGCCGCCCAGCAGAAAGAGCATCGGGCATTCGATGCGGCGCGCGTCGCTGGGGACGACCCGCTGCGCCCACTGAATCTCGCGCCAGGCGCTGGGGGTCATGAGGTGATGCACCGCCGGATCGGCGTCGTAGGCCGCGCCGACCGCCGCGATCGCGACACAGCTCCGCCGCGTTGGTGCCGGTGGCGATGGCCTTGGTCGGCCACAGGTCCGCGAGCAGCTTGGCGAAGACCTGCTTGAACGGCGGGATGGGTTGCCGCGTGGCGAGCCAGGGAGACGACAACACGGCGGCGGCGACGGCGTCGGACGGCTGCGTCTCGAGATAGCGCAGCACGACGAGGGCGCCGAACGAGTGTCCCAGGAGTACTTGCGGGGCCGCGTGTCGGAGGCGGGCCAGACGCCGGAACGCCTGCAGGTCTCCCAGGAGCTGGCTGAAGCGCGACAGATGCCCGCGCAGGCCGGCCGAGTCGCCCTGGCCGCGCTGGTCGAGCAGGTACACGGCGTACCCGGCCCGGGTCAGCCGCTCCGCCGACGCGCGCCAGCGGGTGCGGTGGTCGGACCAGCCACACACCCACAGCACGACGGCCTTGGGCGGCAAGCGCTGCGGCTCGTACGCGTCGTAGGCGAGCGACGTGCCGTCGGGCGCCGAGAGCTGTGCCATCAGGCTTCGACCAGCGCGAGACGCAGCAGATCGAGCGCGGCCTGGGCGCTCCGGGCGCGGATCTCTTCGCGCTCACCCAGGAACTGCCGCTGCAGCGCCCGCGTCCGATTGCCACTCGTGGCCGCGAGCCACACGGTGCCGACCGGCTTCTCGGGTGATCCGCCCGCCGGGCCGGCGATGCCCGTGACCGCCAGGGCGCAGTCGGTGCCGAAACGGCGCGTGGCGCCTTCGGCCATGGCGCGCACCGCCTGCTCCGAGACGGCGCCATGCTGGTCGAGCGTCGCCTGGGGCACGTCGAGTAGGCCCGTCTTCACCGGATCCGAATAGGCGATCACGCCGCCCACGAACACCTCGGAGGATCCTGGGATCGCCGTGAGTCGCGCACCCAGCATCCCGCCGGTGCACGACTCCGCCACCGAAAGTGTATGACGGCCGCGTCGTACTTGATCAAGGACGACGCTGGCCAGGTCGGCGGTCTCTGCGCCGTAGCAGCGGCTGCCCAGCTCGCGTTTGAGTTTGTCGACGGCGGTTTGCAGCAGCCGGTCCGCTTCCTCGGGCGCCAGCTCCCACGCCGTGAGTCGGAGATCGACGCCGGCGACGGACGGCAGATAGGCGAGCGTGAGCGGCTCGAGCCCGTCTTCGATGACGGCGATCCGCTCCGCCAACGCCGATTCGGGGACGCCCGTGGTGCGCAGCGTGCGCGACCGCACCACGAGCGGTGCCCCGTCCTGGGCGCGCGCCCGCGCCACGAGCCGCGGCAGCACCTGCTCCACCAACAGGCCGCGCATTTCGACCGGCACGCCGGGCAGCATGATGACGAGTCGTTTCGCGTCGTCCTCGAGCCAGATGCCCGGGGCCGTACCGCGCGGGTTCGGCAGCACGACGGCGCCCTCGGGGATCTCCGCCTGGACGCGATTGCTGGGCGTCATGGTGCGCCCGAACTTACGAAACCGCTGCTCGATGCTCCGCAGGACCGACTCGTTCAATACCAGCGGCCGTCCGAACACGCCGGCGACGGCCTGCTTCGTGAGGTCGTCCTTGGTGGGGCCCAGGCCACCGGTGGTGAGCACGGCGCCGGTGCGGTCGAGGCCGCCGCGCACGGCGTCGGCCACGGCGGCGGGTTTGTCGGCGACGGTGGTGCGGCGGGTGACCTCGATGCCGGCGGCGGCGAGGGCGGTGCCCAGATCGAGCGCGTTGGTGTCGAGGGCCGCCGCCCAGCAGCAGCTCGGTGCCGATGGTGACGACCTCGAGCTTCACACCCGGCCCGTGATCAGCGTGCGATAGCGGTACAGGTAGACGATGAGCGAGTAGATGGTGAGCACGACCGCGATGCCCAGCGTGACCGCCACCACCCAGCCGTGGAACTGGTCCCAGAAATCGCGGAACCAGCCGGCGAAGCGGTGGGTGGCGAGCCAGTCCTTCCAGGCGAACCAGCCGATGGTGGCGCCGATGAACACGTTCTGCACCACCGCCTTGAGCTTCCCCGCCCCGCTGGCCGGGATGATGACGCCGCGCCGCTGGGCGAAGAAGCGGAACGCGGTGATCGACAACTCGCGGCCCACGAGCAGGAACAGCACCCACACCGGCAGGCTGCCCCACCAGGGAATGCGATAGTCGACCAGGATGGTGGGGTGGCGCGTGATCCAGAAGATCGGCACCAGCATCGCGAACAGCATCAGCTTGTCGGCGATGGGGTCGAGCATCTGGCCCAGCTCGCTCACTTGATTGTACTTGCGCGCCAACCAGCCATCGAACACGTCGGTGATGGCGACGGCGATGAAGGTGACGAACGCGATGACCTTGGGCCGATAGCCGGAGATGAACGGCAGCAGGGCGACGACCGGAGTGAGGCAGATGCGCGCGACCGTGAGGATGTTGGGCAGGGTCCAGCGCACGCGGGGCTCCCGGTTCAGCTCAACGTTTTCAGCACGGACTTCGAGACCGCCTTCAGGGTGTCGAACACGCCGTCGCCGCGCACCGCCACGGCTTCATGCCACGAGGCGCGTCCGAGCCAGCCGTCGCCGACTTTCTCGACGATGTGCTCGCCCGGATGGGCCGGATCGGGCACCAGCTTCTGCTGCGCCGGGTCGTCGATGCGGCCAGCCCGGGTTCAGGGCCGCCTGGAGATCCCGCACCGGCGCGGCGTTGGGCAGGTCGCGCTTGTTGTACTGGATGATGAACGGAATCTTGGTCAGATCGTAGCCGTACTCGCTCATGTTGTCGTACAGGTTCTGCATCGACTCGACGTTGGCTTCCATGCGCTCGATCTGGCTGTCGGCCACGAACACGAGGCCGTCGACCCCTTTGAGAATCAGCTTGCGGCTCGCGTTGTAGTACACCTGACCGGGCACGGTGTAGAGGTGGAACCGGGTCTTGAAGCCGCGGATGGTGCCCAGGTCGACCGGCAGGAAGTCGAAGAACAGGGTGCGCTCGGTCTCGGTGGCGAGCGAGATCATCTTGCCGCGCGTATTGGGCGCGACCTTGCCGTAGATGTGCTCGAGGTTCGTCGTCTTGCCGCCCAGGCCGGGCCCGTAGTAGACCAATTTGCAATTGATCTCGCGGGACGCGTAGTTGATCATCGACATGGCAGCGCGCCCCGATCAGCCGAAAAGTTTGTCAATTTCGTCTTCCGCTCCTTCGAGCAGACGCTGGTTGTCGCCCGGCGTGCCCACGCGGTCGAACATGGCCTGGAACACGTGGTTCAGCGCTTCGACCGTCGCCTTGGCCTTGAGCTTCACGAGGCCCAGCGTGGCGCGCTGGTCGAACAGCACCACCAGGATGACGCGCCGGGCCACGTCGGCCAGGTACATCGATTCCTTTTCGCCCTGATGCACCAGCGAGGCGAATTCGGCCTCGCCGATCATCTTGGCGAGCTGGTCGTTGGCGCGAGAAATCGGCGGCGGTGAGCGAGGCGAACGCCGTGGGATCGAAATGGGGCGGCTCCCCCACGGTCGCGACGAGCTGCCCGGTGCGGTCGACCAGCAGGGCGCAGCGGGCGTTCGAGTCGCGCAGGAACGCCTGCAGGTACTGCTGGATCTGCTTGTAGTCGTTTTCGTTGAACGACCAGCTCGCCGCACCCGTCATCCCGTGCCCTCGCTCAGTCGGTCTCGGTCATGTCGCGCCGGGCTGAGAGCGCCTGCGCGATGGTGACGCCGTCGGCGTATTCCAGATCTCCCCCCACCGGCAACCCGCGCGCGATCCGCGTCACCCGCACGCCGGTCGGCTTGAGCACCTGCTGCAGATACGTCGCGGTCACTTCCCCTTCCATCGAGGGGTTGGTGGCCACGATCACTTCTTTCACGCCCGCCCCATTCTGCACCCGGGCCACGAGGCGGTCGATGTTGAGCGCCTCCGGGCCGATGCCATCCAGCGGGGACAGCCGTCCGCCCAGCACATGATAGCGCCCGCGATAGCGTCCCGCCCGCTCGATGGCGCCCACGTCGCCCGGCTCCTCCACGACGCACAGGATCTGGGCGTCGCGGCGGGGATCGCTGCAAATGGCGCACGGGTCGGCGTCCTCGAGGTTGCCGCAGGTGCCGCAGGCCACCACGCGGGCCCGCACGCCGCGGATCGCGTCCGCCAGGCGGTGCGCGGACTCCTCGGGCTGTTTCAACAGGTGAAACGTGAGCCGCTGCGCCGTCTTCCGACCGATCCCGGGGAGCTTGGCCAGCTCCGCCACGAGATCTTCGATCGCCGACACTGGCGGCTAGAGCGGCAGCTGGAACGGGAGCGGCAGGCCGGCCGTGAGCTTCCTTACCTCGGCCTGGTAGCGCTCGCCGGCCCGCTGCTGGGCCTGCGTGACCGCCGCCAGAACAAGATCCTCCAACAGCTCGACGTCGCCCGACTTGATCGCTTCCGGATCGATTTTGATTTCGCGAATCTGGCCGCGGCCGTCGACGGTGACCGTCACCATACCGCCGCCGGCCTGCGCGGTGAGCGTTTCCTGGGCGAGCTTGGTTTGGATCTCGGTCAGGCGCCCCTGGGCCTGCTGCGCCAGCTGGAAAAGACTAGATAAATCCGCCATGGGGAAAAAGTTAGCCGGGGTGTCGGGAGGTGGCAAGCTGACGACCGAAAGCGCGCGCTTCGCGTTGTTTATCGCGGCTGAGAGCGCTAAAAGCACTTCCTGCGGTCGCCGCACTCGGCTGCACTGTCACTCAGAGTGACACCAGACGACGTCGCTTCACGCGACAGATAGCCGAGCCGCGGCTTTCAGCCGCGAGCCCTCCGACCAGATCCCTCGCCTCGCTACGCGAGGCTCGGGATGACATACTCGCTTGGCTCAGAGTGAAAGGAGGGGGAGGGTGGGTATCACCCTCCCTCTTCCCCTTCCCTCGATTCCCCCTCGAGCAGCCCCGTGTGCAACGAGACCAGGTCCCTCGCCCCTTCGCTGCGCTCGGGGCTGCGGGATGACATGCTCGCTGGGCTCCTTAGTGAAAGAAGGGGAAGAGTAGGTTTGGTCGCGGCTAAAAGCCGCGAGCCCTCTATGCGTACGGACCCACCTGTCTCTTGCCGCGTTCTTGACTCCCCCCGCTCACCTTTGCGGCGTCATCAACCGGGAGTTCCCATGCGTTCGCTTCGCATTATCCTGCTGCCGCTCCTCGTAGGAGCGCTGGCCGCAACTGCGGCATCGGCGCAGAGCCAATCGCTCTCCTCGCGCGCGGTCGCGGACATCAACGCCGCTACGCTGGTGCGGGTGAGTCTCGTTCGTGGCCCCAGCGGCATGCTGCTCAGACCGCAGGCAGACTCGATGAGCCTGCGCTACGGGCAAAGCCGCATGCGCAGCCGCGGCGGCTCGGTGGTCGAGTTGGCCGCGCCCCTGGCCGTGGCTGACGTGCTCGAAATCGAGCGGCCGGTGGGGACCAATGCGGGAAAAGGCGCTCGCATCGGGGCCGGCATCGGCGCCGCCCTGTCGTTGCTGGCAGTCGTCGTGACCGCTTCAAGTAACGACTACTACTACAAACCATCCGCTGGGCAGTACGTCGCCGCGGTCGGCATCTGGACGCTGCTCGGCGCCGGCATCGGCTCGCTGATCGGGAATGGGTCGAAGAAGTGGGAAACCGTGTATCGGGCGCCGTGAATACCTCACCCCGTGGCCCCCTCTCCCGACAGGGAGAAGGGGGACACGGGGTGAGGTCGAATTACGTAGAGGGGGAGCTGTCATTCCGAGCGAGCGCAGCGAGCGAGGAATCTGGTTATTGCGAGCCGAGATCCCCTTCGAGGTCCCGTGCGCAACGAGACCAGGTCCGTGACCGGTCCCTCGTCGCGTAACCAGGTCCCTCGCCCCTTCGCTGCCCCCTCGACTTCGCTCGGGGCGTTGGCTCGGGGCTCGGGATGACAGACGCGCTGCGCTCCGAGTGAAAGAAAGGGGAGAGTGGGTTTGGTCGCGGCTAAAGCCGCGATCCTCCCTCTTCCCCCTTCCCTCCTCCCTCGACTTTTTCAGGAATCTTTCCGCCAACTGCTCCATCCGCTCGTCCCCTTCTTTTCGCGCCGTGGCCAGGATGCGCTCGACATGCGGCCGCAGCTTCGGCTCACCCCACCGATAGCCCGTGGCCTGCTCTGCTGAGTAGGAGTCGCCGACATTCGCCCCGTCGAGCAGGGCCTGAGCGGCGGCATCGTCGTAGCCGGGATCGTCGCGTGGCGGGAGGTGGTAGCGGGGCTCGGGACCCGAAGCGTCTTCGTTTACGAAGGCTCTAGACATTCGGTCTGGTTATCGCGGCTAAAGCCGCGTCTCGGTTGTCTGTCGCGTAAAGCGACGAAGTTGGGTCACTATCAGTGACAGTTAGCCGAGTCGCGGCTCTCAGCCGCGAAAAATAACCGAGCGAAGCGAGGGGGAGCGAGGAATCCGGTTATTGCGAGCCTCAGATCCCCTTCGAGATCCCGTTCGCAACGAGACCAGGTCCACATACATCCGTTCGCAACGAGACCAGGTCCACCTGCATCCGTTCGCAACGAGACCAGGTCCACCTGCATCCGTTCGCAACGAGACCAGGTCCTTCGCCCCTTCGCTGCGCTCGGGGCTCAGGATGACAATCGCGGCTCTCGGTGTTTTTTCGCGGCTAAAGCCGCGTCTCGGCTGTCTGTCGCGTAAAGCGACGCGGTTGTGTCACTATCAGTGACAGTTCAGCCGAGTCGCGGCTATCAGCCGCGAAAGTACCTACATCGACGCCCGCGGCGTCTCCCCCGACGCCCGCGGCGGCAGTGGGAACGGCAGCGAATACAACGACGCCGCGCCCGCGAGCTGGCGGCGCATCCGTTGCCCGCCCTCGCGTCCCAGCTCGGACTGCTGGCTCGCGATGATGGCCTCGAGCATGCCGCCCAGGTCGAGCGTGGGACGGTAGCCGATGAGCTTGCGGATCTTGGTGGTGTCGGGCATGCGGCGCTGCATGTCCTCGAACCCGGCCTCGTAGGCTTCCTCGAACGGCACGAAGAGGATCTGCGAGGCGCTCTGGGTGATCATTTTCACCAGGGCGGCCAGCTCGCCGATGGAGCAGTCTTTCGTATGGCCGATGTTGAAGACTTCACCGGAGGCGCCCGGATGCTGCGCCAGCGCGATCATGGCGTGCACCGCGTCGCCGACCCAGGTGAAGGAGCGGCGCTGCTGGCCGTTGCCATATACGGTGATCGGCTCGCCGGTGAGCGCCTGGCGCACGAAGCGCGGCACCACCATGCCGTACTGTCCCGTTTGCCGCGGGCCGATGGTGTTGAACAAGCGCAGTACGGTGACCTGGAGTCCCTGCTCCCTCGCGTAGGCCAGGGCCAGATGCTCGTCGATGATCTTCGAGGCAGCGTAGCACCAGCGCGAGCGGTTGGTCGGGCCTAGTACCAGGTCGTCGGTCTCGGCGAACTTGGGGAGGTCGAGCTTGCCGTACACCTCGGAGGTCGAGGCGACGAGCACTTTGCAGCCGTGCCGAGCCGCGAACTCGAGCACTAATTCGGTGCCCTTGATGTTGGTGGCGATGGTCTGGACCGGCTGATCGACGATGAGCCGGACGCCCACAGCGGCCGCGAGGTGAAATACCACGTCCGATTCGGGGACGAGGCGGGCCATGAGCGCGCGGTCCGTGGCCGATCCCTGGAAGAAGGTCAGGCCGGGGCGGCCGTCCAGGTGCGACAGGTTGCCGCGGCGGCCGGTCGAGAGGTCGTCCAGGACGCGGACGCGCCAGCCGCACTGCAGCAGCTCCTCGACCAGGTGCGAGCCGATGAACCCTGCCCCACCGGTCACTAATGCACGTGGACTCATGCAGGCTCCGGGTTGGTCCCTACCCCTTTGTCGGTCCTCACCCCCTGACCCCCTCTCCATTCGGGAGATTTGTCCTCACCCCCTGACCCCCTCTCCCTGTCGGGAGAGGGGGGACGAGGGACTCGAGTGTCGTTCCCCCTCTCCGGAACGGAGAGGGGGACAGGGGGTGAGGCCTCGAGGGGGTCAGGGGGTGAGGCCCCGAGGGGGAGCGAGGGGGTGAGATCAGGTGATGTCCATTGTACCTGATAGGTCAAGAGCCGCACGCCGACGCGGCCGCATTGCTGGGCGAGGACCGCACGCCGCTCGGGCGTGGGGCCCGGCGCGGTAATCACGAGATCGGTAATGGCCTCCCGCGTCAGCAGCTGCTCCAACTCATCGCCCGTACTGTACACCTCATAGCCGTGCAGCTCGGCGCCCTGCAGTCGTTCGTCGTCGTCGACGAAACCTAACGGAAGGAAGCCGAGCGCCGGGTTGGCGAGCATGGAGGCCAGCGCCTGGCGGCCGGCGCGTCCGGCGCCGTAGATCAGCACGCGCCGCTGGCCCTGCGCCGCGCGTTGATGCACGTACTCGAGCAAGCGAAACACGAGGCGCGCGCCCACCACGCCCGTGAGCGTGAGGTAGCCGAACAGCAGCCATCCCGCGCCGCGCCACGGCTCGGCCACGACGATGCGCCACGCCACGAACGCGAACAGCAATCCGATCAGCACCGCGCGCGTGGCCCGGATGACCTCGGCCAGTCCCGCGTGCAGGTAGGCGCCCCGGTAGATGCGCGCCACCCACAACCCCGCCACCATCGCCCCGACCACGATGCCGGTTCGCTCCCATAGATCAGCCGGGCCGGGTGCCGCGCCGGGGACGATGGTCGCGGTCAAGAGAAAGGCCAGCGTGACGACGAGCGCGTCCCACACGGCGTGGGTGAGCCGGTTGTGCACGAACTGATTCATAAAGAGCGGCAGCAGCGCGCCGCGGTCCAGGAAGCGCAGCTCCTCGTACCACCAGCGCGTGGCCGAGTAGGCGAGGGCGAGTGCCGCGAGCAGGCCGCCCCAGAGGCCGATCCAGGGCCAGCGCACCGACACGAAGGCGAGCGCGCCGAGCACGATGGCGCCGCCGTACAGCACGGCGAGCGCGGCGCGGGGCGAGAGGCCGAGGCCCAGCAGGCGATGCGGGATGTGGCGCGCGTCGGGCGTGAACAGCCGCGGCGGTCCCTGCGTCAAGCTGAAGCGTTCTTCGTGGCGCTCGATCGTCATGGCCCTGGCGGTGCGGCGCAGCACCGTAATGCCGCACTCGGCGAGCGGCATGCCCAGGGCCAGCACCGCGGGCAGTGCGAACCACACGCCGTCCTGGGTCAGTCCCACGAGACTCGCGGCGCCGAGCAGGAACCCCACCACCAAGGAGCCCGAGTCGCCGAGGAAGATGCGTTGCTTGCGGAAATTGTGCGGCAGGAATCCGAGCAGCGCGCCGCCCAGGGCGAGCAGCACGACCGAAGCGACGACGCGGCCGAGCGCGATGCCCACCACGCCCAGTGCCAGGGCCGCGATCGCTCCCAGGCCGCCGGCCACGCCGTCCACCACGTCCGTCATGTTGACGGCGTTGGTCAGCGTCACGATCCACAGGATTCCGAAGATGGCGCCCAGCACGCCGAGCCCATGCGGCTCGGTGGTGGGGCCAAGAGCGATGGAATGCGGATAGGGCGCGGCAAACACCACGAGCGCGGCGGCGATGATCTCGAGCAGCAGCTTGAGCGGGGCCGAGAGGCCGCGCGCGTCGTCGATCATGCCCGCCACGAGGATGACGAGCGAGCCGGCGCCGATCGCGGCCCAGCGCCAGGCCCCTGGTCCCGTGAACAGCGTGTCGCGCAGCGTGGGGCTCGCGACCAGGGCCAGCGTCACGGCGAGCGCCGCCGCGAGGCCGACCGCGACCCCGCCCCAGCGCGGCACCGCACCCGTGTGGACCTTGCGCGGATCGGGCTGATCGAGGACCCCGAGCGCCACCGCCAGCCTACGTACGAAAGGGGTCAGCGCGAAGCAGAGCCCGGCGGCCCCGAGGGCGGCCAAAGCGAGCAACGGGGGGGTTAGCGGCGTTTCCACTGGGGCCAATTCCACACCAAGGCCCGCTGCAGTCAAGTATGAAGGCGTTCAAGCGGTTGCAATCGACCGCGACGCGCGCTAACCTATGGCCACATATGGACGTGCGTAACTCTGACGACACGCCGGCGTTATCGCTGCGCGGTCTGGGGGCGGCCTTGCGCCGTCAGGCCGTGTGGATCGCTGTCACTGCCGCCATCGGGGTCGCCCTCACTTTCTGGGTGACCCAGCGCCAGCGCCCCGTGTACGAGGCGCGGGCCACGATCCGCATCGCGGAACAGCAAAGTGCTACGCCCTCAGCGGACGTGCTGACCGCCCTGTCCAAGCCGTCCACCATCGAAACCGAGATGGAGATCCTCCGCAGCCGCAGCGTGGTGGAGGACGTGGTGGACACGCTGGGCCTGCGCGTGACGATCACCGACCCAAAGGGCGCCCCGCGCGGTACGCTGTTCGGGCACCTGCACGTCGCCCACGACGCGCAGCCCGGAACCTATCTGGTGCACCGGGACACCACGGTGTTCTCGATCACCACCCCCGACGGTCACATGCAGGGCGGCAGCTACGGCGTCCCGCTCGAGGCCGGCGGCGTGCAAATCGAGCCGCTGCCGCTCGGCGCCACGAACGGCGGGCCACAGCAGATCGCGCTGGCCGTGATGCCCACGACCGACGCGGCCGAGATGGTGCGTCAGGGCCTGCGCCTGTCGCGCGTGAATCCCAATGCCGGCATCGTCGCCATCGCCTACCAGAGCACCGACCAGACGCTGGCGCGCGACGTGGTGAATGCCGTGGCGCAGGCCTACCTCGACCGGCGCAGGAGAACCAGCGCGAGGCATATCATGCGGCGGTGGTGTTCCTGGAAAGCCAGGTGGTCGGTCGTCGGTGACTCGCTGGCGCTGGCCGAAAAGGCGCTGGAGCAATACCGCCGCGCCAACGGCCTGATCGATCCCGATGCCCAGGCGGGCGACCAGGTACAACGCCAGGCGGCGTTGCAGGTGCAACAAGAAGGGCTCGATGACCAAAGCCGCGTGTTGTGGGCCCTGATCAATCGCACCAGGCAGCCGGCCGAAAGCTCGAGTGGTTGGGCGGAATTCGCGGGGTCGACGGCCCTGGCCGAGAATTCCGTGATCAGCGGGCTGCTGACGAACATCATCAGTCTCGTGTCGGAGCGGGCACAGCTGCTGACGCATCGCACCTTGGCCGATCCCGAGGTGGTCGCCAGATCGACCTTGATCGCGGAGCAGCAGCGCCAGCTGGGCAACGTCGCGCAGGGCTGCGCTGTCGAGCATCACCGACCGCAACCAGTCGTTGCGGCAGACGTTGGTACAAACGGATGTGCGTCTGGCGCGGGTGCCCGAGCAGCAGCTCCAGTTCGCCCGGCTGAAGCACCAGGTCGACCTCAACATGTCGCTCTACACCATGCTGCAGAACCGGCTCAAGGAGTCGCAGGTCTCCGAGGCATCGGAGATCGCGAACGCCGGGCTGGTGGACGGTGCGGTGATCCCGGCGACGCCGTTGGGCGGCCGGCGCTTCTTCAACCTGTTGTTCGGCGTGGCGCTGTCGGTGCTGTGCGGCTGCCTCGTGGGCCTGGCGCGCGAGAGCGCCGACACGCGGGTGCGCAGCCGCGAGGAGCTGGTGCGGCTCACGGAGCTGCCGCTGCTGGCGTCGATTCCGCGCATCCAGCTCTCCAACGGGCACCGGCACGCCGGGTTGGCGTTCCAGATCGAGGACCGCCTGGTGCTGCGGCACGCGCCGCGCAGTCCCGCCGCCGAGGCGTACCGCTCGCTGCGCACCAACGTGACGTTCTCGGAGCAGTGGTCCAAGAAGCGGCTGCGCACCATCGTGGTGACCAGTCCCGAGCCGATGGACGGCAAGACGACGACGGCGGTGAACCTGACGATCTCGCTCGCCGAGCAGGGGCTGCGGGTGATCCTGGTCGAGGCCGACAAGCGGCGGCCGGTGCTGCACAAGGTGCTGCACACCGAGCGCGCGCCGGGGCTGTCCGATCTCCTCATGAGTACGGCGCCGCTGGAAAGCGCGGTGCGCGAGATCCCGTTGCCCGAACACGCCACGGGTGCGTTCTCGTTCATCCCGGCTGGCTCGCCGGTACCAAACCCGGCCGAGCTGTTGGGCAGCCCCGCGATGCGCCAGCTGCTCGATCTCCTGGCCGAGACGTACGACCAGGTGGTGATCGATACCCCGCCGCTGTGCGTCGTGACCGACGCCGCGGTGCTCGCCACCCAGGTCGACGGCGTGCTGTTCGTGGCGCGCATGGGTGCCACCCATGGCGACGCGCTGAAACAGTCGGTGGACGAGATGCGCGGCCTGGGCGCGCGCGTGGTGGGCACGGTGCTCACCGACGTGAATCATCGCGAAGACCGCTACGGCTATCGCTACGGGTATTACCAGTACTACGGGGAAGACTCCAACGGCAACGGCAACGGCAATGGAAACGGCCACAGCAACGGCAACGGCCACCGCGCCGGGAACGGAAGCGGCCGCCGCACGAGCGGCAAGAGAGTCTAAGAAAGTGCGGAGTGCGGAGTGCGGAGTGCGGAGTATTCACGTGTCCGTGCTCCGCGTTTTGTTTCTGGTCGTTCTCGCCGCCTGCAGCTCCACCCCTCCCCCATCTCAGGATCCCACTCCCCTGGCCGCCGTCGGCGTTCGACCCGGCGATTCGCTGCTCGTCAAAGTGTGGGGAGAGCCGACCTACTCGGGCGGAGCGTCGGTCGACGCGCGGGGCCTCGTGGTGTTGCCGATCCTGGGTGAGATCAGCGTGCAGGGCCGCACCGCCGAATCGCTCACCGACAGCCTGAAGGTCATCTACCGGAAGTACCTCAATAATCCGTCGATCGAGATCAAAGTGCTGCGCCGCATCAGCGTGGAGGGTCGAGGTGGGTCGTCCGGGACTCTACCCCGCCGATGCCACCATCACCATCGGCGATCTGATCTCACTGGCCGGCGGCATCACGCCGACTGGGCGATCGCAACAAGGTCATGCTGCGGCGCGGCGATCACAGTCATCGTCTCGGCGCTGGGCCCCGGCACGGTACTGCAGAACTCGCCGCTGCAGTCGGGCGATCAGATCTTCGTGCCGCAGCGCAGCTGGATGTCGCGCAACGGCCAGACGTTCTTCGTGGCGGCGTTGAGCGTGACGACGGCGGTGCTGGTGGCGGTGTTGGTGAGGAGATAACAACAGCGGTGTCAGGTGCCGGGTGTCAGGTGCCCGGTATTCTTATCCGACACCCGACACCTGGCACCTGACACCTCTTCTCAGAGTCTCCTCCCCAACACACTCGCATAGACCTCTAAAGTTCTAGCAACCATCCGGTCGGCCGAGAACTCCAGCTCCGCGCGTCGTTTCGCGGCATTGCCCAGCGTCGTCCGAAGTCGCTCATCGCTCAGCAGGCGGTGCAACGCCTCAGCGAGGGCCTCGGGGTCGCCCGGGGGGACCAGGAGCCCCGTCATCTGGTGGCGATTGACGAACCGGACGCCGGTGGGCAAGTCGCTGGCGATCACGGGCTTGCCGCACGCCATGGCCTCGAGCTGGGCGATGCCGAACGCCTCGCGGCGGTCGATCGAGGGCAGCGCGAACACGTCACAGCAGTGCAGCAACATGCGCCGCTCGGAGTCCGAGACCTCCCCCAGAAAGTTCACCCGGCTCGTGATGCCGAGGCGGGCGGCGAGGCCCATCAGCTCGAAGCGGGCCGGCCCCCGCCCCACCACCACGAGCTGCGCCGGCACCCGCGCCATGGCCTTGAGCAGCACGTCCAGGCCCTTGTAGGGCCGCAACACCCCCACGAACAGCACCAGGGGCTGCGTCGCCTCGGCCCGACGCTTCTGCGACCGACGCCGTCTTCGTCCGGCGTGAGAGCAAAGGCCTTCGCGTCGACACCGAACGGTATGACCGTGACGCGATCGCGATACTTGGTCAGCACCGGCGAGCTGGTCACGTTCTCCTCGGCCGAGGCGATGATGCGCTGCGCGGCGCCGAAGGTGCGCGACAGGATCGGGGCGTAGAGCGGCAGCAGGCGGCGCTGCCGCACCACGTCGGCGTGATAGGTGATCACGAGCGGCACGCGCCGAGCGCCGATCAGCCACGCCAGGTCGCCGGTGGGATTGGGGAAGTGCAAATGCACCAGGTCGGGCGCCAGCCGCTTCAGGGTGCCCGGCATGGTGGGGCAGAACGGCACCGCGGCGAAGCGACCGAACTCCGGCACCCGCACGATCTTCACGCCGTCGCGCGTCTCTTCCCGGCCGCGCCAGGAGCGGCTCGGCACCAGCGCCACGACCTCGTGCGTGCGCGCCAGCCCCGCGCAGAGCAGCTGCATGTGCTGCTCGATGCCGCCGGTGGTGGGGGGGAAATAATCCTTGAAGAGATGGACGACTCTCATTGAGAGAACGCAAACGGAGTGCGGGGTGCGGAGTGCGGAGTGTCAATGGGAGTTCCGCCTCGCTCCTCGACCTTCCATTGACACTCCGCACCCCGCACTCCGCACTCCGCACTCCTCGTCACGCCAGCCCCCGGTACGCTTCGAGCACCCGCTCCGCATGCGCACCCGCCGGAAAGAGCGCCTCGGCCCGCAACCGGGCCGCGATGCCGAGCCGCGTCCGCAGCTCGGGGTCGCGCAGCAGCCGCAGCACCGCGGTCGAGAAGCCGCGCACGTCGCCCGGGGTGCAGAGCAGCCCGGTCACGTCGTGCTCCACGATTTCGGGGATGCCGCCGTTGCGTGCCGCGACGACGGGCTTCCCCACCGCCATGGCCTCGGCGACGCCGCGGCCGAACGGCTCCGGGGCCGTGGGACAGTGCACCAGGACGTCCAGCGCCGAGAGAATGTCGGGGACGTCTTCGCGCGCGCCCAGGAACAGCACGCGGCCACCCAGCCCCAGGTCCACGGTGCGGCGAATCAGCCCCTCGGCGTAGCCCGTGTGGCCGCTGGTCTCGTAGATGGCGCCGCCGGCGATGAGAAAGCGCGCGGTAGGGAGCGCCGAGGTCACGGTCATCGCGATGCTGATAAAATCGGTGTGGCCTTTCCAGGGCGTGAGGTGCGCCACCATGCCGACGAGCGGCGCGTCCTGGGCGATGCCCAATGTGGCGCGGATCCGCGCGCCGGAGCGATCGGGGTGAAAGCGATCGAGATCCACCGGATTGTAGATGCGCACCACCTTCGGCTTGGCGCGTTTCGGGTTGCCGATGGCGCCGGCGACGGCATCCGAGTTGGCGAGCACGAGGGCCGGCAGCGAGCGCGCGGCGCGCTTGAGCAGGCCACCGGCGAATCCCGCCGGGCGGAAAATCGCGCAGGTGCCACACCACCGGGCGGCGCGCCATGCGGCCCGCGATGCCGCCCAGGATGTGGGCCTTGAGTCCGTTGGTATGCACGATGTCGGGCTCACCGCGGCGGATCAGGGCCGCGAGCTTGCGCACGCCCGGGATCGATCGCGCGCCCAGCCAGGCCGTGCTGGCGACGTTGTGCGCCGAGGTGTAGCGCGTGGCGCGACGCACGGACGTGGGAACCTCGAGGAACAGCACCGGCACGTTGCGTGACACGAGCTTGGCCGCGAACGGACCATCGGCGAACAGCACCACGGTGGGATCGACCTCGCGCTCCTGCAGCGCCTCGAGCAGCAGCAACAGACTCTGCTCGGCGCCGCCCAGGTGGCGGCCGGGGTTGACGAAGAGGACGCGGAGCCGGCTCATGCCCGGGACATCCTGCTCATGCCGGTGTTCCCCGACTGAAGTCGGGGCTCCAAGCGCCGAGCCGCGCCTTCAGGCGCGGAATCGATTGCCAACCGATGGTCAGAATCACACCCATGAGCCAGCGGAATGTGGAATGGGGAAAGAGGAATTGATAGAGGGTGGGCGTGGTGCGTGGGACGTCGTATCAACAGGTGAGACGCGGCTGTCATTCCGACCCCGAGTACCTCACCCCCTGTCCCCCTCTCCGTAACCGGAGAGGGGGAACCTCGACCGCTCACATACGCCACACCTCGGTCAGCCGAGGATATCGTCCACCGAGAACGCCATATCCGGAAACCGGAGTGGCGTGACGGTTCCTCCCCGCCTCGCAATCGCGATAGAGCCGTAGACAGCTGTGCCGGGGTCGCGATGAATCTGGATCTGGTCCACCGGCAGATTCACCAGCCACACCTCTGGCACGCCGGCGGCGGCGTAGAGGGGCAGCTTCACCTCCTGATCGCGGGCGAGGGAACTGTCCGCTACTTCAAGCAGGAGCAGGACGTCTGCCGGCCGGGGGTGCGCGGCCGCGTAGCCATCCGTGCGTGGCTTGAGCGCGGCGACATCCGGCTGAGGCTCCGACCAGTCATCCAGCACGATGGGATTCTGCACGGCAATCGTGGCGCGGTCGCCCAGAGCACGGATCAACATCCGCGTGAGGCGGTTCACGCACGCCGCGTGCGGCGAGCCGATCGGGCTCATCGGGATGACCTGCCCGGCGAGCAGCTCGACCCGATCGTCCTCGGAAAGGATGCCGCACTCGACCAGACGGTGGTAGTCGGCCACCGTGAACTGGCCCTTGAGTAACTGCGCCATGACCACAATATCCGCTCGGCGAAATGGCCGAGTCAATCATGGGGCCGTACCCGGAGTGGGTGTCATCGTTTCGCCGTGGCAATGATCAGAAAAACGCGGGCTCCCCACTCCCCCGCTTCTCTAGTACCTCACCCCCTGACCCCCTCTCCCTCTCGGGAGAGGGGGGACGACGTTTGGGACGTTGTTTCATCAGGTGAAACCGCTCATCTCCTCCTGCATCGTCACGTACCACTCCCCACTCCCCCGCTTCTCAAGTACCTCACCCCCTGCGACCGTAGGGAGTCCTTTAGGGTCCCCCTCTCCCC
>CAWGDK010000009.1:0-88720 GCA_963821385.1 uncultured Gemmatimonadales bacterium
CCGGACTCGCCGAGAAAGTTATAAGTATCGGCCAGTCCGGCGTACGCCTGGGCGTAGTGGGGATCTTTCTCGACTGCCTGGTTGAAATAGTCGGTGGCCTTCCTGAAACCGTCTTCCGTCCACTTGTTCCAGTAGAAAAGACCCTGCAGGTAGAGCTGGTAGGCCTCGGGGTTTTCGGTATCGTGCTTGGCGACCTGGCTGACCTCTTCCGCGCCCACAATCCGGGGCCGCAGGTTGTCGTAGATTTCCTTGGCGATGTCTCCCTGCAACGCGATCAGGTCGGAAACCTTGCGATTGAATTGGTCGCCCCAGAGTTCAGTGCCGTCGGCCACATTGACCAGATCGGTCTGGATCGTCAGGGTATCTCCGCGCTGCGCCACTCTGCCCATCAGGACCGCGTCGACGTTGAGTTCCTTGCCGACTTTCTGGGCATTCATGTCGCGGCCTTTGTAGCTGAACACCGTGCTTCGGGCCATCACCCGCAATTCGGGGACGCGGGAAAGGCTGCTGATAATTCCCTCGGTCACGCCGTCGGCGAGGTACTCGATGTTGGGGTCCGCGCCCACATTGACGAAGGGCAGCACGGCGATGGCGTGAATGTGATTTCCGCCTCCCAGCAATCGATCGCGCCGGCGGTGCGGAAGCAAAACGGCCACCAGCAGCAGGAGGACAACGACAGCCGCTGCGATGATCGCGGGTTTGAACCACGGGGCTTGCTAACCCTTCGGAGGTGGGACGGTGGGAACTCCGGCCGATTCCGTATCGCGCTTGACCCGCTTCAGGTCGGCCTGCAGTTCGGCGGCGGACTGGTAGCGTAGGTTGCGGTCTTTTTCCAGCAGCTTGGCGGCGATCCATCCCAGGTCCGGAATCAGTTCGGGATTCACCCGCGAGGCCGACACCGGAGTACGGTTCAGGATGGCTTCGAAGACCACCGCGGTGGTGCCGCCGCCGAAGGCGAGTCGTCCGGTCGCCATTTCATACAGCACGGCGCCCAAGGAAAAGAGATCGCTGCGGCGGTCCAGTTCCTCGCCACGCGCCTGCTCCGGAGACATGTAAGCCACGGTGCCGAGGGCCACTCCGGTGCTGGTCAAGTTCTGACTCCGCTCGGGTGGGGAGCGATGCGCTGCCTGGCGTGGTCGTCCGATCGGCGCGCTGCGGGTGGAACCAGCTTTGCCAGTCCGAAATCCAGCACCTTGGCCTGCGCGCGCTTGGTCAGAAAAATATTGGCCGGCTTGAGGTCGCGATGAATGATTCCGGACTCGTGGGCCGCTTCGAGCGCGTCCGCGATCTGGATCGTAATTTCCAGGATTTGAGCGCCCTGGCAGCGGGCTTGCCCGTAATCATGTGCTTGAGGGTTTGCCCCTCCAGCAGTTCCATCACGATGAAAGACTGCCCATCGAACTGGTCGATCTCGTGGATGGTGCAGATGTTGGGGTGATTGAGGCCCGAGGCGGCCCGGGCCTCACGCTGAAAGCGCTCCAGGGCCTGGGGTCGCGCACCAGGTCGGGCGGGAGGAACTTCAGCGCGATGCTTCTACCCAAGCGCAGGTCCTGGGCGCGGTAAACCACTCCCATGCCGCCGCCACCCAGCTTCTCTTCGATGCGGTAGTGAGAAATGAGTCTGGCCCAGCATAGGAAACTTCCCGCCGATGGGTCATGGTAGGCCGCACCTAAGAGCAAGTCAACGCGGCAGGTTCGCGGTGGTGGGTCGATTGGTCTGGTCTTTGGCCATGGGTCGTTGGCCGTTGGCGAAATCGACCAGCAGTGAGTTGGAAGCAGAGTGGATGATGTAAGGTAGCGCCGCCGTCCCGGCGGCTGTCCGGCGGGCGGGACGCCAGCGCTACAGTTAGAGTTCCTTCCGGGAGCCACCGCTTCTCAGAGAATGACGCGTTCGCAGGTAGGCGTGAAGTGCAAAGACGAAAGACCAACGACCAACGGCCAAAGACCAACGACTGATCTGCGGCTACTGGCGAGACGCAGACGCCCCGGTGGCCAGTTCGCGAAGCACGCTCAGAAATCCGGCGGCGTCCTGCTCGTCGGAGAGAGCTTCCAGCGGAACCGTGGCCGCAATGTGGGGTGATTCGGAACGGAAGCGCACGCTGATCAGGTTGTGTCCGCGGGCGGTCATCAGGGTATTGACTACCGGCGAAAGCTCCTGGGTCCAGCGGGTGCGGGTGGTGAGGACTACAGGCCCGGGTCTGAGAAATCGACCAGTCGCGGGGCTGGGAGGTCAGGTGGCTGTGGCGCTGCGACAGCCAGCGATGCCGGAACACATCAAGGTGGAAGGCCGGGAGCGCAATCCAGGTCAGCCTCAAAAGTCAGGGTTTCTTTCTGCTTGTGCCAGATGCTGACAAACCACTTGAAGGGGATGGGGCGAGGGCGCAGCCGGATGGTCACGCGGGCATTATCGAACCAGTGCGCCGAAAAACCGAAGCGGGCCTGCAGCAGAGTCGCGCCCAGCCAACGGGCGTCCAGCATTTGGCCCTTGCTGGAACAGGCGGCTTCCACCCAGTGCAGGGCGGTGGCTCCCTTGCGGCGGTTATAGCGCGCAAAATAGAAAAACCACACCCCCAGCAGGACGATCGCACTGAGCGCGTCAATGAGCACCATGCGTCCCACAAGGGCCTCAATGCAGATAGTACGACTTGTGATGCAAGTACCGCAACAGGTTCCTCACTCCGGGCGGTCCGGCCTAAACCGTCCTGGATCAGGCGCGGGCGTAGTGGCTCGGTTTGAACCTTTTCCCTACTACCAGGCGTCATCCTGAGCCGCTTCAGGCGGTGAAGGATCTGGCGTGAAGCAGATGCCCTCTTTGCCCCTGCGTTGCTGACGGCGCGCGCCAGATCCTTCGGATAAAAAACACGAGCGCAGCCCGTTCGGGGCTCTTAGTGGCCTGGACCAGATTTTTATTCCTCTGTCCTCCTTCGCTCTGTCCTCCTCCACTCTGTCGTCCCGAGCGAAGTCGAGGGACCTGCTTTCTGCCCGGGGGCAACCGGCAGCTTCCGTGCCTGGGCGCCCGCCGACGCGCAAACAACAGGTCTTTCGACTCCGAGAGCGGACTCGCAAGCGAGTCCGTTCACTGCGCTCAAGATGACAGGGTTGAGGGGTGAAGAAAGTTGAGGAACTGAAGTCCCTCAGGATGACCCCACTCTAACGGGATTGTCTCGATTGAGCCACTACCCGGTAAGGGCCCGATCGACCCGGATTTCGCGACTACAATCAATCTGTGGAATTTGCCCTGCGAGACTTCCGGCACGAGGAATTCGAGACCCTGTGGCGCATCGATCAGCAGTGTTTTGCTCCGGGGATTTCGTATAGCCGCCTGGAACTCGCCACCTACCTCCAGCGGCCCGGCGCATTTGTCCTGGTGGCGGACTCATCCGAGGTCGATACAGTCAGGGAATCTTCGAGTCGGCCCAGACTTCCAGGCAGTTCCGTGGGATTCATCGTGGCCGAGGCCGGGGGCCGCGGCCACGGTCACATTATCACCATCGATGTCCTGCCCGACGCTCGGGAGCCGGGGTCGGATCGCAGCTGCTGCACGCCGCCGAGGAGCGATTGCGTGCCGCCCGTTGTCATTCTGTAGTACTCGAAACCGCGGTGGACAACCCGGCGGCCGCTCTCCTTCTACAAGCGGCATCACTACAGCGTCGTCAAAACCCTGCCACGGTATTATTCGAATGGCGTGGACGCCTTCGTGATGAAGAAAGATTTGCTTTCGCCGGCGCCGCCAGCTAAGTTGCCCCAGTGAGCCAGGCAGAAATGAAAATCGCGATTCAGGGTGAGGTCGGTTCGTTCAGCCACGAAGCCGCCCGGCGCATGGTCCCGGGCTGCGAGATCGTGCCCTGCGCGCGCTCGGTCGAGGTCTTTGACCGGGTGCAGCGGGGTTCGGTGGCCGCGGCGGTGATCCCCATCGAGAATTCGCTGGCCGGATCGGTGACCGAGCATTTTGATCTCTTGCTGGCGCGCCAGGTGTTCATCGAAAGGAATTCCAGTTGCGCATCGTGCATAACCTGATCGCGCCGCCCGGGGTCAAGCGCGCCGACTTGCGCCGGGCTTACTCGCATCCCGTGGCCCTGGAGCAGTGCCGCGACTTCTTCGCCGAAGAATCCGCAGGATTCGAGCCGACGCCGTTTTATGACACGGCCGGCAGCGTCAAGCATGTGATCGAAAGCGAATTGCGCGATGCCGCCGGTATCGCAGGCGCGCAGGCCGCGAAAGCGTACAAAGGCCACATTCTGGCGGCCGGCATTGAAGACGACAAGCGCAACTTTACCCGGTTTTTTCTGGTCCGCAAGGCGCGGCGCGTTCTGCCCGGGGCCAACAAGACTTCGATTGCGTTCAGCGTCAAAAACGTTCCCGGCGCGCTGTTCAAGGCGCTGGCGGTGTTCGCGCTGCGCGACATCAGCCTGACCAAGATCGAGTCGCGGCCGCGGCGCGGGCGGCCGTGGGAATATGTGTTCTACGCCGACTTTCTCCGGGGAGACGATGAAGCCGCGCGCAACGCACTGCGTCATCTGGGCGAAGTGGCGGACCTGGTGAAAGTGCTGGGCATTTATCCTGCCGCCTGAAAACGCTTGTTTAGGGCGAGGGCGCCCGCCCCACACCAGAGATCGACATCCCGTTTCGGGCGTCCTTGGGTCACCAATCGGTCTCAGCACCTTTGATTGGGTACAAACCTTCTCGCTTAGGGTTTAGTATTCAAATACTTTCAAGTGAATAGCGGGGCCTGCATCCTTCTGGGCCCTTATGTCATCAAAACTTGAGCACAAGACACTCAAGGAGAAATATGGCAGAAAAGACGCGCACTGAGCGCAATACCAAGCCAAAAGAAGACAGAAACTGAGCGATCTCTGCCCATCCTGCCGGTGCGGGATACGGTACTGTTCCCCCACGCCGTGCTGCCCTTGACGGTGGGGCGGGAGAGTTCGGTTCAGCTGATCAATTCACTGGGCGAAGACAAGACCATTGTCGTGGTGGCGCAGCGCGAAGCGCGCGTCGATGCTCCCCAAGCCAGCGATCTGTATACCGTCGGCACGCTGGCGGTCGTTCACAAAGTCGTCAAGATGCCCAACCAGAGCCTGTTCGTGTTTGCCGAAGGCCTGGAGCGGGTGCAAGCTGGCGGAATTCACGCAGCTGACGCCGTTCATGCGCGGCGCGTGGATTCACGATGTCCGGAGTCGATTCCGCCGAAGAGTTCGGAGATGGAAGCGCTGCAGCGCAACGTTCTGACCCTGTTCCAGCAGATCGTGGCGGGTTCGCCGACGCTGTCGGACGAACTTTCCACGGTGGCCATGAACATCGACGAGCCGGGCCGGCTGGTGGATTTCATCGCCTCGTCGCTGCCGTCGCTTTCGACCGCCGACAAGCAGGACACGCTCGAGACCACCGACGTCCGCGTGCGGCTGGAGAAGATCAACCAGCACCTGGCGAAGGAACTGGAAGTCCAGCAGCTGCGCAACAAGATCCAGTCCGAAGTGCAGGACCGGGTGCAGCAGACGCAGCGCGAGTACTACCTGCGCGAGCAGATGAAGGCCATCCAGAAGGAACTGGGCGAGCAGGACGAAGGCGCAGCGCGACATCGAAGAACTGCAAGCAGAAGATTGAAGCGGCCGGCATGCCCGACGAAGTCAAGAAAGAGGCGTTGAAGGAACTGGGCCGCCTGGCCCGCATGTCGCCGATGGCTGCCGACTACTCGCGTGACCCGCAACTACATCGAGTGGCTGGCGGTGCTGCCGTGGGCGAAGACTTCGGGCGGCGAAGTCGACATTCCGAAGGCCAAGGAAATTCTGGACACCGATCACTACGATCTGAAGAAGGTGAAGGACCGCATTCTGGATTACCTTTCCGTGCGGCGTCTGAAGCCGAACATGAAGGGGCCGATCCTGTGCTTCGTCGGACCTCCGGGCGTGGGCAAGACCTCGCTGGGCAAGTCGATCGCGCGTGCGCTGGGACGCAAGTTCGTGCGCATCTCGCTGGGCGGCGTGCACGACGAGGCCGAGATTCGCGGCCATCGGCGCACCTACATCGGCGCGCTGCCGGGACAGATCATTCAGGGCATTCGCCGGGCCGAGACCAAAGATCCGGTCTTCATGCTCGACGAAATCGACAAGGTTGGGCGCGACTTCCGCGGCGATCCCGGCTTCGGCGCTGCTCGAAGCGCTCGATCCGGAGCAGAACTCCACCTTCCGCGACAACTACCTCGATGTGCCGTTCGATCTGTCGAAGGTGCTGTTCATCACGACGGCGAACATGCTCGATCCGATCGCGGAGCCGTTGCGCGACCGCATGGAGATCATCGAACTGCAGGGCTACACGGAAGAAGAAAAGGTCCACATCGCGTTCCAGTACCTGATTCCGCGGCAGATCGAAGAGAACGGCATCACCGCCGGAGCAGATCGAATTTCCGGAAGAAGGCGTGCGGCTACATCATCCGGCACTACACGCGCGAAGCCGGCGTGCGCAACCTGGAGCGCAAGATCGGCACCATCTGCCGCAAGCAGGCGCGGCGGCTCGCCGAAGGCAAGACCGACAAGCTGGTCGTGACCAACGGAGGTCGTCCAGGAATTCCTGGGCGGCATCAAGATCCGCACCGAAGGCGAAATTGCCGAGCGCACCAAGCGCGCCGGCGTGGTGGTTGGACTGGCCTGGACGCCCTCGGGCGGCGACGTGCTCTTCGTCGAAGCCAACACGATGAAGGGCAAGGGCGGCTTCACCATGACCGGACAGATCGGCCAGGTGATGCAGGAGTCCATGCAGGCGGCGCTGACCTGGGTGCGGTCGAATGCGCCGCAGCTCGGCATTCCGGAGAACTTCTTCGCGGATCACGACATTCACATCCACGTGCCGGCGGGAGCGATTCCGAAAGACGGACCTTCGGCGGGCGTGACCATGGCGACGGCCCTGGTTTCGCTGCTGACGGATCGCCCGGTGCGTCCGCTGACGGCGATGACCGGCGAGATCACGCTGAGCGGAAACGTGCTGCCCATCGGCGGCGTCAAGGAGAAGGTGCTGGCCGCCAAGCGCGCGGGCGTGCAGGACGTGATTCTCCCGGCGGAAAACAAGACGAACGTGGAAGAAGATCTGACGCCGGAGCAACTCGAGAACCTTAGGGTGCACTACGTGAAGATCGATTCTCGAGGTGCTGGAGCTGGCCCTTCCCTCCACGCCACGCGAAGAGAAGCAGGACGAAGAGGAGCGGGAAAAAGTCCTCAGCGCCCAAAGCGCCTCATAAGTAACAGAAAATAAACAGTTTAATATCATTCTATGCCAGCTTTCCTGCAATTCGGAGACTGGCATTTTTGTTGTCCATATAAGTGCTTTTTTATCAATATGATAGTACGTGTTCCACGGTATAAAACTAATCCCTCCCCGGGGTGTTTAATCCTTATGGAAGCGGTGCCGTTCCGGCCGCAGCGAGGAACAATATGCCAAAGACGAAGACATACCGCAGGTGGTTAGTCGGAGTTGTCCTGGCGGGCGTATTGCTGATGCTGCAGAGCTCCCGTCACAGCGCGCGCGCAAGACCAGGATGATGACCAGGATCCGCCCAGCCGGGTGGCTCGGCTGAACTACGCGCAGGGGTCAGTTACCTTTCAGCCGGGCGGAGAAGGCGATTGGGTGACGGCTGTGCCCAACCGGCCGCTGACTAGTGGCGACAATCTCTGGACCGACCAGGACGCGCGCGCCGAGCTGCATGTGGGCTCGACCGCCATACGGCTGGCGCCGGAAACCAGCATGACGGTGCTCGATCTCGATGATCGCACCATGCAGCTTCGCTTGTCGGAAGGCACCCTGATCCTGCGCGTGCGCCATCTTGATGACGGCGATCTGGTCGAAGTGGACACTCCCAATCTGGCGTTCAACCTGCAACGCACCGGCGAATACCGGATCGACGTTGACAGCGCCGGGAATGTCACCAACGTGAGCGTGTCTGAGCGGACGCGGTGAAGTCACGGGCGGCGGATATTCCTACACCGTGGTCGCTGGCCAGTCGGCGCGTTTCTCCGGCACCGACCAACTGAACTACGACATCGCGCAGTTGCCGCGCTCCGATGATTTCGACAATTGGGCCTTTCAGCGCGACCATCGCGAAGACGGCGCTGAATCAGCCAACTATGTTTCACCGGAGATGACCGGCTACGAAGACCTCGATGACTACGGCCACTGGCAGTATGTCGCCGGCTATGGAACGGTCTGGGTGCCGTCGAGCGTGGCTTCGGATTGGGCGCCCTATCGCGACGGCCATTGGGCTTACATCAGTCCCTGGGGATGGACCTGGGTGGACGACGAGCCCTGGGGCTTTGCGCCCTTCCACTACGGACGCTGGGCCTATGCCGGAAACCGCTGGTGCTGGGTGCCGGGGCCGGTAGCGGTCAGGCCGGTGTATGCGCCCGCCCTGGTGGCTTTTGTGGGCGGAGTGAGCATTTCGATTGGCGGAGGCCCGGGCGTGGGCTGGTTCCCGCTGGCTCCTGGCGAAGTGTACATGCCCTATTACCGGGGCAGCCGCGGGTACGTGGAGCGGGTCAACGTGACCAACACGGTGGTGAACGTCACCCGAGTGACCAACGTTTACAACGTGTACAACTCGAACCAGCGCAACGTCACGAATATCACCTACGTGAATCAGCGGGTGAACAACGGCGTGACCCTGGTTTCGCGGGACACGTTCGTGAATGCGCGTCCGGTGCAGCGAAATCTCGGACGCTTCGACGCGCGGCAGATGGCGGATGCGCGGGTCGAGCGCGACATTCAGGTGCAACCGGTCAGGGCCAGCGTGCTGGGCGCGGGCGCTCCGGCACGGTTCAAACCGCCGCAAGCGATTGATCAACCGCCAGGTGGTTGCGACCCAGAGGCCGGCGCCGCCTCGGCAGCCGTTCGGACAGGGGCAGGCGATGAATGTTCGCACCGAGCAGCCCAACGCACGGCCGCAGCCTCTGAATCCTCAGGGCGTACGAACGTCCGGTGGCGCGTCCGCAACAGCCGGTGAGTCCGGCTGAGGCGGAACGAGCGTCCCGTGCCGACGTGCCTCGTCCCGAGGCGCGTCCGCAGCGGCCGATTGCTACGCCGCGGGTGGCCGAACCAGTGCGTCCGCGAACGGCCATGGTTCCGCGTTCGCCACAAGGCGCGGTCAACCAGAACGACAACGGGCGCGGCGCGCAAGGCTGGTCACATCCCCAGGCCAAGCCGGCACCTCCGGTGCAGGAACGAAACGCAGCCCAGGCCCGGGACGATGAGAACAAGTTCCGCAACTGGCAGCAGCAGCGCCAGCAGGCCGCACCGGCGCAGAATCGCGCGCCGCAGGCGCGTCCGCAGGAACAGCGTCAGCCGCAGCGGCAGCAGGAGAACCGGCCGAAGCCGCAGAAGTGATCGGCTGAGAGCGTCGGAATTGCCAGTCTCCAAACGGGGACTGGCAATTTTTTGGTCTGCCAACAAATCATCGCCCGCACGATAGACTACTGGGAACCGGGAACTTGAAACCGGGAACTGGTTTTTATGCAAATCCGCGTACTATTTTTCGGCGTTCTCAAAGACCTCGCCGGCAAGGCGAGCGACTCGCTCAGCCTTCCCGAGAATGCCACGCTCGGAGATGTTCTCAGCCACTACGAGCAGATCATTCCGCGGCTGAAAGAGACGGCATCGTCGCTCGCCATGTCGGTGAATCAGGAATACGCCGGACCCGCCACCAGGCTGAAGCCAGGAGATGAAGTCGCGCTGCTGCCGCCGGTGAGCGGAGGATCCGAAACCCAGCCCGCACGCGGCCATCGTCCGCGAGGCGATTGACACGGCCTCTGTTGTGGAGGGTCTCAAGCGTCCCGAGGACGGGGCTGTTGCTGTCTTCGAGGGCATCGTTCGCAATCAGACTCGCGGCCGCCGCACCCTCTTTCTGGATTACGAAGCGTACGAGGAAATGGCGCTCAAGCAGATGGAGGAGCTGGCGGGGCGGGCGCTGGCTGAGTTCAAGATTCGCGATGTCGCGATCGTCCATCGCCTGGGACGGCTGGAAATCGGCGAGACCAGCGTGCTGATTGTGGTGGCCTCGGCCCATCGCGCGGCCGGCGTTCGACGCCTGCCGCTGGCTGATCGATACGCTCAAACGTACGGTGCCCATCTGGAAGAAGGAGCACTTCGAAGATGGCGCAGTCTGGGCTGACGGCGAGCCCTTCCCGGATGAGATAGCCGGCCCTCAAGGCACCCATTCCGGGAGGCGTGCATCTAAGTGACCAGCCGGTTTGGCTGTGTTCTCCGCGGAGTCTATCTGCGATTGCTCGCAGGGATGCCGCACAACGACGCCAGGAGCGCACAGGCAAGTGATCCAAACCTCCAGATGAAACAGGTTGCGACTGCAGGTCATTCTGCTGGCGTCTGTGCCTCGTCTCCGTGGCCCAGGAGTCCGATACCACTTTCAAGGTTGACGTCAAGCTGGTGAACGTGTTCGTCACCGTGACCGACGATCACGGGGCGCCCATCGCATCCCTGAAAAAGGACAATTTCCAGTTGAAGGAAGACGACCGGGAGCAGAAGATCGCTGTCTTCGACAAGGAATCGGCCTTGCCGCTTTCGATTGTGCTGGCCATTGACACCAGCCTCAGTACACGCAAGGACCTTCCGCTTGAACTGGCTTCCGCCCGCCGTTTCGCCCATGCCATACTGCGCCCAGTGGACGCCTTGTCGCTCTACCAGTTCAGCGAGACGGTGAGTGAGGTGACCTCCTTCACTTCAGACCTCAAGGTGATCGATCGTGGCATCGACCGGATTCGGATGGGCTCAGCTACCGCCCTGTACGATGCGCTGTTTCTGGGTTCGCAGGCGCTGGAGCCGCGAGTGGGCCGCAAGGTGATGGTGGTGATCACCGATGGCGGCGACACCATGAGCAAAGTGGATTACCAGGAGGCAGTGCGCGCCGCCGAGACCGCGGAAGCCATTCTGTACAGCATCATCGTGGTTCCCATCGAGGCCAGTGCGGGCCGCGACACCGGTGGCGAGCACGCCCTGATCCAGCTTTCCGCGGACACCGGCGGCAAGTATTTCTACGCGTCGTCGTTGTCGCAGCTCGACGAAGCCTTCCGCCAGATCAGCGATGAACTGCGTACCCAGTACCTGCTGGCGTACTATCCGTCGCAGCGCCTTGCGGATTCGGAGTTCCGCCGCATCCAGGTAACGGTCGCTGGGCTGCCGGCAGATTCACAGCTTCAAAGTGCGTCACCGGACGGGATATTACACGTCCAAGTCGCATTGAGTATGAAGGTGTGGGGCGGGCGCCTCGCCCGCCGCTTTGACGTTCTGCTCTGGGGATGTGCCGCGAACGCTACACAAGTCCAGGTCAAAGGCGGCGGGCGAGGGCGCCCGCCCTACACGAGCGGCGGTTGACGGGACAAATTCTGTTGTGAAAGTCTTGTAGGATTGCTGTTTCCAAGGAAGGTAAGCCAGACGAATGTCGAATACTGGTTGTGCCCGTTCCGTCTTCAGGCGGTCAGGTCTGTGGGCCGGAGCGATAGCGGTCCTTCTCGTTCTTTCGTCGCTCAGCCTACGCCCAGGAGTCCTCCACCGGCAATGTCTCCGGAACGATAACCGGGCCGCGAGGCGCGTCGGTCAGCGGAGCCGATCTTTCCATCACCAATAAGATTACGGGACAAACCGCCCGCACCACGACCAGTCCGGCGGGCACCTACGCCATCCGCGACCTGCCTCCGGGACAATATGTGTTGCACGTGGAGGCGAAGGGGTTTCAGCCCGCTGATCTTCTGATCAGAATCCAGCCGTCGGCGACGGCGACCGGCGACGTCAGGTTGTTACGCGTGGTCGCTCCTTCCGCCAAGCTGGTGGACACCGAATCCGCGGAAGTGCGCGGCGCGGTCATTACCGCGCAAATCGAGCAGATACCCACGGACCGCCAGTTCCTGGATTCGACCCCGCTTGAGCCCGGAGTGCAGTTACTCGACGGTGCGGTGCTGGCGCCCTCCAAGAGCGGACTTACCGCCACCTCCGTGGTCGGTCGCAATGGCCGCACGACGCGCATGCAGGCGGATGGTTTGGATATCACGGACGAAGTCGTGGGCGCCACCACCACGAATATTCCGGTGGGTGCCATCCAGGAGGTCGAGGTCGAGCAATCGCTGCTTCCGCTTTCTTCCGGCCTGGCGTCCGCGGGCAGTGTGAATGTCGTAACCAAGTCCGGCGGTAACGATCTGCACGGGCAGCTGTTCGGCAACTTTCGTAACAGGTCTGCCGGCGAATGCCGATTTTCCCGGAGGTCAGGACAATTCCTACTCTCGCGAAGTCTTCGGCGGCGACGTCGGCGGCGCCTGGAAAAAAGACAAACTCTTCTACTTTCTGTCCGGAGAATATTTCAAGCAGGATCTCGTACGCCCCGGCCGTCTTCAACGCACCCTTCGATGTTCTGGACGGAAGTTATAAAGCTCCCTTCCACGAGACCGAAGCCGCGGCCCGTCTGGATTACAAACTTTCCTCGCAATCGCGGGCTGTTCTACCGTTTCACCTATGACAACGGCAGCGACGTCAATGCCTTCGGCGGCAGCAACTACCAGCCGCTCAAGAGCCGCGACAAGACGTACGGGAATGGGCTCGGCTTCGATTTCACCCGCGGAGCCGTATCTCCACAGCATTCGCTTTGCATACGACCGCTACACCAACAACATCGAGGACGCGGTGGCGGGAGCCAACATTTTCAATCCCGCCCCCGGGCTCAGCCTGAATTTTACCGGCGGTTCCGGATTCGCCAGCGGCCCTAATCCGCAGGCGCCGCAGGAGACGAAGCAAGCCAACCTCCAGGCCCGTTACGACGGCACCCGGACCTGGCAGAGGCATACGTTTCGCTTTGGCGTGGCGGTGAACAAGATCGACACTCTGATTTCGGCCAATCTTTTTGGTCTGGCTCCGCAGGTGGGTTCGGACACGGGCGCAGACGCGGTGCTGTTCGCGGCCACCGGGCCCTTTGCCGGAGGCGCCGGCAATCCCCTGAACTATCCCGTGAACAGCATCACGCTGGGGAACGGCTTCAGTTGTTTCAGCGAAAAGTCGGGGTTTGGATCGTCCTGCGGCGGCTTCAGCGATACTCGCATGCAGGCGTACCTGGGGGACACCTGGAAAGTACTTCCCAACCTGACAGTGACCATCGGAGTGCAGTACGTTCGCGATAGCGGGCGCAGCAATTCCGATTTGCCCGCCATTCCATGCTCGGCAGTCGCCGCTTCTTACGGAAGCCAGGCGCCATGCAGCGGCAGATGGCGACCTGCTCACTCATTTCGGAGGAAACTCCGGGCTGGGCGGCCGGGTGCGCCAGCCCAACCTGAACTTCGCTCCGCAGTTTGGCCTGGCCTGGGACCCTGTCAAGGCTGGACGAACCGTCGTCCGCGCCGGGATCGGCATGTACTACGACAACAATGTATTTCAGCAACCTGCTGGGGGATCGCGTGGCCCGGCTCGCGAACGGACAGTTCAACGCCCAGGCCAACGATCCGTGCGCCAGCCACGGCGTGGTCATTTTTCCCGGCAACGTTGCTCAGAGCGCCGCGGGCCTGTGCGGGCAGCCCATCGGAAATGTGGCGACCGCGATCGCGGATTTGCAAACTGCCTTCCAGGCGGCCAATGCCGCGCTTACGTCCAGCTCTCCTAACCCCAGCTACCTGGGACAGTCGCTCAACAGCCAGCAGGGCCTGCTCGCCCCCACCTACCAGACTCCGCGTTCGCTGCAGATGAACATCGGTCTGCAGAAACAGTTCTGGCAGACCACCCTGTTCAGCGTGGACTATGTGCGCAATGTTGGCACCCACTATCTGATCGGGTACGACACCAACCACGTGGGGGACGCGATCGCACCTGAACACGAATGCGGCGTTGAATGCGATCAACAACACGCTGGCCGCGAACCCGCTCAGCGCAGCGTGCGCGCCCGCCGGAAGCGCCGGGGCCAGTTCGCAGACTGCGGTCAGCTGCTACCTGGCCGCGGTGCCCGGTGCCAGCATTGCCGATTTCGCCGGCAACGGCCTGGATTCCGGCGGTCAGTTCCTGGCGGAGCGCCCGGCATCCTTGTTTGGTTTGACTCCGGATACGGGCGCGGCCTTTGCCGGAATCAATCCGCTGGTGGGACGCAACACCATGTTTTTTCCCGCCGGACGCTCGCTCTACAGCGGCTTGCAGGTTGCGCTGCGCACTCACGTCACCAATCCGGTGCGCGGAGTGGTAGGCGGAAGCCTGCAGTTTTCCTACACCCACGCCAGCTTCCGCAGCAACATTGCGGGAGGGCTCGGCGATCAGGACCTGCTGCCCCTGGCGGCGGATTTCAACCACCCGACCTGCGTATTTTGGCTCCGCATCACAGGACCGCAAGAACCAGTTTTCCCTGGGCTCGGTCCTGGACCTGCCCCGCGGCATCCGCCTGGGCCTGATGGCGCAGCGTGGCTTCGCCTCTGCCGCAGACTCTTTTCCTTCCGGCCAGCGGCGGAGTAGCCGGGAGAGATTTTCCGTACTGACGTGAGCGGCGACGGCTCCTTCGGCGGACAGAGCCAGACCGGGTTCCAGTTGCCTACGGCGATATTCTGCCGGGAACCAACATCGGGGCGTTTGGACGCGCCGTCAAGTGCCAGCAATCTGAATACGGTCATCCCAAACTACAACGCCAATTTCGGCGACCGGTCGACTCCTGCCGGCCTGGCGCTGGTCAATGCCGGTTTGCTTTCACGGTCGCAACTGCTGCAGCTGGGTGCGGACTCGCCGACCGTCGCCGCTGCTCCGGCAGGATAACGTAAGCCTGGAGCTGGCTGCGCACCTGTGAACCTGACCCTGGCCCGGCCCTTCAGGTTCGGAGACCGCTTTGTTCTGGAGCCCAGCGTGTCGGCATTCAATGTTTTCAACTTCGCCAACTTCGACGGTCCCGGCAACCGGCTTGAGCGGGGTGCTGAACGGGACGCTCGGATCGGTGAACGGCACCGTCGGCTTCGGAATCGGGTGACCAATCGCATCGGACCGGGGTCGGGAGTGTTTACGCTGGGCGCGCCGCGCCAGTTCCAGTTCGGAGTCAGGCTTACTTTCTAGCGGCTGGTTTGGCGGCACCTCTTGGACACCGGAACGTCCAGGTCAAAGGCGTCGGGCTAGTGGGTCAGTTTTTATGATATGACATGGCAAATGCATAAACCACGAAGGACACGAAGTATCACGAAGGCCTGGTTTTCCAGGGTCTCCTTCGTGCGCTTCAGTAGGTTCATGGTCTCGAACTGACCCACGGCGTCGGGCAAAGCCTGCCCTGAGCGAAGCCGAAGGGAGTGTCTCGACCCACACTGGCAGGCGTGTAAGATATCGGCTATGCCTTTTCAAGGACAAGGATCCCCGGCGCTTCCCGCAAGGGAAGGCCTGCGCCTCCCGAGCAGACCTCGGAGGAGGCCGCATACCTGAAGTCACTGGGAGAAAAACAGAAGCCGGTCAGCATCAAGCTGGCGGACGGCGAAGTGGTCCGCGGCTGGATTGAGTACTACGACAAGAACATGGTCCGGTTGACCCGCGAAGACCAGCCCAATCTGTTTATCTTCAAGCACGAGATCATGTACATCGCGGAAGACGGCGCCAAGCGCAAGTAAGACCGCCGATTTTCTTTGCGGTCTTTGCGGAATTTCTTCGCCGTCCTTTGCGGTTACGCTTTTCAGACTTGCATCGGGAAATCGTTGCCGCACAAATCCGCAAAAGGACGCAAGAGTGACCGCACAGAACATCATTCATGACTCAATCCAATCACAACGACTTTGTTCCCGCGCATGTCGGAGATCGCCCGCGAGGCCGGCGCTTTGCTGATGGAATACTTCCAGCAGCATGTGAAGGTCGAGTACAAAGGCGATGCCGACCTGGTCACCATAGCCGACCGCACTTCCGAGATTCTGATCCGGGAGCGGATCAAGGCGCGCTGGCCGAGCGCACGATATTCTGGGTGAAGAGCAGGGCCTGGTCGATACCGGCAGCGACTATCGCTGGTACGTTGACCCGCTCGACGGCACGACCAACTTCGCGCATGGATTTCCGGTGTTCTGCGTTTCCCTGGGACTGCAGCACAAGGACCGGCTGGTTGCCGGCGTGGTTTACGATCCCACGCGCGACGAGCTGTTCGCCGCCGAACAGGGAAGCGGCGCCTTCCTGACCAGCAAGGGACCCAGGCTTCGAAGATTCAGGTTTCAAAGATTGCCAACCTGTCCGAGAGCCTGGTGGCGACCGGCTTTCCCAGCCACAAGCGGCACAAGAATCCGAATATCCACTTCTATCACCAGATCACATTGCGCACCCACGGCGTGCGGCGTGCAGGTTCGGCCGCGCTCGACCTGTGCTGTGTGGCCAGCGGCCGCTTCGATGGCTTCTGGGAATTCAATCTCAATCCCTGGGACACGGCCGCGGGGTGCTGATTGTCGAAGAAGCTGGCGGCAAAGTCACGGATTTCAAGGGCGGCCCCTTCCAGACTCAACAGCCGTGAGACCCTGGCGTCGAATGGTTTGCTGCATCGCCGCCCTGCTCCACGAATTTGCGGAGATTTTCGCAGGGCGAGGCCTGGAGCCCTTGCCCGATGTTCGGGAGTACCGAAAAGAGGAATATGAAGCGGCCGCTCGGCGCGATACTCGCTGCTGTTTCCGTCGTGTGCGGAATCGCATCCGCGGCGGACAAGCCAGCCCGCGGTCGATCCCGCCTACCAGCAGTCATTCGACAAATGGAAAGGCGATCTGGTCGACGATCTCAAACAGGAATGGCTGCCGCTGGCCGGACTGTTCTGGCTCAAGCCGGGCGAGAACAGCTTTGGCACTGATCCGAAAAATGCCATCGTCTTTCCCAAAGGGCCCGGCCCACGCTGGATCATTCACCCTGCAAGGCCAGACTGTGACCGTCAAGTTTGCTCCCGGTGTCAACGCAGTCATCGCAGGCAAACCCGCTACCACGGCCGAGCTTCAGCCTGATACTTCGGGCAATCCGACGGTCGTCGAACTGGGAAATTTGCGGTTGCATGTGATCGTGCGCGGCGAGCGCGTCGGCATCCGGCTGAAAGATCTCGACAGCGACGCCGTGCGTCAATATCCGCGGAGCCGCAATTCTTTCCCCTGGACTTGTCGTATCGCGTGACCGCAACCTGGCTGCCTTCTGACGGCAAACAGACGGTCGAGGTTCCCAACGTGCTGGGCGATGTCTCCCCGACACCGGTTGCCGGAACGGCGGTTTTCAAACTCAACGGTCAGGAACTGAGGCTGACCGATCTGGGCGGCGATGCCGCCCAAGGGCCTGTTCTTCGTCTTCAGCGATCCCACCAGCAAGACCGATACTTATCCCGGCGGCCGCTTTCTGAAGACCGGCCCGGTCACGAATGGCACGGTGGTGCTCGACTTCAACCGCGCCTACAATCCTCCGTGCGCGGTCACGCCCTACGCCACATGTCCGCTGGCGCCGAAAGAGAACCGGTTGAGCGTGGCCATTCCTGCGGGCGAAGAGTACGACCACAAACACGGCCACCACTAAAGATCCTTCTAACCACGGAGGACACAGGGGACGCAGAGGAAAATCATTCGGGTCTGTCTCCGTGTCCTCAGTGTCCTCCGTGGTTAAGGCTGTTTCTTCAGCCGAGACCGGCAGAGCATTTTCTACGATCCTTTGTTGACGCCCAGGCGTTAAAATAGAGGCGTGATTGATTCGCTGCTGGATCGAAAGATCGAAAAACGTCCCGACAAAGTTCGCCTGCAAGGGCGCATTCTTTTCCTCACCGAAGACCCGGAACTGATCAGGCGCCAGCTGGCTGGCGAAGACCTGCCTTGGGATACGCAAGAATCCCGCCAACAATCCCAAGCTGCGCGACGACATCTCGACCGACGAGATCACGCCCGCGCACTACTGCTTCTACTTCGATGAGACGCTGGGCGAGATTCCGTACCTGGGCCTGAAGTGCGGCGACGAGCTTCCCATCGGGCGCAGCGATGTAAAGAAGGGCGGCTTTGTCTGCGCGGTCAGCGGCAAGCGGCGAGGCAAGGGCTCCAGCCGTGAGCAGTCGCCGTATGCCGAGATGTGCGCTGGGATCCAGTTGGTGATCGCCGAGAACATCGAACGCATTTACAAGCAGAACTGCCAGAACCTGGGCCTGCTGACGTCGACCAACTTCTCGCTGATCGACAAGGTTCGGGCGGGAGAGGAAATCCCGCTCAGCGAATTCACCAGCCGGCGAAGACGAAATCACCCGGCAGGTGATCGAGTACGGCGGGTTGTTTCCGTTCAATGTGGCGCGTCTGCAGAAGAAAGTGTTTCTGCCGCCGATCGAGACGCGAAGCGCCCGATGACCGTGGCGGAAAAGATTTTCGCCCGCCACATGCTCGACCCCAATGTGGCGCGGGCGTCCCCGCCCGTGCGGCGGAGCAAAGCTCCGCTAAGGCTGTCCGGTGCGGTAAAGCCCGGCGACACCGGATTCGCCCGCGCCGATCTGCGCTTCAGCCACGAGTACGTCACGCCCATGGCAGCGATTTTCTACGAGCGCTACGTGGGCAAAGATGCCGGTCAATGATCCCGGGAGCATTCTGTTCTTCCGCGACCACCTGACCTTCCTGGACGAAGTGATCTCGGAAGAAAAGAAAAAGATCGGCCTGCTCGACCTGGCCACGCAGCTGAAGCTGAAGCAGCAGGATTTCGCCGCCAAGCAGGGAATCAAGCTGCATGGCGAATTGAAGGACCGCAAGGGCTCGGAAGGAATCTGCCACTCGGTGGTGCTGGAGAGCTATGCGCTGCCGGGACAGGTGAACATCGGCTCCGATTCGCACACGCCGCACGTGGGCGCGATCGGATGCGTGGCCTTCGGGATCGGCACGACGGATGTTTTCAACTCGTGGATCACGAAAGACGTGCGGGTCAAGGTGCCGGAGTCGGTGAAGATCGTGATTCGCGGCAAGAAGCATCCGAACGTCACGGCCAAGGATTTCATTCTGAAGATTCTCAGCCTCGATTACGTGCGCAGCGGCAAGGCCCTGGCCAAGGTGATGGAGTACGCGGGCGAGGCCATCGAGGAGCTGAGCGTGGACGAGCGCGCCACCATGACCAACATGGCGGCGGAAATCGGCGGATTTACCGGCATCGTCGCGCCCGACCGGAAAGGCGGTCGATTTCCTGGTGGAGCGCCGCGGCATGGATCGCAAGGAGGCCGAGTCGCTGATCGAGGGCCTGTACAGCGATCCCGACGCCGAGTACGCGCACATGATCGAACTGGACGCCGCGGAGATCACGCCCATGGTGGCCACGCCGGGCGATCCCGGCAACGGCAAGTATGTTCGCGAGCTGAATACGCCGGTCCCGATTGAGCTGGCCTACGGCGGCACCTGCACGGCAGGCAAGAACGAAGACATGGACATGTACGCCCGCGTGCTGGCGGACGCGCTGAAGCAGGGCAAGCGCGTGGCCGATTCGGTGAAGTTCTATATCCAGTTTGGATCGCAGGAGACGCGCGACTACTGCATTCGCAAAGGCTATCTCGACATTTTTCAGAAGGCGGGCGCGCACGTGATCGAGCCGAGTTGCGGAGCGTGCATCAATGCCGGACCGGGAGTGACCACGCGTCCCGAGCAGGTGGTGATCAGCGCGCAGAACCGCAACTTCCCCGGCCGCAGCGGTCCCGGACAGATGTACCTGGCCAGTCCGCTGACGGTGGCGGCCAGCGCCGTCGCCGGATACATCGTGGAGTACGAGCCCAGCACGGAAAGGGAACTGGCGGCGAGCCGGTCGCTGACTGTCCCAACCCGCAATGTCATCCTGAGCGCAGACAGTTCATTCGCTCGCGAATGAGCTGTCGGAGTCGAAGGACCCCTTGAACCTCGGCACGACAACCGACGGGGCAGCCAGTCGGCAAGATTCCGCGGCGAAACTTCGGTAGAGATCGCCGGGAAAGATGCCGGCAAAGATCGCCGGGAAAGATCGTAGGGGTCCTTCGACTGCGTAGCTGCTTCGCGTTGCGAAGCAGCCACTCCGCTCAGGATGACAAAGCTATCCGGTATTGTGCAGGCCTGCCGCGATACCGTTGATCGTGGCGCCCAGTGCGTAGTCCACGCCATCCGCGTTTCCACCCGCCCGTTTGCGGCGCAAGAGTTCGACCTGCACCAGGCTCATCGGGTCCACGTAGGGATTGCGCAAGCGGATCGAGCGCGCCAGCACGGGATTGCCTTTCAGCAGCTCTCCCTGATCGGTGACGCTCAGAAGCATGCGGCGAGTGCGTTCGAATTCATCCACCAGCATGTTCCATACGCGTTCGCGCAGGCTCCGCGTCGGGGACAAGCTCGGCGTAGAGGCGCGCGATGGTCAAGTCGGCTTTGGACATGGCCAGTTCCACGTTGCGAATCAAGTCGGAGAATAGCGGGAAGCCTCGCATCATCTCGCAGAGCAGCGACTGATTGGCGGCAGCCCTGCATCACGAAACGCTCCAGGGCATGACCTACTCCGAACCAGGCGGGAACGGCGTGGCGGCTCTGCATCCAGCCAAAGACCCAGGGGATGGCGCGAAGATCTTCGAGACGGCGGCCCTGTGCCGCGGCGCGGAGGGCGCGAACCGATGCGCGCATGCTCCAGTTCGTTCACCGGCGTGGCCTGTTCGAAGTATTCGATCACTTCGGAATTGTCGGCGATGTTGCGGCGGTAGAAGGCGAAGGCATCGCTCGACATCTGCTCCATCGCAGGTGCCCAGCGCTGATCGGCTCCGGGCGCAGGTCCGCGAGTGCGGGTGAGCGCTTCCAGGCAGGATGCGATCATGATTTCCAGGTTCCACTCCGCCAGCACGGGATCGGCATACTTCCAGTTGAGTACTTCGCCCTGCTCGGTGATGCGAATCTCGCCGGAGAAATCTCCGACCGGCTGGGCCAGAATGGCCGTGTGAGTGGGGCCGCCGCCGCGTCCGACGGTGCCGCCGCGGCCGTGAAAAAGGCGCAGCTTGACGTTGCACTCGCGCGCCGCTCCGGTGCAGGTCGCGATGCGCCTTGTACAACTCCCAGATGCTGGTCAGCATGCCGCCGTCTTTGTTGGAATCGGAATAGCCCAGCATGACCTCCTGCCAGCGTCCCCAGGAATCGAGCGGCGGCTGGTAATCGGGAGCGCGCCAGATGCGCTCCATGACGGACGCAGCAGCCACGCAGGGCCTCGATCGATTCAAAGAGCGGCACCGGCATGAGTCCGGGATCGTCGCCGGAAGCGGCGACTTGCACCCCGCAGAGCGGCCGCCAGTTTCGTGACCGCGAAGACATCGCGCTTCCGACTCCGCTCCGCTGATGATGTAGTTGCGAATCGCGCACGCGGGATAGGCCTTGCTTCAACTCGGCGATCTCGCGGAAGGTGTCGAGCACTTCCTGGGTAGCGGGAGTGTAGGCACGAGCGTCTCGCTCGTGCGGTGGCGCCACGGGACTGGGACGCACGAGCGGGACGTTCGCGCCTACATCGACCCAATCTCGGCCAGCGCCTGGGCGTGCACGCGTGCGTGCTGGCGGATGTCGAGAGTCGAAAGATGAAATCCAAAAGTGCGCACCTGTCGCAGCAGGGGATCGATCACGAGTTCTGCCAGACGCGGCCCCGGTTCGCCGCCAGGCTCTCGCGAATCAGTAGACAGATCGCTTTCGAATTCCGCTGGCGGACGGATATGCCGTGGGGTCGCGTGAGTCCCTTCACGGCTGTTGCCGCAGTCGAACCACCATCAGGTTCAGCAGTCGACGATAAAGTTCGGAACTCGAAATCCGAGATTGCCGCGCATACTCGTCGCCCATCTGGGCGCTGTAGTCGGCCAGCCGGGCGCGGACCGCGTCCGAGACTTTGACCTGGCGAATCGAGGCGCTGAGTTGGTCCGCGGCTCGTTCCAGTTCCGCGATGTAGTGGCCGATGATCACATTCCGGGCACGCTGCAAGGCTTCGCGGGTGGAAGCCGGCGTGACAAACGGATTGCCGTCGCGGTCGCCGCCGATCCATGAGCCGAAAAAGAGCAGATCGGGAACTTCGGAGTCCTTCAGATCGATTTCGTAAACCGCGCGCAGGGAATCGAGCAGTTCGTCATACAGCCGCGGCAAGGCGGCGAACAGTGAAAAGGGATAGTGATCGAGCCCCATGCGAATCTCGTCGGTCACCAGGGGCTTTTCCAGGCGCACTTCGTCGGTCTGCCATAGTGAAGTCACCTCGGCGAAGATCAGCGCTTCGAAGCGGCCGGCGTCGGCCTCGGTCAGAGGCAGCCGGTCCAGCCGTTCCAGTTGCTTGCCAATGCGGCGGCGTTTGAGCAGCACCGTGCGGCGCGCGACTTCGGTGGGATGGGCCGTAAAAACCGGGATGACTTTTATCTTGCGCAGGACCTCCAGCGCCTGCGCGGCGTCGATCCCAGGCGGCGCGCATGCGCCGGAAAGTGCCGCGGAACGAGCCTTCCAGCGCGGGTTGCTCGACGTGCAGTTTGGCGGCACGCCGTCGCCGCTTGCGATGGTTGGTTTCGGCCAGGTTGGTGAGTTCGAAATAAATCGCGAATGCCTTGGTGACGCGGTGGGCCTCATCGATGCTGAGGCCGGCGATGATTTCACGCGCCTGGTTGAGCAGAGGGTCTTGAAAATCCGGTGACGCGGAGTGTGGGAAGCGGGCTGCTCGCGATGCTGAATGAAGATGCGCCGCAACTCCTCGACCACGCCCAGCAGAGATTCGCCCACCTGCTCGACCAGGACGCGGCCCAGCAAGATGCCGAGCAAGCGCACGTCGCGGCGGAGCGGAAGGTCCTTGGCGAGGATTCGTGGTGCCGGCGGTCAGCTCGTCAAGCCGGCCGCGCTGGTCATCAGGACTCCAAAGCGAGCGCTCACCCATATCCAATCATAATTGAAATCGAGCTGGATTGCGCTGATGGGCGAGTGTCAGTTGCTCGAGGATTTCCTGCGGCTCTGGCCGCTGGGTGTAATCTTCGTCGGCGGAGGCATAAAGAATCGTGCCATCGCGGTCAACGATGAAAGTGGCGGGAATGGGCAATTCCCAACTATCGTCGCCATTGGCGAAGGGCAGATTGACGAAGGCGCGGCGGTAAATGGCTTGCTGGTCATCCGGCACACGATAGACCAGCCCAAACTGGCGCGCGACCTGGTTCCCGGCGTCGCTGAGCAGCGGAAAGCGCAGCTTGTGCTGGTCGACCATGAAGAATGACTGTTGAACCGTCTGCGGCGAGATCGCGACCAGCGAGGCTCCGGCCTGTTCGATCTGCGGTACAAGTAGATTCATCGCTTCCAGTTGTCCGACGCAAAACGGACACCAGCGCCCGCGGAAGAAGCAGATCACGAGACGGCCTTTGCTCAACAGCTCGGCCGGATGAAACCAGCTTGCCGTTGTGATCATTGAGTTCGAAGGCTGGAGCGTGGAGCCGACGGGAAGAACTGTTTTCCGCCAGCTGCCTTTCTTTTAGCGCGGCGATCACTCGGGCGTGGACGGCCTGAGTGTCAGGGGGAACGTACTTGGCAGATAAGCGCCTTGCGCTCGGCATAAATGTCACGCAGAGGCCGAATGTCAGTGCCGGGTGCGGATTCTTCGAGCGAGCGCCACTTCATAAGAAGATTAGGTCGATCGGAGATTCCTTCGCGAGCCGGGTCATCTATGCGGTAGGGGTCCTTCGAGCTCCGTCAAGCATTCGCAAGCGAATGACTCGGCTCCGCTCAGGATGACAGACCAGAAACTGGAAACTGTCCTACATTCCCGGCATTTTCATCCCGGCCAGTTGGCGGGCGAAGCTGGGCTTGCCGATTTGCTTGAACATCTTTCGCATCTGGGCGTACTGGCGCAGCAGGTTGTTGACTTCCTGCACGCTGGTGCCGGAGCCGCGAGCGATGCGTTTACGCCGGCTGCCATTCATGACTTCGTGGTGCAGGCGCTCGTGCTGGGTCATCGAATTGATGATCGCTTCCACCCGGTTGAGCTGTTTTTCGTCCACTTTGTCGGCGTGCTTCTGTATTCCGGCGAACGGGCCGACGCTGGGCAGCATGCCCATCAGGTTCTGGATCGATCCCATCTTTTTCAGCTGACGCAACTGGTCGCGAAAATCTTCCAGCGAGAAGCCGTCGCCGGTGAGGGCGCGGCTGGCCATCTCCTGCGCTTTTTTCTTGTCGACGCTCTGCTCCGCCTTTCTCGATCAGCGAAAGGATGTCGCCCATGCCGAGGATGCGGGAGACGATGCGGTCGGGATGGAAGGGTTCGAGCGCATCGTATTTTTCACCGATGCCGATGAACTTGATGGGCTGTCCGGTGACCTGACGTATGGAAAGCGCCGCGCCGCCGCGAGCGTCGCCGTCCATCTTGGTGAGGACCACTCCGGTCAGCGAAAGCTTCTTGTGAAATTCGTCGGCGGAGTTGACCGCGTCCTGTCCGGTCATGGCGTCGGCGACGAACAGGATTTCCTGCGGATTGAGCATCCGCTTGAGCGACTGCATTTCGTCCATCAGTTGATCGTCGATGTGCAGGCGGCCGGCGGTGTCCACGATCAGGACGTCCGAGCCGGTGTTGATGGCCTCGCGCCGCGCTTCCTTGGCCAGACGTTCGACGGTCGCAGTGTTGGCCTCGCCGACTTCGCCTTCGTAAATGTTGGCCTTGATCGCCTGGGCCACAACTTTCAATTGCTCGCGCGCCGCGGGACGATAGACGTCAACCGAAACCAGCAGCGGCCGGTGGCCGCCGTTCTTCAACCAGTTCGCCAGCTTGCCTGATGTGGTGGTCTTGCCGGAACCCTGCAGGCCGGCCATGAGGATCGACGGTCGGCGGCTGCGACGCAAACTTCACCTTGGCAGTGTCGTGTGCCCAGGATCGCGATCAATTCATCGCGCAGAATCTTGATGACCTGTTCGGCGGGCGAGAGCGCGGTCGCCACCTGCTGCCCAACAGCCTTCTCCTGGATGTGGTCGATGAGCTGCTTTACGACCTTGAAGTTGACGTCGGCCTCGAGCAGCGCCAGCCGAATGGCACGCAGCGCCTCCTGAATGTTTTCTTCGTTGAGGGTGGCCTCGCCCCGCAGAGTCTTGAACGCGCGCTGGAGCTTTTCTGAAAGATTCTCAAACATAGACTGATGTTTTATTCTATCAGCGGGAAACTGCTCAACCGTCAAAACCGTCGCGGTCCCAAATATTGTCATCCTGAGCGAGTGAGCCGGTTCGCTTTGCGAACCGGCAAGGGAGTCGAAGGACCCCTACAGCCACAACCGGCGGTGATGTCCTGGGGGGATCCGCTTTTTTAAGCCACATACGATCTACGGCAGCAACTAGAGGGTAGGGATCTTTCGACTCCGTGATGGCTTCGCCAAGGCGAAGCCATCCCTCCGCTCAAGATGACAGGGTAATTAACTTGTTGCGCTCCCAAACACTTCTTTCGCCGCGATCACCGTATTGCAATGGATGGTTACGGTGTCTTCCACTCTGCGGGCGTAGCCGCCGGCATACGTGACCATCACCGGAATATTCCGCGCCCTGGCTACTGCGGAATACCAGTTCATCGCGCCGCTTCAGGCCTTCCAGATGGTCAGCGCGAGTCCTCCGAGCTGGTCTTCGCGATACGGGTCGGCTCCTGCGATGTAGCAGATCAGGTCCGGCTCGAACTGGCGCAGGCCGGAACTGAGCGCGTTGTCGAGCCAGGCCAGGTAATCGTCGTCGCCCATGCCGTCGGGCAGGTCTACGTCAATCGAGGACGGCGGTTTCCATGCCGGGTAGTTGTTGTGCTGATGCAGAGAAATGGTGAAGACATCGCCGGCGTGGGCCTGGCGAATCTTTCCCGGAGGGGCCGGCCGGGCCGCCGAAGAAGTCGACGGCAGTGGATCGCTGGGAGTGCGCGTGCCGGCAAAGATGGCGGCCGTGCCATTGCCATGATGAACGTCGCAGTCGACGGTCATGGCAGTGCGAATCTTGTCATCGCGCTGCATGACGGCGGATCGCCACCGCCACGTCGTGGATCATGCAAAAGCCTTCGCCGTGATCCGGGAAAGCATGATGGAAGCCGCCGCCGATGTTGAAGGCCACGCGATCCTTGAGAGCATGCTCGGCCGCCAGAATCGAGCCACCCGCGGCCAGCCAGAAGGCCCGCACCAGTTCGGGAGAGTAGGGAATCTCCATTTCCTGTTCTTCGCGCGGGGAGAGCGTTCCGGTCTTGAGCTTCTGCAACGTACTGCGGAGTGTGGACCAGCAGGATGTCCTGGTCCGAAGCGGGTTGCGGCGTTATGAAGTCGGAGGCTCGGCTACTCCGGTCTCCAGCAGTCGGTCGTGAATGCGGCGATATTTCTCAGCGGGGAAGACGTGTGCGCCGATCGGCAGGTAGTAGTCGTCGCTATAGACGAGCTTGAAGGGAAGCATGGAGAAGCAGTCTGTCGGTCGTCAGTCTTCAAGTTCGTCCGCTGATCGGCTACTGTTTGGCCGCCGGCGGCGCTGCGACGATGTGCCGCCGCACCGGCACGATCGCGCCCTTCGCCGGATCGGCCGCGGCGCTCGCCCGCGACAGTACTTCTTCCTGGATGTACTTCACAAAGTCGTGAATCTGGACCTGCATTTCTTCCATGCGCTCGCGCATTTGAAGAATGATGGCGATGCCGCTGATGTTCACGCCCAGATCGCGGGCCAGCGACAGGATGAACTCCAGTCGCTGCAAGTCTTCGTCGGTGTACAGACGGGTGTTGCCCTCGGTACGCGACGGCTTGAGCAGCCCCTCGCGTTCATACAGGCGCAGCGTCTGGGGATGGATGCCATACATCTCCGCCACCGACGAGATCATGTAGGCACCCTTGGATTTACGTTTGGTCATCGGTACTACTTTACCCCAAAAGCACAAAAGCCACGGATCAGCACGGATCCTCACAGATAAATCCGTGAAATCCGTCAAATCCGTGGCAAAGAATTCTCACGCTACCGGCTCGGGCTTTTCCGGTCGCCGCGACTCCAGCCCGTCGGGCTTGAGGCGCTAGATTCAGGAAATAGGCGACGACGCCCGCTGCGATCAGCAGCATCCCGAAGGCAAACGCACTGATGCCCAAGACGTGCTCGTTCTGGCTTCGAACCACCGAGAAGCCCAGCAGCAGCATGGGAGCCACTCCGACCGCCACCGCTCCGAACATTCCTCCCGGGACACGGAAGGGGCGCGGAAGCTCGGCTCGCGGATGCGCAGAACGATCAGGGCCACAAACTCCAGGCTGAGGCTGGCTCCGTAGAGCAGAATGTCGATGATGATCAGGCGCTCGAAGCCCAGACCGAGACACATGGCCCATCCCGTGGCACAGACCAGAATGGTGACCCAGGGGGCCCGTGAGCGGGGATGCAGCTTGCCGAAGACCTCGCGGCAGCATGCCGTCCTGCGCCATGGCCAGGGGCAGGCGGGAGTAGCTCATGACCAGGGCGTTGAACATGCCAAAGCGCGCTGATCATGCCTCCCAGGGCAAGGCCGACGCGCAGCAGCGGACCGCCCAGCATACCGGCGATGTCCGCCCAGGAACCGGTCTCCCACGCACTGGAGCGAAAGCCCGGTCATCCACATGGCAGCAACGGGAACGACGTAGCTCAGGGCCACGATCACCACCGCGGCCAGCATCGCCCGCGGATAGGTCCGCTGCGGACGTTCCACCTCGGTCGCGATGGTCGAGGCGTTGTCCCATCCCATGTAGTTCCACATGCAGATGAGCAGGCCGCCGAGGATGTCGACGGTCGAAGTCGTCGGCGTGGTCACGGCGTGGGCCAGGGCCCCGAGCTTGAAGGGCGCGATGGCCACGATCACGATGAACGGCGCCGACAGCGCAAAGAACAGCCACAGCGAAGTCGTGGATACCACGCGCACACCGGCAATATTCAGCAGCGCACAGATAATGACCACCGCCAGGCCGACCATCACGCCGCGATGTCCCTCCGCGAACCAGGGAAACAGGCGGTTGAGGTAGAGCACGAACAGCGTGGGATAGATCGCCATGTCGAAGATCGATGGCCACCAGCGACAGCCAGGCCTCCTGAAATCCCCAGAAGTTGCCCATCGCGCGACGCACCCAGGCGTAATAGCCGCCTTCGAAGGGCAGTGCGCTCGAAAGCTCGCCAATCATGAAGGCGGTAGGCAGGCTCCAGAGAATCGGGGTCAGCAGCAGGATACAGAATCGCCTTGCCATAGCCAGCCCCGTGCACGATGTCTTCCGTGCCATAGGTGCCGCCCGACACCATAAAGAAGGTGGCGGCGACCAGGGGCCAGAGAGTGAGGCGGACCGATTTCTTCGGTTTGGGAACAACGGAGAGGAGACGGGAGATTCTGACGCGGGGCGCTAGCTGTTGCCAATTTCGACGGCTTCCTCCCGGGGCGATGCCTTGCGCTTTCAGAATTCGGCTGGAAGCAAGTTCGCAGCCGTGAGCATACGGGAAATTAGATGCAGAGTGAAAATAATTTTTTGAATTATTTTTTGCCGGGCGGCACCGTGGTAATGCAGTCGTCAGGTCTTGAACCACCAAGGACACGAAGGTCCACAAAGGAACTGCTTCGTGGACCTTCGAAGTCCTGACGGCTGAGGCCTGTTTTCTAGACGTTCTTCCACAGTTCCGTTCGCGAGGATCTTCCGGATTCAGCTTGGCCAGTTCGCGCAGGATTTCCTTGGAGCGCTCGTCCCGGGGCATGGGAACGGTAAGCTTGACTTCGACAATCTCGTCTCCGCGCGCGCCTTCTTTCGTGGCCGACGGCACGCCCTTTTCGCGCAGCCGAAGCTTTTGCCCGGACTGGGTGCCGGGCGGAATCTTGAGCAGGGTGCGGCCGTCGATGGTGGGGACCTCAATCTTGGCTCCCAGCGCCGCTTCCGTCGCGGTCACCGGCACTGTGATGCGAATGTCGTCGCCTTCGCGGTGGAAGATGGGGTGGTCGGCGGTGCGGATGATCACGTACAGATCGCCCGCCGAGCCGCCGTGGGTGCCGGCGTTGCCCTTGCCGGCGAGGCGGATGCGCTGGCCGTCGCGCGTTCCGGCTTTGATGCGGACTTCGAGCGGTTCGGTGCGCTCGACCGTGCCCTCGCCGTGGCAGTTCGGCGCAGGTCGAGATATTCTTTCCGGTGCCGTGGCATCTGGGGCAGGGAACATTGAATTTCATTCGTCCGCCGGTCTGGGTGACCTGGCCCTTGCCACCGCACTCGGGACAAGTTCCCCCGGCGCTCGATGAAGCCCTGGCCGTGGCACTGGTGACAGCGTATCACGCCGGGTGATGTTCAGCCGCATGACGCCGCCACGGATCGCCGTCCAGAACGGCACGTTGACCTGATATTCGAGGTCGGAGCCTGGCTCCGGTCCCTCCTCGGCGGCTGCCGCCACGTCCGCCGAAGATTCCGGAGAAAATATCGCGGAAGCTGCCCGTGCCCGAGGCGCTGGCCTTTGCGGCCGCTGGCGTTCTCGAACATGTCGGTGAAGTCGAAGCCGCCAAAATCGAAGTTCGGACGCCGGTCCACCTCCGCCCGGAGCTGACGCTCCCGGGAACCCTGCGACCGGGTCCGGCCGCGCCGCCTCCAGCTCGGGCATACGCTTCGGCGGTCGCGGCATCGATGTTGTCGGAGTAGAAGCCGACCTGGTCGTAAATCTTGCGCTTCTTGGGATCGCTGAGGACTTCGTTGGCTTCGGACAGCGCCTTGAACTTCTCTTCCGCCGCCTTGTCGCCGGGATTGACGTCGGGATGATACTTGCGCGCAAGCTTGCGGAAGGCCTTGCGGATGTCGTCCGCCGAGGCGGACTTCTTCACGCCCAGGATTTCGTAATAGTCTTTTTTGGGGGTGGTCGCCATTCGTGCTTATGCAGCCGTTCTCGCGGCCCGTGAGACTTCAGTTCTGAATATTGTGACGGTTCTTTCCCAGGATGCCGAAACGTTCGTACGCCGGCGAATCCACGTAGACCGGAATGCGCTGCACTCCCGTCAGCGTGGGCGCCAAGACGTACCAGTAGGCTTCATCTTCCGCGAAATTTAGAAAATAATCCTGACCATTCACTTCAAATTGCAATTTGTCTTCTCCCTTAAACCTGTAGCGCCCGGCGCTACGAAACACCGCGCGGGCGAGTCGCCCGCGACCACACGAACCAGCCGACCTGCGTTCGGCCCGGACGGGTCCGAGACCCGTCCCCAGCACGGCCTTTGCTAAAAGCTGAGAGCTAATAGCTGACAGCTTACTTCTTGTCTTCCACGTCCACGTACTCGGCGTCGATTACGCCTTCGTCTTTCTTGGGCTGGCCGTTTGCCGCCGGGCTCAGGCCCTGCGCTTCGCGTCTGGCGTCGGGCCGGCGCCCGGGCGTCTGCGCCTGGGCCGCCTTGTACATCTGCTCGGCCAGCTTGTGCGAGGCCTGGGTCAGCGTCTCGCGGGCCTTGTCCATGGCTGCCTTGTCGTTCGACTCCAGCGCCTTCTTGGCGTCGGCAATCGCGTTTTCGACGTCGCCGCGGTCAGAGCCGGAGATCTTGTCGCCCTGCTCGCGCAGCATCTTCTCCACGCTGTAGACCATGGAGTCGAGCTGGTTCTTGGAGTCGATCTCTTCGCGCTTGGCTTTGTCTTCGGCCGAGTGCGAATCGGCTTCCTTCGCCATGCGCTCGACTTCATCCTTGCTCAGACCCGAAGACGACGTGATCGTGATCTTCTGGTCCTTGCCCGTGGCCGTGTCTTTCGCGGTCACGTTCAGGATGCCGTTGGCGTCGATGTCGAACGTCACTTCGATCTGCGGCACGCCACGCGGTGCCGGCGGAATCCCGGTCAGGTGGAACTTGCCCAGAGTGCGGTTCTGCGCCGCCATCGGACGCTCGCCCTGCAGCACGTGAACTTCAACCGAAGTCTGACTGTCGGCCGCGGTCGAGAACGTTTCCGTCTTTTTGGTCGGAATCGTCGTGTTGCGCGGAATCATCGGCGTCGCCACGCCGCCCAGCGTTTCAATCGCCAGCGACAGCGGAGTCACGTCCAGCAAGCAGCAGGTCTTTGACTTCGCCCTTGAGCACGCCGCCCTGAATGCGCCGCGCCGATCGCGACGACTTCATCCGGGTTGACGCCCTTGTGGCCTTCCTTGCCGAACAGTTCTTTCACCAACTGCTGAATGCGTGGATGAAAATCCTTCAGATGGCACGTGACACACTCGGTGGACACCGCGACGAAGACCGGGCGGCCCTGCGGGGCGGCGTGGCAGGCCTCGCACTCCACCGTGAGATGGGTGCCGGCGAGCGGGAAACGCGTCAGCTGGTGAGCACGGGTCATGGTGGTGCGATCGAGGAAGCTCCGGGCGCTATGGCAGCGTGCGCAGTCCGTCCCGAGCTCGTCGCGGTGCGGGTCGCGATGACACGAGACGCACTCGCGAGGAGTACCCCGGAAATCCAGCGTGACGTGGCAGCTCCGGCACCCTGCGGCCGCATGGGCGCCAAGCAGTGGGAATTGCCCTGCGCGACCATGGTCGAACGCGTCGCTGATCCGCGCCGGTGCCCAGCGCTCAGGGCTGTGGCAATCACTGCACGGCTGCGCGAGCGGCCCGTGCGGGTTTTGAAAGGCGGTTTGCTGTGCGCCCGCGACCGAGGCACACAGGAGGAGACAGCAACCCAGCACCCTCTGCCACACGGGACTCTACCTCGGGGTCAACTCAGACTCTCCGAAGCTGCAATAACCGTACGGCATCCCTCCGGTCGCGTAACTGCTGATCCGACATGAGGTTTACACCTTGGCTGGGAGACGGCGCGATGCGGGAGTTGAACCAAAACGCAGCACATGATCCGCGCCGAGACAATCAGAAGCGGAAGCTGACTCCCGCGTACAGCAGATCGTGTCCCTCAATACCTCCGCGCTCCCGGTACGCAGACACGATCACGAACAGCGAGCGTAACAGGCTCGCGTCCATGTCCGCGGCGAGCCAGTGGATGCTCGTCGGAGTCGCCCCCTGCTCGCTGCGCCACCCCGAGGTCAGCTGCAGGCTACCCCGCCCGAACGGCTCCACTCCGAGGGCAACCGAATTCAGCCACCCCTGTCGCGCCGGGGTCGTGTACCGCGTGCTGCGGGTCCGCAGGCTCACGCCGAGCGGGGTGAGGCGGTCGGCGCCGAGGGCCAGGGTAAGGGTATTGGCGGTGCCGGTCGAGGAATCGTGATTGGTGCGGGCATCGAAGCTGGCCTGGAAGTGGCGCGCGAACCGGGCGGCGAACCCCGCCCAGACGCCGCGGCGGAACGTGTCGTCGAACACGCTATCGGCGAATTCATTGCCGAGCCGGACACTACGACGATTGTCGAAGCCGCTCGTCAGGCTGAAACCGTTGACCACCTGAACCTGCAAGTTCGCGAACGTGCTGGTTGGCGAAATGGCCTTTTCCCCGCCCGCGCGACGCCAGGGCCGGTAGTAGTCCACCTCCTGCACCGCATAGACCGAGAAACGACGCGTGAGATAGTTGGCCTGGAAGTAGGCAAACTCCCGGTTCGTCTGGCCCTCCAGGTACGCGCCGCTCGCGCCAACGGTATACGACCAATGCGTCAGGGACGCCGGACGATTGTGCAACCGGAGGTATCCCCCCAGCTGCGCGACCTGACTCGAGAACCCGAAATTGGCGGGGTCCGGCTGCGTGCCGGCGAACAAGCCGTAGTCCCACACCGCCAGGCTCACTTCAGCGGAAGCACCGTCCAGAAGGCCCACTGAGGAGATGCCTGGCGCGTATTGTCGCCCGGTCGTGAATCGAAACGGTGATCCCGGAGATTGCCAGAATAGCGACGCCTGATAGACGCGCGTCAGGTCCCGGGTGCTGGTGGGGCTCCCCGTGAACGACTGCACGACTCGGCGGCTGCGCACGTCGATGGCGAGCCCGAGCGAGGACCCACCCAGTCCGGCGCCGTTCAGGCGGAAGTCGCCCGAAGGCTGCGACACGCGCCCCGCGGCGCTCTGGACGCTGAGGAAGTACAGGCCGACGCGTCCCCGCAGACGCCCGGTGCGTGAGGGCCGAGTGTAGCTCTGCGACACCGGGCGCGGGGCTGCGCGGGGCGCGCGCGCCACCGCTGCGGAGTCCGAGGTCGTCGCAATCGGGGCGTAGCGCACGGAATCGCCCACCACGACGCTGTCCACCACGCTGATGATCTGGCACGCGGCCTGGTGCGTGGAGAGAAACGTGACCTTCAGCTCCGCGACGGACCTGCCGCGTCGGACCACGTCCACCCGACCATCCACCGCTAGTCCTTCGGCTTTCCCCGCATTGACGTACGCTGAGCTGGTGGTCACGAACGTCACGCGTGCGCTGCGCAGTGGCCCGGATTGGGTCTGTGCCGGCGCGGGCGCTGCCGCAGCGGGTGGCGCCGGCGCTCGGGCAGCGGGTGGTGTCGGCACCGGGGGTGGCACGGGTGGAGTCGCGGCGGGCTTGGGCACGACCCGCACCGGTGTCGTGTCACGAGGAGCCGGCGCCGGAGCGACGGGAGGGGCAACCGATCGCGCGGGCTTGGGCACGACCCGCACCGGTGTCGTGTCACGAGGAGCCGGCGCCGGAGCGACGGGAATGGCGCGCACGAGAGCGGAGTCGGCCAGGTGACCCGGCGCGGGCGTCACAATCCGGTTGGACGGAGGGAGCGGCGCCGGGGCGACACTCGGCGCCAGTCCCGGCGGCTTGGGTTGAACACGCGGAGCGCTGTCCACCACGGAGGCGGGAGGCGGGCCCGGCACCGGCGGAGCGGGTCGAGGCGCCACGGCCACGGCTTCGTTCGGTCGGCCGCTCGGCAGGAAGCGGGCGGAATCTCCGACCAGCAACGGAATCGGGCGACTGGTGATCTCGCACGTCGTTTGGTGGGCGGCGAGCGTAACGACCTTGAGTATGGCCACGGCATGGCCACGACGCACGATCTCTACTCGCGTGAAGGTGCGCAAACCTTCCGAGGATCCGGCGTCGATCGACGCCGAGCCGGGACCCGCGGCGGTGACCCGCGCCCATCGATACGGCCCGGTCTGGCCCCAGACTGGCGCAGCCAGGGACGACAAGGCGACGGACAGACGCAACGCGTGTCCCGCCAGCATCAGTTCCTCCCTCGCGGGTGGCACCGGTAGCAGCTGGGGCTGTCGTACGTATAGCCGTTGACCCCGGAATGGTGCGGGTTGGTCTGGGACGCCGAGTGACAGGACAGGCAGTCGAACTGCCGGTAGTCGCTGGGATTCACGTGACAGGTGGAGCAGTTGGTCCAGCGCCCACGATGGGCCCCGGAGTAGATCGGGAAATACTGCGCATCGTGATTCGTGAACGTCGCCGTCGTCCACACCGTCGTCGTGTGGCACGAGGCGCAATCGGTCGAGAACTGCGCCTGCTGGTGATTGGGGTCGGTCGTGGTGTTGTAGTCGGTCTGGTGACACGACACGCAGGTCGTCGGCTTGCCATTGTAGACCCCGTCGCCGTGACACTGGGCGCAGGTCGCCTGCACGTGCGCCCCGGTGAGCGGGAACGAAGTGTTGGAGTGGTTGAACGTCGCGCTGGTCCATGTCGCCGTCGTGTGGCACACGGTGCAGTCAGTCGGGAACTGCGCCTGTTGATGGTTCGGATTCGTCGTCGTGTTGTAATCGCTCTGGTGACACGACACGCACGCCGTCGGTTTTCCACGGTAGACGCCATCGCCGTGACACTGATCGCAGTTCAGCTGGATGTGCGCTCCCGTGAGCGGGAAGTTCGTGGCGCTGTGATTGAAGCTGGCTCCATTCCAGGTCGTGGTCGTGTGGCACACGGTGCAGTCGGTCGGGAACTGGGCCTGCTGATGGTTCGGGGTGGTGGTCCGCGCGTAGTCGGCCTGGTGACACGAGACACACGTCGTCGGCTTGCCCCTGTACACGCCGTCGCCGTGGCACTGATCGCACGTGAGCTGTACGTGTGCGCCGGTGAGGGGGAAGGTCGTGGTGCTGTGGTTGAAGGTGGCCCCGGTCCACGTACTCGTCGTATGGCACACCGTGCAGTTGGTCGAGAATTGCGCCTGCTGGTGGTTCGGGTCCTTCGCGTTGTTGTAGTCGGTCTGGTGACACGACAGGCACGCCGTGGGCTTCCCCTTGTACACCCCATCCCCGTGGCACTGCGTACACGTTGCCTGGACATGCGCGCCGGTCAGGGCGAACGCGGTCGCGTTGTGATTGAAGGTCGCCCCGCTCCACGCGGTCGTCGTATGGCAGACGGTACAGTCAGTGGGGAATTGGGCCTGCTGGTGGCTGGGGTCCCTGGCGTTGTTGTAGTCGGTCTGATGGCACGACACGCAGGTGGTCGGCAACGCCCCGAACCCGCCCGTGCCGTGGCACTGGGTGCAGTTGACCGCCAGGTGCGCGCCGCTCAGGGGGAACCGGGTGGCGTTGTGATCGAACCGGGCACCCATCCACGACGCGGTCGCGTGGCACGACTGGCAGTCGTGCGGGAATCCCCCCGCGGTGTGATCCGGATTGCGGGTCGCCTGATAGTCTTTCAGATGACAGCTGTTGCAATCCGTGGCGCGGGCCGCAAAGGTCATCTGCCCCTGCCCCGCGACGGTGTGGCACGCCTCACAATCCACGGCCACGTGGGCACCCGTCAGGGGAAACCGCGTGAGTTGATGCGCCCGGCCCATTTCGGCTCGGTCGACGAAACTGCGCATCGTATGACACCGGCCGCAGGTCGTGCCCAGCTCGCCGCGATGCGGATCGGTGTGACAGCCAACGCAATCCCGGGACGCGCCCTTGAAGGTCAGCGACGTGTGGCACGATTTGCAGGCGACGGCGGCGTGCGCGCCCTGGAGCGGGAACCGCGCAACTTTGGCGTGATCGAACTCCGAGGATATGCGCGCCGGCTTCCACGCCTGCGGGCTGTGACACACGGCGCACGGCTGGGTCAGCGTGCCGTGTGGGTTCTGAACCGTGGGTTGCTGCGCGACCGTGGCCGCCGGAACCGAAATCGCGATCAGCACTCCGCTGAGGACCGCCATCGAACGGGTCATTGACGGGCTCCATCTGCATGACAGTTCTCACACCGCCCCGATACCGGGCGGTATCGGACGGTCCGGCCATTTCCAGGCCCCGCGATCACGGGATGGCACCGACTGCACGCCACATTCGCGTGTCCACCCCGGAGCGGAAACTTCGTGTCCCGATCGTGGTCGAAGCGCGCTGCCGGCGCGAAGGCATCCTGGCCGTGGCAGCTCTCGCATCGGCCACCGTCGGCCCGGGCGGCGAACTGATCGCCGTGCGGGTTCTCGTGGCAGGTCCGGCACCCCTGCTCCTTGGCGGTAAACAGCAGCGGGGCGCCAGTCCAGCGCGCCAGCACGAGCGTCGACACCGCCTCCGGGCGCTTCAGCTCGGCGTGGCACCCCACGCACGGCACGGCGCGGTGGGCGCCCTCGAGCTTGAAACTGTAGGCGTCGTGCGCGGCGACATCGATGGTGGACGGGCGATAGCGCCGGGTGGTGTGGCAGCCGAGGCACCCCGTCGCCACGGGTCGCGCGCCGCCGCGGGCAAACCGCCCCGCGTGCGGGTCGACATGGCACGCCACGCAGTCCTGCTCGGCGAGCTTGAAGGCCACCCGCGCCGTCCCCAGGCCGCCGGCATTGGGCAGCGGGCGGAGGCCGGTGCGCGTCGCGCTATGACAGGCGGCGCAGTCGATCTCCGCGTGCCGTCCGTCCAGCACGAACTTCACCTTCGCGTGATCCGCCACCGTGAACGTACTCGGCTTCCAGGCCGAGACCGTATGGCAGGTCGCGCACTCGCCGCCGGTCCCGCGGCTCGCGAGTTGCCCGCCGTGCACATCCGCGTGGCAATCGATGCAGCGGGCGAAGGTCGGGCGCATCACGATGCCCGAGCTGCCGAGCTGGGTCTTGGGAACGCCGGCTGGATCCTTCACGTGGCAGGCCACGCACGCCACCTGCGCGTGTTTGCCCTCCAGTGGGAACTTCGCCTGACGGTGTTGGGCGACGGTGTAGGTGCTGAGCACGAATCCCGCGACGCTGTGACACGAGGCACAGTCCACCACCGCGCCGGCCAGTGTGGCAGTGCCGGCATGGGGATCGGTGTGACAATCCCGGCACTGGGCAAAGGGAGGATTCTTGCCCTTCACCCCAGGGGCATCGTGACAGTCCGAACAGGAGACGGACGTATGCCGGCCTCGCAACGGGTAGCGTGTGCGATCGTGATCGAAGTGCCCGCGTTCGATGACCTTGAACCCCGTCGTGACGTGGCAGTCACCGCAGGCCCCCGCAAACCGGCCGCGATGCGGATCGGCGTGGCACGAGACGCAATCGCGATGCGCCAACGGCTTGAACCGCACCACCCGCTGGGTCGAGTCGGCCGGGGCCGTCCCCGGCTTGTGGCACTGCGCACAAGGCACGTCGCGGTGTTTACCGGTGAGCGCATAGTCGGTCTTGGCGTGATCGAATCGCGGGGCCGGCTTCCAATGCTCCACGTCGTGACAGGCGAGGCAGTTCTTGTCCAGCGATCCCCGATGCACGTCCCGGTGACAGGACACGCAAGTCGTCTCGAGTCCGACCCAACCCGGGGCATTGCCGGGCGTCGGCGCCAGTCGCGCCGCATCACTCACTCGGAATACCGGTCGATGACAATCCGCGCACTTCGTCGTCTGATGCCGGCCCTCGAGCGGCCATCCGGCGAGCGCATGATCGAAGCGCTGTGGCTCCCCTCCCGGCCAGCTGATCAGCGAGAAGTCGCGGCCGGCGTGATCGGGGTGGCAACTGGCGCAGCGTTCACCTTTGTGACGGACGTGAAAGCCGCGGTTCTGCGTGATCATCCAGTCTATTTCCTTGTGGCACTGGAGACACAGCGCGGTCATCTGCTCTTTCCCACCGCCGCCGTGGCAATTAACGCAGCGCCGCGCCCCTTCCAGAGCGGCGTGTGGTTGAGCGAGCGGCCCGGGCGAGATTTGGCCCCGCGCCACGCCCGTTCCTACCAGGCACATCACCACGAACGCCACTCCAGCCAGCGCGGCTTCACGTCTCACCACAACCACGTCGCGCCGAGGGCGATCACGACGGCGACGTGAACGACGACGGCCGCCAGGGCGGCGATCGCCACGGGACGATGGAAGACATGCCAGAAGCGGAACACGGCCTGCGTCGCATCGAGCATGCGCGTCTGCTGCGTGAGCGCCATCTCGCGCCGGGCCAGCCGCAACACGCGGGTGAGCACCAGCCGGTCTTGTTTGCGCCGGTGCGGCCCGTGTTGGCGCAACAGTCGGCGCAGGTGTCGGGCCGCTCGTCGTCGCGCCAGGTCATCCGCAATGAGGCGCAACAGCGTCCCCCCGATGCCCGGGCGCTCGGCCGGTGCGCGATCCGGAGCGAGCGTGTCTTCGATCAAGTGCGTATCGAGCCCGGTCGTCTTCGCAATTTCCTCGAGCAGGGTCTGTCGGCGGGCGACGATCTCGTCGCGCGTGAGCTCGATGCCCGCTTTGCTGCGAGGAATGCGCGCGTAGAGGTAGCGCCCCACGATGCCGCTGGCCCACACCACCATCATCGACCAGAACCCGAGCCCGATCAGGCCCTCGAACCGCCAGGCGGCGTGGATCGCGACCAGCAGCGGCAGCACGAGCGCCGCCAACACATGGACGTCCAGCCAGCGGGCCACCGATCCGGTCCAGGCGAGCCATCGCGCCCGCTTGCGGATCGGATACAACCAGAGAAACAGGAAGATGGCGATCGCGATCAGGCCCGCGCTCTGACCGATGTATCCCGATGGCCGGAGCCACGGGTGGAAAGGGCTGCGTACGCGCTCGGCGATCGGGAGCGTGTAGTAGGGGAATCCCGCGATGCAGATTCCCACCAGCACCGCCACCACGAGAAACAGCGAACGGCGCGCGTGCCCCGGGGCTTCGCGCGAGCCGACCAGGGACGGGCGCGATGGCCGCATGGCCGGGCGAGGGGCAAGGGGGCGCCCGGGTCCGGAGACGATCTTGGCTTCAGACATCACGGCTTCTAAGATCTCGTTTAGCGTGGGGCCGTCTGTGACGCCCGCCACCTCGTGGTCGCACCACAACCCGTTGCGGGCACGTAACCTGCACCTGCAAGATCCACACGGCAACGGCGCAGTCAGAGCGTTGACGCAACCTTCGAACCGGCAACGCGTTGTCACATGACCAGCGGATGGGGTCAGTGTCGTCCTGCCCCATACCAAGACACCTGAAGCATTTCGCGACAGCGGGAGTCCAGATGAGATTCTTCATACAGCGATGAACAGCACCCTGATCTATGTCGCGTTCGCCTTGCTCCTCGGTGGATCGATCCTGAGACACTATCGGAGCATGCGACGGAAAGAGCAAGCTGCCGTGGCGGCCGCGAAACGTTCCGGGCTCTCGGGTCAGGGCCCGCGGGCGCAGCACCCGCACATCGACGTCTCCCATTGCATCGGATGTGGGGCGTGTGTCGAAGTCTGCCCGGAGGGTGACGTGCTGGCGGTCATCGCGGGCAAGGCGGCGATCGTGAATGGACACAAGTGCATCGGGCACGGACTCTGTGCTGAGGCCTGCCCGGTGGGAGCCATCGAGATCGTGATGGCGGACCCCAGCATCGCCGCGGATCTGCCGCACCTCACCCGCGAGCTCGAGACCAACGTGCCGAATCTGTTTGTGGTCGGCGAACTCGGCGGGCTGGCCCTGATCAAGAACGCGATCAATCAGGGCCGGGACTGCATCGACACCATCGCCGCCCGGTTGCAGCGCACCGGGCGCCGGGGCGCAGCGGACGTGCGCGATGTGTGTATCGTCGGCGCGGGCCCAGGCGGCATCAGCGCCTCGCTCCGGGCACTGGAGCGCCACCTCAGCTACCTCACCCTCGAACAAGATGAGTTCGGCGGGACCGTGGCCAAGTACCCGCGCCAGAAGCTCGTCCTCACCAGCCCCGTGGAATTCCCGCTGTACGGCAAGTTCAAGAAACTGCAGATCTCCAAGGAGGAGCTGCTCCAGTTCTGGAGGAAAGTCCACAAAGAGAAGGGGCTCGCGCTACGGACCGCGGAAAAAGTCGACCGCATTCGCCGCGGAGACGATGCCGTGTTCACGGTCACTACCGCACGCGGTGAATACCGGGCCCGGGCGGTGGTGCTGGCCGTCGGACGCCGCGGTACGCCGCGCAAGCTCGAGGTGCCCGGCGAGCACCTCCCGAAGGTGATGTACTCATTGATCGATGCCGAAGCGTACACGAACGCGCGCGTGCTCGTCGTCGGCGGCGGTGACAGTGCCGTCGAAACGGCGCTGGGGCTCGCGTACCAGCGCGGCAACACCGTCACGGTGTCCTATCGCAAAGAGGCGTTCAGTCGCATCAAGGAACGGAATGCGCAGCGCCTCAAGGACAGCATCAAGAAGGGTTCGCTGACCGTCCTGTACAATTCCCAACCGGTCGAAATCCGTCCGCAGTCGGTGGTGCTCGACGTGCAGGGAAAGACGCGCGAAATCCCGAACGACTACGTCTGGGTGTTGGCGGGGAGCCTCCCACCCAACGAATTCCTGCAACAGGCGGGCGTTCAGCTGGGATCGCGCGATCTCACAGCTGAAGCCCGCCTGGAAGCGAAACGTCCTGCCTGAGCGCTAGTTGCCGCGACGCGCCGTCGGCGGCAGCAGGCCGTTCAAGCGCATGTAGTTCGCCCACTGGCTGTAGTGATCGGCCCAGTCATCCACGCTGATGAACATCACATAGGCCCTGGACGCCGGCTGCCCGCCGAAGAACGGCAGCATCTCACCGAGTTTCGAGTCGTCGAGTCCGGCAATCGCCGTCCCACAGAAATCGAACGAGGTCTTCAGCCGGGCGACGAGACTGTCTTTCGGCGCGGTCGGGAGAATCTTGGGCCAGGTGGGCCGCTCCTTCCCACCGATCGCGCTGCACATGAAGGCGTTGGCGCCGGCGAGATGGACCACGATTTCTCCGAACGTCATCTGCGCGGGAGTGGGCTTGTAGCCGTACTTGTCCGCCGGCATCTGCTCCGCGGCTTCTACCAGGTTGCGCTGGGCTTCTTGATAGTTCGCGCGGAATGCGTCCGCGACGGGATTGGCGGCCGCCTGCGACAGCAGCACCGTGGGGACGGCGAGACACACCGCCAGGGTGGACACGATTTTCATGCATACCTCGACTGTGGAAGAAACCATGGGAATCTGACGATGGGAAAACCTGCTGGCGGGACCGCCTCAATCGCAAGGGGGTGTTCGGGCCGCCGCCACGGGGCTTACCCGACTGTCGGTTGCAGATACGAGGCGACCACGTCGGGCAAGGCGCGCGTGTCGATCGGCTTGGAGAGATAGCCGTCGCAGCCGGCGGCCAGCACGCGGTCCTCGTCCTCCTGCATCGCGTACGCCGTCACGCCGACGATCAGAATGTCGCGCAGCGACGGATTGGATTTGAGCATGCGCGTCAAGGTGAGCCCGTCGATGCCGGGGAGCTGGATGTCCATCAGGATCAGACGCGGCCGGTACGACCGCAGGATGGCCAGTGCCTCGTTGGCGTCGGGGGCGCCGCGGACCGGATAGCCGGCGTCCTCCAACAACGCCGACAGCAGCTTCAGCTGTGCCGGGTTGTCTTCCACGACGAGGATCGGCTCACCGGCCACCCGCGAGCTCCCGGTTCGCGCGACCCCGCTGCTCGGCGGCCTGGATTTCCTGGAGCACCGTTTTCGCTTCGTCGTCCTTCGCGCCCGAGCGGGTGGGGGCGAGGTGCCGCTGCAGCAGCGTGGCCGGCATGTCTTTCGACGTGGACACGATGATCGGGATGTTGCGGCCGACGGGCAGACTCCGCAGACGGGACAGGAACGCGAAGCCCCCCAGCTCGCTCTTGCTCAAATCGACGACCACGGCGGCCGGGGGATCGAGCAGCACGCGCGCGAGCGCATCGGTCACGTTGGACACGCACAATGCCCGGTACCCGAGGTCACCGAGGGCGCGTTCCATCCGCTCCAGGGCCTGGGCGTCGTCGTCCAGCACCAGCACCGGCCGCGACTCCCCGGGGGGCACGGTCGCCCGGCGCAACGCGGCCACCAGATCCCGCGCCTGGACTGGCTTGCACAGCAGGTCATCGACACGACAACTGGCGAGCACGGCCTTGTCGGCGACCACGGTGACCACGACCACCGGCGTGACCTTATTGGGACCGCGGCGGACGGCACGCAGCACATCGCGGCCGTGCATATCAGGGAGCAGGAGATCGAGGACGATCGCGTCGTAGCGGCGGGCCCGGGCGCAGGCCAAGCCGATAGTGCCGGTGGCTGCCGTCTCGACCTCGTAGCCCGCATCGCCCAACATCAGGGCCAGACGTTCCCGGTCGGCTTTGTTGTCCTCAATGACCAGGACCGCCGGCGATCCGGGATTCCCGGGCCGCACCACCGTCGGCGCCAGAGGCACGATCTGGCCCGCCACGCGTGGCAACACCGCCGAGAACGTGCTGCCGTGCCCGAAGACGCTGCGCACGCCCACGGTCCCGCCTTGCGCTTCAACGATTCGCTTCGTCAGCGCGAGGCCCAGCCCCGTGCCGCCGTGGCTGCGGCCATTGACGGCATCGAGCTGCTGGAACTCGACGAACAGGCGCGACATGTCTTCGGCACGGATTCCGAGCCCCGTGTCCTCGACCTCCAGCCGGAACTCCTGGTCGCCTTCAGGCGTGGCCCGCACCACGACCCGCCCGTCCTCCGGCGTGAATTTCAGCGCGTTCGAGAGATAGTTGTACAGCACCTGTTTCAGGCGCGACGCGTCGGTCACAATGCCGGTGAGATCGGGCGCGATATTGACCTCGATGGCGAGCTGCTTCTGGGCCGCCAGGCTCGCGGAGCAGTCCCGTGACCTCGTCGAGCACGGTCGCCAGGTTCACCGGCTCAGGGCGGAAGTCCATCTTGCCGGCTTCAACCTTCGAGAGATCGAGCACGTCATTGATGAGCTGGAGCAGGTGCCGCGCGCCCAGCAGGATATCGTCCAGAAATTCCTTTTGTTTTTCCGAGACGGGCCCGGCCTTGCCGTCGAACAGCATTTCCGAAAAGCCGATCACGGCATTCAGCGGCGTGCGCAGCTCATGCGACATGTTGGCGAGGAATTCGCTCTTCAAACGGCTCACTTCCCCCGTCTCGCGATTGGCCCGCTCCAGCTCCGAGGCAAGGCTCTGCAACTCCGTATTGAGCCGCTGCGTGTGCTCGGTGGCGAGTTTGGCCGTGATCAGGTTGCGCGCCCGTGCCAGCAGCTCGTCCACCGAGAAGGGTTTCATGACGAAGTCGTTCGCACCGGCGCGCAGCAGCTCCACGCGCAGCTGCTCGTCGGTCTTCGCCGTGAGCAACAACACGGGCGTCGTGGCCAGATCGGGGCGCAAACGCAGCTCGCGCACCAGATCGGCGCCCGAGAGCTCCGGCATCATCACGTCGCTCATGATCAGATCGGGGCGCAGGTCGATCGCCTGACGCAAGCCGTCTTTTCCGTTCGTGGCCGAGATGGTGCGATACCGCGAGGCGAGGCTCTCGCAGATGAACCGGTTCATCTCGACGTGATCTTCGATCACCAGCACGAGAGGCCGGTCGTCGGGTTCGTCCGGCAGGGTTGGGGTGCCCACTTCGGGAATCCGGAACTCCGCGGCGACCTGTTCCACGGCCTGGCGCAGCGCGGCGGAATCCGGCATGGGAGCGGTGACCTGGGTGCCCACCGGTGCCCGCTGGGGGATCGCCACCAGGAACGATGCGCCACCCTCCGGCGCGTCGCCGACCGCAATCGTGCCGCGATGCAGGTCGATCAGGTCTCGAACGATCGCGAGTCCCAGCCCGGTGCCGCCCCGCGTGCGAGTCGCCCCTCCCTCGAGCTGCCGAAACCGATCGAAGACCGTAGTGCGATGCTCGACGGGAATCCCCACGCCACTGTCCGCGACCTCCAGCACGACACGCCCCGCCGCTTCATCCTGGTGCATCGTGCACCGGATCTGGCCACCCTGCGGCGTAAACTTGAACGCGTTGGAGAGCAGGTTGAGGACGACCTGCTGATACTTCTCCGGGTCGACTTGCCCCTGAACCGCGGACTCGGCCTGGATCGCGAGTCCGATCCCCCGCTCCTGCGCTAGGGATTCGAACTGCCCGGCCGTGAGCCGCACCAACCCGGCCAGGTCGGTGTCGGCGTACTGCAACGACGTCTTCCCCGCCTCGAGTTTGGCGACGTCCAGGAGATCGTTCACCTGTTTCAGGAGCTGCCGCGCGTTGCGCAGGATCGTGTCGAGATCCCGGCGCGTGCGCTCATCCCGGGTGTCCCTCACTAGGCGTTCGACGGGGCCCAGGATCAGGGCCAGCGGCGTGCGCAGCTCGTGACTCACGTTGGCGACGAACTGCGTTTTCAGCTCGTCCAGCTCCTTGGAGCGCTCGTACAACCGACCCAGCTCCTCATTGGCCTCCTGGAGCCGCCGGTTGGACTCGGCCACCTCCTGGGCCCGGAGAAACACCTCGGTCTGCATCCGCTCGGCCCGGGCGCGCAGCTCCTCGGTCAACTTCTCCCGTTCGGTCCCCAGCTGGCGCAGCCGCACCAGCTCGGTCACGTCCTCGACGCGGTGGATGATGTAGACCAGGGTGCCTTTCGCATCGAACACCGGCGTGTTCAACGGGCTCCAGTACCGCACCTCGAACCCGCCGCCCTCGGACTCCGGCCGGCGGATGTCGTACTGCTGCACGGCCATCGCGTCAGGGAGCCGAAGTTGGCGCACCCGGTCCAGGGAGGCCCGCAGGTTGCGGGCGCCGGTGGCCGCGGGATCGTCAGGATTGTCGGGGAATACGTCGAACAAATCCTGGCCCAGGATGTCGGCGCGCTGCGTCTTCGTGGCACGACAATAGGCATCGCTGACCGCGACGATCTTGAGATCGGCGGTGAGCACGAGGTAGAGACCCGGCGCGCCCTCGAACAACAGACGGAAATCGGGAGGCGTGGAGGTTTTCACGTCAGTAGAACCGCTTGGTGGGCAATAGCTTCTGCACGTTATGTCCCCCGGAAGGGACGCCGACGGCCAGGCACCCTGTAAACTGCTTCAAAACCGATGGTTACGGAAAAAACCGCCGTTTACGATAGGAATCCGGCTGTAATCGCGCCAGATACGTAGTGGAAGTTGGAATTGTAAACCACTACTACAGCGTTACTTAGGCAAACCAGTTGTCCAGCGTATCAGCACTTTCCCCACGTTCGAGTTGTCATGGAGTCTTTGGAATGCCTCCGCAGCGCGATCCGCTGGCACGATGGTGTCAACAGTGACCCGAAGCGCTGCCGTGTCGAACGCATGCAACAATTCGTCGCGAAACCGGGCGACGAGGCGTGCCTTCTCTTTGCGGCCCCGCGCCCGCAGCGTCGAACCGATCAGCCGGGCGCGTTTCTTCATCAGCAACGACAAATCGAGCTCCGTGGCGCCTCCCCCCATGGTGGCGATCACGACGATCCGACCACCGGGAGCGAGGAGGCGCAGATCGTGGGCCACCATTGCTCCCCCGATTGGGTCCAGGACGACATCCACGACGTTCGTGCCCCAGGACCGCTCGATCTCGGTCGCCGAGTCACCGTTGACGGTAACGATCGCGAGATCCGCGCCGGCTTCCTTCATGGCTGCTTGCTTGCGTTCGGTCCGCGTGGTGGCCGCCACAGTGGCCCCGGTGAGTTTCGCGATCTGAATGGCGGCGAGTCCCACGCCCGATGCGCCGGCGTGAATGACGGCGCGTTGTCCCGGTCCAAGCTGCGCTTCCACGATCAGGTTTACGAAAGCGGTCAGAAACGCTTCGGGGATGCCGGCGGCGGCGACCAGATCGATCGAGGGCGGCGCAGGCAGAATCTGTCCGGTGGGAACCGCCACGAGCTCGGCGTGTCCCCCACCGCCCAACAACGCGCACACCGGCTCGTCGGTCCCGACGATGCGACCCGAGACTTCGAGACCCAGGATGGTGGATTCGCCGGGAGGCGGCGGATAGCGACCGGCGATTTGTGACAGATCGGCGCGGTTCACGCCCGAGGCGTGCACCCGCACCAGCACCTCACCCGGCCCAGGAACGGGGTCCTGGACGTCGGTGAGCTGCGCGGTGATGCGGCCGTCCCGCTCGACCGCCTGCACGCACTTCACAACCGGATAACGGCGATCAACGCGACCACGAGAATCACGAACCCGAATCCCATCTTGACACCGACGGCGGCCGCCCGACCCAACACAGCGCCCCACCCCACGCGCGCGGCCACGCCGCTATGTCGGGTGCGCGTGTACTCGAACAGCGCCGCGCCCACGAACGCACCGATGAACGCGCCAATGACGCTTCCCAGCACCGGGACGGGCACGCCCATCATGGCCCCGACAATCCCGCCCAGAAACGCGCCCCACCCGGCCCGCGTCGAGCCGCCGTATTTCTCCGTGAACCGGAAGCCGAGCCACCATTCCACCGCCTCGGCCACGAGCGCGAGCCCGGCTACCAGCGCGATGGTCCCGACGCCCACCGACTGGAATCCGGTCAGCCACCCGAAGCCGATGACCCCCAGGTCCATGAGCCACAACCCCGGCAGGGAAAACGGAATCAGGAGCAGGCCCACGATGCAGCAGGCGGCCAGCAGCAGAATGGGCAGCAGGTGATTCACGGCCGTCACACGCCGCCGGCGCGCCGGGGAATCACGAGGAAGTTCTCATCCACGTGGAACTGCCGCGGATCCGTCATGTGCAATACAACATGCTGCCACTGCTCCGTGGGCCGGATGGCGACGAGCCCGCTGTCGGCCAGCGTCACTTTCAGCGGCATGTCGAATCCCGGCACGACGTTGCTCCACCGGTAGGTGAGGGTCGAGTCGGCAATCGAGTACTCGAACACCGGGATTTGCGTGGTGGTGAGGTACTGGGCGAACACCTTGGACAGGTCGATCCCGGCGTGCTGGCTGATGTAGGCCTGCACCTGGAGCCCCGTCACGGTCTGATGGCGGAAGTCCTGGTTCAGACCACGCAGGATGCTCTTCCATTTGGCATCGTCCCCGATCACCTGGCGGATCGTGTGCAGCATGTTGCCGCCCTTGTAGTACATGTCGCCGGAGCCCTCGGCGTTGACGCCAAACACGGGCACGATGGGCTGGTCGTTCCGGATGTTTTGTCGTGTGCCGATCACGTATTCGGCGCCGGCGCCTTTCCCGTCCAGGCACTCGGTGTACAGGTTCTCCGCGTAGTTCGCGAAGCTCTCGTGCATCCACATGTCCGCATGGTCCTGCGCTGAGATGTTGTTGCCCCACCACTCGTGCGCGCTCTCGTGGACGATGATGAAGTCCCACAGCAGCCCCAGCCCGGTATGCGAGAGGTCTCGCCCCAGATAGCCGTTCTGGTAGTGGTTGCCGTAGGCGACCGCCCTCTGGTGCTCCATGCCGAGGTGCGGAGTCTCGACCAGCTTGTAGCCGTCCTCGTACCACGGGAACGGCCCGAACCAGGATTCGAAGCACTTCATCATCGGGGTGACCTGGAGGAACTGCCGTTGCGCGACTTCGAGGTGGTAGGCGAGCGGCCAGAAGTCCAGCGTGAGCGGTCCGGCCTCGCCGTTGTAGATGTTCGAGAAGTGCGCGTAGCTCCCCGCGTTGATCGTGACGTTGTAGTTGTTGATCGGGCTCGTGACGAACCACTCGTAGGTCGTCGTGCCGTCGGGGTGCGGCGTGATGCGGCGCAGCCGGCCGTTGGAAACGTTCACCATCGGGTCGGGCACGGTGATGGCGATACGCTGGCTGTCCGGTTCGTCGCCCAGGTAGTCCTTGTTGGGCCACCAGACGCTGGCGCCGGTGCCCTCGTTGGCGGTGGCGACCCAGAGGTTGCCGAGGCTGTCGTGCTGCCAGATGAACCCGCCGTCCCACGGCGGTCGTTTCGCCACGACCGGCTTCCCGTGATAGTAGACAGTGATGGTGCGCGACTCGCCCGCGCGCTGCCGGCCGGCGAGCGTCACGAAGAAGGCGTTGCCGTCGCGCCGGGACGCGACGCGACGGCCGTCCTGCACCATGCTGTCAACGTCGAGCGGGAGTTGCAGATCGATCTGCATCTCGCGACCCGGTTGGCGCACGCGATAGGTGATCCCGTTCCATCCGGCGATGGTGCTGTCCGCGGGGTGCACGCTCACGTGCAGGTCGTAGAAGACCACGTCCCACCAGGCGCGCTGGGGCGTATTCGAGCCGCGCAGCGTGTCGGCGTGCGTGTAGGTGCGCGGCGCTTGTTGTGCGGCACCGACCACGGGCAACAGCAGCAGGCAACTCAGTACCACGCGTTGCATAGGAATCCTTCGCCCGAGGGGGAGTTCGATATGACGAAGCCTCACCGGCCCTGACCGGTGAGGCTCCCGTGCGCTTCCATGGGCCTGGGTAGAGTTGAACTACCGACCTCACGCTTATCAGGCGTGCGCTCTAACCACCTGAGCTACAGGCCCTTCAGTGTCCTACCGCTGCCAGCCGGCCACCTAACTTAGCTGCCTGCAATTCCACGCGGTACTCCAATCTTGCCGGTCCTCGCTCCGACGTTGTGGAGTTGCCGCAGCCACAGTAGATTGATCGTATCCAATAATATCGAGTATTACTATGTCCTTCGATCGGATCTCCATCACCCTCCCCCGCGACGTGCTGCAGTCCGCCGACCGGCGGGCGCGGGCGCTCGACCGCTCACGCAGCTGGGTGATCGCCGAAGCGCTGCGGGCGTACGCGGGCCGTCCAGCGGCCGCCGCACCCCCCGCCGCCACCGCAGCGGTCGCGGAGGCCCGGCGGCAGCACTTGGCGACGGATCTCGCGCGCTCGCCGGCGGAGCGGTTGCGCCGGACCGAGGACCTGACGCGGCTGGCGCGCCAGCGGCGCCCCCGCCGAGGGACGCGCCGCCAGATTATCGGATTCGACTCCTACGAGGACTTCCACGAGTGGAAGCAGGCGAACCGCGCCGGGGCGTAACCCCGCAGACGATTGCCGCGCAGGTGTGTGCCGCGCTCAACCGATCCGGAGCGGAGTATCTCGTGATCGGTGGCGTCGCGTGTATTCTGCACGGGTATGCGCGGGCCACGGCGGACGTGGACATTCTGATCCAACCGACCGAGGCGAATGCCGCCCGCGTGCTCGACGGGCTCGCGCGCGTCGGCTACGGGTTCGCGCGCGAGTGGGCGGCGGCGGAGCTTGCGAAACGTCCCATCACCGTCATCGGCGACGATCCGGCGGTGGATGTGTTCACCGTCGCCTGGCGGGTCACCTACGAGCAGGCGGCGCCCCGGGCAGAGGTCGTGAACGTCGAAGGCGTGGAGATTCCGCTCGTAGCGCTCGATGACCTGATCGAGTCCAAGCGCACTGGTCGCCTGCAGGACGCAGCGGACATCGAGGTATTGGAAGAGATCCGGCGGCTGCGGCGGGCGGCGCGGTAGATAATGATCGAATACACTGACGGCCGGCGCTGGGGTGCGCCGGCCGTCAGCAGCTCTCCACGGGTTCCGTCTAGTCTGGTGCTCCGCCGCCCCAATCGCGGCGCGGCCCTTTGCGGGGCCGGAACCCGTCTTCGTCTTCTTCGTCGAACTCGTCGTCGAGGTCGTCGTACTCGTCGAGGTCTTCCGAGTCCTCGTCGTCTCCCTCGTCCTCGTCGAGCCCGTCCTCGAAATCCTCGTCGAGGTCCTTGTCTTCTTCGAAGTCCTCGAACTCCTCGTCGATGTCGTCGCCACGACGCTTGAGCGACACGACCATCGACGTCGCCACGGACAGCATCGGCACCCCCGGCTGAGGTTTGCGGTAGCGGGCCCGTGACTGCCTGAGCCCGAGCGTCTCTGTTCCGCTACTCTTCCTGCGCCCGCGCCGCCCGGGCGAGTTTGCGCCGCGCCACGGCTCCCAGGGCGCGCTTGCGCAACCGCACCGACAACGGCGTCACTTCGATCAGCTCGTCGTCCTCAATGTACTCCAGGCCCAACTCCAGCGTGACCGGCCGCGGCGGCTCCAGGATGATCATCTCGTCCGACGCCGTGGTGCGCATGTTCGTCAGCTTCTTCTCTTTCGCCACGTTCACGTCGAGATCGCCCGGCCGCACGTGCTCGGCGATGATCATCCCCTCGTACACCGGGTCACCGGGGTGCACAAACATGGTGCCCCGTTCCTGCAGATTGAAGAGGGCGTACGCTACCGCCACACCCTCCCGGTCCGCTACCATGACGCCCCGGCTGCGCCCCGTCAATGGCCCCGCCCAGGGCCCGTACCCGTGGAACCGGTGGTGCATGATCCCGTTGCCGCGCGTATCCGTCAGGAATTCCGAGCGATAGCCCAACAGGCCCCGGGCCGGGATCGTGAACCGGAGCCGCACCGTACCCATCCCCGGATTCTTCATGTCCTTCAGCGTTCCGCGCCGCGGGCCCAGCTTCTCCATCACCACGCCGAGATACGCCTCGGGGCAATCGATCAACAGCTCCTCGTACGGCTCGAGCTGTTCTCCGTTCGCCCCCTCGCGCGGGATGATGCGCGGCCGGCTCACCTGGAACTCGAACCCCTCGCGTCGCATCGTTTCCATCAGAATGCCGAGATGCAGCTCGCCGCGCCCGGACACGGTGAACGTCTGCGGGTCATCGGTGTCCTCGACGCGCAACGCGACGTTGCGCTCGAGCTCGCGATACAACCGGTCCCGCAGCTGCCGGCCGGTGACGTATTTCCCTTCGCGACCCGCGAACGGCGCGTCGTTGACCCTAAAGTCGACCGAGATCGTCGGCTCCTCCACCGCGATGCCGGCCAACCGCTCGAGGTGATCCGGCGCCGTGATCGTCTTGCCGATTTCCACTCCGGCGATCCCCGAGATCGCGACGATCTCTCCCGCGGTGGCCTCCTGCAACTCGACCCGCTCGAGACCTTCGAACCCGAACAGCTTCACGACCTTGGCCTGATCGAAGGTGCCGTCGCCCAGCGGGCCTGCCTCGCCCAGCGGCAACAGCGCCACCGTGTCGCCCACGTGCACGCGGCCGCGCTCGATGCGCCCGATCCCGATGCGCCCCAGATACGAGGAATAGTCGAGCGTCGAGATCAGCATCTGGAACGGCCCGCTCGCGTCGCCCGACGGCGGCGGAACCGTATCGACAATGGTCTGGAACAGCGGGACCAGATCCGTCCCCGGCACCGCCAGATCAGGCGACGCGATGCCCTGCCGGCTCGACGCATACAGAAACGGACAATGGAACTGCGTCTCGTCCGCTTCCAGGTCGAGAAACATTTCCAGCACTTCGTCGTGCACCCGCTTGGGCTCCGCGTCCTGGCGGTCGATCTTGTTGATCACCACGATCGGCTTCAGGCCAAGACCCAGCGCCTTGCCCGCGACGAACCGGGTCTGCGGCATCGGCCCTTCCGCGGCATCCACCAACAACAGAAACCCGTCGACCATGCGCAGGATGCGTTCGACTTCGCCGCCGAAATCCGCGTGCCCCGGCGTGTCGACGATGTTGATCAGGTATTCGGGATCACCCCATCGGATCGACGTGTTCTTCGACAGGATCGTGATGCCGCGCTCGCGCTCCAGGGGGTTCGAGTCCATGGCGCCGATCCCGGCGTCCTTCACCCGGACACCCGACTGCTTGAGCATCTGCACCACAAGCGTCGTCTTCCCGTGGTCGACGTGTGCGATGATGGCGATGTTGCGGATCTGCAAGGAGCTACGTCCTGTGGAGGTCAGTGCGAGGGCGGCAGTATAGAAGGAGGGTGTTGAAATCACAAGGCGTGGGGAGTGGGGAGTGGTACCGGACGAAGCGCGGCGCAGCGGCGGTGCGAACCGTCGGGAACCACTCCCCACGCAGTACCACCACGCATTGGTTCACTCGCATGTCTCGTCCCGCTCCATTTGGACCGTCACATGGTGAATTCCCATCTCCCGCAACCGTTCCTGGGCAGCCTCGAGCACCCGCTGGTGTTGGGCCGCCTCTCGCACCACCAGGTGCCCGCTCATGGCGATCACGCCGCTGGTCAGGGTCCAGACGTGCAAGTCATGCACCGAGTGGACGCCGGGCAGACTCACGAGCCGTTCGTGAACGGTGGCCAGCGGGATGTGGTTCGGCGTCGCCTCGAGCAGGATGTCCGCGCTTTCGCGCACCAGGCGCCACGCCCCGGCCAGAATCAGAAGACCGATGGCCATGGAAATCAGCGGGTCGGCCGCGGTCCACCCGGTCAGCAGGATGATCGCCCCGGCGGCGAGCGCCCCCAGCGAGCCGAGCGCGTCGCTGACAACGTGGAGATATGCGCCGCGCTGATTCATGGAGTGTTCGTGACCGTGATGCAGGATGCGCATCGCGATCAGATTGGTCGCCAGACCAAGCGCAGCCACGCCGAGGATGGTGCCGCCCTGGACCGGCGCGGGCGCGTGCAGTCGTCGCCACGCCTCGATCGCGATGGCGACCGCAATGACGATCAACGTCGCCCCATTGAGCAGCGCGGCCAGGATTTCGAGCCGCACCAGCCCATAGCTGCGCTCGGGCGTCGCGGGTCGCTGGGCCATCCGCGCCACCCACAGCACCATCCCCAGCGACGCGACGTCCGCGAGCATGTGGCCCGCGTCCGCCAGCAAGGCGAGCGAATGCGCCAGCCACCCACCGACCGCTTCGACGACGGTGACGCCCACCGTGAGCGCCAGCGCGATGCCGAGTCGCCGGAAACTGTCGGCCCGGATCGGGGCACGGTGGGCACATTGCGCGTCGAGGGGGAGGGCTTGGGTCATGGAGGACTCCGCCCGAACAATACGTTTTCGGGCGCTTGAAGTCACCCCGGCTGGGGCTAGCTTCCAACCCCGCCGATGACAGACACTTTGGGGCTCCGTCTTGCCGCTGTGGTGGTGCTGGTAGCGGCCAACGCCCTGTTCGTCGCTGCTGAATTCTCGCTCGTCGCCGCCCGGCATACGCGCATCGAAGCGATGATCCGCCGCGGCGACCGCCGAGCCGCGGCCGCTCTCGTCGTGATGGGCAACATCAGCCGCTACATCTCCGGGACACAGCTCGGTATCACGCTGACGAGCCTTGGGCTGGGCTGGATCGGTGAGCCGGCGCTGGCGGAGCCGATCGCGAAACTGTTTGCGAGCCTGCCGACGGCGCTGGCGACGGTGGCCACGCACGGCGTCGCCGTGACGCTCGCGTTCGTGTTGATCACGTTCCTGCACGTGGTGCTGGGCGAGCTGGTGCCCAAAGCGCTCGCGCTGCTGTACCCCGAATCGCTGGGGAGCTGGCTCGCCCGGCCGCTGATGCTGTTTACGACGATCACCAACCCCTTCATCTGGTTGCTCAACAGCTCCGCCACCGGATTGTTACGGCTCCTGGGCTCGCGACCGATGAGCGAGCGGCAGCACGTGCATTCGGCCGAAGAGATTCTGATGCTGGTCCAGCACAGCAAGAAGAAAGGGCAGGTCGGCGCGCAGGACGCCCGGATGATCGAAGGGGTGTTCGAGTTCAGCGAGAAAAATGCGATCGACGTCATGACGCCGCGGACCCAGATGGTGGCGCTGCCGGTCACCATGTCCCTCACCGAGGCGGCCGACCGCGTCGCTTCCGCGGGGCGGTCTCGCTACCCGGTGTATCGCGAGTCCCTGGACGATATCGTCGGGGTCGTCCACGCCAAGGACATCCTGCGCGCGCTGCGCAGCGACGCGATCAAGCCGCTCGAGGCGATCCTCCGCCCGCCGCTGTTCGTCCCGGGGACGCGCGAAGTCGAAGATGTGCTGGCCGACATGAAGCGGCAGAAGGTCCACCTCGCCATCGTGCTGGACGAGTACGGCGGCACCGCGGGACTCGTCACCATGGAGGACCTGCTGGAGGAGATCGTCGGGCCGATCTACGACGAGTACGACCGGCCCGAAGGCGCGAGTCCCTCCCCAGCGACCGTCACCGCGCCTGTGATCCCCGGGAGCATGGAAGTCGCGGACGTGAACCGGAACTACGGTCTTCACCTCGACGACACCGACTACACGACGATCGGCGGCGTGATCTTCGGCAAGCTGGGGCGGCTGCCACGCGTCGGTGACCGCGTGGAGCTTTCGGGGGGGACGTTCGAGGTGATGGAAATGGAGGGACGGCGCGTCGGGAAAGTCCGGGTCACGCTGTCCCGCCCCAGCGGGGCCGTCTAAGCCAGACTGCGCTCGGCGAGCGTCGTCGCCAGCTCCAGCGCGGCCCGCATGCTCCCCGGATCCGCCACGCCCTTGCCGACGATGTCGAACGCCGTGCCGTGATCCGGCGCCGTGCGGGGAAACGGCAGTCCCAGAGTCACATTCACGCCCTTCCCGAACGCCGCCACCTTGACCGCCGTCATGCCGACGTCGTGGTAGGGCGCCAACACCGCGTCGAACTCGCCGCGCAGCGCGCGCACGAACACCGTGTCGGCCGGAAACGGCCCCGCGGCGCCGAGCTGCTCGGCGGCGGGGCGGAGCACGCGGTCGTCCTCGTCGCCGAACAACCCGGATTCGCCCGCGTGCGGATTCAGCGCGCACAGCGCGATGCGCGGGGACGGCATTCCCCACCAGCGCATCAGGGCGGTGGCGGTGATGCGACCGGTGGCGACGATGGTCTCCGTGGTGAGCCGGCGCGCCACCTCGCGCAACGGGATGTGGGTGGTAACGAGCACGACACGCAGCGGACCGGCGACCAGCATCATGGCGGTGGGGGTATTGCTGGTGAGATGAGATAACAGCTCCGTCACGCCGGGAAATCGATAGCCGGCGAGATGCAGCGCGCGCTTCTCCACCGGTCCCGTGACCACGGCGTCCACGTCGCCGGCACGCGCGAGCCAGACGGCCCGCTCGATCGACCGGACGGCGAGGAGCCCGGCCTGCTTTGCCCGATCGTCTACCGGCTCAGTTCCGCGCTCCCCGCTCCCTGCTCCCCAGTCACCCACGCCGACCCGGCTCCGCGCCGCGATGCCGCCAAGCAGATCATCCGGCCCGACCAACACGACATCGGCCCCGAGCGGCGCCTCAGCCAGCGCCCGCGCGACCACTTCCGGGCCGATCCCCCGCGGGTCGCCGAGGGTCACGGCCAGGCGCGGACGGCGGGCAGCCACGGCTACAGCCGGATATCGATGTAGGTCTGGCGGCGCAACCGGTCGAGGTAATGCTGGACGCCCAGCTCCTGGGCGAGGTTGGTGCGGATGACCTCGCGCACGTCGTCGAACGTGACCTCGCCCGCCGCCTGCCGTTTCGTCACTTCCAGTACCACGAATTGAGGCCGGGCCGAGCCTTCGCCGAGCACGATCACCGGCTTCAGTCCGATGACACTGTCGGCGGTGAGCAGGCGCTGATACTCCGGGGCCAGCGATGTGAACGGCACCGACTCCGCGAGCTTGGGGGCGTTTTCGTCGGCATACAATCGAGCCAGCGTATCGAACGCCGCGCCGCCGGAGCGCGCCATTACCGTGCGCACCGAATCGGCCAGCACGCGGGCCTTGGCGATCTGGGCGGCGGAGATCACCGGGCACACCAGGATGTGGCGCGCCAGCACTTCGGCCGGTTGGACGCGCTCCACCTGAATGATGTGATACCCGAAGCTGGTCTCCACCACGCCGGACAGCTCACCAGGTCTGAGCCGGAACGCCGCGGCCTCGAACGGTTTCACCATCGTGCCGCGGCGGAACCAGCCCAGCGTCCCGCCGGAGTCGCGCGTCGCCGAATCGCAGGAGACGGCGCGGGCCGTCGCCGCGAAATCCGCCCCGGCGTGCAGCGCGGCCAGCAGTGAATCGGCCGTCGCGAGGGCGTGCCCGCTCGCCGCCGAATCCGGGTCCGGCAGCATCAGGATCTGGCGGAAGGACACCACCGCCGGGCGTTGCTCGGCCGCGCCGCGACGCTCTTCCCAATAGGCGCGCATTTGCGCCTCGGTCGGGGGAATCGGCTTGAGCACCTGCTTTTGTCGCAGCTGCTCTTGCAGCCGCTGGGAGAGAATGGCGCGGCGCTGACTCTCAGTGAGCCAACGCCGGTACTCCTCCGCGCCACCGAACCCCGCGAGCCGCAGCTGCCGCAGGAATTCCGTCTCGGACGTGAACCGGCCGCGCACGTTGCGGACCGTCGCCTCGACCGCGTCCTGCACTTCCTGCTCGGTGACCTTGACCGTGGTATCCCGCTCCGCCTGCTGGACCATGAGCTCCATGTCCACGAGCGTGCTGAGGATCCGTCGCCGCAGGGCAGCCCGGCCGGCGGAATCCTGCGGCAGGGTCTGGCCCGTGGCCTGCGCCGATGCCAGCTCTTCCTCGAGCTGCGAGGACAGAATGGGTTGAGTGCCCACGATCGCGACAATGCGATCGATCGGCATCGCGTTCTGGGCGCCCAGCGCGGGAGCGGCCGCGAGGACCGCGAATGCCCCGGCCCAGCGTCCCAGCACCGATTTCATTGCAACGACCGGTTGGTCGGCGGACGGTGGAGTACCGAATCGGGAATCGGCGCCACCGGCGGCGGACCGGGGGCGGGTCGCATGCCGGCTCCGGGTGGGCCCCCGCCGGGCGGGTTGAGCGAATCGGCTATGGCGCGCAAAGTACCAGCGCGCTGCGCGGCCTCGCGCACGGCGGATTGATCCACCGACCATTGGCTCCGCTCTCGTAACACCTGCGCCAGGAGCGGGGGAATGGGCGCGAACTGCGCCTGGCGGTTGACGACGCGATCGAAGTAGTCGTTCACCCGCGCCATGGCATACCGCTCCCGCCCCTCGGCGGTCGTCGCGGAATCGCGCATCGCGACCGGGTTGAGACCGATGAGCGTACGCAGGATCGCCAGGTTCGAATCATACTCGGCGCGCACGTCGGTCCATTCGGAGTCGGTGAGCTGGACTTTGGCCGAATCGGCCTGTTGCAGCGCCACGGTGCGCTCGACCAGCTGCTGCACCAGCGGCGTGATCATGGTATCGGTCGCCTGCGGCAGCGCCTGGGCGATGCGCGGGTCGATCGCAAACAGCCAACGCACGAAGTCGCGCATCTCGAACGACCCGCCGCGGTAGCTCGCCAACTGTTTGTGGCTGCGCCCCGCCGCCTCCAGGTCCTGCAGGGCGCTGCGAACCGCTTCCCCGGTTCCGGAAGCGATCTTCACCTCTTTGCGCTTGGCGAGGTCAGCGAAGTACGCCGAATCGTGGCGGGAGGCCAGCACGCGCTCCGCCCCGACCGCGAACGAATCACGCACTTCCGCGAGCGGCGGCCGGCGGATGATGTGAAACCCGAAGTTCGATCGCACCACACCCGACATGGTGCCGGGACCGAGCTGCCAGGCCGCATCCTCGAACTGCGGCACGAACCGCCCGCGCCCGCCCACGTCGAGCCACCCGCCCAGCGGCTTGGAGCCCGGATCTTCGGAGCTGCGCTTCGCGACGGCCGCGAAATTCGCGCCGCCGGTCGTCATCAGCGAGCGCCAGATGGTGTTGATCTGCGTTTGCTTCTGTTGCAGCACCGGTGGCGCGGCATTCGGCGGCACCGAAACGAGAATGTGCTGGAACGCCCTCAGGTCGCCCGCGGCGTAGGTGGAATCGATTTGGGCGCCCTTGAGCTGACTGCCGAGGCGCAGGCGTTCGATGAAGTGTTCGTATTTCAGCTGCGACACCGAGGGCCACATCGCGCGCGCGACCGTCGCCGTGTCCGCGAGGGTGTTGCCGTTCGCCTGCGCCAGGGCGAACAACATGTAGTCGACGTACGCACCGGCCAGACGTCCTACGTTGGCCTGCTCGAGCGGCATGCCCTTCACGCGGGACGCCAGCTCGGCGAGGCGCTCGACACTCAGCGTCTGTCCGCCGGCCCGGGCCGCGGCGGCGGGGTGCGCCGAAAATGCATCTCGCAACACGTTGCAGCCCGCCGCCGATACCACGAGCGCTACCGCAACCATTCTCCAGCTACGCATGCGCACAACTCCTCTTCACGAAAGATCCATTGAGACCGCAGTCAGTGCCCGCGCCAACCCCGGGCCGATCGCCTCACCACCAAGACGGCGTAACCGCAGGGACAGCGGAATCGCACGACGGACGTCGGCTTCGAACTGCACCGCGTCCAGGGCCGCCGTGAGCCCCGCCATGCGTGGACGGGCATCGCGCCGAAACGTGAGCCGCGCCTCGTCGCCCCGCACCAGGATCGTTTCCAATCCCGCCCGGGCGCCGAGCGCGCGGAGTTCGGTCACGAGCAGCAGCCGCTCCGCTTCCGGGGGTAAAGGCCCGAACCGGTCGCGCAGCTCCTCGCGAACGGCTGGAATCTCGCCAGGCCGTTCTACCCGCGCCAGTCGCCGATAGACATCGAGCTTCGCCGCGTGGTCCGCGACATAAGCATCCGGCAGATGTGCGGGGAGATCCAGCACCACCTCGGGTGGCACACCCAATCCCCTTCCCTCTTCCCCCTTCCCTTGGAGCAACTTCACCTCCTCCTCGAGCCAGCGGAGATAGGTGTCGAATCCGACCGCCTGCGCGTGACCCGATTGCTCGGCCCCGAGCAGATTCCCGGCGCCGCGCAGCTCGAGGTCGCGCAGGGCGATGCGATAGCCGGAGCCGAGATCCGTGTGGTGCTCGAGCACCTGCAGCCGGTCTTCGGCGGCGGGATCCGTCAGATCGGGGACCAGCAAATAGCACGACGCGCGGCGGTGGCTGCGCCCCACGCGTCCGCGCAGCTGATACAGCTGGGCCAACCCGAACCGGTCCGCGCGATCGACGATCATCGTGTTGGCGTTGGGAACGTCGAGGCCCGATTCGACGATCATGGTCGAAACGAGAATGTCCACCTCGCCCGCCACGAAGCGCCCCATCACCGCGTCCAGCTTGGCTTCCTTCATCTGTCCGTGGGCCACCGCCACCCGCGCGCGCGGGGCGAGGGCGCCAACCCGCGCGGCGATCGTCTCGATGGTCTCGATGCGGTTGTGAACGAAATAGACCTGTCCACCGCGATCGAGCTCTCGCCCCAACGCTTCCTCGAGCAGCGCGTCGTCCCACGGCTCGATGAACGTGAGCACCGGCGAGCGATCCTTCGGCGCGGTCTCGAGCAGCGTGAGATCCCGCAGCCCGGCGAGCGACAAGTGCAGGGTGCGCGGGATCGGCGTGGCCGTGAGGGTGAGCACATCCACGGACAGTTTCAACGCCTTGAGCCGCTCCTTGTGCCGCACCCCGAAGCGATGCTCTTCATCCACGATCACGAGACCCAGGTCTTTGAGCTGGACGTCCGCGGACAGCAACCGGTGCGTGCCGATCACGATGTCGAGCGTCCCTTCCGCGAGCAGCACCAGCGTCGCGGCGGTGTCCTTGGCGGAGCGGAACCGCGACAGGACTTCCAGTCGTACCGGATAGTCGGCCAGTCGCTCGCGAAACGTGCGGCCGTGTTGTTCGGCCAGAATCGTCGTCGGGACGAGCACGACCACCTGCTTGCCGGCCTGGACGGCTTTGAACGCAGCGCGCAACGCCACTTCCGTCTTGCCGTATCCCACGTCGCCTACCAGCAGCCGGTCCATCGGACGCGGCCGCTCCATGTCACGCTTCACGTCGACCGTCGCCCGAACCTGGTCCGGCGTGTCTTCATAGAGGAAGGCCGATTCGATCTCGCGCTGCCACGGCGTATCCGGGGGAAACGCATACCCGGGCGCGAGCTGCCGGCGCGCATAGAGCTCGAGGAACTCCTGCGCCATGGCCCGGATCGCGACCCGCGTCTTGTCCCGCTGACGCTGCCACGTCGTGGAGCCAAGCTTGTGCAGGCGTGGCGGCGGCGCGTCGCCATCCTCGGGCGCCCGATAGGGCTCGAGCTGGTCCACGCGATACAGCGGCACGTTGAGCCGGTCGCCGCCTTCGTATTCGACGACTGCGACTTCCAGTGTCGCGTCTCCAACCGTGATCGTCTGCAGCCCGCGGAAGATGCCGATGCCGTGTTCCAGATGGACCACGTATTGCCCCTGGGACAGCGGGCGCGCCTCGCTCGCCAGCGTCGCCGTCCGGTACCGGCGCGGGCGGCGCAGCCGGCGCGCGCGACGGAAGATTTCATGGTCGGTCAGGACGCGCAGCGTCGGCAACACGAAGCCCGCGTCGAGCGCGCCGACCGCGAGCGTGGCGCGATCGGCCCCCAGCAGCTCGTCCAGCCGCTCCAGCTGCCCCTCGTTGTCGCACAGGATGACCGTCTCGGGCGGCGTCGCGATGACCTGCCGCAGGCGCTTCAGGTCGCGGTCGATCGCCTCGGGAGGCGCCAGCGGAAATCGCTGCGTCGCATCCGGCGCGCCGGGCGCGAGGCGCGCGAACCGCTCACTCAACCGGCGCCAGGCCGGCGGTTCGAGCAGCACCGCGTCCCGCGGCGGCACCTCTTCCCCCATGCGACGAGCCACCTCGAGATGATGCGCCGCATCGGTCCACGCGCGATCGACTTCTCGCGACAGCGCCGACTCCTGATCCAGCACCAGGAGCGCGTCGCTCGGCAGCAGCTCGAGCAGCGACGTTTGGACCCCCTCCGACGACGCCACGCCGCGTCCTTCCACGTTCACCGGCAATACGGTCACCCGGACGACCGGGTCGCCCGAGCGCTGCGTATCCAGATCGAACAACCGCAGGGAGGCGATCTCATCGCCCCACCATTCGATGCGCGTGGGCGCGGCCATCCCATACCCGTACACGTCGAGAATGCCGCCGCGCACGCTGAACTGAGCCACCTCGGTGAGCGTCGGGACACGCTCGTACCCGATGTCTTCCAGCCGGCGCACCACCTCGCTCAGCGTTCCGGCCGATGACTCCTGGCCCGTCGACAGCTCGAGCCGGGCGCGGGCCAATGCACCGGGGACCCCGGTTCGCTCGGCACTGGCGCGCGCAGTGGTGACGACGATGCGGGCGGTGCCCTGCAGCACCGCGGCCACCGTCTCGACACGCTCGCCGGCGATCTCCACGTGCGGTTCTTCTACACCAAGGCTCTCCCGTTGCGGGAACAACACTACGCCCTCGTCGCTCAGTGTGCGGAGATCGGCCAACCATCGCTCGGCGTCCGTGGGCGTCGGCGCGATCACGAGGAAGACGCGGTGGGTCAGGCGTCGCGCCAGGGCCGCGACCAGCACCGCGGCGCTCGAGCCGGGCAGGCCGCCCAGTCCGAGCCGCGTCCCGGCGGCCGGAAGCCCGTCCACCAAGGCGGGCGTGGCGGGCAAGGCGTCGAACCGATCGAGCAGAAACGGGAGCGGCATCAGCGGGCGATGGTCGACACCGCGAGCTCACCCATGGCCAGCAGCAGGGCCAGCAGCAACAGCACACCCGTGGCATCGGTCCGGCCCGTCCCGGAGAACGTGGCTGAGGCCAACCCGCCTTCGGCTTGGAGACTTCCGCCGAGCGCACTCCGCACGAGCGGCAAATCGGCCGGCGTGAGATCCGACTCGCGGGGATCCGGTCCAAATACCGCGGCCCCCACGGTGTCCGAACCGATGAGCGTGAACTCGACTCGTGGGGCGCCCTCCCGCTCGACGATCGGGTCCTCGCCGCGGACGAACTGATTCACGAGCGCATCCAAGAACGGAACGAACGCCGGAAGCACGGGCAGCGCGGTCCACGCCGTGTCGAGGCGACTCCCCAGCAGCACCACGCCGTTGGCGGCCACGGCCCATGGCTCGCCGTTCACCCGAGCCAGCACGACACCCGAGTCGGCGCCCTCCAGACGGAGCCGCCGGCGCACCGGGATTCCGTCCCACGACTCGGCCACGGACCCGGCCAGAGTCCCAGGCGTTCCAACATCGCCGAATCGCCACGGCACCCCACGCGCCCCGAGCGACCGGTTGACCTCCCCGATCAACGACGCATCGAGTGGCGGCAGGACAATTGACGACGCGGCGTTGGGCCGTTCGTCGATCGTGACTTCGGTTCCCTCGCGAACCCGGCCGCCGGCGAGGAGGGCGGTGAGCGCCGCCGCCACGAACGGACCACTTCCGGCGGCGGCGCGAACGCGCGCCGGGGGCACGGCGTGCCACACCACGACCCGATGATCGTCGGCGCGGAGCTCGTCCGGTTCAACTGAAACGTCCGCGACCCACCACCCGGATCCCGGAGCGGACACCGGCAAGGTGACGGTCGAGCCGGCGCTCGCCAGCGCCCGGGCGACCTCACGCGATCTGAGACGCAACGTCACGGGCGTTGGCCCGGCTTCCGTCGCGCCGGCCAGCGTGACGACGACGCCGCCGGCCGCCATCCGGGTTGCGGCAACGCCTCGGTTTTGCGGCGGCCGGCTCGGCGTGAGGGCCGTGATCGTGACACCCGCGGGCACCACGACGTGTCCGTTTTCCAGGGCGGTGCGCTGCAAGTCGCTCACCACCAACACCGCATGGTCCGGTGTCGGCTCGGCGGCCACCAAGAGGACGGCACGCCTCACCGCTACGACGAGATCCAATCGACGAGGGGTAACCGGCGCGCTGTCGACGGCGCTCAGCAGGTCGTCCCGAGAACCGGCCCGTGCGATGCCGTCGGCCAGCACCAGCCACAACCGATCTTCGGTCGTCGCCTGCACTAGCACCGAACGGACCGCCGCTTTCAACCGATCGAGCGCGAGCTGCCCGCCGGAGATCGCGCCCGAAGAAAGCGAATTGTCCAGCACGACGACCAGAGCCGTCGGGGGATGTCCGGTGCCGGCGGCCCGGGAAGGCACCAGCGGCCGTGCGGCGGCCAGCACGATGGTCACGATCAATGCGGTGCGCAGGAGCAGCAGCAGCAAGTGGCGCAGGCGCAATCGGCGGGCATTGCGCCGCTCCGCCTCCGACAGATACCGCAACGGGGGAAAGTCGGCCTCAGGCGGCGTGCGGCGTTGGAACAGATGCAGCAGCGCGGGAATCGCGGCGCCGGCCATGGCGAGCAAGGCCAGCGGATGGAGGAAGATCACGCGAGCCGGCGCAAGGCCAAACCGAACGGCTGGTCCGTCGTCACATCATGATAGGCGATCCCGTGACGACGGCACGCCGAGCGCCAGGCGGCGATTTCCCGCCGCACGGTTTCACGGTACGCGCGCGCCAGCTCGCGCGGGCGCACCACGAGGCTTTCGGAGGATTCGGGGTCGACGAACCGCACCTCCGGCGGCCCGCTCAACTCGCGCTCGGCCGGATCCAGGATATGAAACACGACCACCTGGTGGCCGCGATGGCGCAGGTAGCGAAGCGCGGTGAGGACGAGGGCGCGATCCAGCAGCAAGTCCGACACGAGCACGACCAGGCCGCGCCGCACCAGCAGCGACGTCACCTGGCGCAGGGCGGCTTCCGCGGCGGTACCCCTGCCATCCGGCGCGGCGACGATGCCATGCACCAGGCGTCGCCACTGCCCCGTCTTCACGCGTGCCGGAACGATTTCGCGCACCGCGTCATCGAACGTGATCAACCCGGTTGCGTCTCGTTGCCGCAGCAGGATCAGGCCGATCGCCGCCGCCAGCCGCTGGGCGTATTCCCGTTTCGTCAACCGGTCGTCCGTGCCGCGCCACGCCATCGAGCGGCTCGCGTCGAGCAGGATCATAGCCCGCAGGTTGGTCTCTTCCTCAAACTGCTTCACGAACAGCCGGTCGGAGCGGGCGAGCATGCGCCAGTCCAGATAGCGCGGCTCGTCGCCAGGTTGGTAGGCGCGATGTTCAATGAACTCGACCGAGAACCCCCGGAACGGCGATCGATGCATGCCGGCCAGAAACCCTTCGACCACTCCCTCGGCGACGATTTCGATCCCGCCCAGCCGTGCCACTTCCGCTGGATCGAGCAAATCGTATCGCTGCATAGGGCTCATGGCTCGCGGAAGCTAGGGGCGCTCATATGTCCGTGGTAGAGGACAGCCCGGGTTCGTGGCGAACCCTTGGGCCTGCGTAAGTCATTGTACGGATATCAGTTGCCGGTTTGTCGCTGGTGGCATGTAGCCTGCCCTTTGCATCAGCCGGAGGCCATATGCTCGCCACTCTATTGTTGAACGTGCTCGTGGGGACTTCGTCCCTGCATCCGGCTACCCCCACACGCGACCCGGGGTTCGGACGGCCGCGCGTCGAGGTCTGGACCAACCGGGGCGACGACCCCTACCACACCGGCCAGGGAGCGCGCGTCTTTCTGCGCGCCGACCGCGACGCCTACGTCACGGTTTTTCGAGTCGATACCGATGGACGCGTACGGGTGCTGTTTCCGCTCGAGCCGTGGGAGGACGGATTCGTCCGTGGCGGGCATCAGTTCGAAGTCCAGGGACGAAACGAAGACGCCTTCAATATCGATGATTATCCGGGCGTCGGGTACGTCTTTGCGGTCGCCGCCACCGACCCGTTCGACTACGATCCCATCGCGATCGGGGATCACTGGGACTATCGCGCGATCGCCGATGGCCGCGTGCGGGGCGACCCGTACGTTGCGCTCACCGATCTCGCTCAGCGGATAGTCGCCAATCAAGACAGTGATTGGGACTACGACATCATCCCGTACTACGTCGACCAGCGGTACGACTACCCCCGCTTCCTGTGCTACGACTGTCATAGCTATGCCAGCTACCGGTACTGGAACCCGTATTCGTACTCGTGCGTGCGGTTCCGGATCGTCGTGTTCGATGACCCCTACTACTATCCCTATCGCTACTACGGCGGCAGGCGGGTCGTCTTCACGCGTCCGTTCCGGCCTGAGCCCCGGTTCATCTTCAAGGATCGTGGTGGGGTCGGCGACGACCGCTTCGTGACGCGCGAACGGGAGCGGCCGGTCAACGACAACGGGCGCCGTGGTGTCCGGGGCGCGGACTTGGGTGGCCGGGGATCCATCCCGGTGCCAGGCCTGGGGCAGCGCCGGCGCGACATCAGCACACCCAATGAGGGGCGTCGGGAGGCGCAGCCCGACACCCGTCAGCGTCGCGATCGTCCCGCGCAGCCCGACACCCGTCAGCAGCGCGATCGTCCCGCGCAGCCCGACACCCGTCAGCAGCGCGATCGTCCCGCGCAGCCCGACATCCGGGACGACGGCAATCGGCGTCGTCCGAGCCAGCCGGAATCGGAGCAACGGCCCAGCCAGCGGCAGACGGAGCGACGGCCGCGGCAGCCGGACGCCGACCAACGGCCGAGTCAGCCGGAACCCCGGTCCTCGGACGGTTGGCGCGGTCAGCGTGAAGCGCCGCCGCCGGAGGCGAGGCCAGAACGGCAACGCGACGAGACTCGTCGAGAAGCACCGCGTGCCGAACCGCGACGCGGTCGCGATCCGCCGCCGAAAGCCGCCGGAAAACCGGAGCTGCGGCGTCGCCGGCCCTGACGCCGGCCCTTGCAACCCGCTGACGCGCTCGTCCGTAGTCCCCCGCGGCCGAGCGCGTTAGTTTTTCGGCCCCACCCACCGACCGGGAGCCCTCGTGTACCGCAATCATCTCAGGCTGCTCGCACTCGTCCCCAGTCTGCTCTCGGCGTGCGGGAAAACCGCGCCGCAAGAGCCGACACCCGTGTCGACGCCGGCCCCGACGCCTGCGGTCGCCCCGACGCCGTACCGCGGGGCCGGCGCCATCAGCGCCGACGGGGTGCGACACCGCATCTTCCTGATCGCCGACGACTCCATGGGCGGACGGGGAACGCCCAGCGCGGGCCTCGAAAAGATGGCCGCGTATGTCACCGCGGAGTTCGGCCGCCTGGGATTGGTCCCCGCCGGCGATCGGGGCACATTCGTGCAGCGCTACCCGCTCGAGATCTATCGCCTCTCACCGGAGAGCTCCGCGGTCTGGGCCACCGGACGGGCGCCGGCACGCTGGGTAATGGGCAAGGACGTCGCGCTCGGAGAAGGACAACCCCCGGCGGGCGAGGTGACCGGCGGCGTGACGATGCTCGGCGGCGATCCGCAACAAGGCGGAACGCTCGACAGCGCCGCGGTCACCGGCAAGTTCGTGATCCTGACGCTGGGACCGAACACCAACGCCATCGCGGGCCAGGTAATTCCATTGCGGCCGGCCGCGGCCCTCTTGCTGCTTCCCGACTCGCTGTGGAGCAAGGCGCCCGGGCTGGCGACGATCCGGGTGGTCAATCCCGACGATCAACCCGGCGCGTTTACCCTTCCGCCGGTGTTGTACGTCTCGGAACGCACCCTGTCGGCGTGGCTCACCCAGGCTGGGGCCAACCGCGCTGCTCTGGGCGCCACCGGCCGGCTCACCGCAACCGCACTCACCCAGGTCACCCTGCATTTACGCATCGCGCAGCAGTTGATCGAGCATGCGTCGGCGCCGAACGTGGTCGGGATTCTTCCGGGCTCGGATTCCACGTTGCGCGATGAATACGTGATGTTCACCGGGCACATGGATCACATCGGGACCGCGTCGAGCGGCCAAGGTTGCACCGCCAAGGGTGCGGACACGATCTGCAACGGCGCGGATGACGATGGATCCGGCTCGGTCGCCGTGCTGGAGTTGGCCCAGGCGTTTGCGTCGGCGCCGACGCGGCCCCGCCGCTCGCTCGTCTTCATGACCGTGAGCGGAGAAGAACGCGGGCTGTGGGGCAGCGCCTATTGGGCGGCGCATCCGACGCTGCCGCTCGATCACGTCGTCGCCGACCTGAATAGCGACATGGTGGGACGCTCGGATACGCTCAAGGATTCGGTCGTGGTCATCGGCCGCGAGCATTCGGATCTGGGCGCGACGCTCGACCGCGTCGCCGCCCAGCACCCCGAGCTGCGCATGACGCCCGTCGGAGACCGGTGGCCCCAGGAAGGCCTCTACTTCCGGAGCGACCACTACAACTTCGCGCGGAAGGGTGTGCCCATTCTCTTCTTTACGAGCGGCCTGCACCCCGACTATCACGAGGTGAGCGACTCGCCCGACAAGATCGATGCCGAGAAGGAAGCCCGGTTCGCGCGTCTCGTGTACTACCTCGGCCTGGCGGTCGCCAACGCGACCGAGCGGCCGCAGTGGAACCCGGAGAGTTATCGAAAGATCGTGAAGGGCGAGAACTGAGCGTCTAGGGAGTCTTCAGCAGCTCGGCGTTCGTCTTGGAGCGGCGCAACAACCCCAGCAGCGTTTCCATGCCCTGCGCCGTCGGCATCCCTACCAGGCGGCGGCGCAGCTCCTGGCGCGCGGTGACCACGGGCGGCGCTGCCAGCAGCTCTTCGCGCCGTGTCCCGCTGGCGGCCACATCCACCGCCGGGTAAATGCGCCGATCCGCCAGCTCCCGGACCAACCGCAGCTCGGCGTTGCCCGTGCCCTTGAACTCTTCGAAAATCACGTCGTCCATCCGGCTCTCGGTCTCGACGAGCGCGGTGGCGATCACCGTGAGCGCGCCGCCATCCGGCACCGCACGCGCCGCACCGAACAGCGCTTTGGGTTTTGCCAACGCGTTCGCGTCGATCCCGCCGCTCATGGTACGGCCACTCGAGCGGCCCGTCGTGTTGTGCGAGCGCGCCAAACGGGTGAGCGAGTCGAGCACGATCACGACGTCGCGCCCCAGCTCTACCTGTCGCCGGGCATGCTCGAACACCATGTCGGCGACGGCGACGTGACGCTCGTGTGGCAGATCGAAGCTGGACGCGATCACCTCGCCGCGGCCCCAATCGATCATCTCGCTCACTTCCTCGGGCCGCTCGTCCACGAGCAAGATCAGCAGTTCGGCGGACGGATAGTTGACCGCCACCCCTTCTGCGACCGCCTGGAGGACCGTCGTCTTCCCCGCCTTCGGCGGCGAGACGATCAACATTCGTTGGCCGAACCCCAACGGGCAGATGAGATCGAGCGTGCGCTGGATTTCTGCGGTGCGCGGACTCGATGCCGCGGCACACTCGAGCAGCAGCGGCCGCGACGGGTGCACTGCGCCGAGGTTGGCGAATTCCGGTCGATCGGTAAGGGCCGTAGGAACGTCGCCGTTGACCGATGCGACGCGGCCGTTGTCGAGCACGACCAGATCGCCGCGGCGCAGATTGGGCAACCGCACGGCGGCGTCGCCTTTGGAGGGCAAATAGCCGTTGGCGGCGAGCCGGAGCGCGCCGCCTTTGGGACCGGGATCGAACCAACCAGTAGTTGCGGTCAGGGAGGTTTCCTGGAGCCTGGAAGGTAAGCCGTCAGTCTATATTTGGCCTCTCATGCGCCAGGCGAATATCCGCAACTTCTGCATCGTGGCCCATATCGACCACGGCAAGTCGACCCTGGCCGACCGGCTCATCGAGCTGACGGGGACGTTGGACAAGCGGTTGATGCGTGAGCAAGTGCTCGACACCATGGACTTGGAACGCGAGCGCGGCATCACGATCAAGCTGAACGCGGTCCGCATGAACTACCACGCCAGGAACGGGCAGCTCTACGAGCTGAATCTGATCGATACGCCGGGACACGTCGATTTCACCTACGAGGTCTCCCGTTCATTGGTGGCCTGCGAAGGGGCGATCCTCGTGGTGGACGCCTCGCAGGGGATCCAGGCCCAGACGCTCTCCAATCTGTTCCTGGCCCTGGACGCCGGTCTGGAGATCATCCCGGTATTGAACAAGATCGATTTGCCCGGAGCCGAGCCCGAGCGGCGGGCGGCGGAAATGCACGATCTGATCGGCGCCAAGGCCGAAGACATCCTGCAGATATCCGCCAAGGAAGGCACCGGCGTGCAGGATGTGCTCGAGGCCGTGGTCCATCGCGTGCCGGCCCCGAAGGGCGCCCTCGACGCGCCGCTGCGGGCGCTGATCTTCGATTCGTACTACGACCGCTACCGCGGTGCCATTCCGAGCGTGCGCCTCGTCGACGGCGCGCTCACCCCCGGCATGCAGATCGCGTTCGGGGCCCATAAAGAGGACGTGTACGAGGTCGATGAGGTCGGGTACCTCCAGCTTGGCCACAAGCCGACCGAACGGCTGGAGGCCGGGGAGGTCGGGTATTTCATCGCGAACGTGCGCGGCGTCCAGGATACCCGTCCCGGGGATACGGTCCTGGACGCCAGCCACCGGGACGCCCCGCTGCTCCCGGGCTATCGCGACATCCAGTCGATGGTGTTCGCGGGCCTGTACCCCACCAACGCGGAGCAGTACGAGGAGCTGCGCGACGCGCTGGCCAAACTGCAGCTCAACGACGGTTCCTTGCACTACGAGCCCGAGACGTCAATCGCCCTGGGCTTCGGATTCCGCTGCGGGTTTCTCGGCCTGCTGCATATGGAGATCGTGCGCGAGCGGCTGCAGCGGGAGTTCGATCTCGATCTCATCTCCACGGTTCCCAACGTCGAGTATCACGTGTATCGGACCGATGGGGAGATGGAGCTGGTGGAAAACCCGAGCAAACTGCCGCATGGATCCACCCTGGACCGGATCGAGGAGCCCTACGTCAAGGCGCGCATCCTGGCCCCCGCCGACTACATCGGCGCGATCATGAAACTGGGCCAGGATCGCCGGGGCATCTACAGCGGGATGCACTACCTGGATCCCACCCGGGTCGAATTCACCTGGGAGTTCCCGCTCGCCGAGATCATCCTCGACTTCTACGACAAGCTCAAGACCGTGTCGCGCGGGTACGCCTCGCTCGACTACGAGTTCCTCGAGTACCGGACCTCCGACCTGGTCCGGCTCGACATGCTTCTGAATGGGGAGGCGGTGGACGCCTTCAGCGTGATCATCCATCGCGACAAGGCGTTCGAGTGGGGCCGGAAGATCGCCGAGAAGCTCAAGGAGCTGATCCCGCGGCAGCTCTTCGAAGTCATCATCCAGGCGGCGATCGGCACCAAAGTGATCGCCCGGGAGTCGATTCGCCCATTGCGTAAGAACGTGCTGGCGAAATGCTACGGCGGCGACGTGACGCGGAAGCGCAAGCTGCTGGAGAAACAGAAAGAAGGAAAGAAGCGCATGAAGCAGGTCGGCTCGGTCGAGATTCCGCAGGAAGCTTTCCTGGCGGTGCTCCAGGTTGACTAGCCTGGTGGTCCAGACCGCGTTCCTGGGGGATGTCGTGCTCACGACCCCCTTGCTCGCCGCGCTGGCGGATCGCGACGGACCGCTCGACGTAGTGACCACACCGGCGGCCGCCGCCCTGCTCGAGACCCACCCGGCCGTCCGTCGGGTGATTGCTTACGACAAGCGCGGGGCGGATCGGGGGTGGCGCGGGTTCGTCGTCCTCGCCCGGCGGCTGCGGGCGGAGCGCTACGGCATCGCGTACCTTCCCCATCGCTCGCTGCGGAGTGCCGCCTTGGCGTTGTTCGCGCGCATTCCGCGACGCGTGGGATACCGGGACGGGTGGCGTGCCCTGTATACCGAATCGCGCCGCCGGCCGGGGGCCGGCCATGAGATCGACCGGCTGCTCGCCCTCGCGGACCGGCCCGCGACGCCGCCCGCGATGCCGTCACTCGGCCTCACCACGGCTGACGTGGCGGCGGCCACCCACTGGTTGCGTGAGGCGAAGGTCGCGCCGCCATTCATCGCGCTCGCGCCCGGGTCGATCTGGGGGAGCAAGCGGTGGCCACACTACCCGGCGTTGGCCCGGAGTCTGGCCGGACGAACCGGCATCGTGGTGGTGGGAGGTCCTGAAGACGCGGCGTTGGCGACGGACATCGTCGCCGCCGTACCGGCGGCGGCGAGCGCGTGCGGGGCGTTGACGCTGCGGCAGTCCGCGGCGCTGATCCAGCAGGCCGGTGCGCTGGTGACGAACGACAGCGCGCCGTTGCATTTCGCGCAAGCCGTGGGAACACCGACCGTCGCGATCTTCGGACCGACGATCCCGGCGTTCGGATTCGGGCCGCGCAGCGCGCGCGACCAGACGTTGGGTGTGAACGGGTTGGTGTGCCGGCCGTGCTCGGCGCATGGGCCGGACCGCTGCCCATTAGGACATCACTCTTGTATGCAGACGCTCGCCGTGGACGAGGTCCTGCGGGCGATCGAGGCGACCGGTGCGCTACATCGTCGGAATTGACGTCGGGGGAACCAACATCGTCGTGGGCACCGTGGCCCAGGATGGCTCGGAGATCGTCGGCGTCGAGTCGACGGCGACGCTCGCCGAGCAAGGGCCGGATGCCGTGGTCGATCGGATCGTCGCGGTCACCCGCCGCTCCATGGCGCGCGCCCCGGGAAAGGAGATCGCCGGGATCGGGATCGGCTCACCGGGGCCGCTCGATACCAAGACCGGCGTCGTGCTGCTGACTCCGAATCTCGGCTGGCACAACATGCCGTTGCGCGACCGGATCTCGAGCGCGCTGGGATTGCCCGCCACGCTCGACAACGACGCCAATTGCGCCGTGTTCGGGGAGTGGTGGCGCGGCGCGGCGCGCGGCGTGGACCACGTCGTGGGCCTCACGATCGGGACGGGGATCGGCGGTGGGATCGTGCTCCATGGCGATCTCTATCACGGGGCATCCGACATCGCGGGGGAGATCGGTCACATGACCATCGACTCGACGGGTCGGCGCTGCAAATGCGGCAACTACGGGTGCCTCGAAGCCTACGCGTCCGGTCCGGCGATCGCCGCGCGCGCCGTGGAGGGCATGGAGGCCGGGGCCGACACCGCCCTGCCCCGTTACGTCAACGGCGACCTGAGCAAGATCACCGCGCAAGTCGTGTACGAAGCGGCGCACAACGGCGACGAGTACGCGCTCGAAGTGGTGCGCGAAACGGCCAAGCTCCTCGGTGCAGGCGTCGCCAACATCATCAACATCTTCAATCCCCAGGTCGTCGTCATCTGCGGCGGCGTCACTCTGGCCGGGGACAAGCTCTTTGTGCCCCTGAGGAGTGAGGTCAAGCGGCGCGCGTTCAAGCCGGCGGTGGACGTTTGCCGCATCCTGCCGGGCGAGCTGACGGGCACAGCCGGGGTGTGGGGTGCCGCGGCCGTTTTCATCAAGCGCACCTGGGGAAGCGTGTGAGGCGGCTGGGTGTCGTCGGCACGATGGTCTGGGATACGATCCAGGGCCGCGATCCGGCGCAACCCGCGGTGGAGGAATGGGGGGGCATCGCCTATGCCCTGGCGGGATTGGACGCGGCGCTGGGCGAGGATTGGCAGGTCGTGCCGCTGATCAAGGTGGGGCGCGATCTCGCCCCCAAAGCGGCCACGTTCCTGCGGGATGTGCGCCGGGCGGCGCCCGCAGCCCGCTTCATCGAGGTCCCGGAGCCGAATAACCGGGTCACCCTGCACTATCTCTCCGCCGAACGACGGTGCGAACAGCTGATCGGCGGCGTGCCGGGATGGACCTGGCCCGAGCTCGGTCCTCTGGTTGCCGATCTCGACGCGTTGTACGTGAATTTCATTTCCGGCTGGGAGATGACGCTGGAGACGGCCCGCCTGCTCCGTCACGGCTTTCCCCGACCCATCTATGCTGATCTGCACAGCCTGTTTCTCGGGCGCACGGACGACGGGACCCGGGTGCTGCAGCCGCTCCCCGGTGCGGAGAACTGGTTTGACTGTTTCGATACGGTGCAACTGAACGAGGACGAGTTCGCGCAGATTGGCTCCGATCCGCTCGTCGCCGCCGCGGCCGCCCTGAGCGGCCGCTGCCGGACGCTCATCGTGACGCTCGGGATCCGTGGCGCCGTGTATTTCACCGGCACGCCGATTCGCACCGCCCGCATCGGCGCGGCAGGGTCCTCCGAGACCGGGGCGGATCCCACGGGGTGCGGCGACGTCTTTGGCGCCGTGACGTGTGCCCGGCTGCTCGCCGGCGCGCCGCTCGAGGCGGCGCTCACGGAGGGCAACCGCCTCGCCGCCCGGAATGTGACCCATCGCGGGGCCACGCGACTGCGCGATCATCTGCTGGGGCGCCTCGCGCCCGCATGACGCGTCTCGTCGATGTCCCGTCGCATTTTGACGACCGGTCATTCGATCAGTTCGCCGGCGCCTACAGCCGCGCGGTGGCCGAGGGCGGGCGCATCCTGTTCGACGCGCACGCGACCGAGTGGGCGTCGCCCTATGGACTCGTGGGTCTCCTCGCGGCCGGGCAGGCCGCACGCACGGCGAGCAACGAAGTTCCCCTGCTCACCACGCCGACCGCTCCGGAGGTGCAGAGCTACTGGGCGCGCGCGGGATTCTTCGCCGCCGCCGAGAATCTGTTCGAGATCCACGGCCGCGTACCGCGCGCGAAACCCTCCGCGGACTCGGAAGTACTGCTGCCGGTCACCGCCGTCCGCGCGGCCGACGACGTGCATGAGGTGGTGGGCCGGATTCAGCAGCGCGCCACGGCGATCTTGTCCAGCGAACTGGGGATCGATCCCAAGGCGACGATGGGATTCGCTATGGCGCTTTCGGAAGCGTGTCAGAATATTGTAGAGCACGCCGGCACCGGTGGGTGGGTGGCGGTTCAGAGCTATCATTGGCGACGCCGATTGGCGCGGCGCGTGGTGGTGATCGCGGTCGCGGATGCGGGGGTGGGATTCCGTGCTTCCCTCGAGCCGACGCAGGGCCGCCGCTTCGGCGATCGCTGGAGCGATGCCACCGCGCTGGAAGCCGCGCTGGTGCAGGGAGTGAGCCGGTTCCGGGATCCCGGTCGCGGTCAGGGCTTGAAGGGCATCCGGAACTACCTCTCGCGGTGGGACGGCAAGATCGCCATTCGCAGCGGCACGGCCCGCATCGCCATCGTCCCGTCCTGGGACGAGGACGTCCCGCTCGCGGAAGGGCTGCCGTCGTTCCCCGGCTCGCAGGTACTCGTCATCGTCCCGGAGCAAAGGCCCGACACCAGGTGATCCCGTCGATCGACGTTTCCGCTGTGCTGCGTCAGGCCGTGCGCGCCACGTACGCCGACCTGGTCACGCGCGCCACCGGCCGCGCCGTGCGCGAGCACATCGAACAGGTCTACGTCGCCGACCCGGCGCCGGACGGCGTGACGCGGATGGATTTCACCGGCGTGCGCTGCATCGACTATTCCTGCGCCGACGAGATCGTGGCCAAACTGCTGCGCGACCGCTTCCGCGTGCTGGTGCTGCGCGGCTGCTCGGAAGCCCATCTCGAAGCGCTCGGCCCGGTGCTCGAGGGGCATGGACTGGCGGCGCTGCTGGAACGTGCCGACGGCACCTTGGACGGCCTGGGGCCGCGCGCGACGGCTGACGCCCTGCTCGAGGAGCTAGTGACGCTGCGGCTCGCCGCCCGATCGGCCGGCGGGGTGGTCGCGCTGGTCGCCGCGTGACCCGGCGCCGGCTCGGCCTGTCCACGCGCGCCATTCACGGCGACGCGGAGACGCGGCCAGACTGGACTCCCGTCAGCCGGCCGGTCTTCCAAAGCAGCACCTTCACCAATCCCGTCGGCTCCACCGCCGAGGTGCTGTACACCCGGTACGGCAACAATCCCAACCAGACCGCGATCGGCCGCCGCCTGGCCGTCCTCGAGGGTGCCGAGACCGCATTGTTCGTGGCGAGCGGAATGGGCGCCACGGCGCTCGCCCATCTCGCGGTGCTGCGCCCGGGAGATCATCTGATCTCCTCCGAGTGGATCTATGGCGGGGTGCACCGCCTCTTTAGTGAAGAGTTCGGGCGGTTCGGCATCGAGGTGACGTTTGTCGATCCGTTGCGCTCGCGGGCGTGGAAAGAAGCGCTGCGCAAAAACACACGGGCGATGTTCCTGGAGACCCCGACCAATCCCCTGATCCGGGTCATCGACGTCGAGCCGATTGCCGCCCTCGCCAAATCCGAGGGTCTGGCCCTGCTCGTCGATTCGACGTTCGCGTCGCCGGTCGCCTACCGCCCGCTCGAGCATGGCGCCGACATCGTCATCCACAGCGCCACCAAGTACCTGAACGGCCATGCCGACGTCATCGCCGGGGCCGTGGCCGGCACGGAGTCGGTGATCGAAGAGGTCCGTCGGTTGATGCAGCTGTGGGGCCAGGCGATTGACCCGCACGCCGCGTGGCTGATCGAGCGCGGCATGCGCACGCTCGGCATCCGCATGGCCCGCCACAACGCCACCGGCCAGACGGTCGCCGAGTGGTTCACCAAGCAACCGCAGGTTGCCACGGTGCACTACCCCGGACTCACGTCGCACAAAGACCACAAGACCGCCAAACGCATTCTCGAGGGGTATGGCGGGATGCTGGGGATCGAATTGAAGGGTGGGACCCGCGCAGCGGAGCGGTTCCTGCGCGCGCTGACGATCGCGGCCCATGCCCCCTCGCTCGGCGGCGTGGAGACCCTGGTGTCGGAGCCGCGGCTCACCTCACACAAGGGATTGTCCGCGGAGGATCGGGCCCGGGCTGGTATTCCGGACGGGTTCCTGAGATTTTCCCTCGGACTGGAGGATGCCGACGATCTCACCGCGGATTTCGCTCAGGCGCTGGCGCAGCTCTAGGTGATCAAGCTCACGAACGTCTTCAAGACGTACGCCAAGGGCGGGCTCGCCCTCAAGGACGTTTCCTTCCATATCGCGAAGGGCGAGTTCGCGTTCCTCACGGGACATTCCGGCGCCGGCAAGTCCACCGTGATGAAGCTGATCTACGCCGACGAGCAACCCTCCTCGGGGGAAATCCGGGTGTCGGGCTATCTCGTCACCGATCTGGCCCCGCGCGACGTCCCACACCTCCGCCGCCGGCTCGGCATCGTGTTCCAGGACTTCCGGCTGCTGGAAGACCGCACGGCCGAAGAGAACGTCGCCTTCGCCCTCGAGGTCACCGGGGCGCGGCGCTCGACCATTCCCGCCCGCGTGATGCGGGTGCTGACGCAGGTCGGGCTGGCCGCCAAAGCGACGGCGTACCCGCGTGAGCTGTCCGGCGGGGAGCAACAGCGCGTGGCGATCGCGCGCGCCCTCGTCAACGAACCGCAGGTGTTGCTGGCCGACGAACCAACCGGCAACCTGGACGAGCGAGCCACGCGCGGCGTGTTCCAGCTGCTGCGCGACATCAACGCGAGCGGCACCGCCGTCGTGATGGCGACGCACGATCTCGAAATGGTGCGCTCGGCGCCGTACCGGGTGATCGAGCTGCAGGAAGGGGCGGTCGTCTACGATTCGGTCGTCGACGAGCCGGCCCAGGGCGTGGGGGGAAGCGCCCCGGTATGACGCTCACCATGCGGGAAGCCCTGCTCGCGTTCCGACGCGCCCCGCTGCTCTCGGCGCTGTCGGTCACCACCATCGCATTTTCGCTCTTCGTGCTGGGGTTGTTCGGCCTGGTCGCGGTCAACCTGCGGCAGGCGCTGCGGGGCGTGGCGGAGCGGGTCGAGATCGTGGCCTACGTCCTGCCCGGCACGCCGATCGAGACGGTGACGCTGGCGGAGCAGGACATCGAGGCGTTCCCCGAGGTGGCCTCAGCGGAATTCGTGTCCGAAGACACCGCCCTGGCCCGGGCTCGTCGCGAGCTGGTGGAGTTTCGCGATCTGCTGCGGGAGCTGGAGCGGAATCCGTTGCCCTCCTCCATCGAAGTGAAGCTCAAACCCGGGTATCAGGACGCCCAGCATGTCAACGCCGTCGCGGACCGGTTGCGGGGCCTCAACTTCGTGGACGATGTCCGGTTCGGACGTGATTGGGTGGAGAAGCTCGACCGGCTGCGCCGGCTGGCGGCGGCCGTGGGCGTGGTCGTCGGCGCGGCGTTTGCGATCGTCGCCGTGATCATCATCGGGACGACGATCCGGATGGCCGTGCTGCAGCGCAGCCGGGAAATCGCGATCATGCGCCTGGTCGGCGCCACCAATGGTTTCGTGCGCCGCCCGTTCTTGTTACAGGGCGCGCTGAAGGGACTGCTCGGCGGCATCGTGGCCATCGGGCTGTCGTATGTCGCGTACGTCCTGATCAACAAATACCTGATCGCCTCATCGTTCTTCAGCGCCGGCCAAGCCATCGGCATTGTGGTGTTCGGAACGGTGATTGGGCTCATGGGAAGTCTGCTCAGTGTTGGGCGACATCTGAAGAGAGTATGAGGCGTCGAGCAGCGCTTTCCTCAGCGATTTTCCTCGAACTGCTGGTCGTATCCTTCCCGCTCGCCGCCCAGCGTCCCAACCTTGAACAGCAGATGCGAGACAATCAGCAACGTCTCGAGAACATCCGGCGCGAGCGGACGCAGGCGCAGCAGGATCTCGAGCGGCTGCGAGCGCAGGTGCACAACCTGGCCGACGAGATCACCAATCTCGAGCACCAGCGCGAAACCACCAGCCGTATCGTGAACGAGCTGGACCGGCAGATCGTCCAGCTCTCGAGCGCGATCGACCGCATTTCCATCGACCTCGTGCTGGCCCAGGACGCGCTGGATGAGAAGCGCGCGGTGCTCGAGCGACGCCTGGTGGACATCTACAAGCGGGGGCCGTTGTACACCTATCAGGTGCTGCTCGCGGCCGAAAGTTTTGGAGATCTTCTGTCGCGCTACAAGTACCTCTATCTGGTGAGCCGTCAGGATCGGGCCCTGACCAACGAAATGAACCGGCTGCGAGACCGGATCGATCAGGAGCGTCGCGGTCTGGTGGAGGCGCGCAGCGCCCTGGAGCGGCGTCGTACCGAGCGTGGCGAGGAGCTGGATCACTTCGTCGGCCTCGCGCGTGAGCGGGAGACGCGCTTGAGTGAAACACGCCGCAGCATGACGCGCGTGCAGGGGCGGCTCACGGCCGCGGACGCCGAAGAGCGGCGCGTGAGCGACGCGATCGCGACACTCGAGCGGACCCGTCGCGAAGCGGAAGCCCGGGGCGCGGCCCCGACGTCGGGGACCATCACCAGCGGGAGCCTGGGGTCGCTCGACTGGCCGGTGGACGGCCGGCTGGTGTACGAGTTCGGTCCCGCCGCGGGCCCGGACAACACGCGCATCACCTGGCACGGCATCGGGATCGCGGCCGCGGCCGGTACTCCCGTGAAAGCCGTCGCCTCCGGCACCGTGGCCCTCGTCGGGCCGCTCGGCACGTACCTTACGACCGTCATTGTCGACCACGGCGGCGGATTCTATTCGGTGTACGCCACGCTGGAGAACGCCTCAGTGGTCAAGGGGGACCGCGTGACCGGTGGGCAGGTGATCGGGCATGTGGGAGGTGGGTCCACCGAGCAAGGCACGCACCTGCACTTCGAGATCCGCGGCCCGGGACAGATTGCGCTGGATCCGCTGAATTGGCTGAGGCCGAGGTGAGGGCCGGCATTCTCCCCCTGACGCTCCTTCCTTTCGCCTTCGCTGTGGCCTGTCACTCCGCTCCGAACCTCTTGCAGGTATCGGGCACGGTCGAAATCCGCGAGATCCGCATCGCGCCCATGGCGGCGGGTCGCGTGGTGCGGTTGTTGAAGGACGAAGGCGACAGCGTGCGCCGCGGCGATACGATCGCCGTGCTCGAGCAGCCCGGATTGACCGCGCAGATCACGCAACGACGAGCGCAGGCGCAGGCGGCGGAGCGGCGCACAGCGGAGGTCCAGGCGGCGGAAGCGGACAGCACCCGGGCGGCCAACGATCTCGCCCGCGCGGCACGGCTCAAGGACCAGGGCATTCTCGCCCCCCAGCAATACGACAACCTCGCCGCCGCCGCACAAGCCGCGAGCGCGCGGCTCCAGGCCGTCCGTGGAGCGGCGAGCGACTCGCGCGCCGCCGCCGCCGGGGTGCTCGCGACGGAGGCGATCCGGGACGAGCTCGTGCTGCTCGCACCGACGGACGGCATCGTCCTCACGCGCTACCTCGACGCCGGAGAGGCTGCCGCCATCGGTTCGCCGGTGGTCTCGCTCGGCGTCGTCGGCCAGCCGTGGGTGCGCGCCTATGTGGGCGAACGGTTTGTCTCCCGGCTTCGGCTGGGCCAGACCCTTTCGATCCGCGCCGACGGCGTTGCGGCGCCGATCCCGGGAACCCTGATCGAGATTGCGTCGCGCGCCGAGTTCACGCCCCGCGCCGCGCTCACCGAGCATGAGCGCGCCGATCTCGTTTTCGGCATCAAGGTGACCTTCGCGGACCCCGCCGGTCGCCTCAAGGCGGGGCTGCCGGTGACGCTCGAGGTACCGCTCACGCCGTGAGTGAAGTCGCGGTCGACATCCGCGAGTTGACGCGCCGCTTCGGCGCTCTCACCGCTGTCTCGACGCTCACACTCCAGATTGCCCGCGGAGAGGTGTTCGGTTTGCTCGGGCCCAACGGCTCGGGGAAGACGACCACGATCCGGATGCTGTGCGGGTTGCTCGAGCCGACGTCCGGTACGGCCATGGTGGCCGGCATCGACATCCGCGCGGCACCCGAGCGGGTCAAGACGCATATCGGGTACATGTCACAGCGCTTCGGCTTGTACGACGATCTAACCGTCGCCGAGAATCTCGAGTTCTATGGCGGGATCTACGGGCTCGCCGGACGCGCGTTGGCGGATCGCGTGGCGGAGCTCGTCGCATTCCTGGGCCTCGGCAATCGCCTCGCCCAGCTGGCCGCGCAACTCTCGGGCGGATGGAAACAGCGCCTCGCGCTCGGCTGCGCGCTGTTGCATCAACCGCCGGTCCTGTTTCTGGACGAACCCACCGCCGGCGTCGATCCCGCGGCCCGTCGCAATTTCTGGCGGGCGATCCACGACCTGGCGCATGGTGGCACGACCGTGCTCGTCACCACCCACTACATGGACGAAGCCGAGCGGTGCGACCGGCTGGCGATGATGAGCCTCGGCCATCTGATCGCGCTCGGCACACCCGCGGACGTCGCGCGGCAGGTCGGCGGCAAGACGCTCGAGGACGCGTTCATCGTGCTGCAGGAGCGCGACGAGCGATGAGCTCTCGCTTCTGGCCGATGTTCCGCAAGGAATTCATCCAGATGCGGCGCGACCGGCTCACGCTGGGCATCATGTTCGGGATTCCGGTGGTCCAGCTGCTCATGTTCGGCTATGCGATCCAGACCGACGTGCGGCATATCCCGACGGTCGTCATGGACGAATCGCGCACGCCCGAGAGTCGTGATATCATCGCCGCGCTCGAAAACACCGGCAACTTCCGGATCGTCGCCTACCTCGACGACCGGCCCGCCATCGACGCGGCGTTCGCGCGCGGACGCGCCCAGGCCGCCATCCTGGTTCCGGCCGATTACCCGCGCAATCTGGGACGCGGCGCGACCGCCACGATTCAGGTGATCGTGGATGCCTCGGATCCGTTGGCGTCCCAATCCGCGCTCGCCGCCGCAGCCGGAGTCGCCCAGGCGCGCAACCTGGCCATCCTCTCCGCCGCCGCCGGCCGGTCGACGCTCCCCATCGACGCGCGCATCCGCCCGCGCTACAACCCGGGGCTGCGCAGTCCCAATTACATCGTCCCGGGCCTGGTCGGGCTGATCCTCACGATGACCATGGTGCTGATCACGGCGATGGCGATCGTGCGGGAGCGGGAGCGCGGCACGTTGGAACAGTTGATCGTCACGCCCATCACCAAGACCGAGCTCATGCTGGGCAAGATCGCGCCGTATGTGGGCGTGGGACTGTTCCAGATGACCGCCGTGCTGCTCCTGGGCCGGTTCGTGTTCGCGGTCCCGCTCGTCGGGAGCCTGTGGCTCCTCTACGGCGTCAGTCTCATCTTCATCGTGGCGAGCTTGAGTCTCGGGCTCTTCATCTCCACGCTGGTCCGAACCCAACAGCAGGCGATGCAGCTGAGCTTCTTCTTCATGCTGCCCAGCATCCTGCTGTCGGGCTTCATGTTTCCCCGCCAGGCGATGCCGGAGGTGTTTCAGTGGATCGCCCTCGCGCTTCCGCTCACGCATTTTCTGCTGGTGCTGCGCGGCATCCTGCTCAAGGGCGTCGGCCTCACCGCACTGTGGCCTCAAGTGGTGGTGCTGCTGAGCTTCGCCGTGGGTTTGATCGCCCTCGCGGTGCGGAGATTCCACAAGACCCTGGACTGACGACAACGACGTGGTGCGTGGGGCGTGGTATTATCCGGTGCAAGCCCGTGCTCCCTGCTCCTGAAACGCGCTCCGCCCGCCGGCGGATGGTGAGAACCCAGCTCAGTCGCCGCGGCATCGGCGACGCCCGAGTCCTCACCGCGATGGCGTGGGCGCCGCGCGAGTGGTTTCTTCCACCTGACCTGGCGCCTCAGGCCTACCGCGACGGGCCGCTGCCGATCGGCAGCGGGCAAACGATCTCGCAACCCTACGTCGTCGCCCTGATGACGGCGGCCCTGGCTCCGCGCCGCACCCATCGCGTACTCGAAGTCGGGACCGGGTCGGGGTATCAAACGGCCGTGCTGGCGCATCTGGTGGCGCGCGTATACACGATCGAGCGCCTTCCCGACCTGCTGGTCGAAGCCGAAGAGCGGTTCCGGCGCCTTGGCGTCTCCAACGTCGAGACACGGCTGGGCGACGGTGCTGCCGGCTGGCCTGAGGTCGCGCCGTTCGACGGCATCCTGGTCACCGCGGCCACGCCCCAGGTCCCCACGCCACTGCTCGAGCAGGTGGCTCCGGGCGGGAAACTGGTCGCTCCGATCGGTGACCACGACCTACAAGAGCTGGTCATTTTGGAGCGCCGAGGGTCGGGCTGGCACGAGCGACGAGCGGGCGGGGTACGCTTTGTACCGCTGGTTTCGCGCTTCGCGTTTCCCGAGGATCCGTGGTAAGCGCTCGCGCGGCTTGGCATTGCAACGCGGCACGCCTTGAGTGGGAGAATCTGGTTACCATTAGCGCCATGCCCGTGGGAATTCCTCGACGCCATTCCGGTTGGCAACGCCGTCTCGCGGCGGTGCTGCTCGTGGTGCAGGTCGCCGCCGGAACGGCGGTCTCTCTCGCCCATGCGACCGAGGCGACCGAGGGGATCCGTCAGGTTCGAGGCGCGTCACACCGCGCAGTGTGTGGTGCTGCACGACACGGCGCGTTGCGCCCAGTGTCAGTTCGATGCGACGCGCATGGTGGCACCGACCACCCGCCAGGCGGAGTGGGCCGGCACCGCGGGCCTTCGGTTCCCTTTCTCCCTCATCGCGGGCCTCGCGCCGACGAGGATTCATCGCGGCGCCACCCACCCGCGCGCCCCGCCACTCACCCTGTCCTGAGCTCGACCGCCGCCCCGAATGGGGCGTGCGGCTGGTGTTCCCGCGGATGCCGGACCGGCATTCGCCGGTTCATACCCGGACAGGAGTGGCATGTCGTGAGAACAATTCGGACAAAGTCCTGGCTCGTCGCCGCAGCGGTGTTCACCACTCCGGGGACGCTGCTCGCCCAGCGCCCCACGCCGCCGGCGACGCAACGTCAGGTGGACTCGCTCGCCGCCGAGCTGCGACGGACCCAGGCGCGGTTGGACAGCGTGCTGGTCCTGCTCGCCAAACTCGGGGCCGCTCCGGCGGCACACCCCGACAGCGTAGTGGCCGCGGCGCGGGCCGAGAGCGCGTCGACGCAGGATGACCTGGCGTCGCTTCGAGCCGCCGCAGCGGCCGCCTCTGGCACTCCGGACAGTGCCCAGGCGGCCGGACCTGAGGAGCCGGTGCAGTTCAAGGGGCGCGAGCAGAGTCAATTGAACCCGGAAATCAGCGCGACGGGAGATGTGCGGGCCGTCGGCACCACCTCGGGCATTCAGCGCGACAATTTCGACCCGCGTGAGTTTGAGATCGGATTTCAGTCCGCGCTCGATCCCTACTCACACACGAAGATCTTCGTCAGTCTCGAAAATGGTGAGGTGGGGATCGAAGAAGGCTACGCGTATTGGACCGGGCTCCCCGGGCACATCCGCCTCGACGTCGGCAAGTACCGCCAGCAGTTCGGCGAGCTGAACCGCTGGCATCTCCACGCGCTGCCGGAGACGGAGTATCCCCTGGCGCTCCGGACGTATCTGGGGGCGGACGGTCTCGCGGGCACGGGGCTCTCGCTGTATCGCGCGTTCGGCGGATTCGGGACGCACGAGTTGACCGCTCAGCTCACCCGCAGCGCGAGCGACGCCGAGCTGTTCGGCGGCGGCGGACGTCCCAGCTACCTCGTGCATCTGCTGAATTTCTGGCAACTCGGGCGCGCCACGTATCTCCAGATCGGCGGCACCGGGTTGCTCGGCGGCAATCCCGACTCGAGTCTCAAGACCGCCGTCGGCGGCCTGGAGTTTCGACTGACCTGGCGGCCACCCCAGCGCGCCTTGTACCGCGAGTGGACGGTGCGCGGCGAGCTGCTGGCGCTCCGCAAGCGGTACGCCGGGATCGGCACCACCCGTCTCGGCGGGTTCGTGAGCAGCACCTACAAGTTGAACCAGCGCTTCATCGCCGGCGTGGCCTACAACTACGTCGAGGACCCACTTGGCGGCTTCATCACGCGCCAGGTGATCCCGTCGCTCACGATGTGGGAGAGCGAATGGGTCGAGCTGCGGGCACAATACACCTGGCAGACAATCGCGTCGCTCGATGCGACGCACCAATTCGCGCTCCAGGCCGTCTGGGCGATCGGTCCTCACAAACACGAGACTTACTGACATGCTCAAGCCAATACTGCTGCTCCTATCGCTCGGCACTCCTCCCGCCGCGCCGGTCAAAGTCGTGACCTCGCTCACCACCTATGCCGCCATCGCCCGCGAAATCGTGGGCGACCGGGGGACCGTTTCCTCCATCGCGGTCGGCGACGAAAACCCGCACTACGTTCAGCCCAAGCCGAGCTTCGTGCCGACCCTGGCGCGCGCCGATCTGTTCGTCACCACCGGTCTCGACCTGGAGCTGTGGGTGCCCGCGCTGCTCGACAAGGCGGGGAATTCCCGCGTGACGGAGGGGGGGCCCGGCTACGTCGCGGCTTACTCGGGCATCGAACTGCTAGACGTCCCCACCAGTTTTTCCCGAACCCAGGGCGATATCCACGTGTACGGGAACCCGCACATCTGGACTGACCCGTTGAACGCGGTCCAGATCGCGCGCAACATCCTCGCCGGGTTGAAGCGCGTCGCCCCAGCCGATGCGGAGTATTTCACCACGCGGGAGAAGGATTTCGAGGATCGCATCTACAAGGCCCTGTTCGGCGCGGAGCTGGTCCAACTCCTGGGTGGGCAAACGTTGGCGGATCTCGATCGACAGGATAAGCTGTTCGACTTTCTGAAGGCGCGGCAATATCAGGGAGCGCCGCTAGTCAACCGCCTCGGCGGCTGGCTCAAGCAGGCGTTGCCGTTCCGCGGCACGCAGGTCGCCTGCTACCACAAGGAATGGGACTACTTTTCGCGGGAGTTCGAGGTCAACTGCTTCGACTACATCGAACCGAAGCCGGGGATTCCGCCCACGCCGCGACACGTGCAGGAAATCATCGTCGGCATGAAGGAGAAGCACATCCCGGTGCTGTTATCCACAAACTACTACGACCGCAATCAGGTAATCGAGGTCGCACAGCGGACCGGCGCCAAGGCGGTGATCGTGCCGTCCAATACCGGCGGCGCCCAGGGCGTCAATACGTATTTCGATCTCATGAACCTGTGGATCACGGAGCTGGGTCGCGCGTTCGGCGCGACGGCCGGCGCCGCGGCCAACTGACGGGGGGAACGACGTGACCGGTCTGGAGCTGATGCTGCCGCCGTTCGTCGCCTGCATGGTGCTCGTGGCCATGTTGAGCTACCTCGGCCTGCATGTGATCGCCCGCGAGGTGATCTTCGTCGATCTCTCGCTGGCGCAGATGGCGGCACTCGGAAGCCTCTCGGCGTTGCTGTTCCACATCGACCCCGACTCCTCGAAGACGTACATCTTCGCGCTGCTGGCGACGGCCATCGGTGCCCTGCTGTTTGCGATGACGCGCAGCTCGGGACGCAAGAGCCGGGTGCCACAGGAGGCGTTCATCGGGATCGTCTACGTCGTGGCGTCCGCAGCCGCCGTGCTCGTGGCCAACAAAGTGCCGGGTGGCGGCGAAGCGGTGGAAAAGACGCTGGTCGGCAGCCTGCTCTGGGTCACCTGGCCGCAGATCATCAAACTGGCCGCGATCTATGCCGGCCTTGGGGTCTTTCAGTTCCTGCTGCGTCGCCGCTTTCTCACCATCTCGTTCCACCCGGAGGAGGCCGAGAAGGAAGGGTGGAAAGTCCGCTGGTGGGATTTTCTGTTCTATCTCTCGTTCGGCGTCGTCATCACGCTGGCGGTGCCGATCGCCGGCGTGCTGATGGTCTTCAGCTTTCTCGTCGTGCCGGCAGTCATTGCCAACCTGTTCACCGGCGACAAGCGCCAATTGACCCTGATTTCCTGGGGCAGCGGCGCTCTGGCCTCGATCCTCGGATTGTGGCTATCATATACGAAGGATCTTCCCACCGGCCCACTGATCGTGTGCATGTATGGGGTATTGCTCCTCGTCGCGGTCGCGATCCGGGCGGCGCGTGGATCCACCGCGTGATCTTGTCGAAGGGCACTCATGGTCGGATGGGTGTGTTAGCAGCCGGCCTCCCGGTCGGAGTCGTGTTGGGCCTGCTGATCGCCTGTCCGACCATTCCATTGGTGGCCCAGGGTTCGCTGCACGTCACCCTGGGCGCCCGCTATACCTCCACACTCGTCCATGATTCCATTGCCACCCCACTCGATGTTCGCGCCGATCTTGCCCCGTCCCTGACGGGCGGCGCCAGGCTGCCGCTCTCGGGCCCCTGGAGGCTGGACGTCCTGTTCGATCTGTCGACCAGTCCGGTGCGCCGCCATCTGTCGGATGGCAGTTCCGCCGCGATCACGCGGGTGTGGATGCTCGGGGTCGCGGTCGGATTGCAGCGGCAGCTCGAGTCATGGCTGGAGGGCCGCCTCGCGGTCGGGGCCCTCAAATACCTCCCAGCGAGCTCCATCGGCCTGTTCCGCGATGGCGCCGGAATCACGCCGTACGGATCACTCACGTTCGACGTCGCTCCGCCCATGGCTGCGCGGCACGGCCTCGCACTCGAGCTCGCCGGCGATCTGCACCGCTTTCTCACCCCCGCGCTGCGCAACGATGGCTTCATCGACGCGCGGGCCGTGTACCGGCTGACGCTCGGCGTACGCGCCGACGTGTGGCGCCTGGGCACTCGATGACCCGCCGCGCCCTGGTTCCCGCGCTCGCCGTCCTGGCGGCAGCGTGCAGCGATCCGATGGTGCCGACGCGGACGCCGATCTACGCGTTCGCGGATGGGTTCGGGGACGTGTTTCACTGGCCCGCCGAGCGGCTCCCGGTCCGCTTTTATGCCGACACGCGCGGGAACATGCGGGCCATCGTCACCAATGCGGTAACGGCGTGGGAACGGCAGTTTCTCTACGGCGAGTTTCGCGGCGTCATGGTGAACGATTCGACTGCCGCCGATGTGATTGTGCGCTGGGCGGACAGCGTGCCCCCGGCCGCGGACGCGGACCCTGGTCCGGCGGTCGACGCGTGCGGTGGTGTCACCCAGGGCATCCTCGATTCGACGGGTCAGGGATTCGCCGAACCGTTCAAGACCGAGATCGCGATCCTCACGGGGACGGTGTACACGCCGGAGCAGGTGCAGGCGTGCGTGGGTCGCGTCGCCATCCACGAGCTCGGGCATTCATTGGGCATCTTGCGGGAGGCCCCGGACACGCAGGCGATCATGTACGTGACGCCGCGCGTCCGCGAGCCAGCCGCCATCGATCGGCGGACCATGGAAGTGCTCTACCACACCGCGTCAACGCTGTCTCCGCCGCCGCCGTGATGCGGACCTTTTGGCGGCTGGGGCGGTACCGACAGGCAACCACACACCCGAGTGATCAATGAAGAAGACAACCGCTTCCCTCCTCGTCTTGCTGAGCGTGGCCTGTGCCAGCAATGTGCGCATTGGCCAGCTGCTCGCCGATCCCGGGCACTATGACGGAAAAACAGTCACCACCTCGGGGACGGTCGCGCGATCGGCGAGTGTCCTGAACTTTGGGACCTACGAGATCAGCGATGGCACGGGCAAGATCACCGTCGTGACCACCTCCGGTGGAGCGCCCCGCGACAATACGCGGGTCGAGGTGACGGGGAAATTCCACGCCGCGTTCACCATCGGCACGTCCAGCCTGACCGTTCTGGAAGAGAACGACCGGCGGCCCCTGGGTCCATAGGGAAGGCGGTCAAGCCGAGCCAGGCACCTCCACCACAGCCTCGCGGCGCCGCCAGAGGATCAACGTACTGACGTATCCCACCAGCGCGGCCAGCACTACGTCGCTCGTGAAATGGGCTCCACTGGCGACTCGTGTGAGCGCGCACCCAATGGCAAGCGCATACCACAGGACCCGGCCTGCGGGAAACAGACGGGCGAGTGCCGCCGCCGCCGCGAAGGCCACCGCCGCCTCACTGCTCGGCAGCCCAAGCTGGGCCGTCGAGAAGGGATGGTCAGACCAGGGCCTGAGCACATGGGTGCCATCGGTCAGACCGGGCCGCTCGCGGCGGAACGCGATCTTCAGGAGCTCGGCGACGATCCCGCCGAGGGCGGCGGACCAGAACAGCCAGGCGCCGCGACGGCTCGCCTGGCGCAGCGTCCCCCACACGCGGGGCATCCAGTCCTGCAGGATGAGGGCCAGGGACACGATCCCCCACACCGGTAGGTACCCGGTGAGCCGCAACATGCGGCCCCAGTTGTGGCTGTAGGTGCCCGGGAAGGTGAAGTGATGGAAGACCCACTGATCCGTCTCTTGGGCGATGACAAACAGCAGGATCAAAGTCGCCGCAAAGAGGATCTCGCGGCTGGGGCGCGAGCGCCGGACCTGCTCCGCCACAATGTCGGTCAACGAATCCGGATAACGGTCAGTCGCGGCACGACCCCCGCGGGGAGCGAGGCGGTGCCGTTGATCGTGAACGACAATGAGAAGCCGGGCGCGGCGGGCGCCTGGAACGCGCGGTGGAAGACCCCGGAACCCGATCGCAACACGCCGCTCACATTGACGGTGCTCCCCGCGCTCGTCGACGGGACGAGCGGGAACGGTTGCGGAAAGTCGGCCGGATCCTGTGCGTTCAGGGACGCGAACGTGGACCGGAATTGCCAGGACTGGTAGCGCAGCTCCGCCGGCGGCGTGAAGGCCGGCAGATCCGAAACCCAATTGGCCAATGCCCAGCGACCGAGTAAGGTCGCGAACGGTTGCCCGGTCTGCGCCGCCACATTCGCGGCCCCTGTGAGCGCGGTCGCGTGCAGCCGCCGCGGTAGCGAGTCTCCGAATTGGTCCACGAGGTAGCGCACGAACAGCCAACTGGCGCCGATTTCAGCCAGGGTCCCGTTGTCGGCGGGAATCAGCAGCGGGGCGCTCCCCGGCGCGCTGAGGTACTGAGACGCGTCGTAGAGATCGTCGAGGACGTAGGAGCTGAACGTCGCGGGGTCTCCGGGCAGAAAGCTGCGACCCGCCAGCTCTTCCGCATACTTGGACAACCCCTCATCCAGCCACCCTTCTTCGTTGGCGCCACCCTGCACCAACACATGCTGCACGTAGCTGATCATGTGCTGGAATTCGTGCGTGAATGTGAGCGGGGCGAGCCGTTTCACTTGAGCGCGACTGTGCGCGCAGCTCAGGGTGCTGTCGGGATCGGCGACGACGGAATAGAAGATCTCGCCATGATTGTATTGTGCGGCGAATGCCGGGTCGATATCGGCCGCAAAGAAAAACCCCGCCACGTATCCCGAGCTGTGGCACTGACTGCGCGTCACCAGCGCGTTGACGACGCCGGTCATGAGAACAATGGCCACGCCATTGGTATCGATGTCCGAGACGCCACCGAATGTGGCCGTGTCCAGCGGGTACAGACGGCCATCGAACACCTGCGTCAGGGTGTCGAGGTCCGCCGCAATGAGGCCGGCCGCCGGGGCCAGCGTGTCGACGAAGATTGCGACGTGTGCGCCCACCGTTTGGGCGCGGGCCGCGACGCTCTTGAACGTCGAGCAGGTGAGAGAGGCGCAGACCTTGAAGCTGCGCAGACTCCCGACCGTCGGAGGGCCGGCGGTCGCAGCGGATCGGGCCGCCAGTCCCACCGGATTCGGAGGCAGCGCGGGGTATGCTCGGGATCGCGCCATGTCGCGCAAGAACGCGTCGAATCGGGCCGCAGTCGAGCCCGGTCGACCGGCCGACCCGGCGGCCGCTGAGGCGAGCGGCGCCACGGTCGAGCCGCGCAGCACGAACGGTGTCGACTGGCCCGGAACGCTGGCCGCCGATTGCGGCACCAGCAGGTACTCGGCCGAGTCTGTGCTGGACGGATTCGCCTCGAACTCCACGCATCCCGAACCGGTGGCTGGGTCGACGCTCGTGTAGCCTCCGACAACGAGTGCGACCAGGGTACCCTGCCCCGGTGCACAGGAAGACCCACGCGGTCCA